>JAYSYY010000093.1:0-143097 GCA_043727215.1 Chitinophagaceae bacterium | reverse complement strand
GTGTACCGATAGCGATAGGAAGGTCAAAAGCAGAACCGGATTTTTTGATGTCTGCCGGGGCGAGATTCACCACCAGTTTGGTGCGCGGCATGTACAGGCGAAGACTTTTAATGGCACTTTCCACCCTTTGTAAACTTTCCTTGACTGCGTTATCGGGCAGGCCAACGATGTAATAATTTTTTCCCTGGTTGTTTACATTTACCTCCACGGTAATGCTGATTGCTTCTACTCCATAAACGGCGCTGCCAAAGGTTTTAACCAGCATGGGTACGATTTTGATCCGTCAATATACACAATGCTTTACAAATCTTCCAGCATTTTTACCACCCCTTCCCGCTGTAAAATAAGGTAACCCAGCCGGTCATTACTGATTCCTTTTCGTAGCTGGTAACTAAAATTAAGCTGCCCATCCCTGACGGTGGTCTCAAAATAATTGAAGCTTAGATTTGGGTGGACCTTCAACGCCTCGCCAATTTCATACAGGTGGGTGGAAAGAATAAAAAGGGAGTTGTTTATTTTTAGCAGGCCTTCAATTACAGCGGTGCTACATTTCATGGCATCCTGCACGTTGGTGCCTTTAAAAAGTTCGTCGATCAGGATCAGCCATTTTCGGCCATCGTTAATCTTACTTACGGTGGCTTTAATCCGTTGCACTTCATTAAAAAAATAACTTTCTCCTTTCACGATATTGTCTATCACGTTGATATTGCTCAGCAACCCGTCAAACACAGAAAGCCGCATCAGTTTTGCCGGCACTGGCATCCCTACATGTGCCAGGAACACAGCAGTACCCACTGCTTTAATGAAAGTGCTTTTGCCGGCCATGTTTGCACCTGTGAGGAACAAAAAATTGGTCTCCCTGTTCATCCGGACCTCGTACGGTACCGCTTTGTTGAGGAGGATATGGTATAACCCGTCTGCTTCTATGGAAGGTTCTTTTGATTCGGTGAATTCAGGAAAGACAAGATCCAGGTTTTTAGCAGCCATCGCCATCCCGTACCATGCATCCAGTTGGGCATAATACGTGATAAGATCCAGCATATTCTGTTTATAGTGGTAGCGGAGGAACTGCCCAAGTTGCAGTTGTAAAGGGATGGGTACATCTCCCGGTTTCTCGTACTCTTCTACCAGTTTCAGGTTCACGGATTGGAGTATCTTACCGGATTGTTGTAAGATTTTTTTTAGTGGCGCCGGGCTATCATCGTGTAAGAAATCCTTTACAATCTGCTGCATGCCTTTGATCAGGTCGAAACAATGGGTAATGGAGTATTTTACCAGGGAGTAATCGGGGCCATGAAGCAGTTTATAACTCATAGCACCTACGGAAGATACATGGGCGGGAATAGGATCAATACTGGTCTCATAAAACCGTTCTACCACCATTACTGTACCATTACTGATCTGCATTGGCCATTTTGCCACCTCACGACCAATAAGCTGCACGGTTTTTTGTACACCTTCAATCGCCTCTTTGGTTGAAAGAGCTGTCCTTAGGTTTTTTTTCAGTTGTTCCTTACCGTTAGAGGTCCTGGTAAAGTTCAGAACATTGAAAACAGAGTAATCGTCTTCTGCATTAAAAATGGCGAGGTCATTTAGCGTGGTTTTATCTGTCTCCATTATTCCTGTAATTATCTGTCAAATTTTAACCGTTGACCTTTATATGATTCATTAAATTTATCATTTTCATATACGATATTTCCATTGACCATGGTTGTACTGATACTTGCCGGCATGTTGAAACCCTCCAGGGGACTCCAGCCACATTTGTAATGGATATTGCCCGGGTTTATGGTAAAAGGCCTTTGCATATCCGCTACCACAAGGTCAGCATAGTAACCTTCCCTGATATATCCTCTCTCCTTTATTTGAAAACAATCGGCCACAGCATGGCTCATCTTCTCCACGATTTTTTCCAATGAAATTTTTCCGCTCTGTTGGTAATACAACATCAGGGAAAGGGAATGCTGCACAAGGGGAAGGCCTGCATGCGCATGTTCATATGGACCTTCTTTTTCTGCCAGGAGATGGGGCGCATGGTCGGTTGCAATTACATCAAGCCTGTCATCCAGTAATGCCGTCCATAAGGCGGACTTGTTATCGGCTGATTTTATCGCGGGGTTACATTTGATTTTGTACCCCAGACGTGCATAGTCATCCGCTGTGAAATGAAGATGGTGAACACAAACTTCCGCAGTGATTCTTTTTTCTTTCAAAGGCATCATATTGCTGAACAGTTGTAATTCTTTTTCTGTGCTGATGTGCAGTATATGCAACCTGCTGTTGTGTTTCTTTGCAAACTGGATAGCAATAAGGGAAGATTCAAAACAGGCTTCCTCATCGCGGATAATGGGGTGATGCGCTGCGGTGAGTTCCACCCCGGTTTGTTTTAACGCTTCAAAATTTCTGCGGATGATACGTTCATCTTCACAATGGGTAGCGATAAGCACTTCGCTCTCACTAAAAATCTTATTTAACGTGCTATGATTGTCCACGAGCATATTGCCGGTACTGCTACCCATAAATATTTTCAAACCGCAAATTTCGTTTTTCAACCCGTTAATGCGTAGGGCTTCCATGGCATTGTCGTTGCTTACACCCATGAAAAAAGAATAGTTGGCAAGCGAAGATTGGTTCGCTATCGTGTATTTCTGCTCCAGCAGTTCCACCGTCAGGGCGTTGGGAATCGTATTTGGCATTTCCATAAAGCTGGTAACACCTCCTGCCACTGCTGCCTTGCTTTCTGTATAGATGCTCGCTTTGTGTGTGAGGCCCGGCTCCCGAAAATGTACCTGGTCATCTATAACGCCCGGCAACAGGTGTTTACCTTCTCCGTTGATCTCAGTCACTGCGGTCTTCACATCAATGTTATTGTCTATACGCTCAATTTTTTCGCCATTCACTAACACATCACGTGCCTTAATTTCCCCTTCATTTACAACCAGTATGTTTTTAAAAAGGTATTTTTGCATATCTTGAATGTATAGATTTTTAATTTAATCAAAACTCGATGCAAATTATTAAAAGCTTTCTCAAACTCTTCGTTTTTGTTTGCCCCGTTTTCAGCTTTGCACAATCAACTTACCTGATCCAGGGAGCCAAAGAATACCACCTGCTGGACCGTATGGAAATCAAGCAGCGGACCAATCCCGACCTTAATTTTTCTACCTTGAAACCATACAGCAGGAGAGCGATCGTGCGACAGGCGGAACTCATGGACAGTAACCGGTTAGGTTACCTGGATTCCACAGGGGCCATGATTTCGGGGGAAGCTGACAAGTCAGGGCTGTCCGCTGTTGATGATTATAATTTGCGGAGCTTGTATCGAAACAACAGCGAATGGTTTACAGGTTCGCGGGATGATTTCGACAGCAAAAAGCCCATCTTCAAAACCTTTTATAAAACCAAAGCAAACCTGCTGGAAGTCAATACAAAGGATTTTTTCCTGGCGCTTAATCCCATACTGCAATTACAATTGGGTAAAGAATCCGACAACGATGAAAACCTTTTTTTGAATACCCGCGGGGTTAGCGTGAGAGGGATGATCGCTAAAAAAATCGGCTTCTCTTCCTTTATAACAGAGAACCAGGAACGTGGGCCGTCTTTTTTTAATGAAAGGGTTGGTTCGCTCAGGGCAGTACCGGGTTATGGATTCTACAAAGGTTTCAAGGGAACCGGTGTTGATTATTTTGATGCCCGGGGTTATATCACTTTTAATGCGACGAAGTACATCGACTTCCAGTTTGGATATGATAAAAACTTTATAGGGAACGGGTTCCGCAGTTTGTTTCTCAGTGACTGGGGTAACAGCTATCTTTTTGCAAAGATCAACACCCGCATATGGAAATTCAATTACCAGAATATTTTTATGGAGTTGATGCCCCAGTTTAGAAAAAGCGGCGATAATTTATTGCCCAGAAAATATGCGGCCATGCACCACCTGAGTATGAATGTGACAAAATGGTTGAATGTAGGCTTATTTGAAGGGGTGGTATTTGGCCGGCAAAACCGTTTTGATTTTCAGTATTTGAATCCCATCATTTTTTACAGGCATATAGAGGGGACCGTTGGTAGCCCTGATAATGCAGTCGCGGGTTTAGACTTTAAAGCAAATGTAGCCCACAGGCTGCAGTTTTACGGGCAGGTGCTCCTGGATGAGTTTATCCTGAAACAAGTGCGGGACAACCCGACCAGTTGGGTGAATAAATTTGGCCTGCAGGCCGGTGTAAAATATATAGATGCGTTGGGTATCAAAAACCTGGACCTGCAATTTGAAACCAACAGGGTAAGACCATTCACCTATTCCCACAATGACACCATTGCCAACTACACTCATTACAACCAACCGCTGGCACACCCGTTGGGAGCCAACTTCCAGGAAGTGATCGCAATTGCGAATTACCAGCCAGCACCCAGGTGGTCTGTGTATGCAAGAGCTATTTATTATAAGCAGGGAATGGATACCACTGGTGGAAACTTTGGCGGAAACATCTTCAAGGATTATAGAAGCAGGTTAGATGACGATGGTTTTGAAGTGGGAAGTGGTAGAAAAGTTACTTGCCTGAATGCAGTACTGCAGGTTAGTTATGAGTTGAGGGAAAACCTGTTTCTTGATGTCTCGATGCTAAAGAGAAATTATTCGCTTGCGGGTGCAGCAGATCAAAACCGCACCTTCGTGTCTGCAGGTTTAAGATTGAATATGTTCCGGAGAAATTATGACTATTAAAGCCAGGCAAAAATAATTTTAGAAGCCGGCATTCTTGCCGGCTTTTTTTATTCTACAGTAAGCGAGAACGTAACGGTGCGTGCATTTATCTTATCAATTACATTGGAATATTTAAGGTCCGGGTCCCTGCTATGTACATTGCTCAGGCCCCATCCCAGCTTCACTTCTGGCGTTAAAACGAAAACCGGGAAATAAAAATGAAAGCCCAGGCCCAGTTCAACGCCATAATCAAATTTGTTTAGCTTCATCAGGTTCTCGGCATTTTTGTCTCCCTTGTTAGCAGCAAAATCATATTCTGCTCTTGCGCCGGTCATCATGTACACCTTAAAGTTATTAATCCGGTCGCTATTAAATTTGATCTGTAACGGAAACGCCAACGTGATACCTTGTAATTTTCTAATGCCCAAAGTATCTTCTCCTGCCGGGCGGTTTGGGTATTTGAGGCGATATTGAAAAGCCTTTTCTGTAAAAACAAGGTTGATGGGGTAGGTGCGGAGGTCAAAATGTTTACTTAGTCTTTTATTCACAAGCCAGGCCAGGTTAATACCTGTGCTGTTAACACTTTCTACTGCCATCACGCTGTCAAATTCCAGGAAGCGGGGATGATGCGTGAAGCTATAATGCGCCCTGTTTACACCTATGTTGATACCAAAGTGAAATGATTTTTCATCGTGGTCTTCCAGGTTTAAATAACGTTCCTGGGTAAACGCGATTACCGGGAAAATCATTAAAAGACATACAATTCCTGTTATTTTTTTTCTCCGCAATAGATACTGCATATTCCTGCACTCAGTGGTTTGTATTGTAAGTGAATATATCCCAGGTTGTCCAGGATATCCTTAAAATTTTCCCCTTCCGGAAACTTTTTAATTGATGCGTCGAGATATTGGTATGCGTTGCGGTTTTTCGAAAATAGCTTTCCCATGTTCGGGGTAACTATTTTCATGTAAAGATTATAGAAAGCTTTTACAAAAGGCATTTTGGGTTGGCTGAATTCCAGTACCACCAGTTTTCCGCCCGGCCTCAGTACTCTTAGAATTTCTGACAGGCCTTTTTCGAGATTTTGAAAGTTACGAACCCCAAAAGCCACTGTTACTGCGTCAAACGAATTGTCACTAAAATTTATTGTTTCACTATCCCCCTTTAACAACTCTATAGTATTTTGCAAACCCAACTTTTCTATTTTTCTTCTCCCGATCTCCAGCATCCCTTCGCTGATATCAATCCCTGTGATAGCCTCAGGTTTCAGCAAACCGGATGCCATAATAGCTACATCTGCCGTGCCTGTTGCCACATCCAGTATCTTCTTAGGCTGCAGATCGCTAAGGCAGGCCAATGCCTTTTTTCGCCATCCTATGTCCAGGCCCGCACTTAGGAAGCGGTTGAGGAAGTCATACCGGTGGGCGATATCATCAAACATATCTGCGACCTGCTCTTTTTTGCTGCTGGCCGATAAACTGTCCGGTACTACATTGTCGTGGGCAAACTTTGTCATAGAATTCTGCAAATATAAGTTGTTTGCTGTTTTACAAGCCGTATCCCCACTTATTGATGGCGGAATAACCTTTACTTTTGCACGAATACATCATGATCACAATGCAGATAAAGAAAGCAGTATATACCGTCAGTAGCCCGGAGTTTGAGAAATGCCCTGCTCCTGACAAGCCGGAATATGCATTTATCGGGCGTAGCAATGTAGGAAAGTCTTCCCTGATTAACATGCTCTGTAACAATGATAAGCTGGCCAAAACTTCCGGATCACCCGGGAAAACCCAGTTGATCAACCATTTTGACGTGGTTAGCAGTAGTTTTTCCGGGGAGTCTAAAAAAGTGGAGGTATTTTACAACTGGTACCTGGTGGATCTGCCGGGTTATGGCTTTGCAAAAGTGAGTATAAGCAGCAGGAGGAGGTGGGAACAGATGATAGAGAACTATCTTCGAAAAAGGGAAAACTTATCACAGGTCTTTGTTTTAATAGATGCGAGACATACACCTCAAAAAATCGACCTTGAGTTTTTAGAAAACTTAAAAAAATGGGAGATTCCTTTCAGCCTGGTGTTTACGAAGAGCGATAAGGAAAACCAACGGATCGTGAGCAAGAATGTGAAGGATTTTTTAGCGGCCATGCGAAAAACCTGGATGTTTTTACCCATGCATTTTGTAACCAGTGCCGTAAAAAGAACCGGTAAGGATAAATTACTTTCTTATATCAATGAGATGAATGAGGAACTTCGTACAAAGGATGCCAGGTTTGTAAAGTGATGCAACGGTCCCTGGGCAATGGACTTCCTCTAATTCACTGCTTTGTTAGCACAACTGCTGCTGGCAAAGGCTTCGGGCTTGGCCTTAAAAGCAAATCCCATCCCAAGGATATATCCCATTGCCTCCCGAAGCGCCTCATTACTTTTAAACTGGGGATTGGTATTAATGTCTGCATGCACTTCCATGTCCACATCGTACTCGGTAAACAGGTTACAAAGTTCATAAGCTATTTCAATGCTTTTGGCCACTTCCACCAGCATCCGCTCTTTAATGCTGTATTTGAGTAATGTTTTGTCATTGTGCAGGAACATAAATCCTCCATGTCCTTCCCGTAGAAATACAATTACTGTTGCAAATTCGGTTTCCTTACCCTTTACCTGGCTGTCGGTGCCGATACATACTTTCAATTTATATCCAGCCGCTGTTTCGCGTGTGATGGCCTGCTCTACTGCTTGCATAATCGGGAGCTGGATAGTGTCGCCGTTAAATTTTCTCCAAAGCATAGTAATGAAGTTTCTTAAAGTTAATTATAATAACAACATTATATATTAGGGAAAGAAGAAACAACTCAAAATTGTGGAAATGTGGAAAAGACGTTTAAGGCTGCGGGTTAGTGCAAAAAAAAGAGGACAGCCCCTAACGCTGTCCCCTAAACTTACACATGAATCTACCTTACTGTTTTATAATTCGTTCTGTTTGCCTTTCGTTGTTGTTTATTAGTTGAAGAATATACATTCCGCCCGGTTTGTTAGAAAGGTTGATCCTGTTCATTCCTTTTTGACCAATTCCGCCTGCTACCAATCTTCCGTTTGCATCACTTAAACGATACTGGAAGTTTTCTGTTGCGTTAATCGTCAAATCTTCCTGTACAAAAGTTGAGACAGTGAAAACTTTGCCCGAACCCGCAGTTGATTTCAGGGCGACAATATTTGAGTAAGCTGTTTGCTCGATCACAGATGTTACTTTTAACCTGTAAAATATTGTGGTTGCCTGGTTAGTATTGTACTGGTATTCGCTGAATAAGGTGCTGATCGAATTAACAGGGGTGAACCTGACCCCATCCGTTGACATTTCCAGTACCTGGGTTTTGATTGGCTCATCTGCAACGATGTTCCATTTCAGGTTATGGATACTTTTATCGACCTTACCCGTAAGTGTAATGTCGCGAATAGGCAGTGCTCCCAGGAAACCATTAAGGGTATATGCCCCCAGGCTTCCGTAGTCAGAACCAAATTCGTTTCCCACACCAGATACCACGAAATAATAAGTGCCTGTATTTAAAGTGGTATCTACCGCTACGCTTAGCGTGCTTGTTGGATTATATGTCCGGATCAGTGTATTGCCATTATAAAGCTGGACCTGAATATCAAGGTTAGCTCCCGCATTTCCACCGACATTGTAGGGCACGGCATCCATATGAAATGCCCTGTTTTGGAAAAGCGTGTATTTGAATGCATCCTTGTCTGCGGAGGTGGTGATAATACCTTCCCTGGTAAAAGAACTGGCCAATATAGTCGTTGTACTATTCATTGTTTCGGTATAGTCATCAACCCTGTAGGTAAAACCATTTTGAGAAGTGATAATAGTAAGGTTATCCTGTGTTGCTGCACAACCTGAAGGCGTGGGGCCGTCATTCCAGCCTGTCATGTTTTTGTAGTAGCTGTTGCCCATTACCGGTGCCCAACTGGTTTCCCCGGATCCTGTTCCTGTATTGTACGTTTCCACCAGGTTACAGCTGTTATCATATTTTGTCTGGTGCGATAGCCCGAGTGTATGGCCACTTTCATGTGTGATGCACTCCGCTACATACTTCGTGTTATTGCTAAGCCTGTCACTGAATACAAAAGCAGGGGTATCATCATTCCAGGTAAAGGAACCGGTGTAAGCTATGCCGCCAACACCTGTTCTCCATGCACTTGTTGGAGTAACAATTATTCTCATCCTCCTGTTCAGGGGCTTAATATTAAAAGTATCCAGGTCTGTGGTGATGCTAACGTTAAAAGGACGATAATCTTCAGATACACGGTTAAAGATCTCCGTGATCTGTGCGCTGCTCAAAGCTGCAGCTGCGCAGTTAAGGGTGGCCCCGCCATTCCAGTAGCCGGAATTCACAACCTGGCCATCAAAGTCAAGATAAATGGTTGCAGTTGCTGTTGGAAGACTTGTGAATTTGGGGATTTGTGCCAGCAGGCTTGCAGGGATTGCCATTGCAATAAGAAACAAAAGTTTTAAGGTAAAGTTTTTCATAATCTGGAGTTTTGGTATCAGGGTGGATATTGGATATTGGTTTCAGTTGATTATAATTTGCATTCGTCTAGTACCTTGTCAGTTTCATATTTCTGGAGCTGGTAAGCGCCACCGTCCAGTTTTTTTATAACGTAACCGTCAAAGGCCTTATCATTTATGATCCGTCCCGCATAAGAAATGCTGCGGTCGTCGTTCACGATACGGGACACCTGGAAGATCGCATTACCAAATATGGAAGATTTAACGATAACAGTCTGCAGGTTGGCATACTTAACTTCGTTGCTTAGTACCCTGCATGGAAAACTAAATTGTGCGCTGAAGTCCAATACGGTCTCCTGGTTTTGATTCAGGCTGAAAAAACTTTGTAATAAATTTTCGGAGATTGCAATGGAAGCGGGCAGGTTCTCAAACAATTTAGGTTTGGCGGATAATGTGTTTTGGGCGAAACCGGCTGCGTAAGAGCATAGGCATACCAGTAGCATACACATGGTTTTTCTTGCGGATAACATGTTGGTGGTTTTATTGAGGAAAATTGGATAGCTGTTCTACATTAAGAAACGCAAGAACATTTCCCTTAGTATGCAAGGGGCCAATATTTTTTCCAATAAACCAACTGGACATCTAATACTGGTTGCTGGAGAGCATCACCAGGGTGCAGGCTTCCAGCACCTTGATACCTTTTCCTTGCGCTAAGGAGGCCAGTTCTTCGTTTTCGGTACCGGGATTAAAGATGATCCTTTTGGGTGCAAGGGAAAGAATGTAATCGTAATAAGGCTTTTGGTTGCCAGGGTTCATGTATAGCGTGATCGTGTCTACATTCGTGAAAGGAGGGGTACCTGTGTTAATGGCTATATTGTTGACTTTTCCTTCTCTTTTTCCAATAGCCAGGACGGGATGACCATGTGCATTTAACCTATGCATAGCCAGGTAACTATACCGTTGAGGATTAACTGAAGCGCCCAGTACCAAAGTGTTTTTTTTGCTCATGATATTTCATTTTAAGAAACGTTCTGCAAGGCCGGGTGTTGGTAGCATACAGGCATCTTTTTTTCCAAACCATCTATAGCGGTTTTTGGCAATAAGATCGTAAACGCTGTCCCTGATAAAAGAGGGAACAAAAATGAAGCCACCTAACAAGCTTATAACACCAGGTAATTTTTTCGCGACCCTAAGTGCAGCAGTAGATTTTGTAAAAATCTGGTTTTCATCAATCAAAACAAACGAATTGAAGTCTGCCTGTTGCAATTGGTGCTCAGCCAGCAATCGCTGCCCGGTTTCACTTTGAAGCGAGGCAAAGCGGAAATTGGCTTCCCGGTCATGCCTTATCACAAATTGAACCGCGCCATTACAAAGGTTACAGATGCCGTCAAATAATATGATAGGATTACCGCCCATAATGCAATTTAGAATAAATGATACTGCTTTCTTGGGGTGGCTGATACTATTTCCTTGAAAGCATCTTTGATCTGTACAAACTTAAAATTATATCCCGATTGCAATAACCGCGTGGGCAAAACCCATCGGCTCTTTAATAATAGTTCCGGTTCGGTCCCAATTACCCATGCTCCTGCTTTAAGCATCCATGTAAATGCGGGAAGGCCAAATTTGTGGCCAGCCATATGCTGTAAGGTCCTCATAAAAAGGGCGTTGGTCACAGGAGCTGGACTGCAACAATTATATATGCCTTCCATTTCTTCATGGGCGGCTACCCATTCAATGATCTTGCAGGTGTCCGCTATATGTACCCAACTATACATTTGCTCCCCGCTTCCCTGGTAGCCGCCCAGCCCAAACTTCAGTAAATTGAAATAGGGTACGATCACACCTCCACTACCCAGGGTAACCGCCATTCTTAAGGCTACCTTCCTTGTGAATGGGGTACGGATATCGAAAAAAGTTTTTTCCCAACGCTTGCATACCTGCACGCTGAAGTCATCCTCGATCTCACCGGTGAACTCATCCTGTGGCCGGTCCGTCGCATGCCGGTAGATGGTGGCAGAAGAGGAATTGATCCAGAGTTTAGGAGGATCTTTTGCATTCCTGACAGCTTCACCCAGCGCCGCCGTGGAGTGGGTACGGCTATCGAAGATCTCTTTTTTATTTTTTTCTGTATACCGGCAATTGACTGTTTTACCACACAAATTGATAATGATGGCTGCACCCTCTACCGAATGCGTCCATTCTCCCTGGCTACGGGCATCCCACCGGATGTACTTTATGGTGCCAAAACCTTCTGGGGTTTTAGCATGCCGGAATAAATTTGTCTGTACATTTTTTATTCCACGAGTTAATACAATCACTTCGTTGTGGGGCCGAAAATGTTCAACCAGGGCTTCCCCGATAAAGCCAGTTCCACCGGCGATAACGATCTTCTGATTTTTCATCTTATCTGCTTAAATAGGTTAAGAAAAAAAGGACACTCAAAATGTTCACAGCAATAAGCCCGTGATGGTGTGGCAGCACCCCGGCATAATTCATTCGGTGGATATATTGACTGGTGATGAAAATTGTAAGCAGGACCAGGTAACTATTCGTAAACCAATTTCCTGTTGTTGTAAAAATGTTGTTGATCAATAGCAACGGAACAAGCAGCAAGACAGTTATCAATGCCAGCATGTTTACCTGGCCCAGGTATTCATAGGCCAGCTTTTTCTTCAGCAGTAAAGCACTGCTGATATTCACGCCCACGAAAATCAGGTGTGCGAACTGTACCTGCATATAGGAGCTGCCGCCAATAAAGCTCCGGTTAAAAACACCGGCATAAAGCGGGTATAACATCAGGCTATTAAAAACAAGAAAGCATAATAGGAATACCAACCTGTACCGTGCATTAAAATCCGGGCTGCAATCGTAACCTGCACCTGCCCGCCTTGCCACGATCACTTTCCTGTTGTAAGAAATAAATTTATATGCTTTAGTAAGGATCCATTTCACTGGCGTTATATTTCCAATGAATTTGATGAAGGGCACTTTACTATCCAGGATTTCAAGCAATGCATCAATGCCATACCAAACCTCCTTTGTGTTGTAATCAATCAGCGGAATTTCATTGTTGCATTTTTTGGTGTCTACCAACCCAAGGGTTTCGATGCCCACTTCCCGGAAGCTTTTTCTTCCTGCTTCCTCCAGTAGCCCTGTGTATACAAAAGCTTTGGTGTAGGCAGAACACAGGGGACAATCCTCATCATAAATCAGCATTTTTGAATTATGTTTCATGGCCGGGTATTTAACATGATTATTTAAGTTGAGCAAGGGGCCGCTGCATTTTCACATAAAGTTCAAGGTAGCAAAGGCGTGTGTAGTACACCGCCATCAGTGGAGCTGCAAACACCAAACAAGATAGCAGGACATATAAGATTGGCCAGAAAACCATACCGAGTAAAGCAAGCGCAAGAATGAGGATAATTGCTTTATGGTAGTGCGTCCTTGCGCCCGGCATGTTAGTAAACCATCTCTTCCAGATGTGCACGATCATGCTGGAGCATTGCCAGGCGCCGATCACAAAATAGCCATACAGGAATGTTTCGTCCAGCCGGATAAGACTGTAGACTAAAAAGGTAATCAGAAGGGCTATGCTGCCCCAGCAATCAACGGTTTTAAATCTTTTCATGAACTGTAAATTTTAAACTTTCAGAAAATAATGAAACTACTTGAAAAAAAGAAAGCCGTACGAACGGCTGTGTTTATTTTTATTTCAACATTTTTAATATACTTCCTGTAAACCAGTTTTCCTCTGCCTTGATCATCACATCGAGTGTTTTATCTGCCTGCAGGCCTAATTTTTTAATGCTGCTGATCACTCCTGTGAACTGTTGCACTTCTTTATCTTTTTTATCGCCATCAATATTCTCCAACTGGCTTAACAATTTGATCATGGGATCCAGTTCCCTTTTTTTCCGTTCCTTGATTATCTGCGTTGCCACTTTCCAGATATCTTTTTCAGCTGTAAAATATTCCTTTCTTTCGCCTGAGACAATCACCCGGTCTACCAAACCCCAACCTATCAGCTCCCTGATATTCATATTCACATTCCCACGGCTAATACTAAGCTCTGACATGATATCATCCTGTGTAAGGGGACTGGTGGTCACCAGCAAGAGCGCATGTATCTGTGCCATGGTGCGGTTGATCCCCCACTGTGTGCCGAACGCTCCCCAGCTGTTGATAAATTGTTGTTTTGCCTCTATCAGTTTCATATGGTAAATATAGAAACTGTTTCTGAAGTTTCAAAATATATTGAAAATTAAATTTGCAAATAATTTCCTCAATCCTTTTTTTTGTACCGGATGTCGATCCTGGCATTTACGGAATAATCTGAAGAGACCCTGAGCTCATATTTATCCCGGCCAGCCCATATAGTTAAGTAGGCGGTATTCGGTGGAATGGTTCCGAGATTATTCGCCATTAATTCAATGCGGTGGATACTGTCTTTTGTATTGATCGGTAGGATTGTTTCATGGGGAATGACGGTGAGGCCCAGCTGGTTTACGATGATTTTACCATTGTGGAATACGGTAACTGTGTCATTATCAATTTCGCCATTGTCATGAAGTAATAGCCGGAGGGTATCAGCGGTGCTGACAATACTATTGAAGGATTGCGATTTTCGGGTGTTTTTTTTGTCCTGGAGGGTAGCCACGTTTTTTTGCTCATGGCTAAAGACATCCCTATTGTTTATGCTCGTTAGTGAGGGATTTGTTATTCCGATGGCGGTAACCGGACGTGCAACCAGCTTTGCGGCAATGAAAACGGTCGTGTCAAAACTTGTTGATATTTTTTTATAGGCAACAGGGATCCCAAGCCCCAGGGAAAGCACTTTACCCAAAGTTTGCCTGGGGGCGGCTTTTCCTCTCAGGAATTCACCGTTTTCTTCACTTGAATACCGTAGCAGATAACTACTAAGGCCATGGGTAAATGTTCTGTCGATGAAATCAGTATTTACGCCCCTTAATTTTCCCGTGGAGTCCTTGTACCTGCCAGCAAAGTTTGCCTTACAAAATCCAAGGCCGGTATCATAAGTATAGCCGAAACAGGAATCATTTACCTGGATGATAACTAATTTATGATTGTTATGTATGCCTTCCCATGTTCCTGTGAGATCCTGGGAATTGGCTTTGATGCAGGGAACAAACAGCAGGGATAAGAAAAATAATTTCATTCCTAAAAATAAAAAAGCGTTGGCTTTTACAGCAACGCTTTTAGACAATGTTTTTGGGGAAATTACACCAGCATCATTACCGGGTTCTCCATGTATTTTTTCAATGTTTGCAGGAAAGCTGCTCCCACAGCTCCATCCACGCTGCGGTGATCACAACTTAAAGTAAGTTTCATCACATTGGTAACTGCAAAACCATCCCCTTTTTTCACCACCACCTCTTTGATCCGACCCACGGCAAGAATGGCACTGTCGGGCGGGTTGATGATGGCTGTGAACTCATCGATATCCATCATACCGAGGTTGGATATAGTGAATGTGTTGCCACTGAATTCATTTGGTTGCAGTTTTTTATCTTTTGCTTTTGCATATAATTGCTTAGCATCAGCAGCAATTTGCGAAAGTGATTTCTGATCAGCAAAACGGATCACGGGCACGATCAAACCTTCCGGCATGGCAACTGCAGAGCCGATATGGATATGGTGGTTCTGTCGTATAAAGTCACCCATCCAGCTGCTGTTTACATCAGGATGCTGCCTTAGTGCCACTGCACATGCTTTTATAAGCATATCATTAAAAGAAATTTTTACCGGGCTCACCTCATTCATGGCTGTGCGTGCGGCCATGGCATTGTCCATATTCACCTCCATAGTGAGGTAAAAATGCGGAGCACTGAATTTACTTTCACCGAGCCGGCGTGCAATAACCTTCCGCATTTGCGTAAGCGGAACATCTGTAAAGCCTTCCTGGCCCACGGATGTAAAAGCTGCAACAGGGACCGCTGCTTTTTCGGCAGCTGCTGCGGATTTTATTGCTGCAGCAGGCGTATAACTGTCAATATCTCTTTTAGTAATTCTTCCGCCATCACCGCTTCCGCTCACATTCTTAAGGTCAATTCCTTTGTCGGCAGCCAGCTTTTTGGCAAGTGGGGAAGCTTTTATTCTTCCGTTGGATTCAACAGCAGGTTGCTCAGCTTCCGCTGTTTTGGGTGCAGCCGCCTGTTCAATTCCGGCTGCGGGTTGTTCCGTTTTTTCTGCTATTTCACCTGCATTCCCTGCCGCAGGCGCACCCGCTTTCTCTGCGGCTACATAGGCACTTACATCGGTGCCGGGTTTTCCCACTATGGCAATGATCTCGTTAATTTTTGCAGCGTCTCCTGCTTCTACTCCTACGTATAGCAAGGTGCCTTCTTCGTAGCCTACAACTTCCATGGTGGCTTTATCCGTTTCCACATCTGCTAGTACATCGTCTGCTTTTACAGCATCCCCCACCTTTTTATTCCAGGATACAATTTTACCTTCGGTCATTGTATCGCTCAGGAGAGGCATCCTTATTTCTTTTGCACCTTCCGGAAGTGATACTTTGGTCGTTTCTTTTTTTACTGCAGCCGCAGGAGCTTCTGCCGCAGGGGGAGTAGCGGAAGCTGGTTGTGCAGTAGGTGCTGCCTCGGACGATTTTGGAGCGGCGGTTTCGCCGGCATCCAGCAATGACTGGTATTCTTCACCGGCTTTGCCTATTATAGCAATGACCTGGTTCACCTTGGCCGCCTCACCTTCAGGAACACCAATGTATAATAATGTACCGTCTACGTAGCCGTTTACTTCCATCGTAGCCTTATCTGTTTCTACATCTGCCAGCACATCATCGGCTTTTACCGCATCGCCTACTTTTTTATTCCATGCTACAATTTTCCCTTCAGTCATAGTATCGCTCAAAAGCGGCATGCGAATTACTTCTGCCATAATCTTGTTCCTTTTGAATTTTTTAAGAAGCCCGAAATTAATGTAAAAACAGGATATCTGTTAGGCATATTCAGTTTTACTCACTATTAGTAATCAAGCTCCAGCCTGATACGTTCTTTCAGGAGTTTGATATTAGGGTACTGCTCTATCATCTGCTGGTACTTTTCTTTGGTGTTGAGCGGGCGTTCCCCCGGTTTCTCCTCTTCCTGCGCAGCAGCCATTACCTGTATCTGGTAAGTAAGCGACCTGTTGTTGAATTTATTCATAAGGTGCTCGATCAATCCCGGCCTTTCGGTCTCGATAAACTTCTGCTGCATGGTATTGCCGGTTTTGATCAAAAAACTGGTACTATCCAATACTTCCAGCTCCGCCATCTTAAAAATGGTGACCGAAGAGTGATTCTTCCTGGCTTTTAAGACCTCAATGTATTCATCCCAGGCCGTATGCAGACCCTCTATGGTCACCGGGATGCTTTGCTTAGTGCCAAGGCTGCTTTGCCGGGCCAGTTTTTCCCGGATCTTCTTTAAAGACCCAAAACTTGCTTTGGGTGTGGGTTCTGCAGGAGTGACAAGTTTTTCCGGTATCTTTTCCTCTACCCGCACCCGGATTGGTTCTGCTGCTGGTTTTTCCAGGATGAGCATAGCGTCAGGTAAGGACTGTTCTGGCTTTTGCGCAATCGTTTCTTTCAATGCAATAGGTGCCAGGCTTCTGAACGCTACCGGCTTATTTTCAGCTGCCAGTTTTTTTTTACTAAGTCCGGTGTCCGACTGTTGCAGTTCAATGGCCTGTTGCAGGTAACTGAGTTTGATGAGAACCATCTCGGTAAAAAGCTTTTTGTTCCGGGCCATCTTGTAACCCATTCCTGCCTCGCTCAGGAGATTTAAGGCAGCGAGTATCCATCCCATATCAGTTTTCTGTGCCCATGCCATGTATTTTTCCCTGAAGTCATCGGCAACCTCCAGCAGGGCAACGGCTTTTGGATCTTTGCTCACCAGCAGGTTCCTGGTAAACTCTGTAAAGCCTTCCAGGAAACTATCTGCCTCAAAACCTTTTTGCAGGATAGTATCCAGTAAAACAAGGGTGTCACTTAATTGTTGTTCTTGCAGGAATTCCAGCAGTTTAAAATAGTAATCCTCATCCAGGATGTTCAGGTGTTCAAGCGTGTTGCTGTAAGTAAGGTGCCCATCAGTAAAACTTACGATCTTATCCAGTATACTCAGGGAATCTCTCATACAGCCTTCGCTTTTCTGGGCGATGATGTGCAGTGCAGTTTTTTCTGCTGAGATCGTTTCTTTTTCACAGATCTCCTGGAGGTGCTCAATGGTATCGTTAATGGTGATACGCTTGAAGTCGAAGATTTGGCACCGGCTGAGAATGGTCGGCAATATTTTATGTTTTTCCGTAGTGGCTAATATGAAAATTGCATAAGGGGGCGGTTCTTCCAGGGTTTTTAGAAAAGCATTAAACGCAGCAGCACTCAGCATGTGCACCTCATCCACGATATACACTTTGTACTCACCAGCTTGCGGGGCAAACCGAACCTGCTCTACCAAAGACCGGATATCATCCACAGAGTTGTTACTGGCAGCATCCAGTTCATGAATATTCATCGAAGTGCCTGCATCAAAAGAAATACAGCTTTGGCAGGTGTTACACGCTTCGCCGTCTGCGGTTTTATTTTCACAGTTGATGGTCTTTGCGAGGATACGGGCACAAGTGGTTTTACCTACACCGCGGGGGCCGCAGAACAAAAAGGCATGCGCCAGCTGGTTGTTGTTGATGGCATTTTTTAGGGTAGTAGTAATATGTGACTGGCCCACTACCGTACTAAAGTTCTGGGGCCTGTATTTTCTTGCTGAAACAATGAATTTATCCATGTAGAAGGGGCGCTTTATATAAAGTGCAATTTAAGTTTTCCTTTAAGTTTTTTTCGCCCCTTTTTTACACCTGACAGAAACCTTTTCCCCGGCCAAATATCATTGACCAGTTGGCCTGTTTCATTTACACCGGTTGCCTGAAGTGTAGTGGCGGTTAATTAAGCCAGGATGGGATGCCGCACCATTAGCCTGGTACGGTCAAACAGGTAGCGGTAGGTAGATAAATTCCTGCTGGATTGTACATCCCCCAGGCTCCGGGCAATATTGAGCATTTTTGGATTAAAGTCCCCAATCCACTGCATTTCATAATCGGTATAAGAAACCGCTTCTGTTTGCAGCAGTTTAGCTGATTCAGCAATAAGGTAGGAATCCACTCCCTTGCTTTGCCATTCGGGAACCACCCCAAAGACCAGCCCGGTAAAGCGGGTATTTTTACTAAATTTCTTCAGCCAAAGGAATTTCAATTTTTGTAGCAGCCCAAACTTCCCGTTTAATTTTTTGAACCATTGGTTCAGATCAGGTAGGTTAATAAAAATGGCGATCGGGTCTTTTTTATAATACGCAAACCAAACGATCCGTTCATCTATAACAGGCTTTAATTTTTTAAACATGATGGACGCCTGCTCTTTAGACATCTGTTTTAGCCCGCCATGTCCTGCCCAGGCTTTATTGTAGACTTCTGCAAAATCATGGGCATATTTTTCAAGATTATTTTTCGAGATCGTGCCTGCAGAAAAAAGAGGGTCCAGAGCAAGGATATCATGTCGCTCCCAGATCTTGGCAGACAGCGGATCTTTGGGCTTCATATGAAAGCAGATCATATCATAAAAAACCCTGAATCCATAGTTTTCAAAAAGTTCAACGTAGTAGGGCGGATTGTAATTCATGCAGTACAATGGCTCATAAAAACCTTTAGTAAGTAACCCCCACCAGCGATCTCTTTCACCAAAGTTTATCGGGCCATCCATGGCCTGCATTCCATTATTTATCAACCAGTGTTTTGCATTGTCAAATAACAAATCTGCAGCTTCCTGGTTATCAATACATTCAAAAAAACCAATACCACCAGCCGGGAGATCATCACCGATATTTTTATATTTTGAATTGACGAAGGCAGCCACCCGGCCAATTAATTCGCCCTTGTCGTCCTTCAGTATCCAACGTTGGGCTTTGCCAAACCGGAATGATTTATTCTTGCTTTTGTCAAAAACATCGAGAATGTCTTTATCCAATGGCCTTATCCAGTTGGGATCATTCTTATAAAGACAGACTGGTACCGAGAGAAAAGACTTCTCTGTAGTTTGATCTGCAACTAGCGTAATCTCCATTCTGCGAAAATATTGGATAGTGTTGTAAAGAAATTATTTTACCATATTTCTTTTCTCAATTCACTGGCTGTTTTGGTACTGCCGTCATGGCTCCATCCCGGAGGCATAATTAAATACTTTAATTTGTTAACGAAAGAAGTGTCCTTGCGGAAATCTGCAGCGATGTTCTTCCACTCGTGGAAAACAACATCTACCGGGTTGTTTTTTTTCCCCATAGGTTTTGTGAGGCCATATTTCACGGGATCGGTATCCAACTCCTGCTGAAAGGTTCGAAAGAGTTTGTCCCAGATGATCAGGCACATCCCCATGTTTTTGTCCAGGTAACGGATATTGCTGGCATGGTGTACCCGGTGGTGGCTGGGGCTCACGAAAACCGCCTCAAACCAGGCAGGCATTTTTTTGATGTACTGAGTGTGCACCAATATCCCGTAAGTCTGGGTAAGGGAATACATAAATATGATGTCCAGCGGGTGAAAGCCTGCCAGCGCGATCGGGATAAAATAGATAAACCGGTAAACCGGCTGAAACACGGAAGACCTGAAACCGGTTGTAAGGTTGAATTCCTCGGAAGAGTGATGGGTGACGTGCACGGCCCAGAAAAGCCTGCAATAATGATCTACGTAATGTTCAAAATAAAATACCAGGTCTTCCAAAAGGAATAACAAAAGCCAGTACAGGTAAATGTTTTCCACCACAAACAGCTGGTGATCATAGAACCACATCAAAACTGCTATGTAAAATAAGGCCCTTAGGGCCACATCCAGCCCGGCATTTAAAAGAGTGAGGTAGACATTTTGCAGGGTACTTTTTATAGAGTAAAACCTGTACTCCTTCCAGTGACTCAATAAGATCTCCAGCCCAATCAATACGGAGTATAGCGGGATGGAGAATAAAAGCATGAATGATTCCCTGGAAGAATGCATACCGGAAAAATTTACTTTAGCTTTATAAAGAGGTATTCCGGATAACCGGAAAATTTATCAGTAGCGAACAAAGCTGATTTGCTTACGGCCGTGCTAAACCTGGGAATGGGCTCTAAACAACCATGATCTCTTTTTCTTTTGCAGCAAGGTGTTTTTCCACGAGTAAGATATGTTTATCAGTAAGTGCCTGCACTTCCGTTTCGGCATCCTTACCCGCATCTTCACTTAGTCCCTCCTTCTGCAATTTTTTGATCTCTTCTATAGCTTCCCGCCTGATATTACGTACGGAAACTTTAGCGTGTTCACCTTCGCCGTTGCATTTTTTTACTAATTCCTTTCTTCTTTCTTCCGTCAGGGGAGGCATAAAAAGACGAATACTTACGCCGTCATTCTGGGGGTTGATACCAATATTGGCGGCAATGATGGCTCTTTCTATTACCTGCAGCATGTTTTTTTCCCAGGGTTGCACCGATATTGTCCTGGCATCCAGGGCGGTCACATTCGCCACCTGGTTGATGGCAGTGGGTGAGCCATAATAATCGGCAGTAATTCCATCAAGGATATTGGGACTTGCTTTGCCTGCACGAATCTTTACTAATTCCGCTTCCAGGTGATTGATAGCTTTCCTCATAGAGACGGCAGTTTCTTCTAGTACGATGTTTAGTTCTTCTGACATAAAATGATTAATTGGTTGCAAATCTATAAAAATCTGTGGTTATACACCTATAGATTTAACACTTAAACCTCGGAGATAGTAAAATAGTGAAAATGGCTAGTCAGCTTCCACCGACTCGGGAACGAGGCCCAATACCTTATGCCTTTTGATAATTTCGGCTTCATGCTTCGGTGCAACGTAGGACTGTCTCCTTTTTTGGCGAAGATAATATACAAAACTAGTGAGGCTGAGTGCAGTAGCCAATAGGATCCCTACGACTATTGTTGTTCCCAGGTGGCGTAAAAAGTAAGCCATACCAATAAAAACAACGTTGAGCGCAACACAGGTTAAAGTTATTTTTTTGTGAGTAAAACCAAGGTCCAGCAAAAAGTGGTGTACATGGTTTCTGTCCGGGCTAAAAGGCGAACGGCGATCCAGTATCCTTAAACCAAACACCCGGAGGGTATCAAAAAGCGGTACGATGAGGATGGCAAATCCAATAGCAGGGGACGAAATGATCTGGAAACCGCCCGGTTCTGTAGAGTTAATAAATTTGATAACAAGTACAGAATTCACCAGGCCGAGTAAAAGGGAGCCCGTATCGCCCATGAAGATCTTTGCCGGTGAAAAATTGTAAATGAGGAAACTCAGGATACTCCCGGACATGGCAAAAGCCATCACAGCGTACGGCATCTGGCCGATATAGTAGAAGTAAACACCGAAGACAAGTGTGGTCAGTAAGCCCAAACTGCCGGCCAAACCATCCACACCATCGATGAGGTTAAAAGAGTTGGTGATAACAATTATTGTGAAAAGGGAAAGGAAAATACTACCGAATTTGGGAAGTTCGTGGATCCCTAAAAAACCATGCATGTTGGTGATCTGAACACCCGCGAAGTTGATGAGGATACCAGCAGCTATTAACTGTCCCACGAACTTTTTACTAGCAGAAATCACCAGGATATCATCTTTGAGGCCAAGAAAGAATATAACAACCGCAGAAGCGACAAAGTATTGCAATTCAATTGCTAAGGTAGCGGGTGTGCCCATCAGGCAGGCAATAATAAAACCTGCGAATATGCCTAAACCTCCTAAAGTCGGGATAACAGTTTTGTGAACTTTGCGTTCATCAGGTTCGTCAAATAATTTTTTATCTTTTGCAATCTGAATAATAACAGGTATGGCAAAAAATGTGATGATGAATGCTAGGGCGGTGCTTAGTAAAATATTCTCCATGCAAAAGGTTTATGTAAACCAGGTGTTATACAAATGTATTGAAATTGTTTAGTAGAACGAATTTTTAACAGATTTTATTGATTTTTCTTTCCTCATACATATTAACCTTATTTCCACCCCGGTGTAATTATAAACGGCGGTTTCAGGAACTTATTATGGGCATACTTTTTTGTTGCCATAATTTCTTTGCCGCTTTGATCATTTACGGTACGTTTGCAGCAAAATCACCAACTTACAAACCTGATTGTTATGAGTGAACTTAAAGAAACAGCAACCCAGATCCGGAGAGATATTTTGCGCATGGTCCATGCGGTGCAAAGCGGACATCCCGGCGGTTCCCTGGGCTGTACAGAATTTTTTACAGCCTTGTACTTTAAAGTGATGAAACACGATCCGAACTTCTCTATGGATGGCAAAGGAGAAGATCTCTTTTTCCTGAGCAATGGGCATATATCGCCTGTTTTTTACAGCAGCCTGGCACGTAGTGGATATTTCCCGATAGAAGAGCTGGCAACATTCAGGAAGCTGAACAGCCGCCTGCAGGGACATCCCACCACGCATGAACACCTCCCAGGTGTGCGCATCGCAAGCGGTTCACTGGGGCAGGGGATGAGTGTGGCCATCGGGGCTGCACTGGCAAAAAAACTCAACAAAGATGAAAGCATTGTTTATTCCCTCCACGGGGATGGCGAGCTGGACGAGGGTCAAAACTGGGAAGCAATTATGTTTGCGCCTAATAAGGGTGTAGACAACCTGATAGCAACGATCGACTATAATGGTCAGCAGATTGACGGCTCCACAAAAAAAGTGATGGACCTGGGCAACCTGCATGCAAAGTTTGAAGCTTTCGGCTGGCAGGTAATGGAAATGGATGGGAACGACCTGGATGCGGTGGTTGCCGGCCTTGAAAATGCCCGGAAATTGCTTGGTAATGGCAAACCGGTGGTAATTCTGATGAAAACGATCATGGGAAAGGGTATCGACTTTATGGAGGGGACCCACGAGTGGCATGGCATTGCCCCGAATGACGAACAATTACAAAAAGCGCTGGCGCAGTTGCCGGAGACCCTTGGAGATTATTGAATTCCCCCCGGTCCCCCTGAAGGGGGAACTTTGGTGGAAAATATTTTAGACAAAAGCAGCAGTTTTGATATTGCTGCTTTTTCTTTTGCTACCGCTGTTATATTTGCTAATTAGTTAGTTTGGGAATAAGTGATATGAAAGATGCCTGGATCAGGAATGAAGTGCCAGCCCTTCTCCTTTTGGGGAAAGGGGAGGGGGATGAGGTTTTACCTGAGGTCCAAAGGTTGCCGCGCAGCTTTAATAGCGGGTACAATGGAGGCCAGTAAAGCGATAGCTGCAGCCGTGCCGGCAACAAGCACGAAATCTGAAGGCACCAGTTTGACCGGGAAATAGTCTATCAGGAAAGATCCACCATAGAGTTTAATAATCTTAAATTTTACCTGGAGAAAGCAGATGATGACTGCCAACAAAATTCCTGTTCCTGCACCAATAAAACCAAGTAGCAACCCTTCGCTCAAAAAGATCTTTTGGATGAGCGCTCTACTGCTACCCATACTTTGCAAAATGCTGATGTCCTTTTTCTTTTCCAATACCAGCATGGTGAGCGCACTCACCATATTAAATGCTGCAATGATTAATATCAGGGTAAGCACCGCATAGATCGCCCATTTTTCAAGCCGCATCGTATTATAAAGATTCATGTTCTGCTGGTACCGGCTTTGCACTTTTAAGCTGTTTCCTACCAGGTTTTGGAGGATTGCCTGTTGCTCATCGATATCTTCCCCATATTTGAGTTTGATCTCGGCTGCGGTGAACTCGTTTTGTGCCAGGCCCATCTGCTGCCGGATAAATCCAATATTGGTAATGGCATAATCATTATCAAACTCCTGCTGGATAGTAAACACACCCTTTGCTACAGCAAAACCTTCGCTAATGGATGCCGAAGGGTCACTGCTGGCGTTGTTTTTTTTGGGCAATATCAGCGTAAGTTGCTGCGGCGCAAAGGCTTCATTTACCGTTATTGCTGCTGCATTTTGCAGGCCGGATCCTACTACCAAACCCGCTTCTTCCATATCACCTGTTTCATAACGACCGTTGGTTACCTTTCCTGGTACCCCACTCACTTTTGTGAAATTCGCATCCACACCTTTCAGGTTTACCACCGTCTGTGCATCGCCGTTTTGTAACAATGCCTTCTCCTGCACTACAAACGACACAGCATGTACGCCCCGATTGCGACTGATCTGGCTTAACAATTCCGGGTTCATCATAAAGGTTTTACCCTGTGCTGGCACAATTTTAAGGTCGCTGTAAAAGGAGGAATAGAGGGATTTAACCAGGTCTTCAAAACCATTAAAAACACTCAGCACCAGCACCTGGCAGCAAGTGGCAAACGCAATCACCCCGGTGGTTACCCATGCAATGATATTGATAGCATTCGCTGATTTTTTTGCTTTAAAATATCTCCACGCAAACGAGAGGTACATTGGCAGTTGAGGCTAAGGTTTTGGCAGATTGTTTTCGTCCTCTTCTTTAATGTCTTTGAAAAGTTTGTCGATCTTATCTACGTAATCAAGTGTATCGTCTATGAAGAATTTAAGTTGCGGCATGCTGCGCAGTTGGTGCCTTACTCTTGTAGTTAATTCTCTTTTTATTTCCCAGCTTCTTTCTTCTATATTTTTTAATGCACTAACAGGATCGGCTACCTTAAAAAAACTCAGGTAAACCCTGGCATCAAAAAGATCGGGGGTTATTTTTACCGAAGCAATGGAGATCATACCACCATCCATCATTGTTAATCCAAGGCGTTGAAAAATATCGTTTAATTCTTTTTCAAGTACCGCTGCCACCTGCTTCTGTCTTTTACCTTCTAACATAATGTTTGCTTATTTAAATCGTTGTAAAATTACTTACTTTGTAGGTTTTTCAGGCTTTTATCTTTTACGTTTATACATGAAGAGTTTACTGACGATCTTTAAATACATCAAAAAATACCCGGGTCTTGTAGCCACTTATTTTACTTTCAATATTCTATCCGCGTTGTTCAGCCTGGTATCCTTAGGGTTGCTGGCACCTTTCCTAATGCTCATCTTCGACCAGGGAGACGCATTCAAAACTGTGTCCGGGGTGGGATGGAATCCTATTAATTATTTCAAAGGATACGTAAATGAGCTGCTTGCAGTTCCCGGAGGGGCCAACAAGGCTTTATTATTAATCTGCCTCGTGGTTTTTGCCGCCATTTTATTAAAGAACTTTTTTGCATACCTGAGTATGTATTTCCTTAACCCGATCCGCAATCGCATTCTCAATGATATGCGAACGAATATGTATAGCAAAATACTTCAGCTCCCCATCGGCTATTTCAGCGAACAACGCAAAGGAGATATTATGAGCAAGCTCAGCAACGACCTCAATGATGTGGAAGTTTCCACTATCAGTGTTTTGGAGAGTCTTTTCCGTGAGCCTATCACCATCCTGCTTTATTTCACTTACATGGTAATCCTGAGTCCCCAGCTAACGGTTTTTCTCCTGCTTTTTTTGCCCGTTGCGGGTTTTATTCTTGGCCGGGTAGGCAGGTCTTTGAAAAAGCAGAATCAGCAGGTGCTGCAGCAGTTTGGAAACATGTTTTCCACCATTGAAGAAACACTGGGTGGAATCCGGGTGATAAAAGCTTTTAACGCGGAAAAAAAAGTGCAGGAAAAATTTGATGCACAAACCGAGGCCATTTACCACCTCAAGAACAGGGCTAACAGGAGGCGGGACCTGGCATCGCCCCTTTCCGAAGCAATGGGTGTAACCGCAGTGCTGTGTATTTTATTTTATGGGGGCCGGCTTATACTGGCAAAGGATGCTGGCATCGGGCTGAATGCAGGAGACTTCATCGCTTTCATTGCAATTTTCTCGCAACTG
This sequence comes from Chitinophagaceae bacterium, assembly GCA_043727215.1. Classification (GTDB taxonomy): domain Bacteria; phylum Bacteroidota; class Bacteroidia; order Chitinophagales; family Chitinophagaceae; genus Ferruginibacter. The sequence goes on along the minus strand of JAYSYY010000093.1, from coordinate 117,016 downwards.
ATCCAACCGCTCAAAGGATTGTCGAGCGCATCTTATAACGTTCAAAAAGGGGCCGCCAGTATCGAAAGAATAGAAAACCTGATCAATGTGAAGGTGGACATTAAAGATCCCCCGCACCCCGTAACCTTACCTTCATTTGAGGAGACCATCGAACTGCGGAATGTGAGTTTTGCGTATGAGGACCACCAGATCCTGAAAAATATCAACCTTACCATAAAAAAAGGCAAGACAGTCGCATTGGTGGGCAGCAGTGGTGCGGGCAAAAGCACGCTGGCTGACCTTATTCCCCGTTTTATTGATGCCACTGAAGGGGAAGTGTTGATAGACGGCATAAATATCAGGGACTACTCTCTTCATTCCATCCGCAACCTGATGGGAATTGTTACCCAGGAAGCTATCCTTTTTAATGACTCTATTGCCAATAATATTGCGCTCGGCACCAAGCGGGTGGATATAGCGTCTATCATTAAGGCCGCCGAAATTGCCAATGCAGATAGTTTTATCCGGAAAAAGGAAGAGGGGTATGATACCAACGTGGGCGACAGGGGAACCAAGCTAAGTGGTGGTGAACGCCAACGGCTTACCATAGCCCGGGCTGTATTGAAAAATCCACCGATCCTTATCCTGGACGAAGCCACTTCTTCTTTGGATACGGAAAGTGAAAGGCTCGTGCAGGATGCTATTTATAAACTGATGAGCAACAGGACCTCCATCGTGATCGCTCACCGCCTCAGCACCATCAGGCATGCGGATGAAATAATCGTTCTGCAAAAAGGCACCATTGTAGAACGAGGAACCCATGATAGCCTGCTAGGGCAAAATGGGTTCTATAAGCGGCTGGTGGATATGCAGGAAGTGAAGTAGCTTTGGTCAATGGTTGAATAGTGGACGGACCATGGACGTTTATCCAGCATGAACTTAACCTGCACTCGGGAGGCGCTTACTCCAGGTATCTGGCACGGGCCCTCAGCGGCACCTTCTATTATTATGACGATATTTTCTAAGAACTGTTCATTTTGTGACAATTTTTTTTGTACAATTTAAATTGGCACAAAAAAAATTGTCACAATGAAGGGCACGGGGCGTGCCCGTAAGAAGATAGGTAAATGAAGGTCCACAGTTCGCGGTCGTTCGTCTATAGCTGTTTGAAAGAGTTGCCTGGTTTTTTACATGGGTCCAAACCAACGTTAAAAAATTCCCAGCCATAAAAAATGGAGAACCGCTTTCGCCATTCTCCATTCTCAACTATATAATTATAATTACTTCGCTTGTCCCATCTTGGCTTCGATGCTAAGAGTAGCATGTGGTACTGCCCTCAACCTGGCTTTGTCGATTAATTTACTGGTAACCCGGCAGATGCCATACGTTTTATTTTCTATCCGCATAAGTGCCTTTTCCAGGTGATCAATAAAAGTGATCTGGCGGCTGGCCATCTGGCTAAGTTGCTCCCTCTCCATGCTTAGGCTTCCGTCTTCCATTGTCATATAACGGTTGTCACTTTCATCTCCCCCCATTTCATCTTTCCTGGTGATTAAACCCTGCAGGTAAGCCAATTCTTTTTTTGCCGCCCCCAGTTTACGTTGGATCAGTTCCCGGAATTCCGCCAGATCGGTATCATTGTATCTCACAATAGGAGCGCCCGGATCATTTTTAGGTTGGTCCAACACTGATTTGGTAAAATCAGGCTGGTATTTGCGGGATGTTTTGGTACTTATCTTAGGGATACTCACTGGTTTGGCCGGAGCAATCTTGATGTCCTTTGGATTTTTAGCAGTTGCTTTCGGACCAGCAACTACGGGTTTCACAGCAACCGCTTTGGCTGCTGGTTTTTTATCTTCTGCTTTTTTACTCATTGTCTCGGGGATCGGTTTTTGCGCTGCAACGGGCGTTTTAGCAGCCGGTGCGGCTGGTTTCACAACTATTTTTTTGGCTACTGCACTCGCTGGTGATTTGGATTTGACAACCGATGAGGCCTTTTTTGCAACCGGCTTCACCAACTTTTTGGGTGTTTCTGGCTTTACGACTGTTTTTTTGGTTATAGCTATGGCAACTGATTTTTTAACCGGCGCCTTTGGAGCCGGTTTTTTTGCTACAGGCCTGGCAGCTGATTTTTTAGCTACGGGTTTGGTAGCTTTCGGGGACGGTTTAGCCTGTTTTTTTACCGGGGCAGCTTTCTTAACGGCGGCCGGGGTCTTTTTAGGGGCCGTCTTTTTTGCTGCTGGTTTCACCGCTTTTTTTGAGGTTGCCATGCTTCTAGCTTTTTTTTACATTCACAATTAGAGTAGCTTCATTCACTTCAATCATGGTGCCATCAGTTAACCCGGGCACGAATTCAAGAGAACTTGCTAAAATTTCGCGGCAAATATAATCTTTAAATTCAATTAAAGAAGGGTGGATTTTACCGTCCTCATTTATGGTCACAACTATCCGGTCAGTCAGTTCAAAACCGCTGTCTTTCCGGATGTTCTGGACCTTATTTACAAATTCGCGTGCCGTGCCTTCATCCCTCAGGGAGGGGGTGATCGTGATATCCAGGGCCACAGTGAGGGAGTTTTTACCTGCGATCTCGTACCCGGGGATCTCGTCGGTTATGATCTCGATATCCCCGGCACCAATGGTAATAGGTTCTGCACCTTTATCTACCTCCGCCTGGTTCATGGTATAATTCCCCTGCTGCACGGTTTCGATCAAGGTATTATCATATGTTTCAATCTCCCCCGCAGCCCATTTCATTTTGGGGCCTAACTTTTTGCCCAGGGTCTTGTAGTTGGCTTTCGCCTTTTTCCTTATAAAATTATTGTCAGCTGCAAGTATTTCTACCTCCTTTATGTTGGTTTCAGCTTTGATTATCTCCGCGGCCAGCCTGATATCATTGGCCATATCGTTATCTAAAGCCGGGATAAATACTTTCTGAAGCGGTTGCCTTACCTTGATATTCACTTTTTTGCGAAGTGAAAGTATAAGGGAGCACGCTTCCTGGGCCAGGAGCATTCTTTTCTCCAGGGCCAGGTCGATCGCAGCCTCAGCCGGCTTTGGGAAATCAGCATGATGAACGGATTGAAAATCAAAACGTTTGGTGACTTCGTTGAGGTTATTGTAGAGCCAGTCTGCAAAAAATGGTGCTACAGGGGCAACCAGCCTTGTAACGGTTTCCAGGCATTCGTAGAGGGTCTGGTAAGCGCAGATCTTATCCTGTTCGTATTCACCTTTCCAAAAACGGCGACGAGAAAGCCTTACGTACCAATTACTTAGATGAGCATCAACAAATTCTTCTATTAACCGCCCCGCCTGTGTAGGTTCATACGCGTCAAAATTCAGTTCTACGTCCTTCACCAGGCTGTTCAATAATGAAAGGATCCATTGGTCAATTTCCGGCCTTTCCTTAACAGGGATGTAATTTTCTTTGAATGAAAATCCGTCCACGTTCGCATACAGGGCAAAAAACTGGTAGGTATTATAGAGTGTTCCAAAGAATTTTCGCTGTACTTCTTTGATCCCTTCTTCGTCAAATTTCAGGCTATCCCATGGCGAAGCGTTCGTGATCAGGTACCACCGGGTGGCATCGGCCCCATAACTGTCGATGGTACCGAAAGGATCTACCACATTGCCAAGTCTTTTACTCATTTTGTTTCCGGCTTTGTCCAATACCAGGCCGTTGCTTACCACGGTTTTATATGCTACGCTGTCAAAGAGCAACACACTAAGTGCATGCAAAGTATAAAACCACCCTCTTGTCTGATCCACGCCTTCGGCAATAAAGTCTGCCGGGAAATTTTTCCTGAAAGTCTCTTTGTTTTCAAAAGGAAAATGCCACTGGGCGTATGGCATTGCACCACTATCGAACCAAACGTCCACGAGATCCGGTACCCTTTTCATGGGCTTCCCGGATCTGCTCACCAGCATGATCTCATCCACATATGGTTTGTGCAGATCCAAAATCCCCTCGTGCAGGTGATTTTTATTGGTATCCCCTCCTAATACATCCGCGGCTTGTTTGATAGCTATATTTAATTCTTCTACGGATCCAATACAGGTTTGTTCGCCCCCGTCTTTTTCCTCGATGAAATTTCCCTGGTCATCGATGCTCTTCCAAATAGGAAGGGGGGTTCCCCAAAACCGGCTCCGGCTCAGGTTCCAATCCACCATATTTTCCAACCAGTTTCCGAACCGCCCGGAACCGGTTGAGGCCGGCTTCCAGTTGATGGTCCTATTTAGTTCCACCATCCTGTCTTTCACGGCGGTTGTTTTTATAAACCAGGCATCCAATGGATAATAGATAATCGGTTTATCGGTCCGCCAGCAGTGCGGGTAATTATGTTCGTATTTCTCAACTTTGAAAGCCCGGTTTTCCTTTTTAAGTTTTACGCTGATATCCACGTTCACATCCACAAAACTCGGATCGTCTTTGTAATTTTTTACAAACCGGCCGCTGAATTCCCCCATGCCTTCTACAAATTTCCCGGACTTGTCTACCAAAGTCAAAATACCAAGGTTGTTTTTCCGGCCAACCCTAAAGTCATCTGCACCGAAGGCAGGCGCAGTATGCACAATGCCTGTTCCGTCTTCAGTAGTTACAAAATCTCCGGTTATCACGCGGAAGGGATTAGCACCAGGGGTGATCTCTCCGATAGTTGCAAGACTCCCAGCTTCAGAGGGCAGCAGTTGATGATACGTACAGCCTTCTACCTGACTGCCTTTAAATTCTGCCACTATCTTAAAAGGAAGTTGTTTTTTCTTTATAAGTCCCTCAAAATCTGCTTTTAATGCGGGAGCATTTTGTTCGATCTGGCTGCTATCGTCATTATGGTTCAGCCAGCCTACAATAGCTGCATAAAGTTCCGTATTTGCGGCTTCCTTCCATTCGTCGAGATGCTCCGGAAAATATTTGTGAAACAACGACCTTGCAAGGATAACAGCACATGGTTTTCCACTATAGGGGTTGAAGGTCTTTATCAGGAGATAGTCAATATTTGGACCTACGGTTAGCCCGAGGTTGGAAGGAAGTGTCCAGGGGGTGGTGGTCCAGGCAAGGAAAAATACCTGGTCCGTTCCTGCGGCCTCGAAAAGGAAATGGCTCTTTTCATCTTTCTGTGCCTGGAACATGGCAACGACACTGGTGTCTTTCACATCCTTGTATGTTCCTGGCTGATTTAATTCATGGCTGGATAGACCCGTACCCGCTGCAGGGGAATAAGGCTGTATGCTTACGCTTTCATAGAGGTAGCCTTTCTTGTATAATTCACTGAGGCACCACCATAAAGTTTCAATGTAGTTGTTTTCAAATGTAACGTATGGATCGTTGAGGTCCACCCAATAGCCCATTTTCTTGGTGATGTCATCCCATTTATCTTTGAACTGCATCACCACTTCCCTGCATTTTTTATTGTATTCCTCCACGGTGATCTTTTTCCCGATATCCTCTTTAGTGATACCAAGTAATTTTTCCACTCCAAGCTCTATCGGCAAACCATGCGTGTCCCACCCCCCTTTTCTATTCACCTGGAAGCCCTGCATTGTTTTATACCTGCATACCAGGTCCTTTAAAGTGCGGGAAATCACGTGGTGAATGCCGGGCATACCATTGGCACTTGGCGGGCCTTCGTAAAATACAAATGGCTGATTTCCTTCCCTTAACTCCACACTCTTCCGGAAAGTTTCGTTTTCCGTCCATTTTTGCAAAATTTCATTACTGATGGAGGGTAAATTCAGTTGGGAATATTCTTTATACCTCAGTGACATATATGATCTGGCTTACTTGTTTTAAATGAAGTTGGCAAAGTTAATGAAATATGTCTTTCTACTGGGTGCGGTATGGTATTTGATTTATGAAAACCTATAGGGGATAGGGGGCAATCAGAATAGAACGTCTCCTCCAAAAAGCAGGTATTTTTCTTTTTTTTCTTTATTTTTCCCACTTATCCACAATTAATTCGGTTGGCATAGTATTAGTAAATTATCATTTGCTAATAACACATCCTATTAATTAAAAAAGTTAACGTATGAAAAACACCATTTTTTTACTATGTGCCGGGTTAATGTTAAGTGTAGCTGCCCAGGCCCAGACTAAGAAAAAATCTGCACCCGCTAAGGTAAAAGTACCTGAAACCGTAGATGCCTCCTTTAAAAGCAGTTATGCAGTAGCCGAAGATAACAAATGGAGTAAAAATTACACCGGTAATTATGTTGCAGTTTTCAAAAATGCTAACAGCCAGGAGCAGACCACCGAGTATAACACAAACGGTGTGCTTCTCAAATCAAAAACAACTTTAGACCTGGCCACTCTGCCAGAACCTGTTACCACCGCAGTGGAAAAAAGATATCCAGGATCGACGATCTCGGAAAGCGTAAAAGTAGAAATTCCAGGTTTGGCTCCTTATTACAGGACCAAGGTGAAGGTGTCAGATACAAAAGAAAAAGTATTAATAATAAGTGAAGAAGGATTAGTGACGTATTAAGATTTTGCTGGTTTAGGGTTTTATTAGGGTAAAACGGGAGTAGTCTTACTCCCGTTATTTTAAAAAAATCTAAACAAAGGACTTTATGAAAACAATTCCGCTTTAAAGTTCCTATTATTTATTATCCTTTAGAAGAAAATTACTAAGCATACAACCACAAAAGGCATCTTGAAAAACAGGATGCCTTTTTATTTATCCCGTGCCGGTACCTGGTAAGGTTAATTTCTCCAAGACAGCTGAACGGCTGGTTTTCAAATCATTTTCTTATACAACAGCAAATTGCATGTAGGCGACGGTTCCTTTTTACACATACCTGTATGACTGGTCTAAAGTAGCTTAAACAGTAGAGTACTGGCTTGTTTATTAGAACTTTATGATGCTGGTATTGCATTTTTCCTGTTTTTGCGCGTGCGGTTCCACCACATAATATATCCGCTGGCTGGAAAAAAAGTTCCAAGGAGGCAAGCCAGGAACCCGATTATCTTTGACGGCAAACCATAGATAGATGCCACGTGCACCGGTTTAAAGGTTGCCCGTACCCGCTGGCCGGTATTCCGTTCTTCAAATAACTGCCTCCCCACAACCTTTCCGGTATTAGGAGCGTGTCCAACGGTAATCTTTTGCCCTGTGTAGTAGTATAATACCTGTTTTTATTAAAGACCTGCATGAGTTCTTTCTCAAAAACGAGGATGGCCCCTGTTAAACAGGTTACCATTATAATAAGGCCGGCGCCGAAAGCGAGGTAAAGATGAATTCTGCGCAAAAATGTTTTCATGTGGGTTGTTGTTCAAAATCAGTAAGCCACCAGTAACTGGTAGCTTAGATAAAATTGTTTCGCTGGTTATAGTTTGACTGAAATCGTACTGATGAATTGGCGGGGTGCAATTGGATTTACACTGTAATTCTCATGCACATAATAATTGTATTCATTGAAGAGGTTGGAAACCTTCGCCATCAGAGAAAACTTTTTGAATGTGTAGCCTGCAGAAAGGTCGACCGTTGTAAAGCCATCTACTGGCAACAGGCGGGAGAAAGCCTGCGCTTGCTGCTGGGTATTATTCCAGCCCCCAAAGCGTTCACCTATATAAAATCCGGCTGCACCAATTTTTAACCCCTTCAGGCGTCCTTCCTGGAAAGTATAAAAAAGGCTGCTATTGGCTGTATGGGCCGGGGTATTTACCAGGCGCTCCCCTTCGATATAATTTCCTTTAGCTTTTTTGGTTTTTGTGTAACGCATGTTATTGTGACTATACCCCGCAAGAATATTTAAGCCTTTCAAAGGATGGCTGGCAATATCGATTTCCAGGCCGTCAGAAGTAGTCTGTCCTGCCAGTTCTTTAAGAGCCGTGTTATTATTTATTGTTACTCCGTCGGCGGCCCACATGGCTGTTTGCGCCAGGTTATTATTGATGATGCGATAAAGGGTAAGATTCGCCGAAAGTTTGCCATCAAACAACTCATTTTTTATGCCCAGTTCAAATTGGTCGATCAGTGAAGCGGGAAGTCCATTACCAAACACATCTGTGCCGCTGTTCACTGCAAATGAATTTGAGTAACTGGCAAATGCCGACATATTTTTCGAAGGTTTATAAACCAAACCTACTTTTGGAGAGAATGCATCCGTGTTCAATTTGCTTCCGTTGCCCACGCTATCCTTTAATAGATAATTAGTAGTGACAGCACCTGCACTTTGCATGGACCAACGGACACCTGCAAGTAATTTAAATTTATCGGAAAGGCTCACCAGGTCCTGGATATAGGCACCATACCTGTTGATGGGGGTTTGGGTTTTGGTTACTTTGTTTGCAGCAGGGATATCATTTCGCGCAACAAATCTATCCAGGTCCAGTATATTCAGCGTATCATAGATTCTACCTGTCACGTCAAAAGTATGGGCCTGTGTTTGGTAACGATCAGCGTCCACCCCTGCAAGTAAAGTATGTGAAATTTTCCCGGTCTTAATTTTACCGACCAGGTCAATGTTCCCAATCAGGTAATCTTCCTGAGTCAGGATTCTTCCAAGGGGGCGTGCCCACTTTCCGTCGGCTTTTGCCTGGATCCTTTCCACCCCAAAATAATCCCTGTCAAACAATTGGTAGGCAGCCGTGGTATTGATGCTCCACCGGCTATTGATTTTATGTTTTAAAACAGCTGTAGCGGTGGTTTGCCTGGCCTTATTATACTGCCAGCTGGTGCCAACAAACTGAGAGCGGGGCACATTTGGGATAACGGTATCAGCGAGGGAACCAATGCCGAAATCAGGGGTAAACTCAGTATCCAGGTAATCACCCTGCACGAGTAACTCCGTTTGTTTACTGAATTTAAAGAGTAGCGAAGAATTCACATAAAAACGTTCTGACTGCACACCGTCCCTGTAGTTATCAGCTTTTTCATAAGTCCCATTTATACGAAAGGCAACTTTATGAGATACGGGCCCGTAAATGTCAACCGAAGGCTTTATCAACCCGTAACTGCCCGTCCGGAAGGAAATTTCTCCACCGTTCTTAAATTTTGGCTGTTTGGTCACCATATTAATAATGCCACCGGGCGCCACATTGCCATACAGGATGGCGGCGCTTCCTTTCAATATTTCAACTTTTTCCAGTGAACTTACTTCTGGCAAGGTGCCGGAATTTACCCGGGATCCGTTTTTAAACATATTATTACTGGAGAAATTGTAGCCCCGGGCATAAAAGGTTTCCTGCGTGCTCGCCCTGGTACCAGCAAGGTAAACCCCGTTCACGTTTTTGATGATGTCGCTTAGGCGCTGCGTTTGCTGGTCCCGTATAACCGATTGGCCCACCACCGTCATGCTCTGGGGCAGGTCCATAGGGTTGATCGGCAGTTTACCAACCGAAAGGGCTTGTTTGTTTAGACCTTTGTTAGACGTCAGTATCACAACATCCAGGTCATTTACCTGTTCTGCGAGAACCAGTTTCTCCATGAAAGTTTCATTATTAAACACTCTCACTTTTATTTGCTGTGTTTGCAGACCTGCCGAACTTGCAAGGATATGGTAAGTACCATTATTTATGTGGGAGAAGCTGAATTCACCGGAGGAATCGCTTATACTGAACCTCTTAAGTTCTTTTAATTCGAGGTTTACATTAGCGGCGGGTAAGCCATTTTTCAAGCTGATCCGGCCACTGATACTGGTTTGCGCAGTAGAAAGGAAGGCCATTAAGAGCATCGTGGCAGTTAGTAGAGTTATTCTTTGCATCCTGGGTATAATTTCTTTGAGTCGTAAATGATTTTCTGCTGCAAAGGAACTTTAATATATCGGGGAGGCAGTGACGAATCGGGAAATGCATTTACGCTAACCGGAAGTTATCCGTGGAGACCGCAAGAGAGGTAGGGAGAACGTGTAAAAAAGGGGAATAAATGGTAAAAAAGTTCGGGATGATTACCTGGGCAATAACAATTCACAAGGCTTGATCCCTGTATGTTTCTTAAAGGCAGTGCTAAAGTGGGAAATAGAGGAGTAGCCTAACATAAGCGATACTTCTGTTACACTCAGGCCCTTATCATAAAGCAGGTATTTTGCATGCTCCATCCTCTGGCCCTGGTAAAAATCAAAAATTGTTGTACCGAAAATCTCTTTAAAACCTTTCTTCAGGTAACATTCGTTGATGGCTACTTTGCGGCTAAGGGCTTTAATGGTAATGGGCTCCCCGATATGCTGCAGCAAAACCTCCCTGGCTTTCATGATCTTTTCCCTGTCAGCCTCATTTGCAAGAAATTTGCAGGTAAATACCGGCTCATCTTTTTCACCCAGCATACAATCCATGCTGTAGAGAAGCAGGATCTGGGTTTGCGCATTTATAAAAATATTTTCCAGGGTATCCGTATAAGTATGATTGAGGAGGGCCTCAATCGCCATCCGTGTTTTGTTGCAGAGCGGCAGTATTTTAGAAAAGGAAGACCGGTGTTCAAAAGCCAGTACATTATCAGATATACTTTCAGGATTCCTGTGCGCCTTGGCAAACTGCTGCAGGTAAGTGGGGGAGAAACTGAAACTCAATACATCAACACTGTCTACTTTTTCAATACACGATCGGGAAGCATTCAGCTTACAGAAATCGCATTCTGTCTGTTTCTGACGGCAGTAAACATTCCCACTGACGCAGAACTTGAGCTCCAGGTAGTTAGCATCCGGATTATTCTTTTCAAAATGATATACCAATACTCCTGTATCCTCGATAGCCCAATGCGGATTTTTTTGGTACCTGTTGATCACATATTTTACAGAACCCGGAACATGCCTTTCCACTTCCTGCAGCACTTCAAGGTCGCCCTGCATAAAGGGTTGTTTGTGCGCTAAGGTTAATATGTCTAAAGGTTGGTGCATGAACAATGATATAGCTGCAAAGATAACCAAGCATTCCCATTAACAGGGATTAACAGTTTGAAATTGACAGTTATTACAATTTTATTACAAACCTTGACCGTATCGTATATAAATGCTGAAATGCAAAATACTCCAAAATAGGCCCATTGTTGCTCCTTTGCTTTGCCCTTTAGGATTTCAAAATCGTTTAAAACTTGTTTACAAAATGGCTTCAAAATAAGGCTGTTAGGGTGCTGTTTAACCCCTGATTTTCGTTACATTTGCAGGAATGTGAATTTCCACACCAAAAAGCGTCTTTTTAAGCATTTATGAGTACAGAAACAGTAGTAGTTCCTTCCCTGGCCAATTCCGGCTACAGTGCAGATAGCATACAAGTTTTAGAGGGATTAGAGGCGGTTCGCAAGAGACCGGCGATGTATATTGGAGACATCAGTGTGAAAGGTCTCCATCACCTGGTTTACGAGGTGGTAGATAACTCCATCGATGAGGCTTTGGCCGGGTATTGTAAAAACATTACAGTAACCATTAACGAGGATAATTCTATCACCGTGCAGGATGATGGCCGGGGTATTCCTACAGGCTTGCACACAAAGGAAAACCGAAGTGCACTCGAAGTGGTAATGACCGTGCTCCATGCCGGTGGTAAATTTGACAAAGGCTCCTACAAGGTGTCTGGTGGTTTACATGGTGTCGGTGTGAGTTGTGTGAATGCGTTAAGTACCACCTTGCATGTAAGCGTGCAGAGGGAAGGAAAAATATTTGAACAGGAATACAAAACCGGGATTCCGCAGTACCCCGTGAGGGAGATAGGTGTAAGTGATAAAACGGGCACAAGAGTACGGTTTTGGCCGGATGACAGCATTTTTACCGTTACTGAGTACAATAAGGAAATATTGGAAGGCCGTTTGAGAGAACTGGCGTTTCTTAACAGGCGCATTAATATCGTGTTGCATGACCTTCGGGAAAAGGATGATGATGGTAATACCTATACTAAAACCTTCTACAGCGAAGGAGGGATAGTAGAGTTCGTGGAAAGCATCGATAAAAACGCCAACAGGGCTCCATTGATTCCTCAAACCATTTATTGCGATGGCTACGATGAAAAGAGTAATGTGGCAGTAGAGGTAGCAATGGTTTATAATGCAGGTTACCAGGAACATATTTTCAGTTATGTCAATAATATCAATACGATTGAAGGCGGTACTCATGTTGCCGGTTTCCGCAGGAGTATAACCAGGGTTTTTAAAAGCTACGGTGATAAGCAGGGAATGTTTGAGAAAGCCAAGGTAGCCATTGAAGGAGATGATTTCCGGGAAGGTATCAGTGCGATTATCTCTGTAAAGGTACCAGAACCCCAGTTTGAAGGTCAGACCAAAACCAAACTGGGTAACAGCGAGGTGATGGGTATTGTAGATACCACGCTCAGCCGCGTACTCGAAGCTTACCTGGAAGAGAACCCCAAAGATGCCAAGACCATCATACAAAAAGTAATATTAGCAGCACAGGCCAGGGCGGCAGCCAAAAAGGCCCGCGACATGGTGCAGCGTAAAAGTGTACTGGTAGGCGGAGGTTTACCTGGTAAACTGGCTGATTGTTCGGATAAGGATCCGGGAAGATGCGAGTTATTCCTTGTAGAAGGAGATTCCGCCGGCGGTACGGCTAAACAAGGCAGGGACAGGAGTTTTCAGGCCATTCTACCGTTACGTGGAAAAATCCTGAACGTGGAAAAAGCAATGGAGCATAAGATCTATGATAACGAAGAGATAAGGAATATGTTTACCGCTTTGGGAGTGAAGATAGGAACTGCTGAAGATCCAAAAGCGCTGGACATATCTAAGTTAAGGTACCATAAGCTCATCATCATGACGGATGCCGACGTGGATGGTAGCCATATCGCCACCCTGATTATGACCTTCATTTTCCGCTATATGAAAGAATTGGTGGAGCAGGGATACGTTTATATTGCCCAGCCACCTTTGTACCTTGTTAAAAAAGGCAAAGACCAGGAATATGCCTGGAATGATGCAGAACGTAAGGGGCTTATTGCTCTTTATGGCCAGGGTAAAGATGAAAGCGTGAACACACAACGCTATAAAGGTTTAGGAGAGATGAACGCAGAGCAGTTATGGGAAACAACTATGAATCCACTTACGCGTACACTGAAACAAGTGACTATGGATAGCGCTGCAGAAGCCGACCGTATCTTCAGTATGCTTATGGGAGATGAGGTGCCCCCACGTAGAGAATTCATTGAAAGCCATGCTAAATATGCTAAGATCGACGTATAAAAGAAATCGCCTGCTAACCTATAACAATTTATAAATCAATTATTTAATGTAGATTTTGGGCACTTATCAACGTGTGTCAGGCACTAATTTTTGGCAAAACCGATATTTTTAGTAGCTTGTACCTGTTAAGTTCATATAAGAACCCATATTCACTAACTATAAATTCTATTAAAATGAGTAACATGTTAACAGCTTATTGCATGAAAACAAAGGAGAAAAATGTTCCAATGCAGGACGCAGTAATCACAAAAACATCTCGTGGTGGTTATATGGCACAGGGCCATGATGGTAAAGGGAATAAAATGACCACTATGCTGGCTGAAGCCAAGGCATTGGAAGCCGTAAAAGACGGAGTTGCAAAAAAAGCCTGGTAATACTTAACCTTATTACACGAAAGCTGTTCCAAATGGGGCAGTTTTTTTTTGCCTGGAACTGTGACAGGGGTGGGGAGGGGAGACCAGGGAAGCTGTCCCGCTTATAGCAGGATAGAATTCATTAACAGGAGCTAGGAATCTTCTCAGGCAGGTACGCTTAGACTCGCCCGCATCTTACTGATGAAGCGGTGCAAATCACTCATACCCGGGATATCCTCCACTACAAGTATACCATTCTTACCCACCTGTTTAAGTTTCCCCTTGTTAGTGCCGGTTTGCAGGAATTGGAGGATCCCATTAAATGTAACGCTCTGGAAGTAAGGTGAGTCGGGATTGCTGACGAAAAAGCACTTCAGCGTTTCATTTTTAAGGAACATTTTTTCGAATCCAAGCTCTACCGCGATCTTCCTGCAGCGGACCGTGGTGAACAAGTCTTCTACTTCCGGAGGTATGGGACCGAAACGATCTGTAAGTTCGATGTGAAAATCTGCCAGGTCTCTTTCGGTTTCGCAGTTATCCAGGCGGGAATAAAGGCTAAGCCGTTCAGTGATACTTTCCACATACCGGTCGGGAATAAGGATCTCGAGATCAGTATCTATGCTGCAATCTTTTACAAAGTCGTCTTGTTGCTGAATTTCTTCCTTAAACAGGTCCCGGAATTCATTTCGTTTTAATTCCTTGATGGCTTCATCCAGGATCTTCTGGTACATTTCAAACCCGATCTCTGCTATAAAACCGCTTTGTTCGCCACCCAACATGTTTCCCGCACCGCGAATATCCAGGTCTCTCATAGCAATCTGGAAACCACTCCCCAGGTCGCTGTATTGCTCCAGGGTAGTTAATCTTTTCCTGCTGTCTGCTGGCAATGTGCTCATCGGCGGCGCCAGTAAATAACAGAAGGCTTTTTTGTTGCTACGACCTACACGCCCTCGTAACTGGTGCAGGTCACTAAGGCCAAACTGGTGGGCATTGTTTACAATAATAGTGTTTACATTAGGAATGTCTACACCACTCTCCACGATGTTGGTACATATCAGTACATCATATTTTCGTTCCATGAAATCAAGGATCGTGTCTTCCAGTTGGTCACCTTCCATCTGGCCATGTGCGTAAGCTATACTTAGGTCAGGGCATAAGCCCTGGATTAAGCTTTTCATTTCCACCAGGCCCTTTACCCGGTTATGGATAAAAAATACCTGCCCGCCACGTTCGGTCTCATAATAGATGATGTCCCGTACAGCATCTTCATTCATCACCATTACCTCAGTTTGAATGGGCTGCCGGTTAGGCGGGGGTGTATTAATAATGCTGAGGTCTCTGGCACCCATAAGGCTAAACTGCAGTGTCCTGGGAATGGGAGTCGCGGTGAGCGTAAGAGAATCTACGGTGGTCCTTAATTGTTTTAATTTTTCCTTAGCTGATACTCCAAATTTCTGCTCTTCATCGATGATCATTATACCGAGGTCTTTAAACTTAACCGCATTGCCCAGTAAAGCGTGCGTACCTATAATGATGTCTATTTTCCCCTCTTCTAATTTTTTAAGTGTCTCTTTTTTTTCTTTTGCCGACTTAAAACGATTGATAAAGTCAACATTTACAGGAAAATCTTTCAAACGTTCTGAAAAAGTTTTGTAATGCTGGTAGGCCAGGATGGTAGTGGGCACAAGTACAGCTGCCTGTTTTCCATCGCAGCAGGATTTGAAAGCAGCTCTTATGGCAATCTCCGTTTTGCCAAACCCAACATCTCCGCAAACCAACCTGTCCATCGGGGCGGGTTTCTCCATATCTCTCTTCACATCTTCGGTGGCCTTTCCCTGGTCGGGTGTATCCTCGTAGATAAAACTGGCTTCTAGTTCTGTCTGCATGTAATTGTCCGGGCTGTGAGAGTACCCTTCGAGACTTTTTCTTTTTGCGTATAACCTGATAAGGTCAGTTGCAATGTCTTTGACCTGCTTTTTGGTCTTTTCTTTGAGTTTATTCCATACATCACTACCCAGCTTATTCTTTTTGGGTATGGAGCCTTCCTTCCCGCTGTATTTACTGATCTTGTGCAGTGAAGAAATATTTACATACAGCAGGTCACCATCCTTGTACTGGATTCTAACGGCTTCCTGTAAACGCCCGTTGGCTTCGATCTTTTGCAACCCGCTATACACACCCACACCATGATCGATATGGGAAACATAATCACCCGGCTGCAACTCCCTAAGTGTTTTCAACGTAAGTGCTTTGTTCTTGCTAAAAGCCTGTTTTACCTTGTATTTATGGTAGCGTTGAAAAACCTGGTGATCGGTGTAACAAACTAATTTGAGGTCATCGTCTATAAAACCTTCGTGGATAGACACAGGAATCGGTGTTACCTGTATCTCAGCTTTTAAATCTGTAAAGATCGTATGAAGCCTTTCCAGCTGTTTGGGATTATCGGCAAAAATGAAAATGTTGTACTGGCTGGATTCGTATTGCTGCAGGTTCTTAATAAGCAGGTCAAACTGGCGGTTGAAAGCCGGTTGCTCTTTTGTCTTATAACCGATGTTTTTACTGTCAGATAGGTCGTTTGTAAAATAGGGTTTGGAACTGATCTCGATGATATGCCGCAGTTGTATTTCTTTTTCAATGCTGGCAGCATGTACAAAGTCATTTTCAGAAATACCAGTCTTAGTGTTTATTTCAATGCTTTCGTCGGCACTTTGCTGTCGCGGATCGCTCGTCTTTATATGTTCTAAAAATATAGCAAGATCCTCCTCTTGTTGTTCTACCTTTTCTTTTATAAAGTTCCAGTCTTCTGTCCACACAACGGTATTTACTGGCAAAAACTCCAACAGGGAAACTTTCTCGCCTGTTTCAAACTGCGTTTCCACGTTTGGGATAATGCTTACCTGCAATAATTTCCGTTCACTCAATTGCGTCTCAGGGTCAAATATCCGGATGCTGTCCACTTCGTTTCCAAATAGTTCCAGCCGGTACGGTTTCTCGTTGCCGAAAGAGTAGATATCCAGAATACCGCCACGGATGGCAAATTGCCCGGGTTCATACACAAAGTCCGTCCTCACAAATCCATGTTGTACAAAACGCTCCAGCATACCATTTATGTCGAGTTCCTCCGCTTGCTTGATACTTATTATATTTTCCGTTAAAGTTTTTGATAGTACCACTTTTTCAAATAGTGCTTCCGGATGGGTAACTACGATTTTTCTATTGCCACCAGCTGCAAGTTTGGTGAGTGCCTCAGTACGCAACATCACATGGCTGCTGTTGAGCAGTTGGTAGTTCTTTTTATTTTTAAATGAAGATGGGAAATAAAAAATATCTAAGGCATTGGTAATATTTTCAAGGCTATTGTGAAAATAGGCGGCTTCTTCTGCATCCCTTAAAATAACCAGGTGATTTAATTGTGCAGTGGAAGATTGGCTAAAAACGGCTGCTAATACAAATTGTGAAGCACTTCCTGAGAGCCCTTTGAGGTGCAGGTGTTGCGGTTGAGACAAAGTGATCCTGTCCGCAATCTGGAAAGTGCGGGTATCACTCTTGTAAAAATTCATCAACACGTCAAGATTCATCCGGTGCAAAGATAGCTAATACCGGCCTCATTATTTTATGCCCTGGAAATAGCAGATCGTTCATCGGCCCTTCTGCAAACCGCAGATTTAGCATGGTAGTCAATTAGCCCGTTAACACATTTAGTACTATATTACTCAAAATTTTTATTTATGGCCTTACAACCATGGCGCGTTGGGAGAGTAACAAAGATCGAAGATGAAACCAGGGATACAAGAAGATTCTGGATTGAAGTTCCTGAGCTGGATAATTTTGATTTTGTTCCGGGCCAGTTTGTAACCCTCGATCTGCCTATACATGAGAAGGTGAATAAAAGATGGAGAAGTTATTCCATTGCATCCTGGCCGGACGGCACCAATGTTTTTGAACTCGTAATTGTCCTGGATAAAAAAGGTGCTGGCACACCCTACCTTTTTAATGAAATAAGAGTAGGGTCGGAAATAACCTTTCGCGGGCCGCAGGGTGTTTTTGTTTTAAAAGGAGACCTGGACAAGGATATTTTTATGATCTGCACCGGTACCGGTGTGGCACCTTTCCGGAGTATGATCCACGATATCAAAAACAAAAATATACCCCATAAGAATATTTACCTTGTTTTTGGCTGCCGTACAAAAGATACCGTTTTGTATTTTGAAGAACTTACAAAACTGCAGGAATCAATTCCGGGATTTTATTATATCCCCACCCTGTCCCGGGAACTGTGGGAGGGTAAGTCGGGTTATGTGCACTCCATTTACGAATCACTATGCGTTGAAATAAAGCCTGCTAATTTCTATTTATGCGGATGGAAAGGAATGATCGATGAAGCCAAAAAGAGGATCCTGGAAATGGGATACGATAAAAAATCAATTCATTCAGAGATATATGGGTAGTATTAATCGCTAATTTCATTGTATACTGGAAGCCCATGATTAATATCATGACTAAAAATGATAAATACATGATTTCATATAAAGTTTCCCATATTCATTTTTATTAACTTGTACTCTCAAAATCCTTCATTCAAAACTGAATTCATATGGGTGCATCTTCCATGATTGTTTTGATAATCGCGGCGCTTACATTTTCTACCATAGCTATCCTGGTAGCGAAAATGGTTACTAAGTATACCAAAAATAGTCAGAAGGGCGAACCTTACGAATGTGGCATCCCTACAAAAGGTAAAACCTGGACTCAACTAAATGTGGGCTATTATTTATTTGCATTGATATTCTTAATATTTGACGTGGAGCTGATATTTCTTTTTCCCTGGGCTGTTGTGGCAAAAAGTGCAGGGTGGGCTGCCCTTGTAGAAATTGTCATTTTTCTTTTTATTTTATTCATGGGATTTTTATATGCACACAAAAAGGGAGCTTTAAAGTGGATGTAGACAGGACGGGTTATAAATTTCGGATGGTTTAAAAAATATTATCTAATTGGCAGAGAAAAAAAACATCACGGAAAATTTTCCAGGCCAGGTTCATGAAACGCCTGGTGGTGGAATAATACTTAGCAAGTTGGATGATGTGATCAACTGGGCCCGTTCCAATTCTTTGTGGCCACTCACATTTGCTACGAGTTGCTGCGGTATTGAATACATGTCTGTTGCCGGTGCCAAATACGATTTTTCCAGGTTTGGCTTTGAGGTAGCACGTGCATCGCCAAGACAGGCAGATGTGATCATTATTGCTGGTACTATTGTAAATAAGATGGCCCCCGTTTTAAAAAGATTATACGACCAGATGGCTGATCCCAAATATGTGATCGCTATGGGTGCCTGCGCCATCAGCGGGGGGCCTTTCTTTTACAATACTTACTCTGTAGTAAAAGGTGCAGACCATGTTATCCCGGTTGATGTATACGTGGCAGGTTGCCCGCCCAGGCCGGAGGCGCTGATACACGCCTTGATCAGCCTGCAGGAAAAGATAAAAATGGGGATGACAAGAGAGCAGATAAAAGAAGATAAAAAGCAGGATTAAAATACAAAATAAACAGCTTACATGTTTAATGAAACCGGGATGAATGTTTTATCATGGAGAACGAAGAATTAAAATCCAAAATATCTGAATTGCTTCCCGCTGCCGCTTTTGACGAAAGCGGGGAATGGCTAAACATTACTGTTAGTCCGCAGGATTGGTTGGTATTTGCCGGGCAACTTCGCAATGAGGGGGCACTATTTTTTGACCATCTTTTTTGCCTTACCTGTATTGACTGGAAAACGCACCTGGCAATGGTGTACCATCTCAGCTCAACAAAATTCAGGCACAACATCGTCGTAAAAGCAACGCTGGAAATTGAAAATGCGGCAATCGAGACAGTAAGCCATATCTGGCAGACAGCTAATTTTCATGAGCGGGAGGTATACGAAATGTTTGGCGTTAATTTTTTAAGTCACCCGGACCTGAGGTTATTGATTTTGCCTGATGGATGGGAAGGAAAAAACCCAATGCGGAAAGATTTTGAGGACCCTATCAATATGATAAAATTATAAAGGGATATCGAATATCGAATGTTATGCAGCTTTGCCGGACAAAAAGAAATTTTTATTCCTAACACCTTTCGAAATTCGACATTCACCAATTCGAAATTAAGGTATGGTTGAAGAAATTGGAACAACGAACGTAGGTGATATGATCATCAATGTAGGGCCACAGCATCCTGCCACCCATGGTGTTTTACACCTTGTGATCACCCTCAATGGCGAAACGATCAAAAAAGTAGAACCTCACCTTGGATTTATTCATCGGTCTATTGAGAAAATGTGCGAAAGCCTGAGCTACCGGCAGTTCATTTATGTGACCAGCCGCATGGATTATCTTTCTTCTCATATTAATAACCACGCCTGTGCACTTGTTGTAGAAAAAGGCCTGCAGGTGGAAGTACCATCAAGGGCGAAAGTTATCCGGATTTTAATGGATGAATTAACAAGGATCGCTTCGCATGAATTATGGTGGGGTGCTATGGCAATGGACCTCGGAGCTTTCACCCCTTTCTTTCACGCTTTCCGGGAAAGAGAAAGTATCAACGACATTATGGAAGAAACGTGCGGGGCAAGACTGACTATGAATTATATGGTGCCGGGTGGTGTGATGCAGGACATTCATCCCAATTTTCAAAAAAGGGTGAAAGATTTTATCACGCTTTTTAAATCTAAAGTGGATGAGTACGATGAGCTGGTAACGGGGAATATTATTTTTCAGAACCGGATGAAAGGTGTGGGTTATCTGACTAAGGAAGATGCCATTTCCTTTGGTTGCTCCGGGCCGGCAGCAAGAGGCAGCGGTGTCGCATGCGATATAAGGAAATTGTATCCTTATGATGGCTATGAGCAAATTCAATTTGATGAGGTACTGGAAACCGGGGGAGATTCATTTGCCAGGTACATGGTACGGATCAGGGAGATGAAACAATCCATCAGGATCATCGAGCAACTTGTTGATAATATCCCGGAGGGCGATTTCCAGGCTAAAACAAAGGCAGTTTTAAAATTACCGAAGGGGGAATTTTACCAGCGGGTGGAAACGGCAAGAGGAGAGTTTGGTGTGTACATAGTAAGTGAAGGTGGTACCACACCTTACCGGATTAAGTTTCGTTCTCCTGGTTTTTCAAACCTTTCAGCCCTGGATCATATGGCAAGGGGCAGTAAACTGGGCGATCTTGTGGCGATGATGGGGACACTTGATTTGGTGATACCAGACATCGATAGGTAATGTTGAATTTTAAATGTTGAATGTTGAATGAGATCAGGTTGTTTTCGATTCAAACTTTGGCATTGTAAATTTAAAATAAAGGAATATATATTTTAAATGTTGCATGAAACCACATTGTATTTAATTCAACATTTAACATTCAAAATTTTAAAATAGTAAAAGTGTGGAGTTTATCAAACATAGCTGAAGGCATACATGGATGGTTGAGTGAAACATTCAATCCCACGTGGGTAATGGTCATCGAAATGTTTATTGCGGGCGTATGCGTAATTAGTTTGTTTGCTATACTCGGGCTTGTGTTGGTGCTCATGGAAAGAAGGACAGCTGCCTGGATACAGATAAGGCTTGGCCCCAATCGTGTAGGTCCTAATGGCATGTTCCAATCGCTGGCCGATACCGTAAAGTTGTTAGTGAAGGAAGGATTGACACCAAACGGGGCTGATAAATTTTTGTTCAATTTTGCGCCTTTTATCGCAATGATGGTGGCTATGTTATTAATGGCGCCTATTGCATTTGCAAAAGATTTCCAGCTTTGGGATATGAATATCGGGGTCTTGTACGTATCAGCCGTCTCCTCGGTAATGGTCATCAGCATATTAATGGCTGGCTGGGCCAGCAATAACAAGTATTCGTTGATGGGCGCCATGCGCAGCGGGGCACAAATAGTGAGTTACGAATTGTCTGCAGGTTTATCCATTCTTACCATCGTAGTCTTAACCGGCAGTCTTAATATTTCTGATATCATCTATTCGCAGGCCAATGGCTGGTGGATATTTAAGGGACATATCCCGGTACTCATTTCCTTCGTAATTTTTATTATTGCTGTTACGGCCGAGACCAACAGGGCACCCTTTGACCTGGCAGAAGCAGAATCGGAATTGACGGCCGGTTTTCATACAGAATACTCCGGGATGAAATTCGCATTGTTTTTTTTGGCGGAATATATCAATGTATTTATTGTTTGTGCCATAGGCGCCACCTTATTTTTAGGAGGGTGGATGCCCTTTCATATCGGCAACTGGGAAGCTTTTAATCATGCAATGGATTATATCCCCTCCAGTATCTGGTTCTTTGGCAAAACGTTTTTCTTAATATTCCTGATCATGTGGTTCCGGTGGACCTTCCCCCGTTTGCGGATCGACCAGTTGTTGAACCTGGAATGGAAATATTTATTGCCTATCAGTATGTTTAATTTATTGCTGGCAACTGTGGTCGCCATACTAGGCTGGCATTTTTAAAATTGATACTAACATGTTTATCGTAAAATACTTAAAAGAGGTTTTCAGCGGCGTAAAATCATTGCTGGTCGGCCTGCGTCGCACCGGTTATTATTTTACGCATCATAAAGAGATCATTACGGAACAATATCCTGACAACCGGGATACCCTCGTTTTATCAGAACGGTTTAAAGGGGAAGTAGTGATGCCGCATGATGAAAACAACGAACACCGCTGCACCGGTTGCACAGCCTGCGAACTGGCATGCCCAAATGGGACCATCAAGGTGATCACCAAATTTGAAATAAACGCCGAAGGCAAAAAGAAAAAAGCAATCGATAAGCTGGTCTATCATTTAGAACTGTGCACGATGTGTAATTTATGTATCGTTGCCTGCCCTTCGGATGCGATAAAGATGGCCCAGACTTTTGAACACAGTGTTTTTGACCGTGCCGCGCTTACCAAAATATTAAACAATCCTGGGTCTAAAATTATGGAGGGAGTAGAATAATGAACGGATCAACAATCATATTTTTTATGCTGGCAGCGCTCACCCTCGTAAGTGCAGTGTTAGCGGTAGGCACAAGGCAGATCTTTCGTGCAGCTATCTTTTTATTATTCACGCTGATCGGGGTGGCTGGTTTGTATTTCTGGATGCAGTATGAATTTATTGCAGCGGTGCAAATAGTGGTGTATGTAGGTGGCATAACAGTACTGATCATTTTTTCTATTTTCTTAACCCAGCAGGCGGGAGAATTGTTACCTGCACAAAAAGCCGGGAGGTTATTATTTTCAGCATTAGCGGCTTTTTGCGGGTTTGCGTTAACCATGTTACAGGTATATCAACATACATTCACCGGCGATTCTTCTCAACCCTTAGCACCCTCAGTTGCAAATATTGGCAATAAAATGCTTGGCGTAAATGACGGCGGTTACGCGTTGCCTTTTGAGGTAGTGAGTATTTTGTTATTAGCCGCTTTAATAGGCTGTATTGTAATTGCCTTACGCAGTAAACCAGCAACCACATGATGGAACCCGGATTATATCACTTCTTATTTATCAGTGCAGCCCTTTTTTTTATCGGTGTATTTGGTTTTTTCACCAGGAGAAATCTTGTGACGATGCTCATGAGTATAGAGTTGATCCTTAATAGTGTAAACCTGAATTTTATAGCTTTTAATAAATACTTGTGGCCAAACAAGATGGATGGATTGTTCTTTACCATTTTTATAATTGCCATCGCGGCAGCAGAAGCTGCTGTTGCAATCGCGATCATCATTAATTTATACAGGAGCCACGGTTCAATAGATGTAGAAAAGGCGGAGGAGATGAAATTTTAAATTATATATGTTGAATAACATCATTCAATATTCAGAATCTAACATTCGATATAATGCTTAATGCGACTTATATTGCTCTCATTCCATTATTGCCAATGGCAGCATTTATCCTGCTCGGCTTATTTGGCAGAAAGTATTTTAAAAACAGCTCCGGGCTTTTCGCAACCATTTTATTATTACTGTCTACCGGTCTCGCCTTATACACCGCTTATGGGTATTTCTTTGATTATGGAAAGGTAAATGGCGTTTATCAAACGTTAGTGCCGTTACAGTATAGATGGCTGGAATTTTCGCCTGGCCTCTCTATTGATATGGGCATCATTCTGGATCCTATTTCTGTAATGATGCTGGTAGTGGTCACATTTGTTTCACTGATGGTACACGTCTATAGCCTGGCTTATATGAAAGGGGAAGAAAGATTTCCTACCTATTATGCATTCCTGGGGTTATTTACTTTTTCTATGCTGGGTTTGGTGATTTCCTCCAACATTTTCCAGATGTATATTTTCTGGGAGCTGGTAGGGGTTTCTTCTTTTTTATTAATCGGATATTATTACGATCGCCCCAGTGCAGTGGCCGCCTGTAAGAAAGCATTCATCGTAACCCGCTTTGCAGATCTGGGATTCCTGGTAGGAATTTTAGTACTTTCTTTCTATGCCGGCACACTTGATTTTCCAACCTTGGTCCAAAGACTGACCACTACATCAGCACTAGAATTTCAAACAGCAGTAGCTTCTTCTTTCCTGGGCATATCTGCGCTAACCTGGGGACTTGTATTGGTTTTCATTGGTGGCGCCGGAAAAAGTGCCATGTTCCCATTACACATTTGGTTGCCCGACGCAATGGAAGGACCCACACCTGTTTCTGCATTGATCCATGCTGCTACCATGGTGGTAGCTGGTGTATTTTTAGTGGCAAGGTTATTCCCGGTCTTCAGCATGTCGGCACCAGCCCTGGATATTGTTACGTATGTTGGAATTACCTCTGCATTATTTGCAGCAGTGATTGCCTGTACGCAGACAGACATAAAAAGAGTGCTGGCTTATTCTACCATGTCGCAGATCGGGTTTATGATGTTCGCTTTAGGTGTATCCGGTTATGGCGGGGAAAAAGGGTTAGGTTTTACAGCGTCTATGTTTCACCTGTTTACACATGCTATGTTTAAGGCATTGTTGTTCCTGGGTGCAGGCGCTGTCATTCATTTTATCCATAGCAAAAAAATGACAGATATGGGTGGGTTAAGAAAATTAATGCCTATCACGCATGTTACTTTTTTAATTGCCTGCTTTGCTATCGCAGGGGTGCCTCCGTTCGCCGGTTTCTTTAGCAAGGAAGAAATCTTGTTGGCAGCCTGGCAAAATGATCCTGTCATTTATTATATAGCCCTGGTTACATCAGGACTTACAGCTTTTTACATGTTCCGTTTGTATTTTAATATTTTTTGGAATAAGGAACATGTGCGGCATGGGGAACATCATCATAGCGAAGGAGGGTTCGCTATGATGATGCCTTTGCTGATATTGGCTGCAGGCGCAGCAGTGGCAGGATTTATTCCATTCGGGCATTTTGTTAGTTCAGATGGGGGAGCGCTTGAAAGTAGTTTTCACCTGGCTTTTTCGGTTGCTCCTGTTGCCCTGGGGTTGATAGGGATTTTTGCGGCCATGTGGTTGTACAAAAAGGAAAATGCAAGACCTGCTAAAATCGCCCGTTCATTGAATGGATTATACAAGGCAGTTTATCATAAGTTTTATATAGATGAAATCTACCTGTTCATTACACAAAAAATAATTTTTAACCGGTTAGGCAGGCCTGCAGCATGGATAGATAAAAACCTGGTGGATGGATTGGTGAATGCGACGGGGAATACAACGCAGGTGATTTCAGAGAAAATTAAAGGATTTCAATCAGGGAAAGTTCAGAACTACGCCATTTATTTTTTGGTTGGCGTGATTGGTCTGGCTCTTCTATTTATATATGTGTGGAAGTAGATAATTGATTTAAGTATACAGAATGAATTTATTGTTATTACTCTTACTGCCACTACTTACTGCAGTTACACTATTGCTGGTGCGCAATACCAACCAGGTAAAGCGGGTGGCATTAACGGGCTCTGCGCTTCAGCTTGTAATGGCCGTTGTATTATTGTTTGTTTTTAATCATGAAAGGGATGCCGGCAATACATCACAGATGTTATTCGAATTGCAGTACAAATGGTTTCCTGCATGGCATATTTCATTCCATTTAGGAGTTGATGGGATTTCTGTTGCTATGATCTTATTAACGGCATTTGTAGTGATAGCGGGCGTGCTGGTTTCCTGGAATGTAGCTAAGATGACGAAAGAATATTTTTTCTTACTCATTTTATTGAGCCTCGGCGCCTATGGATTTTTTATTTCATTGGATCTCTTCATCCTGTTCTTTTTCCTGGAAATCGCAGTAATACCAAAGTACCTGCTGATAGGAATATGGGGAAGTGGTAAAAAAGAATATGCCGCCAATAAACTGGCCCTGATGTTAATGGGTGGTTCGGCGCTGGTGCTGGTTGGATTACTCGGTCTTTATTTTTCTGTACCGGAGAGGAGTTTTAACCTCCTGGAACTATCACAACTGAACATTCCTGTGCAAACACAGATGATATGTTTTCCATTACTGTTTGTTGGCTTTGGTATATTCGGGGGTTTGTTTCCATTTCACACCTGGGTGCCAGACGGGCACTCGTCGGCACCTACAGCCGGGTCAATGTTCCTCGCCGGCATTTCGATGAAACTGGGGGGGTATGGTTGTCTTCGTGTGGCAACTTATATAATGCCCGAAGGAGCAAAAGAGTATGCCAATATCATTATCGTCGTTTCTGCTATTGCTATTTTATATGGTGCCTTTGCTACCATGATGCAGAAGGACTTGAAATACATCAACGCTTATTCTTCGGTTAGCCATTGCGGATTTGTTTTCCTGGGTATTGGCATGCTCACTAAAACGGCAATGACCGGTGCGGTTTTGCAAATGGTATCTCACGGTTTAATGACAGCGCTTTTCTTCGCCGTCATCGGGATGATCTATGAACGCACCCACACCCGGCAGGTAAAAGAAATGGGAGGATTATTAAAAGTGATGCCTTTTATTACCACTGTTTTCTTTATTGTAGGGCTGTGCTCTCTCGGGTTGCCCGGGCTTAGTGGTTTCGTAGCAGAGATGACGATCTTTATTGGTTCATGGGAACATACCGGGATGTTTTATAGAATCGCCACCATTGTAGCCTGTATGTCAATTGTTGTAACTGCAGTATACATCTTAAGGGCAATAGGCCAGGTGGCCATGGGGCCGCTAAAGGCCGGGTATGAAAATTTGAGTGATGCTGCATGGAATGAAAAGTTATCAGCCATTATATTGGCTATAGGGATCATAGCCATTGGGCTGGCCCCATCCTGGTTGAATAACCTGGTAAGACCAGCGACAGAGTTAATTATGCAAAAAATATCCGGGTAAAACAGGGATACAATAAATCGAGATTGAATGAACGAGTTTTTTATATTAATGAAATCTGAGTTGCTGGTAACTGGCATCATCTTTATCCTGTTATTTATAAAACTGGGTAAAGGGATAAAAAATGAAAGCCAGTTATTAATTATACAATTTTTACTGTTGATCAATTTTTTTGCAGGATTCTTGTTCAACAACGACGGCAGCCTCTTTGGCGGCATGTTTTATACGAATGGGTTAATTGCGCTGCAAAAAAATATCCTTAACCTCGGCGTCTACCTTATTTCATTATTATTTGCCGGATGGTTGAAGAAAAGTGAACACATGCCGGAGTTTTTTATATTGATGTTATCTGCGTTGTTGGGAATGTTCTTCATGGTATCAAGTGGCAACCTGTTAATATTTTTCCTTTCGCTGGAGATGGCTACCATACCAGTGGCTGCCATGGCTAACTTTGACCTGGAGAAACGGGTATCTTCAGAAGCCGCTATGAAAATGATCCTGTCTTCCGCATTTTCTTCGGGAATACTGTTGTTTGGAATATCGCTGGTCTATGGTGTTACAGGTACCATAAGTTTCGCGGAGATGCCTGCACTGCTGGATGGCAGCCCATTGATGATCATGGCATTTGTATTTTTGTTTACCGCATTTGCGTTTAAGCTCTCTATTGTTCCTTTTCATTTATGGACGGCGGATGTGTATGAAGGGGCACCCTTTGCAACTACCTCTTTTTTATCGGTGATATCAAAAGGGTCTGTGGCCTTTATATTCATGGCTACTTTGTACAAGGTTTTTCAACCGATGCAGGATGTGTGGTACAATATGATCATGTTACTGTCCATTGTAACCATGGTCATTGGTAACCTCTTTGCATTGCGGCAGCAGAATATCAAAAGATTCCTTGCATTTTCTTCTATTGCACAGGTTGGTTTTATCCTGGTGGGTATGAGCAGCAATTCTTCCGCCGGCACATCTTCAGTTGTTTATTTTATCTTAATTTATACTTTTTCTAACCTGGCCGCATTTGGTGTAGCTGCTGCTATAGCCGAACAAACCGGCAAAGAAAAAATTGATGATTACAAAGGGTTGTACCAGACCAATCCTTTTTTGAGTTGGGTATTGGCACTTTCTTTATTCTCACTGGCAGGCATACCACCAACAGCAGGATTTTTTGGCAAATTATTTTTGATCTCCGCGGGAGCATCAAACGGTAATTATATATTTATTACCATAGCGGCATTAAACATGATCGTTTCGTTGTTTTATTATCTTAAAGTGGTGAGGGCAGTATTCATGGATAAAAATGAACAGCCCATTGAGAAGATTAATACCGGCCCGTCAACTAAATTTGCTTTGATCATTTGCGGCGCCGGCATCGTGTTGTTGGGATTGTTGAGCTGGATCTATGATTATATCCAGGCTCTAAGTTAATTCTTATGAATGCTGAAAATATATGTTGAATGCTAAATGTTGAATTTTAAATGGAGATCAAGTTGTTCCATTTAAAATTTATAATTCAAAATTTAAAATAAACAGCAATGCCTATCAATAAGAACCACGAATTTGAGGAGCTGGATGGCGTTAAATGCGGGATAGTGGAAAGGAATGTGACAGCAGAACGTGCAGGCTTTTTAAAAAAACTACTGGAATACAACAAATATACTGTTGTCGTTGTGCCCTCACCACCCGCCAAAGTTGCTGCAGTACCTGTAATTAAAACAGGCGAAGGCACTGAGATTCCGCCTACACCTGCCCCGGAACTAAATTCTCCCGAAACATTTACCATAGGTGTTACGGATTATACCTTTAATAGCATCAATGCTATCTTTGGCAGATTGCTACAGACGCCCGATGGACATGTAGTTACGCTAGCTTACTGGCACCAGAAAGAAACATCAAGCCACGATGAAATTCCCTATTACGAGAATAAAGTTTAAAACAAAAAAGGTATGAAATCTGACAAACGTAGTATCATCATTGCATTCGTTCTATTGGCGCTTTCATTAGGGAATTATGCCAGGTTAACCGGTACTGAAAATATCATGCCTATTCATATCCTCACCCTTGTAACCATGGGAATCGCCATTGGCGTTATGCTGGTACATATTTTTAATATCATCCGAAAAAGGAAAGTTGATTAACTTATGAGGGCCCTTACCGTTGGTTTCCCAATATTTTTATATAATTAGCCCTTTCATAAGCCGTAGGATCAGCAATATGCTGCTGGCTCATCACGCCTTTAAATGAATCAATGCTGTCAAATTCACGGCTCAGCATCCATGCTTCCAGTTCCTGGTTCATAGTTCTTAAATAACCGATACCGTTTTTGTACAACGCAGAGGCAGTCATCGCTACATCGGCCCCTGCCAGAATATATTTGATCACTTCTACAGACGTTTGTACGCCGGTGGTGGCTGCAAGCGACACCGGCACCCGGCCATATAACATCGCTATCCAAAGCAGGGGTAGTCGTATCTCATTGGGCTCGCTGTACTGCAGGTTATGCAGTAACGATAATTTATTGATGTCAAAATCGGGCTGGTAAAACCGGTTGAATAAAACCAATGCATTGGCTCCATACTCCTGCATGCGTTTAGCCATATTACCCATTGCACTAAAATAAGGATTGAGTTTTACCGCCACCGGGATCTTTACGGTTCTCTTCACTTCATCTATTATATTTAAATAACGATGCTCTACAGCCGAAGAAGACAAATGTACATCCCCGGGAACCAGGAAAATATTGATCTCAAGGCCATCTGCGCCTGCCTCTTCCATTTGCTGCGCATACAGGATCCAGCCTTCGCTGGTGATACCATTTAAACTGGCTATAACGGGAATGTCGACCTGTTCTTTTGCTTTGCGGATAATTTCCAGGTACTGGTCGGATCCCCTGTGGTAGTAATCAAGGTCCGGGAAAAAATCGGTTGCTTCTGCAAACAGGTTGCTGGTGCTGCTTACAATAGTTTCAAACTGCGCCGCTTCCTTTTTTAGCTGTTCTTCAAACAAAGAAAATAATACAACCGCGCCTGCGCCAGCATCTTCCATCTGCACAATATTATTGACTTCTTCGGATAAGGTACAGGCCGAAACTACGATTGGGGATTTCAGTTTTAATCCCATGTAATTGGTGCGTAAGTCCATAAAAGATAAATTTAGGTTGCCAAAAATTAGGTGATAGAATACAGTGCATTTCTGTGTCAATCTCTGTATTCAGTGGCCTATGTTATGCAACCGGCACAATATCACTGGCCTTTTGAATGGCCATTTCGGCATTTGTTTTTTGTCATAGTCGATGTTATCCGTGGCATCTCAGGCAACCGGTACGAAATCACTGGCCGATTTAATGGCCATTTCTTCATAATTTTTCCAGCGCTGGTTTACCATGTCCTGGGCCATTGTCATCAGTTCTTCTGCTTCTTCGGGGTTCGTTTGGGTTAATACTTTGTAACGTAATTCTTTGTACGCAAATTCTTTAAGTGGTATTACCGGCCTGGTACAGTCAAGTATGAAAGGATTTAATTTTTTCTTTCGTAATACAGGGTTGTAGCGCATCAGCGGCCAATAGCCACTTGCCACTGCATTGTTTTGCTGTGTAAGCCCGTCTTTAAGATCGTATCCGTGTGCTATGCAATGGCTGTAGGCGAGGATAAGTGAGGGACCGTCATAAGCCTGGGCTTCTCTCATCGCCAGCATGGCCTGCTGCGGGTTGGCTCCAAATGCAATTTTTGCCACGTATACATTACCATAGGAAACGGCCTGCAAGGCAAGGTCTTTTTTACCTCCGCGTTTACCTGCAGATGCAAACTTTGCGGATGCTGCAGTTGGAGTAGACTTGGAACTTTGGCCACCGGTGTTGCTGTAAACTTCGGTATCCAGCACCAGGATATTTATATTTTTACCACTGGCCAGTGCATGGTCCAGCCCTCCGTAACCGATATCATATGCCCAGCCATCGCCGCCAACGAGCCATACGCTGCGATGCACCAGTTGCTCACAAACCGAAAGCAGGTGTTTCGCCGATGGATCCGGGATGGCTTCTAATTTTTCTTTTAATTCAACGACGCGTTTGCGTTGCGTGGCTATTTCGGATTCCTGCAATTGGGGCGCCGTTAAAATCTCTTGCACAAATGATTCACCAAGTTTAGGTGCCAGCTGTGTTGATAAACGGTTGGCCATAGCCAGCTGGTAGTCCGCGGTCATTCGCATGCCCAGCCCGAATTCAGCATTGTCCTCAAAGAGTGAATTAGACCATGCCGGCCCTTGTCCTGCAGCATTTTTGCTCCATGGAGTCGTGGGCAGGTTGCCACCATAAATGGAGGAACATCCGGTGGCATTTGCAATGAGTAAACGATCACCAAATAGCTGGGATAATAATTTCAGGTAAGGTGTTTCGCCACAGCCTGCACAGGCACCGGAGAACTCAAATAAGGGTTCAAGGAATTGTGCGCCATGTACGGTCGAAAAATTAATTTCGGAGCGATTGTTCCAGGGCAGGTCTTCAAAAAATGTAATATGCTGTTTTGCTTTTTCCAGCACGGGTTCTTTTTCAGCCATGTTGATGGCTTTTAAAGAGCGGTCTAGCGGGTTCAGAGCCGGGCAAACTTCTACACATAAATTACAACCGGTACAATCTTCTGCATACACCTGCAAAGTATATTTTGTTTCAGGGAACCCTCTCGAATTGATGGGTGCAGATAAAAATTCATTCGGCGCTTTTTTAAGAAAACCTTCATTATAAAATTTAGCCCGGATCACACTATGGGGGCAAACAAAGGCACACTTGCCACACTGTATACAAACATCCGGTTCCCACACCGGAACCTGGTCGGCAATATTTCTTTTCTCCCATTTGGTAGTGCCGCTGGGGTAAGTGCCATCCACCGACATTTTACTTACGGGGATCTGGTCCCCATGGCCGGCCATCATCATAGCCGTAACATCCTGCACAAAGGCAGGGGCATTTACAGAAACAACTGATAGCATTTCGGAAATGGAAGATGCAGTTACTGGAACAGTGACTGCATATAGATGTTCAAGTGTAGCATCTACTGCTCTAAAATTCTGTTCAACAATCGCTTTTCCCTTTTTGGCATATGTTTTTTCTATGGCATATTTTATCTGCTTAATGGCATCTTCTTTTGGTAATACACCACTCAATGCGAAGAAACAGGTTTGCATAATGGTGTTTATCCTGCCACTCATGCCGGTGTCTTTTGCAACTGTTGTGGCATCAATGATATAAAGCGATAATCTTTTATCGATGATCTCTTTTTGAACGCTGCCGGGTAATTGATCCCATACTTCCTCTTTAGGATAAGGACTGTTCAATAAAAATATTCCACCGGCTTTGATAAGGTTCAGCATTTCCACCTTTTCTGTAAAGTTGAATTGGTGGCAGGCAATAAAATCGGCACGGGTAATAAGGTAAGGCGCTTTGATAGGGTGGGGTCCGAAACGTAAATGCGATACCGTTCTGGCGCCTGATTTTTTAGAATCATAAACAAAATAACCCTGGGCAAACAGATCCGTGTTTTCCCCGATTATTTTTATGCTGTTTTTATTGGCGCCTACGGTACCATCGGCGCCCAGGCCAAAGAACAATGCCTGCCGCCATTCAGATTCATCCAATGAATAATTCTCATCATAATCAAGGCTGGTATGCGTTACATCATCTCTGATGCCTATGGTAAAATGATTTTTATTTTGCAGGTCTTTTTCTTTTTGTAGTTCATCATAAACCCCTTTCACCATCGCGGGTGTAAATTCCTTGGATGATAGCCCGTAGCGGCCGCCAATAACATTTGGGAGCTTCGCTAATTTTCCTTTTTGCAATCCTTCAACTAACGCGGCCAGCACATCCTGGTAGAGCGGTTCTCCTGTGGCACCTGATTCTTTCGTCCTGTCTAACACAGCAATAGATTCAACAGACCCTGGTAATGAGTTTAAAAAATGCTGCGTAGAGAAAGGCCTGTATAATCTTACCTGCACCACACCGGTTTTTTCTCCTGCTTCATTCAATGCCTTCACTGTTTCGCTCACCGTTTCACAGCCCGAACCCATAATAACGGTAACATGTTTTGCATCGGGGGCGCCGCTATACTCAAACAATTCATAGTTTCTACCGGTCATCTGCTCAAACTCCCTCATCATATCCTGCACGATATGGGGTGTGTTATCGTAAAAAGAATTAACGGTTTCGCGGCCCTGGAAATATACATCGGGATTTTGTGCGGTACCCCGGATAAAAGGGTGGTCCGGGTTTAATGCTCTTTTGCGGTGTGCAAAAACATATTCGTCCGGGATCATTTGCCTGATCTGGTCATCCGTCAGTAGTTCCAGTTTATTTACCTCATGGGAAGTGCGGAATCCATCAAAAAAATGCATGAAAGGAATCCTGGATCTCAATGTGGCAGCTTGTGCTATCAGCGCAAAGTCGTGAGCTTCCTGCACACTTGCAGATCCGAGAATGGCAAAGCCGGTAGTTCTTGCCGCCATTACATCCTGGTGGTCGCCAAAAATAGAAAGTCCCTGGGCCGCGAGGGAGCGTGCTGCAATATGAAAAACGGTTGCGGTTAATTCTCCTGCAATTTTATACATATTGGGCAGCATCAGCATCAACCCCTGCGAGGCGGTGAAAGTTGTGGTTAGCGCACCTGTCTGTAAAGCACCATGCACTGTTCCGGCTGCCCCACCTTCACTTTGCATTTCAATTACATCCGGCACGCCGCCCCAGATATTTTTAATTCCTTTGGCGCTCCATTCATCGGCCAGTTCGGCCATGGTAGAGGAGGGGGTGATGGGGTAAATAGCACAAACCTCATTAACACGATAGGCCACATAAGCTGCGGCTTCATTTCCATCTATAGTGGCTACTAATTTATTTTTAGCTGGCATGTGTAATTGCTTTAACGAGTTCAGGAATCATTTCTATTGCATGACAGGGGCATTGTTCGTAACACACCGCACAGCCGGTGCATGCATCATAATTGAAATTATATCGATTGCCCTTTCCCAGTTTTATGATGGCTTCTTCCGGGCATGCTGCAAAACAGCCATCACATTCAAAACAATTACCACAACTTAAGCAGCGCTGTGATTCATACCGGGCTTCTTTTTCTGATAAGCCTCCAATTACCTCTTCAAAACATTTTACAGCGACCTCCGGCATTAATTTCTCCTGTTCTTTTTGTTGTGCCTCGGTCTTGTACCACATATGCAATTTTCTATAACCTGCAGTTGGATGTTTATCGGGCTTTAAATATTTTTCCTCCTTCAAATAGTTGTCAATATAACGGGCTGCTTTTTTCCCCTGGCCTATAGCAATGGTAGCGCTCCGGTTTTCACCAGGTAACATATCGCCGCCTGCAAAAATTCCCTGCTGACCTGTCATCCTTTGTGCGTCTATTGCAATTGTGCCATCTTCATTAAAAACTATTTCTGATAATGACCGTAAAAAACCTGAATCACTTTCCTGCCGGTTGGCAATTATCATGACGTCTGCATTTACATTTTCAAATTCATTGGTGCCAATAGCTTTTCCTTTTTCTACTTTCATTATTTCCAATGTCACCAGGTTCTTTTCTATGCTTTTCACACTTCTCAGGAGTTGCACATCTACCCCTTCTGCCAATGCATCTTCCGTTTCATAATCGTAGGCCGGCATTAATTTTTTATCAGCAGGGAAATAAACAACCGCTTCGGAACCCAGGCGCATAAGGGTCCTGGCTAGGTATAACGCCAGTTTGCCACCGCCATATACGATTACCTTCTTTTTGTTATAGGGTGATGAGTTTGATTGAACATCATTAAAAAAAGAAAATGCATCTGTTATGTGAACGGAATCATCGTGCTCAAATTTTTCTTTATGAATTAACCGGGCACCAATAGCAAGATATACTGCATCAAAATTGCCGTTTTCTTTTTCGCTACGTATATCCTGGACCTTGTAATTGAGCCGGAGATTTACGCCGGTTCTTACAATCCTATCCACTTCAAAATCCAGGATGTCTTTCGGTAAGCGATAATCGGGGATGCCGTTCCATAACAAACCGCCTGCATGGCCTGCTGCTTCAAAAATCTCAACCGTATGGCCTTTGCGGGCCAGGTGGTAAGCCGCAGATAAACCGGAAGGTCCGGCCCCAATTACGAGCACTTTTTTTCCCGTGGAATGCGCTTTAAACCTGATAGGCCAATTTTCCCGGATGGCTTCGTCACCAATATATCGCTCTACGGCATGGATATTTACAGTGGTATCTATGTGTGTCCGGTTACAGCCTGTTTCACAAGGCTTCACACAAACCCTGCCCATGATAGCGGGAAAGGGATTGTCTTCAACAAGCGTTTGAAAGGCTTCAAAATAATCTCCCGCCTGCGCATACGCCATCCAGCCCTGGATATTTTCACCCGCGGGGCAGGCACTGTTGCATGGAGGCATAAAATCTTGGTAAACAGGCCGGCGGCTTCTAAGCGGGCCTGTACCTTCTGCATGGCCCGTGAGGTCAGTTGGTTTTGTGATGTCGGGATTAGACATTGTGTTAATATTAACGATGGTAAATCATCACCGAAATTAGAAGCAACCTGTTTTTTAATTAGTGATTTAATTCACCCGGCCAGTTGATAGATATCATATTTATTGAAGCAGGTGAAGCGGCCTGTAAAATGGCTGCAGAGGCGTCAGGATAGCATTCCTGGTTATTGGAAGGTTCTAATGATGCCCGTAAAAGAAAAAGCCAACCCGTAAAGGTTGGCTGAATATTGTTTAAGAGTTAGGTTAGCACTAACTGATCAACTTCAGAACCAGTTCTTTTACCGCGCTCAAAGCAATCCTTTCCTGCCGCATATCATCCCTGTAACGGATGGTTACAGTGTTGTCTTCCTTGGTTTGGTGATCGATGGTTACACAAAAGGGCGTGCCGGTGGCATCCATCCTCCGGTAACGTTTGCCGATAGCATCTTTCTCTTCATAAAAACACATGAAGCTGCCTTTGCACTCATTCATTAATTCCTTTGCAATCTCGGGTAAGCCATCTTTTTTGAGTAATGGCAGAATGGCCAGTTTGGTAGGAGCAATTTTTGCAGGGATCCGCAACACTACACGGCTGTCTTCAGTCCCATCTTCTTTCGTCCATTTTTCTTCAGCATAAGCAAGGCTAATAACAGTAAGGAATAAACGATCCAGGCCTACAGAGGTTTCTACCACGAAAGGAGTGTAGTTTCCGTAAGGCTTTCCTTCTTCGTTGAGGTCGTTATCAAAGTATTGAATTTTCTTCTTACTATATTTTGCGTGTTGCGTAAGGTCAAAATCCGTACGGCTGTGAATACCTTCCAGTTCCTTCCAGCCAAACGGGAATTCAAATTCAATATCAAGTGCTGCGTCGGCATAATGTGCCAGCTTTACGTGATCATGGTAACGCAGTTTTTCTGCAGGTATGCCAATACTCTGGTGCCATTGTTTCCTTGTTTCTTTCCAGTAATTGTACCACTCCATTTGCCTGCCGGGGCGAACAAAAAACTGCATTTCCATTTGTTCGAATTCCCGCATGCGGAAGATGAATTGCCTTGCTACGATCTCATTCCGAAAAGCCTTTCCGGTTTGTGCAATACCAAAAGGAATTTTCATCCGGCCGGTTTTCTGCACATTTAAAAAGTTTACAAAAATTCCCTGGGCAGTTTCGGGACGCAGGTAAATGGTATCACTTTCTTCTGCCACACTACCTATTTGCGTGCTGAACATCAGGTTAAACTGGCGCACTTCTGTCCAGTTACAGGTTTTGCTGATGGCACATTTTATTTTGTGTTCTTCAATTAAATTTTTCAGGCCGGCCATATCATCTGCAACCAACAACTTGTCCATTTCAGCCAGCAGGTTATCTGCCAATTGCTTATTGCCCATTGCTGATTGCTCTTCCGCAAAACCTTCTATCAAATGATCTACCCGGTACCTTTTATTGCTATCCTTGTTATCGATCATCGGATCACTGAAATTGTCCACGTGACCGCTTGCTTTCCACACCGTAGGGTGCATAAAAATGGCCGCATCAATGCCCACGATATTTTCCTGCAGCTGTGTCATACTTTTCCACCATTCGTCCCTCAGGTTTTTTTTCAGCTGTGCGCCAAGCTGCCCATAATCATACACGGCAGCTAGTCCGTCATATATCTCGGAGGACTGAAAAATATAACCGTATTCTTTACAATGGGAGATCAGTTCCTGGAACCTCCCTGCCGGGGAGGCTGGATTGCTTGCGTCGTTTGCCATGGCGGCAAAGATAATAGATTGAGGGTTTGAAGACAAGAAGAACCCTGTCGGCGGCTTTCAGCGCAGATAGCGGTTAAAAGTACAAAAAAATGCCACCAGCTTTTGGCTGATGGCATTATGGAGGTTTATATGAACCCACAAGTTTGCTCAGGTTTATCTCTTAACTACAACCCAGACTATTTCCGCAATTCAGGCATTTATAACAGGTGCCGCTGCGTACAGTTATATGGCCGCATACGTTACAGGCGGGAGCGTCGCTTTGCATATTTTTTGCCGCAGCGTTCGATGCGCTCATGCTCATCGTAGAAGATTTGGCTGCATATCCTGCTTTATATGGTTTTACTTCTGCTTTCACTGGTTGTGCGGTCCCACCCAGCACCCGTACTTCACTAAGGTCTGGTTTTCTGTCGCCGATTGTGGGAGACGCGAGGTCCCATACATCGTTACCAAGGTTTTGCACCTCGGGTTTGTCAAGCACATGTACTAAGTCATTTCTGCCAAGGTATTCATATGCCAGGGAGCGGAACATAAAGTCAATGATGGATGTTGTTGTTTTAATATTGGGATGATCTACCATACCGGCCGGTTCAAAGCGGGTGAAAACAAACTTCTCAACATATTCTTCCAATGGCACACCATACTGCAGCCCTATGGAAATGGCTATGGCAAAACAGTTCAGCATGCTACGCATTGTTGCCCCTTCTTTGGCCATATCAATAAAGATCTCTCCTAGGGTGCCGTCATTGTATTCCCCGGTACGTAGGAACAAAGCCTGCCCGTTGATTTTTGCTTTTTGGGTAAACCCCCTTCGTTTTGGAGGTAGCGCCCTACGCTCCACGATCATAGCCAGCTGGCGTTTTAATGAAGTGTCGGCGCTGCTCTGCACACGTTTGTTCATTTCCTCTAACAGGTCTTCAATGGTGAGTTTCGACATATCCACCATGGCGGATTGTGTTTCGCCAACTGGTAATGTTTCTTCAGTGGCTTCTTCTGTCTTTTTCTTTTTGTCTGATTTATTACTTAATGGCTGGCTCATTTTGCTGCCATCACGGTATAGTGCACACGCTTTTAATCCCAGTTCCCAGCTTAACCGGTATGAGTCAGCAATTTCTTCAATGGCTGCTTCATTTGGCAGGTTGATCGTTTTGCTGATAGCACCGCTTAGGAAAGGCTGTGCTGCTGCCATCATCCGGATATGCCCGTGCGCATGGATGTAACGCTCGCCCAACTGGCCGCATTTATTGGCACAGTCAAAAACGGAAAGATGTTCATCTTTCAAATAGGGTGCACCCTCCACAGTCATAGTACCACATACATAAATGTTTGCAGCCTCAATTTGTTCTTCATTGAACCCCAAGGCTTCCAGCAGGCTCCATCCGAAGTCATTATATTGTTCAGGGCTAAAGCCAAGCCTCTGTAAGCAGGCCTCACCAAGTGTGTAAACGTTGAAAACAAAACCGATTTCAAAAGCACTACCCATAGCAGCGTTCAGTTTTTCGATTTCATTGGAAAGAAATCCAATCTCACGCAAAGAAATCTCATTGATATGCGGGGCACCATTTAAAGTTGCATGCCCTTTTGCGTAGTTGACTATTTCTTCCAGTTGGGGTTCAGTATATCCAAGATTTCTTAAAGCCTGCGGAACACTCTGGTTGATGATCTTGAAATAACCACCGCCGCTTAGTTTTTTAAATTTCACAAGGGCAAAATCAGGTTCTACACCCGTTGTATCACAGTCCATCACAAGACCAATGGTACCGGTAGGAGCAATTACGGTTGTTTGTGCATTACGATAGCCATATTTTTCACCCTGCTGCACTGCAGTATCCCATACCCTTGTAGCAGCTGTGAGTAAATAATCCGGGCAGTATTTTGCGTTGATGCCTTTAGGTTTGATCTCCAATCCTTCGTAAGCATCCATCGCATCATAGGCGGCAGCACGGTGGTTGCGCATTACCCGAAGCATGTGTTCCTTGTTCAGCTTATATTTATCAAAAGCACCCAGGATAGAGGCCATCTCTGCAGAAGTGCTGTAAGCAACGCCGGTCATAATAGCTGTTATGGCACCGGCGATACCTCTTGCTTCCTCACTGTCATACGCTATACCACTAACCATCAGCATAGATCCCAGGTTGGCATAACCAAGTCCAAGTGTTCTATAGTCATAAGACAACTGAGCTACTTCTTTGCTTGGGAACTGCGCCATCAATACAGAGATCTCCAGCACAACTGTCCAAAGGCGGCAAGTATGTTCAAACCCCGGCACATCAAAACTATTATCAGATTCATTGAAAAATTTGCGAAGGTTTACAGAAGCCAGGTTACAGGCAGTGTTATCGAGGAACATGTATTCACTGCACGGGTTAGATGCTCTTATCGGGCCTCCTTCCGGGCAGGTATGCCATTCATTAATCGTAGAATCAAATTGTGTTCCGGGATCAGCACAACGCCATGCGGCATAATTGATCTGGTCCCAGAGACTTTTTGCTTTCACGGTCTTCATAGTACGGCCATCGCTCCTGGCTTTCAGCTCCCAATCACCGTTCTCATCCAAAGCCTTAAAGAAACTATTCGGTATCCTAACGGAATTATTACTGTTCTGCCCACTTACTGTTCTATAGGCCTCTCCTTCGTAATCGCTTGGATAACCTGCAGCGATCAATGCGGCTACCTTTTTTTCTTCTTCCACTTTCCAATTCACGAATTCTATAATTTCAGGATGGTCCAGGTCCAGGCAAACCATTTTCGCAGCCCGCCTTGTTGTACCACCACTTTTAATCGCACCGGCTGCACGATCGCCAATTTTCAGAAAGCTCATTAAACCGCTGCTGGTACCGCCACCACTTAATTTTTCATTTTCGCCACGTATGCTGCTGTAGTTGGTTCCAACACCACTACCGTATTTAAAAATTCTTGCTTCCCTCACCCAAAGGTCCATGATACCGCCGTCGTTCACCAGGTCATCTTCCACGCTTAAAATAAAACAGGCGTGTGGTTGAGGGCGTTCATAAGCACTGGTAGATTTTTTTAGCAAACCATCCACCTGGTCCACGTAGTAGTGTCCCTGTGGTTTACCCGTAATGCCGTATACCTCATGTAAACCGGTATTAAACCATTGTGGACTGTTAGGCACGCAGGCCTGGTTCAGGATAGAGTAAACCAATTCGTCGTAGAAGACTTCTGCATCCTTTTCACTACTAAAATAATTGTAACGCTCGCCCCATACTCTCCAGCAATGTGCCATGCGGTGGGCCACTTCCTTACTGCTTTTTTCACGCCCTGTTGTACCATCCCCCTGTGGCACACCTGCCTTTCTGAAGTATTTCTGTGCCAATATATCCGTCGCAATCTGGCTCCACTGTTTTGGAACTTCCACGTTATCCATCTGGAATACGATCTCACCCGTAGGGTTTTTTATTACAGATGTACGATAGTCGTATTCAAACATGTCGAAGGGGTTGGTACCTTCTTTAGTGAATTGGCGTTTAAAACTGAGCGCCTTCACAGATTGCTTTTTTGTTGGCATAGTCAATGTTGTTATTTAGTTAGTAAGGTTTAGGTTGATTTGCATGAACAAACAGAGGAGAACGAAAATATCTTTTGTACCTCAACTTTCACAAGCCTAAATATTAACAAGATGTGGAAAAAGATTGGGGATATTTAGATAAATCAACAGCAGGTTGATTTTGCCGGGTTTTGCACTTTTTGGGGATAGAATTTATTTTTTTTAATGGATTATATTTAGTAGAAATAGAAAAGGGGCTAAAACAGGTGATCCTGTCCTTTTATGCCATTTAATCCGGTGTTTTTTTAAGACCTGCTTCCACCGGATTTCATCGTTTATTACTGGTGCTAATTTTTATCTTCGCCAAATGAAAGTGGTTATCCAACGGGTCAGTGAAGCTTCAGTAACAGTGGAAGGGGAAATAAAAGCAACAATTCAAAATGGATTACTTGTTTTTGTGGGCATTGAAGATACAGATGCTGCAACTGATATTGAATGGCTGGCAAACAAAATTGTAAACCTGCGCATCTTTGATGATGGAAATAAAATCCCTAATATTTCCGTGAAAGATATCAATGGGGAAATTTTACTGATCAGCCAGTTTACACTGCATGCTGATACAAAAAAAGGCAACAGGCCATCATACATCAAAGCCTGTAAATCAACCATTGCTATTCCCTTGTATGAGGCTTTCATAACAAGGCTGGAAGCTGTGTTGGGTAAAGAAATAGGTACCGGCGTTTTTGGTGCAGATATGAAAGTCGCATTGCTGAATGATGGGCCGGTGACAATAATAATGGATACGAAGCAAAAGTAAGAACCCTTCCAAATAGTTTGGGACAATTCGTTGCATCCTATTCGTGCTTTCAAAAATGAACCCGTGTAATAAATTAAAATAAATTATGACTATACAATCCGCACAGCAGCAGGTAGACACCTGGATAACAACGGTTGGCGTTCGTTATTTCAACGAGCTGACCAACCTTGGCATTTTAATGGAAGAAGTAGGAGAACTTAGCAGTCTGATGGTTCGTAAGTATGGAGAACAATCTTATAAAAAATCTGATAAGGGCAAAGAGATCGGGGATGAAATGGCTGATGTACTATGGGTCCTTATTTGCCTTGCCAACCAGACGGGTGTAGATCTTACCGAAGCCTTGCAAAAAAACTTTGAAAAAAAATCTCTCCGTGACGCTGACCGGCACCGGCAAAATGATAAACTGAAATAATTCAAGGCAGGCATAGTTGACGAATACGACACCTGGAAA
Source organism: Chitinophagaceae bacterium (assembly GCA_043727215.1). Lineage (GTDB taxonomy): Bacteria > Bacteroidota > Bacteroidia > Chitinophagales > Chitinophagaceae > Ferruginibacter. The sequence goes on along the minus strand of JAYSYY010000093.1, from coordinate 75,236 downwards.
AATTTTAAAAGCCTATCAAAAAAATAGTATGAAATATAGTGTCCCTTTTCTTTTTGTTGCTGTTTGCTTTTCACTTTCCATCGCAGCCCAGGTGCAACGCCCTGTGATCAGTGGTCCATGGGCCGGTAACATCGAATTGCGAAATGCTACCATCTGGGTAGAAGTTTCTGCTTCAGTAAAAACAGTGGCGGTAAAATATTTTCCCGCTTCAGATATAAAAAAAATTAAGACAGTTGTTTATAAAGGTTCACTCGGAAACGATTTTAACCCGGTTAAAATTGAATTAAACGGCCTTGATTTCAATACGACCTATCAATACGCAATTGTAGTAGATGGTCAACCGGTTTCTATGAGTACAGCAACAACATTCATAACAAAGGACCTTTGGCAACACAGGAAGCCAGCGCCGGATTTTAGCTTCCTGGCCGGAAGTTGTGCCTACTTTAATGAACCTATATTTGACAGGCCCGGTAAGCCTTATGGGGGAGATTCTTCCATCTTTGAAACCATGGCAAAAACGAATGCGAATTTCCATATATGGATGGGTGACAACTGGTACACGCGGGAAGTAGATTACAGTACGGCCTGGGGTTTGAACTACAGGGTTTCGAGGGATCGCAGCCATCAAGTATTGCAGCCACTATTAGCTTCCATGCCACAATACGCGATCTGGGATGACCATGATTACGGACCGGACAATTCCGGGAGAAGTTTTATTCTGAAGGCAGAGAGCCGGCAGATATTCAAAAACTACACCCTCAATCCGAGCTATGGTGAAGGAGGCAAAGGTATTTACACCAGGTTTTCTTACAGTGATGTAGATTTTTTCTTAACGGATGACCGCTATTTCCGCAGTGAACCGGAGCTGGCAGACAGCATAGACGGGCAGTCATCCCTGGCAAAAACATTTTTTGGCCGGCAACAAATGGAATGGCTGAAAAATGAATTATTGAGCAGCACAGCCACTTTTAAAATCATCGTGGTTGGCAGCCAGGTGTTAAACCCATTGAACCGGGGCGAATGTATGCAGGCCTATAAATCTGAACACAGGGAACTGATGGATTTTTTAAGCAGGCATAGGCTCAACGGTGTGTTGTTTTTCTCCGGCGATCAACATCACTCGGAAGTTATCAGGTTAGACCGGCCGGGTTTGCCCCCATTGTTTGACGTGACCATATCTCCTTACACTGCCGGGGTGAGTAAGGCACGGGGTGACAATGAGAAGAATCCTTACCGGCTTAGCAACAGCCTGGTGGAAGCACAAAACTTTGGAAAGATATCTGTGACGGGTGCAAAAAATGAAAGGATTCTCCGGGTTGATTTTATTGGGGTCAAGGGACAATTACTGGCCACCTGGAGTGTGCCGGAAAAAGAATTGAAAGCTGAGAGGTAATAATTTCCCACCCTTACATTTACCTTTACCGAATGGTATCTTCTTATTTCACCTACAGCAAGCCAAAAGTTATACAAGCGCTTCGCTATCATTTTATCAGCCGGAAAGAAATAAAAATACTGATGATAATGGTGAACGTTTTTGCTATCCTGACCGCGGCTTTATTTTTCTTAAAAAAGATCAGTCCGCTGGCTTTCCTTATCAGCTCTTTACTTTGGTTTATCCTGATGATTCTTTTCTGGTACCTGCTGCCGAATATTATTTATAAAAGAGCCTCCACGTTCAGGGATAGCTTCAGGGCTATTTTGTCTGCAACAGATTTTACCATCGAAAATGACAGGGGCAGGCGCGGTTGGGAGTGGGAGACATTTAGCGGATGGATGGAAAGCCCGCACTTTTTTCATTTATACTTTAATACCACCTCTTTTTTCATTGTACCGAAAGAGGCATTTGAAGGAGATAATGTTCATGAAGCCCGTAAAATTTTCAGTGCCAAAATTAAACGTGCTTAAAGCTTCTTTTCCATAATATGGTGAGGTAGGTTGATCTCTATGAACTGATCGCCTTTCTTTTTATAACCGCACCTTTCATAAAAACCAAGGGCTGAATCCCGCGCATGCATGATTATTTTTTTGTAACCTTTATCCCGGGAGAGGTTCTCCGCAAAGGACATGATGGAGGCTCCGATACCTTTTCTTTGCAGGTTGTCCTTTACGGCCATTTGGCGTAACTGAAGTGTATGGTTGCCAACCTGTTTTAACATGCAGCACCCCAACATATCATCGTCCTCATACGCTGCAATAAGGATATGGTTCTTCTCCTCTTCCAGCTCCTCTTCAGTAAACTGCAGGCCCAGGGGGTCACGTAAGATTGACTGCCTCAGCTGGATCATTTGCGTGTATTCCTTTGAGCCATGGTCTATCTGCTTTAATCCCATTTTGTAGCTTTTTATTTACTTGAAATTGAATTAAACTGCTGTACCGGGTGTACAATATACATAAATTTTCAGTTTTATCATTTATCAGCTGCAGATTTTTGGAGGCGGAATTTATGTAAAACAGTATAAAACAAAAACAACTATGAAATCAGTTGCTAATTAAAAAACAGCTGATAAACAATGAAATGAATGAAATTGCAGGCCTGCGGAGTATTTCTTTGTAATTACATGGAAAAGTATATTTTTGCAGCTGTATAAACTAAATTTTACTATCATGTCAGACGTTGCAACAAGAGTTAAAAAAATCATTGTTGACAAATTAGGTGTTGATGAAGCAGAAGTTACTACTGAAGCTTCATTCACTAATGATTTAGGTGCCGATAGCTTGGACACCGTTGAGTTAATTATGGAATTTGAAAAAGAATTTAATATTTCTATTCCTGATGAGCAGGCCGAGACCATCACTACCGTAGGCCAGGCTGTATCTTACTTAGAGGAGAATGCTAAGTAATTCATCATCCATTTAATTATCACAGGCAAATTGTATGGTTTTAAAACGAGTTGTTGTTACAGGTTTGGGTGCCCTTACTCCCTTGGGTAAAACTGTCAAGGAATACTGGCAAGGGTTGGAGAATGGAGTAAGTGGCTGTGATACAATCAAACAGTTTGACGTAACCAAGTTTAAAACCCAGTTTGCCTGTGAGGTTAAAAATTTTGATCCCACTGAATATCTTGACCGGAAAGATGCCCGGAAAATGGACCGCTACTGCCAGTTTGCATTGATTGCCAGTGATGAGGCTGTAAAAGATGCAGGCATCACTAAAGAAAATGCGGACCCAGACAGGGTGGGTGTCATTTTTGCCAGCGGTATCGGTGGTTTGATCACTTTCCAGGAAGAGGTAATGAATTTTGCTTCCGGGGACGGTACTCCGCGGTTCAATCCTTTCTTTATTCCCAAAATGATATTGGATATTGCAGCAGGACAAATCTCAATGCGCCATGGATTCCGCGGACCCAATTTTGCCGTGGTAAGCGCCTGCGCCAGTAGCACAAATGCCATTATTGATGCGTTTGATAATATCAGGTTATCAAAAGCGGATATCATTATCACCGGCGGCAGTGAAGCTGTTATCAGCGCTGCCGGTGTGGGTGGATTTAATGCCATGAAGGCCCTCAGCGAAAGGAACGAGAGTCCTGGAACCGCCAGCCGGCCATTTGACAAAGACAGGGACGGCTTTGTGATGGGAGAAGGAGCGGGCGTTCTAATACTGGAAAGCCTCGATCATGCGCTGGCAAGAGGGGCAAAAATTTATTGTGAAATTGCAGGCGGCGGTGCTACTGCTGATGCGCATCATATTACAGCTCCACACCCTGAAGGCCTAGGCGCAAAAAATGTAATGACTGTTGCCCTCGCGGATGCCGGCCTCAAACCGGAAGACATTGATTACATTAATGTACACGGCACATCTACTCCCCTTGGAGATATTGCGGAAACCAAAGCCATCCTCAATGTTTTTGGTGAGCATGCCTATAATTTAAATATCAGTTCTACAAAAAGCATGACGGGCCATTGTCTTGGTGCCGCCGGTGCGTTGGAGGCCCTTGCCTGCATAATGGCAGTGACCACGGATATAATTCCACCTACTATCAATCACTTCACGGATGATCCTGAACTGGACCCTAAACTCAACTTTACCTTCAACAAATCGCAACAAAAAACGGTAAACGCTGCCCTCAGTAACACTTTCGGCTTTGGGGGGCACAATGCTTCTGTTATCATAAAAAAGTATAAGGCTTAAGCCACTTAACAGCCCGCAGTTTTTTATGCTGTAGCTGAATCCTTTGCAGGGAATTTTGTTGTTGCCAGCTCACTTTACAACGTATAGAATGACCGCCTCCAGGCCATGCTTAAAAAGAGATGGTACAGGTTTTTCTTAGCTGATTTTTTTAAAACAAAAAGACTAATTTCGGTTAAATCTTCTCACACTTGCAATTTTTAAAAACTTTTTTTGATAAGGAACCGCACCTGCGGGCATTTAAACTACAATTAAATAACATCCTGGGGTTTACTCCTGGTGACATCGGCTTATATAAAACAGCTTTAAGCCATCGGTCTGTGAGGGAAGGAGCAGATGAGAACAACGAGCGCCTGGAATTCCTTGGAGATGCGGTATTGAGTTCGATTATTGCCCACTATCTATTTCGTAAATATCCCTACAAAGGAGAAGGATTTTTAACAGAGATGCGCAGTAAGATGGTTAACCGCCAGAAGCTGAACGAGATCGCATTGAAAATGGGGTTGAAGAAAATTACTTTTTATAATAAGTTTGATAATGCACTCAAAATCTCCCAGATTTTTGGCAATACACTGGAGGCACTGATTGGGGCTGTATACCTGGATAAAGGCTATAAAAAAACCCAGTCATGGGTGGAGAAATATATCATACTGCCCCATCTTTTCATGGATGACCTGGAGATCATAGAGATCAATATTAAAAATAAGCTTTACGGATGGGCAAATAAAAATGGTAAAGCCCTGGAGTTTGAAACATTAGATGAAAAAATAGAAAACGGAAGGAGGCTGTTTACCATCGGTGCTACCCTGGACGGAGAATTGGTTTCCCAGGCCAAAGGTTACAATAAAAAGGATGCGAGCCAGATTGCCGCACAATTGGCTGTAGTTAAACTGGGGCTCTAAAGGTTAACGTTTAAATCGTTTATGGTTGAACGGTTGTGACAACTTGCAATGTACCTGCGAATGGGAAATTATAGATTTCGAAAAAAAGGCGCAGTTTCAAAACGTTAAACGATTTAAACCTTAAACGACTTAAACGATTTACAGATGACTTTTGGAATCTTAGGAAGCGGCAGCTGGGGAACCGCCATGGCAAAGATACTTACAGACAACGGTCAGGCTATATCCTGGTGGAACAGGGGCGAAAACGCGATCCGGCAATTTAAAGCGAGGGCGCACAACGCACAATACCTGCCTTCTGCCCGGTTTGATATGAGCCAGTTACATCTCACCACCGACGCACAGGAAGTGATTCAAAGGTCCTCGACAATTGTGATTGCCATCCCCTCGGCATATGCTATTGAGGCATTAAGCAAATTGCCAGCGAATATTTTTGAAGGCAAAAAAATAGTATCCGCTATAAAAGGTATTTTACCGGATAAAAATTTATTGCTTAATGATTACCTGAAGGAAAATTTCAATGTTTCTCTTGACAATTATTTTGCTGTACTTGGTCCCTGCCATGCGGAAGAAGTGGCCCAGGAAAAATTATCTTACCTCACCTTTACAGGAATTGATACGGCCGCAACGATTGAAATTGCCAGTTATTTTAAAACACCCTATATAAATACAATTGTAAATAAAGATATTTATGGGGTTCAATATGCAGCAGTGTTGAAAAATATTTATGCGGTTGCTGCTGGTATTGCACACGGCCTGGACTACGGCGATAATTTTTTAAGTGTGCTGATTGCCAACAGTGCGGATGAAATGGCTGGATTTTTAAGAAAAGCCGGCATCATCAATGCAGAGGTGGGTTACATAGAACATAAAAAAACGTCTTCCGTTCTCAACGAACACAATAATTATGCTGCATCTGTTTACCTGGGCGACCTGCTGGTAACCTGTTATTCGCTCCATAGCAGGAACCGTAGTTTCGGAAATATGATCGGGAAAGGGTATAGCGTAAAGGCAGCACAACTGGAAATGAGCATGGTGGCTGAAGGATATTACGCCAGCAAGTGTATGCATATTATCAACAAAGAATTTATGGCCGATATGCCGATTGCTACCGCAGTTTATGATATCCTTTGGAACGGCGTGGTGGCAAGGCAGGGATTTGAAAAGATAGAAGAGGAATTAGTTTAGTTAAACAAACAGGTCCGCCGCTATTCCATCGGCAAAAAATTTCCCCTCATTTGTGAGCACAAGTGTAGAGTTAAGGTTCACAAGCTTTTTATCGTCGATAAATTTTTGCGCATTTTGCAGAAGTGCAGTGCCATATTTTTCTCCAAACCGCTGGCTGACTTCGGTAATGTTCAATCCCTCTGCTGTTCTTAAGGAGATCATTATGCTTTCATTTAATTGCTGGGCCGCAGTAAGCTTTTCTTCTTCAAACGGGATAATGTTCTGTTCAATGGATTGAATGTACAAGGAATTATTGGCGATATTCCAGCGGCGTATATTTTTGCCGTCGTAAGAATGTGCTGCAGGCCCAAAACCAAAATAGGGTTTGCCCTGCCAGTAACTGCTGTTGTGCCTGCTGCGGAATCCGGGCCTCGCAAAATTGCTGATCTCGTACTGTTCAAACCCTGCTGCTTCCAACATGGAAAGCAGAATACCAAATTGTTCTGCCTGCCTGCCTTCATCTACCGGTGCAGCTTTTTTGATGCGGATCATTTTGTGCAACGCTGTTTTCGGTTCCACCGTAAGGGCATAAGCCGAAACATGAGGGATATTTTTTTGTAGGATCGTTGCTATATTTTTAATAAAATCGTCGTTTGTTAATAAGGGGGATCCGTAGATGAGGTCCACAGAAAAATTTTTAAAACCGGCAGCCTGTATATCGTTAATGCTTTGTAATGATTGATCAGCATTATGGGCACGGTTCATCCATTTTAGTTCCCGTTCATTGAAAGACTGTACGCCGAGGCTAAGCCTGTTAATGCCCATTGCCAGCCAATCTGACAGCCTGCGCGGCTGGATATCATCGGGATTTGCTTCCAACGTTACCTCAGCGTTTGGAGCAACGGAAAAATGATTGCGCACCGCAGAAAGCAGTTCGCGTATTTCTGCCGGCAATAAAAGGCTTGGGGTGCCACCACCGATGTAGATGCTGTCAATTATTCCTGGTTCTTGTGCCAGGGTGATTTCTTTGGCCAGGGCTGCGATTAATTTTCCTTTTAATCCAAGGTTCGTGGAAAAATGAAAATTACAATAAGTGCAGGCCTGCTTACAAAAGGGAATATGAATATAAATGCCCGCCAAAGATTGTAGATTTATGCTTTGAAAATAATTGTTCCTTGTTTCTTTTTATTATGCCAGGCTCCCTTTCGTTTAGAATTTTATTATTGTTTTTTACCTTCTCCCTTGTTTCACCAGGCCGGGCACAAAAAGTTACGGATGGAAGGGACCTGCGATTGGTACTACATGCCGCGGGCAAAGATACTGCCTTTAATTTTCAGGTCCTGGGGCTGCAGGTTGCTTTCGGAAGCCAACCAGATGCCATCAATTACCTGAACATGATCCCAAAAATAATGGTCGCCAAAGGATACCCCGCCGCATCTGTTGATAGTTTCTGGATGGAAGAAAACACAGTGCACGCCGTGTTGTATACCGGCCGAAAGTACCAATGGGTGAAACTTAAAACGAATCAACTGGAAAAAGCCGCATTGAATGCTGCCGGGTTTATCGAAAAAAATTACCTGAACAAACCCGTGAATTTTTCCCAGCTAACCGGGATTCAGCAGCGGTTGCTTAATTATTACGAAAACAATGGCTATCCGTTCTCGAAGATTTACCTTGACAGTATAACAATAGACGAGGACAAAATCACAGCTTCCTTAAAAGCAGACAAGGGCCTGTTATATCATATCGATAGTATACGCGTATTCGGGAAAGTAAAGATCAATCCACATTTTTTGCAGCGGTATTTATCTATACCCAATGGTAGTATCTACAATAAAGAAAAATTACAGGAGGTGGATGTAAGGATACTCGAACTTCCTTTTTTGCAACCCGTGCAGGGTTCCGATATTACCATGCTGGGAGCCGGTTCCGTTCTGAATCTTTATGTGGAACCTAAACGTAGCAGCCAGGTGAATTTTCTTGTGGGGTTCCTGCCTTCAACAGGCCTCACTAAAAAGTTGCAGGTAACAGGCGATGTCCACCTTGACCTGAAAAATTTGCTGGGAGGGGCCGAAGAGATACTTATTAAATGGCAGCAATTGCAACCAAAGTCACCCAGGCTCAACCTTGGTTTTGCAAAACCGTATATTTTTAATTCACCATTCGGGCTCAATTTTTTGTTTGACCTGTTTAAAAAAGATTCGAATTTTCTGCAGGTCAATGCCCAGGCAGGTGTGCAGTATAACCTATCTGCCAAGCAATCCGGAAAATTATTTGTTCAATGGCAAAACAACAGCTTGTTGTCTGGTGCCGTGGATACCAACACGATTAAACTTCAAAAAGAGCTGCCACCAAATATTGATGTGGGAGCGGTCAATACGGGGATAAGCTATGAACTTTTTGCCACCAATTACCGTTTAAACCCCCGGAAGGGAAATGAAGTTAACCTCACTGCGCTGGTAGGAGTAAAAACAATTCGGGAAAATACAGATATCACGAACATAAAGGATCCCTCTTTTAATTATTCCTCTTTATATGATTCTATCAAAACCAGGAATTACCAGCTCCGTGTAAGGGCCACGGCCGCTCATTATTTTCCCCTGGGGAAATCCTCCACGTTAAAAGCAACTGGTAATGTGGGCTACTACACCAGTCCAACGGTTTTTAGGAACGAACTTTTCCAGGTAGGGGGCTACAGGCTGCTTCGCGGGTTTAACGAGGAAAGTATTTATGCCAGCAGGTACCTGGTCTTTTCGGCTGAATACCGTTACCTGGTTGATCTCAACTCCTATTTATTTGCCTTTGCTGATGTGGGGCTGGTAAAAAATAAATACCAGGCAGTTAATACGAATAACCAGTTTACAGGTGCCGGCCTGGGGATATTATTTGAAACAAAAGCAGGGTTGTTGAATATCAGTTACGCGATAGGTAAAAGAGACGATGTAAAATTTAATATCCGGGAAGCATCTAAACTTCATTTCGGCTATATCAATTACTTTTAGACATATTACCCAATCCACTTTAATTTTGTGGTCTAAAACAGCGCACCGTTTGAAACAACTTTACTTTTCCCTGATCATCCTGCTGCTTTTAGTTTGTAACAGCCTCGCGCAGTTACCAGATTCTGTCCGGGTTAGCGGGCACAGCACCAGCCTTGTAACTGTCCCGGTAAAAGTGACTCCACTACAAAAACTCCTAAATGAAAATACGTATTTGAATAGCAGAGTGGAACCAGTGGCAATCCTGCAGCAGGCAAGAGCAAGGCGGGGGAACACACCGATATTCTACTTGCTGGCAGGGTTGCTGTTTTTATTTGGCGTCATAAAAACTGTATACGGGCGATATTTCGCCACCCTCTTTAGGGTTTTCTTTAATACGTCGTTGAGACAAAGCCAGCTCACCGACCAGCTAATACAGGCGAAGTTACCTTCCCTTTTTTTTAATCTTGTCTTTGTGATAGCAGGAGGGATCTATGCTTTTCTCCTTTTTCACAAGATGACCAATGGACTGCAGATCAACAGATGGCTGTTCATCCTCGGTTGCATCGGGGCGTTCATCGGAATTTATGCCGTGAAATTTGTTGTGGTGAAGTTCATCGGTTTAATCACCGGCTATAATACAGAGGCAGATACTTACATATTCATTGTTTTCCTTATCAATAAAATCATCGGGGTTTGCCTCTTACCGATTATAGTCATCCTTGCTTTTTCAGATAAATTTCTCACGAATGTTGTGATGATCCTTTCCCTTGTTTTTATCGGCATCATTTTTCTTTTCCGGTACGTGCGATCATTCAGTTTATTACAACACAAACTAAAAGTCAGCCGCTTCCATTTTCTCCTTTACATCTTTTCGCTCGAGATACTGCCCCTAATACTGATTTATAAGTTGGTAGAACTATTTATTACTAAAAAGCTTTAAATTTGTAACATCATTGGAGATAAGTATGATAAAAAACGAACTGGCAGTAATCACTGCACACAAAAAAGTTAAAAAAGTACTTATAGCACAACCGCAACCGGAAGGTGTAAAATCCCCCTATTTTGACTTAGCGAAGAAGTATAGTGTCAACATTGATTTTTTCCCTTTTATTGTAGTAGAAGGCATACCTGCAAAGGATTTTCGTAAACAGAAGATCGACATCGCTGCATTTTCTGCAGTCATTTTTACGAGCAGGAACGCCATCGATCATTTCTTCAGGATCTGCGAAGAGATGAAGGTTACGGTTTCCCAGGAGACCAAATATTTCTGCATCACTGAAGCAGTGGCACTGTATCTTCAAAAATTTATTTTATACCGCAAGAGAAAAGTTTTTTATGGTGCAGACGGTACTAACAAAAGCCTTTTTGATGTTATTAATAAACACAAGGACAACGAAAAATTTTTGTATCCCTGTTCTGAATTATTTGATAGTGAAATAACAAACTGGCTGAAGCAGCATAACTGCGGTTATGCCACACCGGTATTGTATAAAATAATCAGTAATGATATCCGGGAAGTTATCAATCGCAATTACGATGTCATTTGTTTTTTTACCCCTGGTGGTGTAAGAAGCCTAATTGAAAATTTTCCGCTGTATAAACAGAACGGCACGATGATAGGAGCTTTTGGCGCCAATACATTTAAGGCTGCGGAAGAAGCCGGCCTCACCCTGGATATAAAAGCCCCTTCGCCTCAAACCCCCAGTATGATCAGTGCACTGGAAAAGTACCTCCTCACTGCCAATTCTCCGAAAAAGAAATAGACGCCTTAAATACCACTTTTAAGGTTGCATTTTTATTGGGGGTTATTGTTTCAACCATATTCCACCGCCATGAAAGATAATGCTGTTGCAAATGCCCTTGCAAATGAAACAAGCCCCTACCTGCTCCAACATGCATATAACCCGGTATCCTGGTATCCCTGGGGCCTGGAAGCTCTGGAGCTGGCTAAAAAAAAGGACTTGCCTATCCTGGTGAGCATTGGTTATTCCGCCTGTCACTGGTGCCATGTAATGGAACGCGAAAGTTTCGAGGATGAAACAGTGGCGGCTTTGATGAATGAGCATTTTGTGAATATTAAGATCGACCGCGAAGAAAGGCCGGACCTCGATCATTTTTATATGGACGCGGTGCAGGCAATTAGTGGGAGTGGCGGGTGGCCGCTGAATGTGTTTCTGACGCCTGGTACAAAACCGTTTTATGGTGGCACCTATTATCCGCCCCACAAAGCCTTTAACAGGTCCTCCTGGACGGAAGTATTGCACGCCATGAAGGATGTTTTCCATAATAAACGGGACGAGGTAGAGCAGCAGGCGGAAACCCTGGTTAATCATTTAAAACAATCTTCCGGGTTTGCTACGGCCGATATCTTTAACCTTCAAAACGAAGGTGATTTTTACTTAAGGTCGTCATGCCTGCACATTGCGGAAAATATCCTGGCTGCTGCCGATAAACAAGACGGTGGGTTCGGAAAGGCACCAAAATTCCTCCATACTCCCTGTATCCATTATTTATTGGCATATGCCCACCTGGCTGGTCATCAGCCATCCCTTGAGCAGGCAACAGTCACATTATTAAAAATGTTAAATGGTGGGATCTATGACCAGCTGGCTGGCGGAATTTCGAGATATAGCACTGATAATGAATGGCTGGTACCTCATTATGAGAAAATGTTGTATGACAACGCCCTTTTTGCTTCCGCCTTGTGCGATGCATACCAGTTGACCAATGAAAGCAGGTTCGGAGAGGGGCTCCAAATTACCCTGGACTTTGTAAAAAGCGACATGAAATCAACTGAAGGTGGTTATTATACGGCCATCGATGCCGACAGCGAAGGAGTAGAAGGTAAATTCTACGTGTGGGACCAATCGGAGATCGAAAATCTCCTGGGAAAGGACGCCGGTTTATTCTGTGACTATTTTAATGTGACCGCCGCTGGTAATTGGGACGAAACCAATATTCTGAACATACAGGGTGATATAATTACACTTGCAAAAAGTTACCAGCTTTCCCCGGAGAGTGCTGCCCAAAAACTAGTGGCGGGGAAATCCATTTTACTGGCGGAGAGAAAACACAGGGTGCCACCGGGTGTAGATGATAAAATGCTACTTAATTGCAATGCCTTGCTTTTGACAGCGTTTTGCAAAGCATATGGGGCGACCGGGATTGAAGATTATAAGACTTCAGCCGAAGACCTCGCCCGCTTTATTCTCACTCATTTTGGTACAGAGAAGGACAATGGATTGCTGTACCATAGTTATAAGAATGGTATTGCCAAGCATTATGCTTTCCTGGATGATTATGCCTACCTCGTAGAAGCCCTCATCCTTTTACAGGAAATAACAATGGACCCGGGTTACCTGGAACAGTGCGAACAGCTGGTCAATTATGTATTCCTGCAATTCAAGGATGGTCAAAGCCCCTTCTTTTTTTATTCCGACGCCAGCCAGACAGATGTCTTAGTTAGGAAGGTTGAATTATATGACGGAGCCACACCCTCCGCCAATGCGGTAATGGCCAAAAACCTACTCTACCTCGGTATAATTCTTGGCAAAGAAGACTGGGTGGAGAAAGGAAACGCAATGCAGCATGCGATCAATGAAGCCGTGCAAAAACACCCCACGTCCTTTGCTGTGTGGGCTTGTAGCTACCTCAACCAGGCCTATGGGGTAAATGAGATCACAGTAACGGGTACTCAAATTCAACCTTTGATATCCCAGGTATTGAGAAAATTTATTCCCAACAGGGTATTACAGGCAAGTGAAGTCGACAACTATGACAACTTCCCGATGCTAAAAAATAAGTTAAATTTTGGCGAACCCAAAATTCATCTATGTAGGGAAGGAGTGTGTTACCCTCCGGTTGATACGGTGACAAGCCTGTTGGAAGCGATAAAAAACTTATCAACTAAATAAAAGAAATCACAATAATTAGAAATTATCCTCGTTTATTAATGTTGACGGACAGAATAGTGTTGATAAAATTAAGTATTACCCAACTTTCCTAAATTACGTTAAACCAAAATAATCATTACATTTGCTATTACCCTCAAAGTCTAAAAAAATGAATAATCGGTTATTATACCTCTTAGCTGTAGTTGCTGTAACTACCTCTGCAAGTAGCTGTAAAATGCTGGGCGGAAAAAAGAAATCCGGTGGCCAGGATAACGGTCAACTCGTTGGTGTGGCTCCGGCCGCACGCTGGTCTTTACCCAAACCTCCCGGAATGGTGTATGTACCCCCTGGAACCTTTCACATGGGCCCTAGTGATGAAGATGTAAACTACGCTTACACCGCAAGGAGCAAGCAGGTTTCTATCAGCGGGTTCTGGATGGATGCTACTGAAGTTACCAATAACGAATACCGCCAGTTTACGAACTGGGTAAGAGATTCCATAGCAGCCAAATTAATGGGCTTCGTGAAGCAGAGTCCGGATGGAGTAGAACTGGTTGATTGGACCAAAGCCAAGACCATCAAGTGGGGCGATAAAGCCACTATTGAGAAAATTGACGCAATCATCGTTACACCAGATAACCGCATTTTTGGTAAAAAAGAATTGGATGCTAAAAAGATTGTATACCAATCTGAGGTATTTGATTACAAAGCCGCTGCAAACAACCGTGACGTAACAATTCCCCGCTCTGCGTTCATCGTAAAACAACAAATACCTGTTTACCCTGATTCATTATGCTGGGTAAGGGATTTTGCTTACTCATACAATGAGCCAATGGCTAAAAAGTATTACGGCCACCCCGCTTTTGGTAATTATCCTGTGGTAGGCGTAAGCTGGAAACAGGCTACAGCATTCTGCGAATGGAGAACCTTATACCTGAACACTTTTCTTGAGAGCAAAAAAAGAACCGCTGAATCCGATTTCAGGCTTCCGAATGAAGCTCAATGGGAATATGCCGCACGTGGTGGACGCACACAGTCCCCTTATCCATGGGGTGGTCCTTACCTCAGGAATAAAAAAGGTTGTTTGCTGGCCAATTTCAAACCAGGCCGTGGCAACTATCCTGAAGATGGCGGTTTTTACACTGTAAGAGCTGATGCTTACTGGCCAAACGATTTCGGTCTGTATAACATGGCTGGTAACGTATCTGAGTGGACCTCCTCTTTATATTACGAAGGTGGATACAATTTCCAGCACGATATGAACCCGGATATTCGCTGGAACGCGAAAGATTCTGATCCTCCAAGAATGAAACGTAAAGTATTACGTGGTGGTAGCTGGAAAGATGTAGGACATTTCCTGCAAACAAGTACAAGAAACTACGAATACCAGGATACATCAAAATCTTATATTGGATTCAGATGTGTGATAGATTTACCTCCTGCACCCAAAAAACGCGGCTAATAGATTACACCTTTAACAGCCTTTATTTTTCCAACTGACAATAATTTATTGTGGTGACCCGTTTTGTCTAAACAACAAAACGGGTTATTACACCAACTTTCGAATAAACCAAAAACAATCCCCACTTAAAACATTAAAATCTTTCAACTATGGCTCACAGAAAAAGAACCTTCCTAACCGTCATCGATGTAGCAGTAAGTGCTGGCGCCGCTGTAATCATATTTGCAGCCTGGGCTAAATTAACTCACCAATCATACGCAGATGTGATGCTTACCATTGGTATGTGGACAGAAACTGCCATCTTCCTGGTTTATGCAGCAATTGAGTGGGTAAAACCAAAACATCATGAAGAAGATGACGAAATATTGGAAACAGTTTCGGCTTCTAATCCTGCGTTAAATTCTATGGATAAAATGTTACAGGAAGCTGATATCACACCTGCTAACCTCAAAAGACTAGGGGAAGGTTTCCAGAAATTAGGCACTACCGTGAATGGTATCACTGATGTAGGCGATGTAGTAAAATCTACTGCTGATTTTGGCGCTAAAACAAAGGAAGCAACAGTAGCCATCGGATCTATGACCACAGCATTCAGCAACAGTGCAAATACCATGGCTTCTTTCAGCAACGCTTCTGAAAGTGCGAAAGGTTTCCACGAGCAGGTGCAGGTGTTAACTAAAAACCTGGGTTCTTTGAACACTATATATGAATTGGAACTAAACGAAAGTAACAACCACCTTAAAGCTTTAAATGGTTTTTATGGTAAGATGGCTGAAGCCAGCCAGACCATGATGGCCAGCGTAGAAGATGCAACTAAGGCGAAAGATCAGATTGGTTTGCTCGCAAATAATTTGGGTAAATTAAATTCAGTGTATGGTAATATGCTGAGTGCAATGCAAGGCAGGTAATTCGGTTTAGTTCGACAAATCCAAACAATATTTATAAAAACTAATTAATAATAAAAAGATATGGCTTTACCCAAAGAGCCCCGGCAGAAGATGATCAATATCATGTATTTGGTATTGACAGCTATCCTGGCGCTAAACGTATCGGCGGAAATTCTGGAGGCCTTCAAAACAGTAGATCTAAGTCTCCAGGGATCCAGCACAAACATTTCAAATGCAAACGCCACGATCTATAAATCATTCCAGGAAAAATTAAAGGATGAAAAGTATAGAGAGAGAGCAGCTGTATGGCAGCCAAAGGCTCAAAAAGCCCAGGCTTTATCCGCCCAATTATACAAAGACCTGGAAGATTTAAAAGTACAACTTAAGAATGAAGCTGGTCTTAAGATGAAAGATGTAGATGGCCGGCAGGTTGAAAGCTTCAAAGAAGACAACCTGGATGCTTCTACCCGACTTTTTGAAACTAACAAACAAGGTGCAATCTTAAAGCAGAAGCTGGAAGATTATAAGAAAGCAATGATCGCTATTGATCCGGCTGAACTTAAACAATTCGAGGCAAGCTGGCCTATAAGCACTGCAGATGTAATTGGTAAAGAAGGCAACAGGAAAGAATTTACCACTAACTATTTTCATATGACGCCAGTAGTGGCTGCATTGACTATGTTAAGTAAATTTCAAAACAACGTAAAAAATGCAGAGAATACTGTTGTAACCCATTTTCACAATAAGATCGGTTCTGTTGAAATAGTTTATAACCAGTTTGCTGCTATTGTAGGTCAAAGTTCCAACTACGTTATGCCGGGAGAAAAAATGAGCATAACTGCCGGTGTGGGCGCTTTCAGTACAGCAGCACAGCCTATTATCAGTATTGGAGGTTCAGGTGCACCTGTAAATGCAGACGGTGTCGCAACCAGGGAATTTACAGCCGAAGGGGCTGGCGCCAAAACTGTACCGGTACAGGTAACTTATACAAAACCAGACGGTACCAAAGAAACCAAGTCATACAATATTGAATATACTGTAGGTGTACCAGGTGGTGCAGCTGTGATGCTGGATAAAATGAATGTGTTCTACATTGGTGTCGACAATCCGGTAACGATCGGTTCACCAACAGGCTGGGATAAAACCTCTGTTAGCATGAGTGGTGGTACCATCAGTGGTTCAGGTTCAAAAAGGTCCGTACGGGTAAGTTCCGTGGGCGCTGCTTCTATCACTGTGAATGCAGATGGAAAATCAAGCACTTATGGTTTCAGGGTGAAAAGGATCCCTGATCCGATCTTTAAAGTTGGTTCCGGTAAAATCCGTATGCCGTCAGTAGAATTTAAAAACCAGCAATTCTGCAGGGCGGAATTAGAAAACTTTGATTTTGACCTGAAGTATAATATCGCGAGTGCGACAGTTTATTTTTCGGGCGCTAATTTTCCTAACGTGGGTATTGCTTCGATCAGCGGGAACAGCCTGGGAGGTTTGTCCACCTACATGCAACGCTGCGGTCCTGGTTCTGTTATATCTTTTGATAATATCAAAGTGACAGGCCCCGATGGTACAAGGTCTATTGACGGTAAATCAATCGCATTATATTAAAATATATAGCTATGAAAAAAAGCATCCTCAAATTTTTGTTCCTGGCAGTCTTACTCGGCGGTATTGCTGATGAGGCCATGGCACAGAAAAAACCGGTTAAAAAGCGTACTTCCACCAAGAGGTCTACTTCCACTAAAACGAAAGCAAGAGTACAGCCTACTGTGGCTACAGCAGATACAGTAGCAGCCATTGCTGCAGTGCAGGAACCCGTGAACGATAGTTTGCCTATTAAAATGGTGAAACCTTCGCTCCGTATGGATGAAGCAGTGGAAACAACTGTTCTTAGGGAGCGTACACCCTTGGCTTATGAGCACCTGCGGGCAGATGATGCTGTTTACAGGCACAAGATCTGGAGAGAGATCGATACAAGGGAGAAGATCAATCAGCCCTTCCAATATTCAGCGGATGAAAGTAACGGTAACCAACGTTTCATCTCTATATTACTGCAAGCTATCCAGGATAGCCTTGTCACAGTATTCAGTAACGTAGATGACCGGTTTACTACACCTATGACTAAAGGCGAAGTGGCTAAGGTCGTAGCAGGCGAACCCATTGACGTTCCGATTTACAACGAAGCAGGTGAACTTACGGGTACAAAACGGATGGTAAATGATATCAACTTTGATTCATTCTACAAGTTCAGGATCAAGGAAGAAGTGATCTTCGATAAGGAAAGTTCTCGTTTGTTCTGGCGTATCCTGGGGATCGCTCCGGTAAAAAATGTCATCACTACGCAGGGTGTAAACGTAGGAGAAACAGAATTGTTCTGGGTTTATTACCCCGATATGAGAGGAATCTTCGCAAAATACGAGGTATACAATGGTAAAAACTTTGGTGCACGTATGAGCTGGGAGGAACTTTTTGAAAGCAGGATGTTCTACGGCAGGATCATAAAAAGTACCATTGACAACCCGCACGATCAGTTCATCAAGAATTATAAAGGTTTAAGTGAGAATTCGATCCTACAACTATTGGAAGGTGAGAATATCAAGGATAAGATCTTTAACTACGAGCAGGATCTGTGGAGTTATTAAAACTGCCAATACTAACTTTTTAACGGGGCCCCTCACATGAGGGGCTTTTGTTATATATTAAAATACCCAGAAAAGGGTATTGGTGGCAATGGAGACCTCCGGTATATTTGTATCGGTTTTTCATAGGATATTGGATTTTAAAACGGGGCTGGATTTCTATCCTGGCCCTTTTTTATTTTTATACAGGCCCGCTGCGTTCAAATAATTTAAATACCACAAATGAGGTATTGTTCCTTTGCATATTGCCGTATACTTTTGTATCGGTTTTTCATAGGATATTGGATTTTAAAGCGGGGCTGGATTTTTATCCTGGCCCTTTTTTTATGCCTTCAACCCGTTGACCAGCAGTTCAGCTTTTTTCGGTCCAAGCAGCCTGATTAGCTCCTCTTTTGGTGTTTCCTTGATCTTGGTCACAGATTTGAAGGTTTTCAATAACATGTCTGCCGTTTGTTTGCCAATACCCGGAATACCTTCCAGTTCATTTTTAAATGTTCCCCGGCTGCGCTGGTTTCGGTGGAAACTGATCCCGAACCGGTGAACTTCATCCCTGATTCTTCTGATCAGTTTCAGGCTCTCGCTGTCCCATGGTAGCTGAAGTGATGTTGTGTCCCCTGCAAAAAACAGTTCTTCCTGGTTTTTAGCCAGTCCAACAAGGGTTATTTTACCCAAAAGGTCCAGGCTTTTAATACTGTCCATGGCTGCACTTAGCTGGCCTTTGCCTCCATCAATTATTACCAGGTTTGGCAGGTCTTTTTCTTCCCTCATAAGCCGGGAATATCGCCTGTATACAACCTCGCTCATGGAGGCGAAGTCATTGATTCCTTCAACTGTTTTTATATTGAACTGGCGATAATCTTTTTTACTAGGCTCGCCGTTTCGGAAGCAAACCATCGCTGCAACCGGGTAGCTGCCATGAAAATTTGAGTTATCAAAACACTCGATATGCCTCGGCAGTTCCTTCAGGTGAAGGTCCTCTTGCAGTTGGTCCAATACACGCTCTTTTTCATCATTGGTTTTATCTTCCAGTTTTAATAACTTTTTAGCATGCAACTCCTGGGTAAAATAATTGACATTTTTTACAGAAAGATCCAGGAGTTTTTTCCTGTCTCCCCCTTTGGGGATGGTAACATTTACACTGCTATCGGGGTAGTCAATTTCAAAAGGTACAATCACTTCTTTGGCTTCGCTCTCAAATGTCTCCCGCAATTGGGCGATGGCAAAGGACAACACTTCCGCAGCGGTTTCATCCAGTTTTTTCTCCAGCACAATTGTTTTAGTTTGAATGATACTACCGTTGCTAACTGCCAGGTAATTGACATATGCGGTGTCTCCCTCTTCGATAATGCTAAACACATCCACCGTACCGGTTTTGGTATTCACCACCTCAGACCGGGACTGGTATTTTTGGAGGTGTTCAATTTTGCTTTGAAAAAAAGAGGCTTTTTCAAATTCCATATTCTGCGAGTGCATTTTCACCACGCTCCTGTAATGCTGCAACACCGGGGATAGATTCCCTTTGAGTAAATGCTTGAGTTGCTGCAGACCTTCCTGGTAATCTTCTGCTGATTGTAATGCTTCGCAGGGGCCTTTACAGTTGCCAAGATGGTATTCCAGGCATACCTTAAATTTCCCTTTCTGAATATTTTGTGGGGTAAGATTTAGTTTACAGGTGCGTAACGGGATAAGCTGCCTGGTGAAATTCAGCATATCCCTCACTTTGGCTACAGAAGTATAAGGGCCAAAATACAATGAACCGTCGTTTATCTTTTTGCGTGTAAAAAATACCCTGGGAAAGGGCTCGTTCTTTACAACGATATAAGGATAGGACTTGTCGTCTTTCAGGTTGATGTTGAAGACGGGCTGAAACTCTTTGATCAGGGAATTTTCCAGGAGGAATGCGTCCTGTTCACTATTGACGATTGTAAATTCTATCTTGCTGATCCGGCGCACCAGCTCAGCCGTCTTATAGTTTACCAGGGTCTTGGAGAAATAGCTGCTGACTCTTTTCCTGAGCTGTTTGGCCTTACCTACATATATTAACTGGTTGTTTTTGTTGAAATATTTATAGATACCAGGTAAGGATGGGATGGTGCCTGCTATCGCTGAAAATTCGCTTGCTGTCATGGTTATTCAAACTTCCATTTTATGAGTACCTCTTTTTCTACAGCTCCTGCCGCTGAAAAACTAACAACCTTGCACCATTCTTTGCTTTGCCAGGTAAGTTGCTGCTGCTTTTTATCCAGTCCTTCTTTTTCTATGTAAATTCGCTTTACGGTATTTATTTTGGGATTGATATATACATCCCATCGTTGGATTACCATACTATCTGGCAGCGGTGCAGAAGGTTCATAGGTGAAGGTATACGTGTTCAGGGTCTGGTCTAAAAATTTGCTTTCGTTAAAGAAGCGAGCCATGCTGCTGCTATCAATTACCGGCTGGAGGAAACCTGCAAAAGCCTGGTTCAGATCCTCTACTTTTATCCACGAGGAATCTACCCTCGTTCCAGCGGTTGTGATTTGGAGTGGGTTCACCCCGCCGGACCCAATTTCGGTGATCTGGCCGCGGATAAAGTTGGTGACCGGGAAAAAATCCTCGGTTTTTACCGGGGCGGTCGCTGCCACAACCGGAGCGGTTTCGTCTTCAGTTTGCGCACAGGAAAAAAAAAGTCCGGCGGATAAAATTACCAGGAAGAGGATTTTCATAATTTCAAAATTAGCCCGAAAAGTCCAAATGATTTAAGAATAAGCTCATAAAAAAAGCGCAACACACCTGTTGCGCTGTTAAATGATTTCAGGTGGTCAGAACTTCCGGGTGATGCCGAATTTTACCCCAACGTTGTAAAGATTTTCAGTATACGTATAGCGGTTGCTATAAGTGGAGAATAATTGGTAACGGAACTGTGGACCAATATTTATAACTGAACCACCCTTCGTCTTATAACTAACAATAGATTCGAAACCGGCATTAAGGTTCCAGGTGCGCAGCATAGACGGTACCTCTACATAATGTTTGTAATCGGACGACACCAGATAGGCAGTTCCGCCGGCTACGTAAGTAGGTTGGATAGTTGCTCCAACATACCATTTGATTTTATCATTCCCCGCGAGTTTATAGTCCGCCCCGATCGGGATAGAGAATTGTGCAGTTTTGTTATTCAGCCTTGCCCTGTTATCGGAACCCTGGTTACCATAACTTGTGCTGAAAGGAAACAGCATGGTATTGCCGGTTTCCAGGTCATTTAACAGCACGTTTGTTTGTGTAGGGTGGCTTAACCGCTCGGCGAAAGAAAGGTAATTTGTGTAGTTGAACTGAACTCCTGCTTTGACCCTCAACTTCCGGGTGAGATCCAGGATGGCGGTTGCTCCTGATTCCAGGTTAAGCGCTGCCTGTTGGGAAATGGCATCATCTGCGTCAACAGACGTAGCGCTGCTACGTATAAGCAGAGCGTTCACCGGCTCAAAGTTGTTATTCTTATTAAGGATCCTGTAACCAATAGACGGTGTTATATATACCAGGGTTGAAAATTTCGTTTTCCATTTGTTGCCGCTCTTCTTGTTATGAAACGCGAAATCCTCCATCCAGACCTTATCTTCCGTTTTTGCATTTTTTAACTGCGGCGACGAACTGGTCTCGGCCAGGCTTGTGTTCATATTGGCTTTGCCAGCCGTTTCTGCTGCAACATCTTTGTGCACAGTGGCGGGGTCATTCACAGCGGCCGTTGCAAGGTCAACTGTACCGGCGGATCTTTCTGCGACCGGTTCGGCTATCCTACTTCTGTCTGTAATGGGCACTTCTGCAACTTCAGGCTGAGGTGCAATCGTATTGACAAATGTCTCGGTGCGTAATTCCTGTTTTGTTGCCAGGGATACAGCGTTGGTTTCATCAGGCGCTGCTTGCCGGAGGGGTTCCGTTTCGGCCGGTACGGGATAGGAAATCTCAACGTTGAGCGAGCGAGGGTTGGTATTTGCTGATACCGGGTTGTCCATATTTTGCGCAGGGATCGCCGCGGCCGTGATGGGTGAATTGTCGGCGTTCTTTGTTTTGTTAACAGGGCCGGAGAAAGGTTTAGCATCGCCGGCTTCCGTTTCTGTATGAGCCAGCGTAGAAAGCATCAGGTTCTCCGCATCTGCATTGATCGTGTTATTGTTATTGATACCAACATACAGGATCGCCGTTATCAATAAAAGGCAAACAGCAAAGGAAGGCCATTTTTTTGCAGGATGCAGATCGTTGTAGATACTATGCCATACTTTTCTTGAAGGATACATCCGAAAGTCTTCTGTCGTATCCTTCAACAGTTGTTCAAAGTCATCTGTGTAAAAATCTTTTTCCATCTTTCACAAAAGTTCATTTTGGTTTTGGTAACTCAGGTATCGCTTTCTTTATTGAGACAGCTAACTTGAGGAGGCAGCATCCCCGTAATTAACCTTACGGGGTTTTTGGATGATTTTCTTTTTAACCAGTATTTCTTCCAGCATTGCTTTAGCCCTGGTATATTGGCTTCGGCTGGTACTTTCTTCGATATCCAGCAAATGTCCTATCTCTTTATGGGAGAAACCTTCGATTGCATACAGGTTTAGGACGGTTCTGTAACCTACTGGTAGAAGCCTTATACATTCTACAACCTGTTTCGCCTGCATAATGGATGGGATCATTTCTTCCCTGATGTGAATGCTCTTCGCGTAAATAATATTCACACTGTCTGCAAACTTTTTATTCTTTTTCAGGATATTAATACAAGTGTGCACAATGATTCTCCTGATCCACCCTTCCAATGCACCTTCACTCCTGTACTGGTGTAGCTGGGTAAAGATCTTGATAAATCCTTCCTGTAACATATCCTCGGCATCTTCCCTGTTCTTTGCGAACCGGTAACATACCCCAAGCATGCGCGGGCTAAATCTATTATACAACTCTTCCTGCGCGGCAGGATTGTTTTTTACACTTCCGGCAAGCATTTGCTCTTCGGTCATAGATAATATTGTTTTTACCCTTTAAATATAGACAAAAAACCTTGAAGCATCGCTGCACCGGGTTGCCCAAAGAAAATTTTAACATCCTTCCCTTCAATTGATTTTTATGTATACCTCATAAACCTACTGCAGCTCCCGGAAACATTATTGTCGTTACCACTTGTATCTGTGTCACTGTTATAATTAATTACTACTTCCTTTGCTATCTCTGTGCTACCTGTGTGCTAAATGGCGGAGAGATAGCACATATAACTAGGGGAAGGGTGGGCTATGATATGGCTGAAAGCAGACTATGCCGGGAGGCAAAACCCCCTCTGCCCCTGAAGGGGGAACTGATTATGGAGAAGATCGAAGGAAAAAATCATTAGCGGTAAACCGTTCATTTTTAAGCAATGCCACTGTGGAAGTTTACATGTTTGCCTTTATACTGTCGCAACTTCCCTCTCCTTTGGGAGTGGAAGAGGGGAGGCTATATCGCCTTCCTTAATTTTACCAGTTTCTCCGGCAACGGTTCAAGCAAATCTAATCTAAGCATATTAGCACAATCGCTTTTGGCTGCCGATGGATTGGGAGGTGTTTCTATGAACAAGCCATCCGCCCCGGTGGCAATAGCTGCTTTGGCAATGGGTTCAATTAAGGAACGGTTTCACCCGTGGTGCCACCGGCCGGGTTCGGCTGCTGCAGGGAATGGGCGCAATCCATTACCGGATGTTTTTCCGTTTTTGTGCTGAACCGCCTGGTTGGTGGCTGTCCTACTTTTTCTTCCGGATGAGGCTATCGGCAGGATAACGGGCTTTCATATTTTCCCGCACAAGTTTCGCCCAATTGGTTATAGATAGTCTTTCTTCATTACTCAGCCTGGCCTCACCATGTACAAAGCTGTAGGTCTTCAGGGGCATATCGCCTGCCGTAACCAATTCTTCCAGTTCTTCCAGTTTATAGTATTGTTTAGCAAGGTTGTAACCGGCAAATTCAGAAAAATTAAGTTCTCTTTTACCCTCCGCCACATGGTCGTCCAGCCACCAGGCAAGGGGTTGAATATTATAATACCAGGGATATACGGTGTTGTTGCTGTGACAATCATAACAGGATGATTTCAGCAGGTCTTGTATGTCTGCCGGAATATCATGAACAGTTCTCAGGTGGCGGATTTCAGACCCGCTGACGTTATTTTTTGCCCTCGGGTAAAGTTGGGCTAACAGGAAGATGAGGAACAGCGCCAGGAAAATGGTTTTAATAATTTTTTTCATTCTCAAATGTTAAATCAGGACATTCCCCGTCATGACTAATGGGATGGGAATATTCATCATTTTTAATATAGTGGGTGCAATATCGCCTAGTTTTCCCGGTGCCACTGTGCCTTTCCAATGGTTATCTATTATGAACAGCGGAACAGGGTTCAAGGTATGGGCCGTGTTGGGAGAGCCATCCGGGTTGATCTCGTAATCTGCATTACCGTGGTCGGCAGTTAAAAAGATACAATAGTCTTTCTTTAATGCAGCTTCCACCAACTCACTTACGCAAGTATCTACGGTTTCCACTGCCTTTATCACCGCCTCCCAAATGCCTGTATGCCCGACCATATCTGCGTTGGCATAATTTAAACAGATGAAATCCGGGGATGTGGTTTCAATTTCATGGATCGCTGCCCGGGTGATTTCCCGGGCGCTCATGGTAGGTTGAAGATCGTATGTAGCTACTTTTGGAGAAGGGATCATGATCCTGTTCTCTCCAGGGAATACATTTTCCCTGCCACCGCTGAAGAAAAAAGTCACATGGGGGTATTTCTCTGTTTCCGCGATTCTTAACTGGGTTTTACCGTGGGCTGCCAGCACTTCCCCCAGGGTGTGATCAAGATTGTCCTTTTCAAAGATGACCTCGATGTTTTTGTATCCCTCGTGGTAGGAGGTCATCGTCGTATAATAGAGCTCCAATGGTTCCATGCCAAATTCCGGAACCGCAAATTGCGTAAGCACTTCTGTAATTTCCCTGCAACGGTCTGTGCGAAAATTAAAAGAAATGACAGCATCCCCCGGGGTCATCGTGGTTTTGCGGAGGCCTGCATTAATAATAGGGAGAATAAATTCATCTGTTATTTTATTGTCGTAAGAGCTTGTAACCGCGGCCGGCAAGTCGATGGATGCCTGCCCGATCCCGTTAACCAGGGCATCATACGCAATTTTCACCCTTTCCCATCTCTTATCCCGGTCCATTGCATAGTACCTACCCGTTATGCTGGCTAATTCACCCGTGGTTTCCCTAAGGTGGATCAGCAGTTCCTCGATGAACCCTAACCCACTTTTCGGATCCGTATCCCTTCCATCTGTAAAAGCATGGATGAGTACATTTTCGAAGTCATGTGCTTTACAGATTTCGGTAATAGCCTTAAGGTGATTGATATGAGAGTGAACCCCCCCATCGCTTACCAGCCCCATGAGATGCAGGGTGGTGCCGTTTTGCCTGCAATGGCCGATGGCCTGCAGAAGAGTCGCATTCTGGTGGAACACCCGATCCTGGATAGCCACATTGATTCGTTCCAGTTCCTGGTAAACCACTTTTCCGGCTCCCAGGTTCATATGCCCAACCTCGCTGTTGCCCATTTGGCCTGCCGGAAGACCCACATCTAAACCGCAGGTGATGAGCGTAGTATTTGGATATTTGCTATAAAGGGATGTAACAAACGGCACATGGGCGTGCTGGATGGCATCGCTGCTTTTCACCTTTCCCAAACCCCAGCCGTCCATAATGGCTAGCATTATTTTCTTATTTTCCATTCTGTAAAACTACTTATTTGAAAGATACGTAACCGTTTTGCTTAATAGGATGCTATGAAAATCTTCTAAAACGGGTAATTTTAAGGTTTGTTGGCACGTTTTTAGCCCAATGCAGGACGAACAAAAAATGGATAAAATGAAAAGAATTTTTACATTACTATTCCTTTCTCTCACCCTCTTTTCTTTTACTAAACGGCTCGGGATCGAGGAGGTTGTAGCTTCACTGAGATCAGGTAATGCGAGCCAGATTGCAAAGTATTTTGATAACACCGTAGAGATAACCCTGTCCGAGAAAACAAACAGTTATAGCAAAAGCCAGGCGGAGGTCATCCTCAGGGATTTTTTCAATAATAATTCTATTAAAGATTTCCAGGTCTTGCATAAAGGCGACAACGGCGGCTCTCAATATTGCATAGGTAAATTGGTCACACGCAGCAGTGCATATCGCACCACCATTTTTATGAAACAAAAAGGGGACAAACAGTTGTTGCAGGAGATAAGGTTCGAAAATTAATTTAGCAGTTGATCCTATTTAAAAAGCTCCTTGGTATAGGAGCTTTTTTATTGCCCAAAACAAATTGCTTACTTAGCTTTGTCGCATCATGAACAAAGAGACAGTCATTGACGAACTTCTAAAGGCCGCGCTGAAAGAGGATATCGGCGATGGAGATCATTCTACCCTTTCAACAATTGATAGAGGAACTGTAGGCAGGGCTGTGCTTAAAGTAAAACAGGAAGGCGTGCTGGCCGGGATGGAAGTAGCGAAAAGAATTTTTGGGATCATGCAGCCGGGTATAGTATTTTCGGCATTGAAGCAGGATGGAGATGCAATGAATTACGGGGACAAAGCGTTTGAAGTAAAAGCAGATGTGCACACGATCCTGCAATGCGAGCGACTTGTACTTAATTGCATGCAACGAATGAGCGGCATTGCATCGCTTACGAACAGGTATGTTCAAAAGCTCGAAGGTTATCCGACGCGGCTCCTGGATACAAGAAAAACAACCCCCAATTTTCGGGTACTGGAAAAAGAAGCTGTGAGGATAGGCGGTGCGGTGAATCACCGGTTTGGATTGTACGATATGATCATGTTGAAGGATAACCATATTGATTATTGTGGTGGAATTAAAAACGCAATTGAAAAAGCTTTTGCATATACGCAAACCGTAAGGCCCGGTTTAAAAATTGAGGTAGAAACCAGGAACCTTCAGGACGTGCAGATTGTAATGGAAACAGGTAAGGTCGACCGGATCATGCTGGATAATTTTACACCGCCCCTGATCGTAGAAGCCTTAAAAATTATCGCCGGCCAGTACGAAACGGAAGCGAGTGGCGGCATCAACTACGATAACCTGGAACAATATGCAGCTACCGGTGTAGATTATGTTTCAAGTGGTGCCATCATTCACCAGGCGGTAAGCCTGGACCTTAGCCTTAAAGCCATCATTGAATAAACAAACGGGATGACAAAAAGTAAACAAACGAGAAGCGGGATCGTGTATTCCACTGACCCTTCTTTCAGCCTACAAAAAGAAGAATCTGTTCAGCGGTCGCTTCCTGCACAGGAGCAGAAATTAAAAGTAAAACTGGAGACCAGGCACAGGGCAGGAAAAGCGGTAACCCTGGTGGAAGGGTTTACCGGTACAGCAGCAGCAGCCGAGGAACTAGGGAGAAAATTGAAGTCTTTCTGTGGCACAGGCGGCGCTGTTAAAGACATGGAGATCCTGGTGCAGGGAGATAACAGGGATAAAGTATTAAGCTGGCTGCACAAGAATGGTTACGTTCTTTCTAAAAAAATTGGCTGATCCATTTTTGTTTTCGCTGGTTAAATTTTCTTAACTTAGTGTAAATCACCTTATGACGAGTAAAATATCAGGCGGGGTTAAAATAAGTGTAGAAACATTTTACCAACCGGAATTTAGCAACCCGTTGAACAGTGAATTCATGTTTGCGTATCGTATTACAATTGAAAACAGCAATGACTTCCCGGTGAAATTAATCAGCAGGCACTGGCATATATTCGACAGTAATGGAAGCCTGAAGGAAGTGCAGGGGGAAGGGGTCGTTGGTATCCAACCCATCATTGCGCCAGCGGATAAATATGAATATATGAGTGGCTGCAACCTGAGAAGTGAGATCGGCAGAATGCATGGCACTTACCTTATGGAAAACCTAAACACACAACACACTTTCAATGTTGTGATCCCGTCTTTTGAAATGCAGGTACCTTTTAAGATGAATTAACGGCTTTTTTAACAGCAAACCGTACATATCTCTGCACAATCTCCTGATTATATACATTAATTGTATATATTGCCCAGGTTCAGAAACGGATTGTTTTCCAAACTCCAGCAAAATCCAATATGTCTAAAATTATCTTCAACAACAGCAATAATGAATTTTTTCAAACCTTGAAATCTGCTGCTGATGTTTATTTTTCTCAAAAGCAAATTAAGAGGACCGGCGACTGGCGGTTATTTTCAAAGACCATCATTTTAACCGGGTCTGCACTGTTGATCTATACCTCCCTGCTTTTTTTAAACTTGCCTGCAATCGCTGCATTGCTTCTTTCCCTTTTGCTGGGTTTTATTTTAGCGTGCATCGGGTTTAGCGTGATGCATGATGCCAACCACGGCAGTTATAGCCCAAACGCCAGGCTGAATGATTTTATTGGACTAAGCGCCAATGTGATGGGAGCAAGTTCCTTTTTCTGGAAGCAAAAACACAACATTATACATCATACCTATACAAATGTGGATGGCATTGATGACGATATCGCGAAAAGTCCCATCATCCGCCAGTGCGAAAGCCAGAAGTGGGTACCTGCACATAAGGTTCAGCATTTATACCTTGTTCCGGTTTATGCTCTTTCTTCCATTTTTTGGATATTTTTCATGGACTTTACCAAATATTTCAGCCGTAAGATTTACACCACACCGGCCTGGAAGATGAATACTAAAAATCACATCGTTTTCTGGGTAACAAAAATTTGGTACGCAGTCGCATTTATTGCATTGCCAATTTACGTTTGGGGGTGGACTGGCTGGCTTGCCGGGTTTTTATTGCTTAATATATCTATGGGCCTCACACTTTCCCTGGTTTTCCAGCTGGCACACGTGGTAGAGAATACAGAATTTGAGCATATTCCGCTTGATACTACGAAACATATTGATACCGCCTGGGCAGAACACCAGCTTAAAACCACCAGCAATTTTGCAATGCAAAACAAAGCCATTTCCTGGTTAGTAGGTGGATTGAATTACCAGATAGAACATCACCTGTTCCCTAAAGTAAGTCACGTGCATTACCCCGCTTTAAGCAAAATAGTCCAGGAAAAATGCAGGGAATTTAACCTTCCTTATAACCAATACAGAACAATGGGTCAGGCATTGGCTTCTCACTTCCGGGTAATGAAACAATTGGGAGTGCAACCCACTGCAATGGTTTTGGAAACTAAATCGCAGGCCGCCGCCTGATATCAGGGTTTATATTTTGCCTGTTGAAAGATGGTTTCGGCATCTGTAGTCATCAGGCCCGCAAGGGTGGTTTCAGGAAAATTCTTCATGTATTTTTTTACGATCATCCATCCCGAGAAGGACCCGATGTTGCCGGGAGACGCTTCTCCCAGTTCTGTAGTTTTAGGACTGTCCCCAATGTAATTCTTGATGATATTATTATCGATGGACTGAAGGAAATTATTCTGCACTAAAAAATCCCATATAACTGCTTCCCGCTGAATGCTTTCATTCCATTGTTTTTCCGTGTAACCTATCAGTTCATGCTCTTTCGCATAGGGTACAAGTTTTTGCAACAACAGTAAATGTTTTCCTTTCTCAACCATTTGAACAACTAATGTTTTGTCTTCAATTTTCTCGGGGTACATGTCCAGTACCACATTTTTCATGCAGTTTATTGCGATGTAATCGGGGGTAAAACGGGCACTGATGTAGCCGGGATAAATTGTTCTTACCATGTCTGTCTGGTAGCCGGAAAAATTGCTGCCGAGGTGATGATGCAGTCCCACGATAAATGCATCTGTATCCAGGATATCACCATATCCATCGAGCGGGCCGATGTAGGTAATGATCTTCTTTGGCGCAGGGTACTTAGGAAAATAATACTGCAGGTATTGAACTGATTTTTTCAGTTGCTTTTCATAAGGCGTAAAATCCGCGAACACTTTCCGGGAAGAATCAAAAATATTCCGGTACGCACTTATAAAACCGCTGATGTAGGCAGCGGCAGTATCAGCAGGCCATTTAGGATCCGTGTTCAGGATTGTTGTCAGGAAATTTTCTCCAAACGAAGGGTAACGGCTGATGAGTTTATCCAAAGCAGGCACGAGCTGTTGCGTATCCAAAGAAAAAAAATCTCTTTCAAATCGCTGTGTTGTGAGGTCCACTTTTATGCCCGAAACATCTGGTGTGTCGTCAGCATTGCTGCATGCACTGAAAACGATTGCCAACAAAAATATTACTGCAGAAAATCTCATACCCGTTATGCTTTTGAAAGATTTAACTTTGCAAACCAGTTTAAAAACATAAAGTTAAGTTCCTTTAAGCGTTTGAATTATGAAAATATTTTTGGCCCAACAGAACTACCACATTGGCAATTTTGAAAGTAACACCTCTAAGATCATCGGGGCTATTGAAGAAGCAAAACTACAACAGGCAGACCTTATTGTATTCAGTGAGCTTTCAATTTGTGGTTATCCCCCCCGTGACTTTCTTTATTTTAATAACTTTATTGATCAGTGTTACGCAGCTATCGAAAGGATCAAAGAACATGCGGATGGCATAGCTGTTCTTGTGGGCGGGCCTCACCGCAATCCTTCGCCTGAAGGGAAAGACCTTTTTAATGCTGCGTGGTTCCTTGCCGAAAAAGAGATCAGACAAGTGATCCACAAAACCTGCCTCCCAACTTATGATGTATTTGATGAAAACCGTTATTTTGAACCTGCCAATGAATGGAAAGTGGTAGAGTGGAAAGGCAAAAAGATTGCCGTCACTATTTGTGAGGATATCTGGAACCTTGGCAGTAACCCGCTTTACCGTTATTGCCCGATGGATATGCTGATGACGCAGCAGCCGGATCTCATGATAAATCTCTCCGCATCCCCTTTTGATTATACGCATGATGCAGACCGGCAGGCTACTGTGAAAGCGAATGTTTTAAAATATGGAATACCCATGTTTTACTGTAATGCGGTGGGGAGCCAGACCGAGATCGTATTTGATGGAACCTCACTGGTGTTTGACAAATATGCTAATTTGTGTGGTAAATTCGCCAGTTTCCGTGAAGAAAGCAAAGCATTTGTTTTAAATGTGGACGGTACTATAGAGGGGGCAGTACTGGAACCGGCCAACATGTTGCCGAATGAAGAGATGAATCCGGCAGGCCTCGAGCCATCGATGAATATCGGCCAAGTTTACGAGGCATTGCTGCTGGGTATAAAAGACTATTTTCAAAAGATGGGTTTTGCTAAAGCAATCCTTGGAAGCAGCGGAGGTATCGATAGTGCAGTTACCCTGGTGCTTGCGAGTAAAGCACTGGGCTCCGAAAATGTAAAGGCTGTGCTGATGCCTTCAGCATATTCTTCCGGGCATTCGGTAAGTGATGCAGAACAGTTAAGTAAAAACCTCAACAATCCCTATGACATTATTCCAATTAAAGACATTTATGATAGTTTCTTGCAACAACTTGAACCGCTGTTTGCAGGCTTACCCTTTGGCATAGCCGAAGAAAATATTCAAAGCCGTACCCGTGGGAATTTATTAATGGCCATCGCAAATAAGTTTGGTTACATTTTACTGAACACCTCTAACAAAAGCGAACTGGCCACAGGATACGGTACGTTGTACGGGGACATGGCCGGCGGGCTGGGCGTGTTGGGGGATTGTTATAAGTTACAGGTATATGAACTTGCAAAATATATTAACCGCAATGAGGAGATCATTCCTGGCCATATCATAACAAAGGCACCAAGTGCTGAACTTCGCCCGGGCCAGAAAGATAGTGATAGCCTCCCGGAGTATATAGTATTGGACAAATTGCTCTATCAATATATCGAGCAATCAAAAGGCTCTGAAGAAATAAAAGCTGCGGGCCTTGAACCAGCATTGGTAGATCGTGTGTTGAAAATGGTGAACGTGAATGAATACAAACGAAACCAATTTTGCCCGATCATCCGCGTTTCCCCGAAAGCTTTCGGGGTAGGGCGCCGTGTGCCGATCGTTGGGAAATATTTAAGTTGACCATTCGGTATTTTTTCTTGCTGGCGATTATGTTCCAGGTATAATTAATAGCCAATTTTTACGTTCCTTATCGTGGCAGCATTTTTGTTAACTTTCACATCGTAATTTGCATCCAACATTAAATTATCTAATAATATATGCTACAAACAGCAGAAGACATACGCTTGCTGAATGAAAAGATCAGCCATGCAGCAGGTTTTGTAACCCGGATAAACAGTGAACTAAGCAAAGTAATTGTTGGGCAAAATACAATGGTTGAACGCCTGCTCATCGGCCTTCTAAGTAATGGGCACGTATTGCTGGAAGGCGTTCCGGGCCTTGCAAAAACCTTATCCATCAAATCCCTGGCGCAATCTATTCAGGCGGATTTCAGCAGGATACAGTTTACACCAGATCTTTTACCGGCTGACGTGATCGGTACAATGATTTACAATCAATCCAAGAACGAATTTTTTGTGCGGAAAGGCCCGATCTTTTCCAATTTTATCCTGGCGGATGAGATAAACCGTGCCCCGGCGAAAGTACAAAGTGCGCTCCTGGAAGCCATGCAGGAACGCCAGGTTACCCTGGGTGATACCAGTTACAAATTACCGGAACCTTTCCTGGTGCTCGCTACGCAGAACCCGATCGAGCAGGAAGGTACCTACCCGCTTCCTGAGGCACAGGTGGATAGGTTTATGCTAAAGGTAGTGGTGACTTATCCTACGAAGTCAGAAGAGCAGATGATCATCCGGCAGAACACATTGGGGCTTGTGGCGCCAACTATCTACCCGGTGGCTTCTACAGCTGAGATCCTTACAGCAAAAGAATTGGTGAGGCAGGTATATGTTGATGAGAAAGTAGAAAATTATATACTGGATATCGTATTTGCAACCCGCTTCCCTGAAAACTACAGCCTGGCTAAACTCAAACCTTTAATAAGTTTCGGTGGTTCACCAAGGGCAAGCATTAACCTTGCCCTGGCATCAAAGGCGTATGCATTCCTGAATAAAAGAGGTTATGTAATACCGGAGGATGTAAGAAGCATTTGTAGAGATGTGCTACGGCATCGTGTTGGATTAACTTACGAAGCTGAAGCAGAGAGCGTAAATATCGAAGATATCATCACTGAGATCTTAAAAGCGGTGAATGTTCCGTAAATAAATGCTCGTGGTTTGGCATCCCTTTATGAGTAATGCGAGTGGATACGAACCTGGCACCATTAACAATACTCAACCACCAACTACTACCCAAGCAACACACTAAATAACTAACACCAAACGCTAAACACCAAACGGCTCCAAGGAAAAATATTACATATATAACAATTGTTAACAACAGCCGACATATTAAAAAAGGTTAAGGACCTTGAAATTAAAAGCAAGAAAATAACCACCCAGCTTTTTACGGGTGAGTACCATTCTGCTTTCAAAGGAAAAGGTATGAGTTTCCGCGAAGTGCGGGAATACAGCGCCGGGGACGACGTGCGTTTTATTGACTGGAACGTCAGTGCACGATATGCCCATCCCTTCTCCAAGGTTTTTGAAGAAGAAAGAGAACTGGT
This sequence comes from Chitinophagaceae bacterium, assembly GCA_043727215.1. GTDB lineage: Bacteria > Bacteroidota > Bacteroidia > Chitinophagales > Chitinophagaceae > Ferruginibacter. The sequence continues at coordinate 41,641 of JAYSYY010000093.1, read as the reverse complement.
AATGATGTTGATGATCGATACCAGCACCAGTAATCTTTTTGGTACGGTTGGGAAAAGGAAAAAAGACCTGATCACTGAAATGGCTGCGATCCTGGCTTTTAGTGCCATTAACAACAACGATAAGGTTGGGGTCATCTTTTTCAGTAACAAAATTGAAAAGTATATCCCGCCAAAAAAAGGGAGGCAACATGCTTTGTATATAGTAAGGGAACTGCTTACCGTAGAGCCGCACGCAAGGGGAACCAACCTGGATGTGGCGATCAAATATTTTAATAATACCACGAGGCAAAAAAGTATTTCCTTTATCCTGAGTGACTTTATTGACACCGGGTATGAGAACGACCTGAAAGTGATCGGTAAAAGACACGATGTGATCGGGCTACGGGTTTATGACAAAATGGATATGCAATTACCGGACATTGGATTATTACAAATGCAGGACGCGGAAACCGGGATAAATAAATGGGTAGACACGTCCAGCGCGATGGTGCGGTATAATTACCAGCAACATTTTTTCAAACAAACCGAGATCTGCAAAAGACATTTTCTAAAAGCTGGAGCAGAGTTATTGCATATTCGGACTGATGAGGATTATGTGAAGATCCTCCAGCAGTTTTTTTTAAGAAGAACCTAAATTTATCAGCATAGCCCGGATGAACGCCCAGCAACAGATATACCGCACTTTAAGTGTTTTTTTGATAGCCTTATTCAGCTTCACAGTTACCCGGGGACAAGCGCTGAAAACCTATATCGATAAGAACCGGATCCTAATCGGGGAGCATATCCGTTATGAAATAAAATTAAACCTGGCGTCTTCCTCCTATAAAGTAAATTTCGGGATACCGGACTCCATCCCGCACTTTGATATTATCGACCAGAATAAGTATGATACAGTAGATGAACATGGGGTGTACACTTTGCGACAGACCATTCTTTTTACAAGTTTTGATTCAGGCATTTGGAAGTTGCCGGCCTTTCCTGTTACGATATCGTTTCCCAATAAGGCACCCATAAAGGCATTTAGCGATTCTGTGCTCATCCAGGTTGGGTACTCGCCAGCCGATAGTACCAATGAACTGCGGGATATAAAACCAGTGATGGAAGTATTTGTGGTAGACAGGACATGGATATATATTGCAATTGGTCTATTGTTGCTTCTCATTTTAGGGATTATCCTGTACCGGTATTTTAAGAGAAGGAAGGAAAAAGCTCCGCCGGTATTCAGTTCAAACCTGTCAGCTTATGATGAAGCCATAAAAGCACTGAATCATTTGCAACAGTCCGGTAGCCCGGATCCCAAGGTATTCCATACAACCCTGGGCGAAGTATTTAAAAAATACTACAGCCGCAAAACAAACCGCAACCTTATGACCTCCACCACGGGGGATATATTATTGCTCCTAACATCACATAGCAAGTCGCCGGAAGTTGTATCCGGTCTTGCGGAAGCGCTGAGGAGTGGTGACGCAGCAAAATTTGCGAAGTACCAGCCAACGGCGCCAGAAAACAACCAAAGTTTGTCGCAGGTAAAACAGGTTATAGAACATTTGGAAAAAAAATCAACATTTTAAAAAACCGGAGAAGTTTTGTTATTTGATTATTTTAAAAATATAGAATTTACGCAACCGGAATTCCTCTTCGGCTTATTGTTTATACCCATGTTCGTAGTGTGGTATATCATAACAAATAACCATAGAAGTGCTTCTGTTATGGTATCCAGCACTGCAGCACATGGCCTGGGTTCCTGGAAGTCTTCCCTGCGGCACATCCCTTTTATTTGCAGGATGTTTTGCATCGGGTGTATCATCGTTGCCCTGGCAAAACCGCAGACTAAAAATGAGAACCAGCGCACTGAAGGTGAGGGGGTGGATATTATTCTTTGCCTGGATGTGAGCGGAAGTATGACTGCACAGGATTTTACACCAAACAGGCTGGAAGCAGCAAAATCAGTAGCGATTGATTTTGTGAACCGGCGGGTTACAGACAGGATAGGCATCGTTATCTTTTCCGGTGAGAGTTTCACCCAGTGCCCACTCACCACCGATCACGCCGTATTGGTTTCCGCTATTAAAAATATAAGAAACGGCTTACTGGAAGACGGTACTGCAATAGGATCGGGGTTAAGCACCAGCGTGGACCGTATCCGTACGAGTAGTTCCAAAACGAAAATAGTAGTGCTGTTAACCGATGGCGAAAATAACGGGGGGCTTATTGATCCAAAAACAGCAAAAGAGATCGCAAAGGCTTTTGGCATTCGGGTGTATACGATTGGCGTAGGCTCAGATGGCTACACCACGCAACCGGAAAATACCCCCATGGGCGTAGTTACCCAACAGGTTAAAGTGTCCATCGATGAAAAACTGCTTAGCGAGATCGCGAATGAAACAGGCGGAAAGTATTTCCGGGCAAAGGATAATGAATCACTGGCAGGTATTTACAGTGAAATTGATGGCCTGGAAAAAACCAAGATGGAAGTTATCAATACGATCAGGTACAGTGATAAATTTTTTCCATTCATTGCGGCGGCCATCTTCTTTCTTTTGCTGGAATTGATGCTGCGCTACCTCGTACTCAGGAAATTTCCATAACATAATTTACTACATGGTTCTTGCAAATCCGGGGCCCTCAGCCATTCTTCATGCCCCTGCTGGTCATTTGTTATTATCTTGCAGCGATGCGGGCAATTGTTTATAAATCTACAGGAAACTGGTACAATGTAAAGAACCAGGAGGGAGAATTTTTCAGGGCGCGGATTGTGGGCAAACTCAAGATCGAGGGCATAACTTCTACCAACCCTATCGCTGTGGGTGATTACGTGGAGATTGAAAATGAAACAGATTTCGAAAGCACGATCATCACCAAAATATACGACCGCAAAAACTACATCAACCGCACATCGCCGCATAATAAAAATATGCACCATATAGTGGCTGCCAACCTGGATCAAAGCCTTCTTTTTGCCACATTGAAAGAACCAAAAACGTCCCTTGGCTTTATCGATCGTTTCCTTGTGATCTCTGAAGCCTACCATGTACCCGCAATCATTGTGTTTAATAAAGCCGACCTGTTTAAAAAAAAGGAGCAGGACAAATTCGCGTTGATAAAAAGCATCTATGAGGGGATCGGTTACCGTATTCAACTGATGAGTATCGAAAAAAGTGACGGGGTACAGGAAGTAATTGACTTGTTAAAAAACAAAACTACTTTACTGAGCGGGCATTCCGGTGTGGGGAAATCCACTTTTATAAATGCTGTATTTCCTGAACTTAAATTAAAGACAAAGGAGGTCAGTGGGTGGAGTGGCAAAGGGCTGCATACAACCACCTTTGCGGAAATGTTTGACCTGCCTGTTGGAGGCTCCATAATTGATACCCCTGGCATACGTGAAATGGGCCTGGTAGATATTAGTAAACAGGAACTTTCCCATTATTATCCTGAGATGAGGTCAGTCATCAATGATTGCCAGTTCAACAATTGTGTTCACCTGGATGAGCCAGGCTGTGCTGTAAAGGACGCCGTTAACGAGGGCGGTATCCACGAAGAACGCTACCTGAGTTACTTAAATATCAGGGACACCATTGAGGAGAAGAGTTATTAGGTGAAGGGGTGAATGGGTCAATAGTCAATGGTGAAAAAGCTGCAAAAGATAAACGTTAAACCAATATCGCGGCCAACCTTGAACTTTGAACTTCTTGAACCTTTGCAACCTCTCAATAAGCTTGCTTCTCGAGGAAATTAGCCACTTCCATTACGAGTTGGTTTTCCTGTTTTTTACTTTTTAATCTTTGGGGAAAAATACTCACGCCATTGAATATATTGTAATGCAGGGTAAGAAACTGGTCTTTGTATTTAAAGTCCCAATCCAGTGTATCTGCATCATCAACCTGGTTCAGAAACTGAACCTGGAGGTGTTCTGCCAAAGTGTTGGCAATTGCATAGAATTTCGATATACCGCAGTTATCATCAATAACGGCTTCAGTGGCGCCCGATTGGGTCTTTAAAGCGTAACACATACTTGTAGGTTTTTATGGGTAAAAGAATTCAAAAAAAGCGTACTAATTTCCTCTGAACTTGGCTTTGTTGGCGGCTTTCACAGCTTTAGGGTCACCGGAAGCTATTTTTTCTGCACCCACATTCCTTCCATCACCAGGGCAGCCATATTTCTCTTTTTTTCTAAAAATAAAACAACTGCTCAATACGGAAAGGACAGTAACGACTAAGAGTATTTTTTTCATTTTTTAAAGTTAATACAAAATGATCTTCCATCCCTTCAGCGTCCCTGCCACAGGGCTTTTCACCTGTTAAATCTTACTTAAACCAACTACTGTATTTCAGGTAATTTTCCGCGATCCTGTTTATTTCTCCACTAATGAGGTCCTGGCTTATATCTTTTACTTTTTTTGCTGGTACACCTGCATAGATAGAACCCGCCTTCACTATTGTACCTTCTAGTACTACCGCCCCTGCTGCAATAATGCTGTTACTGCCTATATGGGCATTATCCATCACAATCGAACCCATGCCTATCAGCACGTTATCATCTATAACGCACCCATGTACGATTGCATTGTGTCCGATGCTGACATTATTTCCTATAATAGCCTGCGTTTTCTCAAATGTGCAATGAATTACGGCCCCATCCTGTACATTTACTTTATTTCCCATCCGTATACTGTTTACATCCCCCCGTAATACAGCGTTAAACCACACACTGCACTGATCACCCATGATCACATCTCCAACAATAGTTGCGTTGGCAGCAATAAAACAATCGTGGCCCATCTGTGGCAATACCCCATGGACAGGAAGAATTAAAGGCATAATTGTTTATTTTTATTTAGCATTTTACTTTCACCTTTGAACAAATTTATAACCCCGGTATACCCTTAGCAATGGCACACTTCCCGTAAGGCGCAAGGGGAAAAATTTATTACCCAAAGCATTGCCTCTTCGCGCCTCTCCGGTTCCTTGCGTGAAATCACTTTCTTTATCAAACAAAACTAAACATTAATTTCGCTCCCGTATAATACGATTAGCTAGGATGAACACGCGGCAGTTATTTTTAAATCATATAGGCCAGACTTCAGAAGCGCCCCTGTGCCTGCACATCGTGAAGGCGGAAGGGAGTAAGCTTTGGGATGCAGATGGCAAAGAATACATTGACCTGATTGCCGGGATCAGCGTATGTAATATCGGTCACCGGCACCCGGCTGTGATAGAGGCGATAAAAAAGCAGGCGGACGAATACCTGCACATCATGGTTTATGGTGAACTGGTAGAAAGTCCGCAGGTCAACTATGCGAAAAAACTGACGGATCATCTGCCGCAAAACCTCAATGCGGTATTTTATACAGCAAGTGGTACGGAAGCCACCGAAGGCGCAATGAAACTTGCTAAACGCTACACGGGACGCACCCAGATCATTTCCTTTAAGAATTCTTACCATGGCAGCACACAAGGTGCGCTAAGTATCATGGGTAGTGAATACTGGCAACAGGCATTCCGCCCGTTATTACCGGATGTGTTGCAACTCCACTACAATAATTTTGACGACCTGGCAGAGATCACCGACCGAACGGCCTGCGTGGTAGCTGAAACTATACAGGCTGAAGCCGGAGTAAATGCCCCCAGAGCCGGATGGCTAATGGCACTGCGTAAACGTTGTAGTCTTACGGGTACGTTGCTGGTGCTGGATGAGATACAATGCGGCTTCGGACGAAACGGGAGCCTCTGGGCCTTTGAACAATTTGATGTGGTCCCCGATATTTTGTTGCTTGGAAAGGCACTTGGCGGGGGTATGCCATTGGGCGCTTTTATCTCAGACAAAAAAATAATGGATGCATTCACACACGATCCCGTGCTTGGGCATATCAATACATTTGGTGGGCATCCCGTTTCCTGCGCCGCCGGGCTTGCCGCGTTTGAGGTATTACTCACAGAGAACCTGGTGCAGGATGTAAAGCGGAAGGAAGAACTTTTCCGGTCCCTGCTCTCTCATAAACATATAAAAAAAATAAGCAGTGCGGGGTTGATGATCGCGGTGGAATTTGAAAATTTCCAGGTAAACAAAAAAGTGATCGATGCCTGCATTGAAAAGGCTGTTTTTACGGATTGGTTCCTTTTTGCCTCCCACGCATTAAGGATTGCCCCTCCACTTAATATACCTGATAACGACATTAAACAAGCCTGCGCTGTCATTCTTGACGTATTGGATCAATTATAAAGGATGATAGATGCTGGCGGCATTTTTATAAACCAGCTTTTTATCCAGGCTCATTGTTTTGGTTTTTTGCTGCAGGAAAAGTTCTACCTGGTCATCAAAATGTTTGTTACCGGGTGTTGCATTGGCTCCGTATATATTTACAGTTTCCACCCTGGGTAATTCGTTTTTCGGGAAACGGACAAACATGATTAGTCCATCCCCACCAACCGCTTTTAACTTGCCGTTTTTGTAAGGAGTTGTCCAGTTAGGACTCAGCACATCAGGGATTCCCCACACTGGCCATTCCTTGTCTCCACGCACTAATTTTTGGAGATCACCCAGCGTAATATCCGTCCTGCCAAAATGGGTTTGCATATACTGTTTTACATGGATGTAAGTCTCTGCTGCTTCCTGCCTGGTAATTTGTCTTGGACGTTCTCCGGCCAGGCGGTTTTTCAGGTATTCAAAGGACAACAGGAATACGGCAGCACCCCTGCTGCCTGTTTCTGCTTTTTTATTCCAGGATATGAAATTTTTTATAAGGGGAGCTATGCCGGGGAAAGCTGATTCTTCGAGCAGGTACATGCTATCCGTCTTATAGGTGTACTGAAGTATAGCGGGAAGTTCTTTGTCGAATTTTATTTGTTTGAAGGTTCCGTAGTTAAGCTTCCCGGTTTTGGGAAATAATTCCAGGAACCGTACACTCCTGTTCAGGTGATAAAGTTCCCAGCCATCCTGCCTCGGAAAAGCGGCAGGTTGCAGGTTATCTTCCGTTGCAGTGGCCAAAAAGGGAGAATGGTTGGTGTTGAATAAAAATCCACTTGGAGGATTTATATATTGGGGCAAGGCCGAGATAGGTTTAAAGGAGGTCCACAAGGTTTTGGAAGTATTCCCTGGCAAGGTTAGCTTCCAGTTGTAGGCAGAGGAAGTATCCCGGAATGGCATCAGCGCATTATTGATGTAAAAGATCGTGTCGTGCCGGTCTGCATACATTATATTGAACATGCTCAGTTCCTGCCTGCTGAGTGCAGTATAAAACTCGGAGAAGTTTTTCGCTTTGTTCATTTCGTACCATTGTTGTAGTACACCGATCTTCATATTGGCGCCGAGCCTGATCGAGAAAAAACCTTGTTTATTTTTCATCGTCGCGCCATATTTACTCCAATAGATCTTTCTTTTGATACTTACCGGAACGCCCTTTATCCTCAACCTGACTTCCTTTACTTCCAGGTCTACCCACTGCCGGTCAAATCGGTATTGCATTTTTCCATTTGGATGCATCTCCAGCTGGTATTCGTCCAGGCGGTCACAAAAATTTACAGTATGTGCCCAGCCAAGGTTTTCATTTACCCCATGTAAAATACAGGGCCCGCCCGCCAGCAGCCCGCCCATAACATTCAGTCCCTCTTCACTATTTATGTGCGCTTCATAGAATGCTTGTGGCCCTGCATTTGGTTGGTGCGCATTTATCAGGAGGAAAGATTCGCCGGTGCTGGTTCGGGAGGCATGTACCGCTGCCGCATTGCTTCCTTTTTTATTGAGTTCTGGTAATTCCCATTCTGCGTTGTTATAAATTCTCTGCAGCGCCTTGTCGCCGCCGTTAAAAATAGTAAGCGCAAAAACTGCGGCAGAAACATAATCCTTTGCAGTAACCGGGAAAAGTTTTTTATGAAGCACCTCGCTTCGATGGGTTTTGGCAAACTGGTTGATACCCCGGATAAACCCATCTACCAATCTCATAAATTCCGGAGACAAGGTATTCCATTTTTCATCCGTGATTTCCCTGCACCTGAAAAGTGCAAATGCATAATCCCCGGCCACTGCTTTTTTGCCGAGAACACTACCCATGAGTCCCTTAGTGGGTAAGAGTGTTTCCTGCATACTGCGAAAGTCATCTTCTGCCTGCGCCCAGGCAAGCCCATAGGCAACCTCCGCATCTGTTTTTGCAAAAATATGGGGTACGCCAAAACTGTCCCTTACGATGTCAATAGCATTCGCATTGATATTATCCTGGCCGTTGCCGGTAAATTGTAATAAAAAAACAAACAGCAGTAATAATACCTGTTTCATATATAAATCAGTTTGTTTAAAGTTAAGAGGTATTTAAATTGGTTCCCAATTTAGCCCTTAACTAAAAAACATTTGGTCAGCCCGAAAAATAATACTTACTTTGAATTACAAAGTACTTTTATGTCAGATCACCAACAATCATTAAGTGCCATCAGGGATATCAGGCAGATGATGGAGCGCAGCAGCCGGTTTATCAGCCTCAGTGGGCTGAGCGGGATCAGTGCGGGTATCTGTGCACTGATAGGCGCTTTCCTGGCGTATCCTTATGTCTACGGGTATAAAGATTATAATATCGGTGGCCAGGCTGATACAAGATTGGTTGTGGATGGTTATGGTGACCTATTCGACACTTACCTTTTCTGGATCGCCGCATGCACGTTCCTGGCGGCGCTATTGTCCGCATTTATCTTCACTTATGTAAAAAGTAAAAAAGAAGGCACCCCTCTCTGGGGAAATACTGCAAAACGCCTTTTGTTCAATCTTGCAGTACCGCTTTTGGTGGGCGGAATTTTCCTGCTTAAGTTGTTGCAGTTTGGCACTTTTGGTTTGGTAGCACCTGGCTGCCTGCTGTTTTATGGCCTTGCTCTTATCAATGCCAGCAAATATACTTTACCAGAAGTGCGGTACCTGGGATACTGTGAAATTATCCTGGGCCTGGTCAATCTATTTTTTGTGGGCTACGGTTTATATTTCTGGGCTGTAGGGTTTGGAATTTTGCATATTATCTATGGTGGATATATGTGGTGGAAGTATGAGAGGCCAATTGGGATGGGCAATAGGTGAATGGGTGAATAAGTCAATAGGCAATGGGCAATAGTTATAAGGGAGGCTGGATAGCCGGTAGTTGGTCTAAATCGTAAGGTGAAAAAAATGGGGCTGAATTAATGGAGAATCCGATCAATCAATTAAATAAACTTTTCGATAGCCGTGTACGGCTTGGGATAATGAGCGCCCTGGTGGTGAATGATGGAGTTAGCTTCAATGAGTTAAAAGAATTGCTGCAGATCACTGATGGCAATATGGCCAGTCACCTGAAGGCCCTGGAAGAAAACAAGATTATAAAAGTAGAGAAAGGTTTCATAGGAAGGAAGACAAATACCACTTATGCCATTACCAAACTGGGAGAAAAGTCTTTTAAAGCCCATATTGATGCGCTCGAACGAATGATCAAGGCTACAAGATAATTTTTTTATCTTTTTACTTTGAAAAACAAAGTGCTTTTAATTTTCGGTCGGGAAAAATGACAGGCAGCTGTATATATCAGATACATTAAATCCATATTATGCGCATATATCAAAAATTTAGCAAGATGCGGGCGGGTCTGCTGGTTTGGCTCACCCACCAGATGGCACTGCCCGTGCTGAAACTCATTCGAAAACCTGAACGCTTTCCCTACAGCGTGGAAAAACTCCGCAGCCTCCCGGAAGGCACACTTGGAAAAGACCTTGTGAATTTTCTTGAAATAAAGCAGCTGGAACTATTGCCATATTATGCCAGGCATGATATCAAACATATATTGCTGGGTTATGATACCACAGAAGAAGGAGAAGGATGCCTTCAATGTTTCATGCTTGGCAACAGGCACCTTTCCTTCCCGGTGCTGGCAACGGTTTTATATTGTTTTATTGCCATGCCGGAATACTGGGGTCAATTCATGGCTGCTTTAAAACGTGGAAGAGCCAACGCCTCCATCCGGCATTGGAAATGGTTTGAGCTGTTGACTATGCAAACCTCTGACCTACAGAAAAAAATTGCGTAGTTTTTTATAAGTGTACATTCAATTGCGCGTAGCGTATAATCAACGATCAATGCGGGCTTATTTTCGCTGCTTTTGTGTTGTCCCCGGCTGAGTTTTTATTAGCCGGCCCATACGCAAGGTTGAGCCGGATGTTCCGTTATTTAATTGTACCGCAGAACCTTTACTGGTGAGCCTCGTCCTTAACGAAGATTTGGGATTTAATGCTGCCTCTTTACTGGGTTTGGCCCAATAGTAGCACCGGGCCTCACCCTGTCTTCCTTTTCAACGACAGCGAAAAGAAAAAGGTATTTACTAGTGATACCTTTTGCAGGTAGTGAATTGAACTCCCTTTGAAAACATTCGTTGCATTAATGTGGGTTTTATTATTGTATCCTTTTGGAGGGAACTGTAATTGAAGATTTTATTAAAAATAAATAAATATATATGCTACGATTATTGAGATCATTCAAGTGGGCGGGGCAGGGTTTGAGGTACTGTGCGCAGCGGGAAAAAAATTTCCAGGTGCATTGTTGCCTGGCAGTTTTAGTAATCATCATCGGGTTCTTTTTAAAAATATCCCGTTATGAATGGCTGGTTATTTCCATGTGCATCGCTGTTACGCTGGCATTTGAAATGCTCAACACTGCCATGGAACATTTGTGCAATATGGTCCAGCCGTCCATTCAGCCTGCGGTGAAAATCATCAAGGATGTCGGCGCGGGTGCAGTGCTGATCATTGCAGTCATGTCGCTGGTTTGTGGTGCCATCATTTTTATTCCCAAAATAATTGCTATCCTCTAAATGCCTGTTGCTATGAAAAAACTATCATCTTTCAATCAATTGCTCACCGCTGTTCTGCTATTTATCGGATTGCTTATCACTTTCAGAATTTATTATTCGGGCACCCTGCGGTACATCACGATGGCCTGGAATATTTTCCTTGCCTGGATCCCATATATCCTGAGTAATTATCTCATGGATTACAGGAGCAAAGAAAAGTGGAAGCAGCTTTTTCTTTTTGGAAGCTGGTTACTTTTTTTTCCAAATGCCTTATACATTGTGACTGACCTTGTGCACTTGCAGGATGACACAAATGTTCCGTGGTGGTATGATACCATGCTTGTTTTTTGTTCTTCTTTTCTAGGTATTGTGCTGGCATTTGTTTCGCTGAATAAAACAGAGGTTTACCTCGGTACCGTGTTCTGCAAACGGGCGATCGCTCCGCTGATAGGAGGGATCCTCTTTCTTGCATCCTTTGGTGTGTACCTCGGGAGGTTTCACCGCTGGAACAGCTGGGACGTTCTGCACAATCCTATCGGGCTGGGCCTGGAGATTTTTTATAAGGTCGTGAATCCGCTTGACAACTACAGGGCATGGGCCATCACAGTACTCTTCACCGCCGTTTATTCGCTACTATATTTTTTCTTAAAAATATTACCGCAGTCACTTCCCGGAAATAAAAATACCGGGAATTAACCCGGTATCCTTTATCGAAATCTTTTTATCAGTTAAAAATCGAGGCCTAAAGAAAGGTACATTATTGGCCGCCCTTTAAATAATCCACTCATCGGCCAGCCCACATCATATTTCAGGAAGTAGCCCAGCAACATGCTGCGAGCACCAAAACCATAGCCACCGGCAAAGGGTCCAAGGCCGCCCGCTTTTATCCTTACCGTAACAGGGTTTTGCCCGTAAGAAACAGTTGGTCTTTTTAAAGCATCGTAGCCACCGTTCCATGCCGTGCCCAGGTCGATGAATTGTGTGATCATGAAGTTGCGCAGGAATGCGTTGTTCACCGTGCGGTCAAAAAAGGTGGACACGACCGGTAACCTTAATTCACTATTCACCACCAGTGCATTGTTGCCATTTGCAACATTTTGTATGTAGCCCCGCATATTCACTGCCACACTTTGAAAAGCATAATCCTGGTCAGGATCAGGGCGGTTACTGGTATTGAAGAACCTTTCTCTTTTAAGATTACCATTGGCGTCCAGTTTTTGGTTGTTACCAAACATCAGCCAGCCATCCATGCCGCCCAGGTAATAAATAAATTTCTGGTTACCCCAACTGAAGTCACCCGCCACACGTCCGGCCCAGATAAAATTCCTGTAGATAGGATAATAATACCTTGCATCAAAACCAAGGTTGAATGTGTTGGGGCCATCCGCGAATTTAATGCCGCTTACCTGCCGGTTCCAGTCGGCAAAAATTTTATAGCGCAAGCCATTCCAGATATTCATTGTTGGATTCAGGCTGTTATCATAGACATATTCCAGGCGGCTGACAGAATACAAGGTCCGCTGTTTTTCTATACCACCACTTAGTTGGTCAAGTGTGGAAACAGATAAGTTGTCTGAGCGGATACCGGTAGACAAACGGACACTTTTGGTTTCATCAAAGGGATAAGCAATGTTTGCCTGGTAAAGGTTGGTAAATATTTTTCCTGGATACTGTAATACCGTTCCGCTTGCTGCATCCAGCAACTGGATGCCCCCCGAAATCACATTTCGGTAATAGGTTACTCCCCAGTCAATTCTTTTGGTAAGATTCTGATAGCTCATCAGCCATTCGTTGTCCTTCAGGTTAGTGCTTATTTTGAATCCCCCTGTTATCCTGATATCCTCCATGAGGTCGGCTGTACCCAGGCGGATCAAACCATTTAAAGGCGTACCGCTGTTCAGCATGATAGGGCCTGATCCTCCTGCATAGGGTTGGTAACGATTTACAAGTACAGAATTATTTAATCCACCTCCACCGAAGTCGGCAGAAAATTTTCTTGGTTTATATTGGTACAACTTAGCAGTAGCTAACACTGAATTACTGGTTGGATCTGTAGCAGGCACTACCTGGCCTATTTTAACATCCGTTGTACTATCGGTACTAAATTCATTCTGGAACTGGTCATCCGGTTTTTTTAGCGTGTCTACTGTCTGCGCATCTGTCAGGGGAGACTGCGTGATAGGTGCGGCCACATCCACGTTGGTCAGCCTGCTTTCCCGCATCAGTTTTTTTGCATACTCTGTCGGTTGTGCCGTTATGTTTCGGCGATTTAAAACGAATTCATCAATCCTTAATTTGTACAACACTTTGTCGTCGCTTTGGCGGGTAACTTCGCTCACCTGGTTGTTATCCCCCGCGATCCTTGATTCTGCAATACTACTTTGGTAATTCGTCAAAGGAAAACTGTAGGCAGAGTCTTCGGAAACTGATACCACCGCTATGGAATCCACGTCCGTTTTTTTATAAATCGCCAGCGTACTGTCCACTTCTTTTGGAGAGGGATTTCTGAGGATGTCATCACCGATCAAAACCAATGTGTCCAGCCCGGCTTTGCTTGTAGTGAAAAAACCTGCATACCTGTTTCCGATTCCATTCTCGTCACTTACAAACGTGAAGTGGTTTTGATTGTATTGGGTAGGGAATTTTGCGTTCCCGTACTTCAGGTTGGTGAGTTGTGTGATCTGGTTCAGTTCCGGTTTGTCACCGTAATCTGTTATCATAAACACATTATAGCGGCTTTCGCCGGGCAGTACAGTGTCCGCAGATTTTGCATACGGGGAAGGCCTGTTGCTGCTGAAGATGATACCGTTTTTTCCCGGAAAAGCTACATAGGATGCATCCACATTATCAAAAACATCATTGGTGATCTGTTGTAATTTTTCTGTTTCAATGTTGTAGGTGTAGATATCCGTGTGGCCATTTTTTACTGCCGACAGCAACAGGGTCCGGCTATCCAGCATATATTTAATATCCTGTACCTGGTCTAGTTTGTCAGTAAGGTCCGTCTTATTAAATTTGATACCAGTGATGATATCGTAAACAAATAACTTCAGGCGGCCTTCTTCCACATACACTACAGAGATCCTTGTGCCTTTAGGATCCCAGGCCATCAGGGGATAACTGGGATTCACTTCATTCTCATAATTCCTCACACCATATTTGAGTAAGGTTTTATACTCAAAATCTTCGCTTAGCAACACCCGTACAATTCCCTTTTTGTATTGTGTAACTACAAATGAATTATTCCTCTTATTGGGGTTCACATTGAAGCGGTAATAATTCAATCGCTTGTTAATAGTAAAGCCCTCTACGTAGTTTCCTTTTGGATAAGATCTCCTTCGGGCAATGTCCTTGTAATATTTGTCCGTTTCATAATCCATAAACTCTGCCAGCAATTCTTTGAATTTTAATTTTGTTATCTGCACACTCGCTTTGTTCAGGTTTTTATATTGCCTGGCGAGGTAAAAAAAGTAGGTAACATTTTCTTTTTTATATTTCTCTTCAATGAAATACCAGAAGGCATGTCCTGCAAGAAGCGGACGTTCAAAAGAGAGGGATGAAAACTTGTTATAGCTCCCACTGAGCAATTCACTTTTCAGGTCGTCATCCAGTTCGGCACTCCAGTTCTCACCTATATAGGCAATGTAGCCGTCCGTAAGCCATGTAGGCAGGTCCAGTAATGTTTGGTTCCCCGCCACCTCCCCAATATCGTCCCCAAATAAAAGGTTCTGGGTAATGATCTGTGCAATACCTTCCCTAACCTGCCTTTTAAGATTGGCATGATCTGCATCAAAATAAACCACCATTTTGTTGTTGACCAGCTTCGTTATTCCACCTGTCCTCAGGATATCAGTTTCCAAACCAATGTTGGTTTGTTTCATGTCGGAAAACTGGTTGTAAAGGATGATGTTCGCCCTGCGTTGAAGACTGTACTCAGTAGCAGCTTCTATTTGCGGTAATTCTTTCTCAGCAGCCTGGGCCACAAATTTGGCCAGTGCCTGACCGTTATCATAGAAGTAAACATTAAAGTTTTTGGTTTGATAGTATTGCCAATTAAACTTGGTGCATTGTAACCTGTTTCTGCCGAATAACACAGAATTGACCTGGGCAATACCGACAAGCGAAGGGAGGATAAACAAAACGGATATTAAAATTATTCTGCTGAACTTTGCCATACGGGATCATTAATTAAGTATTAAAATTACTTGTTTCAATTTAATCATTAAAATCTTTTAAATCAACGGAATGTTGCAGATAAAATCATTCGAATTTAGTCCCATACAGGAAAATACGTATATACTTTATAACGAGTTTAACGAATGTATTATAATCGATCCGGGTTGCTATTTCGATGAGGAGAAAGAACTGCTTTCGTTGTTCATTAAAGGGCAGGGGTTAAAACCTGTCATGTTGCTGAATACCCACTGCCATCTTGATCATGTTTTTGGTAACAAATACGTGGCGGAGCAGTACGGGCTCAAGTTGCATATCCACAAAGGAGAAAAACCGGTGCTGGATTTTGCGCCGGCGAGTGGGCTTATGTATAATATGCCTTTCGATAATTATTCAGGTGATATTGAATTCCTGCAGGAAAATGGCACCATCAACCTTGGCGAGGATGAGTTAAAAATCCTTTTTACCCCGGGTCATAGCCCAGCGAGTGTCAGCTTTTATAGCGCGGCCAACGGTTTTGTGATAAGTGGGGACGTGTTATTTTACAGGAGCATTGGTCGGACAGATCTGCCAGGTGGCAATTTCGACACCCTTGTACGCAGTATCCGCACTCAATTGTTTGAATTACCGGGTGAAACAAAGGTTTACAGCGGGCACGGAGCGGTGACCACCATTGCCGATGAAAAAAGAGAAAATCCTTTTTTGATGTGATTCCATCCAAATCAACCTTTTTTCTCCTGGCACAACTCTATCAATACACCGCCGGTGCCTTTTGGGTGTAGAAAACATACCAATTTGTTGTCTGCGCCCGCTTTTGGCTCATCATTGAGCAGCACGAAACCTTCCTTTTTCAGGCGATCCATTTCGGCGAAAATATCTGGCACCTCAAAAGCGATATGGTGTAAACCCTCTCCTTTTTTCTCTATAAACCTGGCAATCACTCCATCCGGCGATGAACTTTCAAGTAATTCAATTTTGGTATCACCCTGCCGGAAAAAAGCGGTGTTTACCTGCTCAGATTCCACTCCTTCGGTTTTATAACAATGACTATTTAGCAGTTTTTCATACAAGGGAACAGCTTTTGCAAGGTCTTTAACTGCAATACCTATATGTTCGGTTTTTAGCATATCCGTGATTTTGTGGGCTATAGTTTACGAAATGAGTAAAATGAAAAAAGCAATGAGCATAGAGACACTAAAGTAGAACCTTTTATAGTAATTTTGCGTTATAAGATATCATAATTTAATTTTAGAATAACATGTTGAAACTGCCGATTTATTTAGACAATAATGCAACCACACCCATGGATCCCCGTGTGTTGGAAGCCATGACTCCCTACTTCCTGGAGCATTTTGGGAATGCGGCCAGCCGAAATCACCCTTTTGGCTGGGAGGCTGAGGAAGCGGTAGACTATGCCCGTGAGCAGGTGGCGAAGCTGATCGGTGCCGACCCAAAGGAAATTATCTTCACCTCGGGAGCAACGGAAGCCGACAACCTTGGTATTAAGGGTGTTTTTGAGATGTATGCAAGCAAAGGCAATCACATCATTACTGCTACCACCGAACACAAGGCTGTGCTGGATACCTGTAAGCATATAGAGAAATTAGGGGGCGAAGTGACTTACCTGCAGGTAAATGCAGAAGGTATTATAGATCTTAAGGAACTGGAGGCAGCTATGAAACCTACTACTATTCTGGTGGCGATCATGTATGCCAATAATGAAATAGGAACCTTGCAACCAATAAAAGAAATCAGTGCTATAGCCCGTAAACATGGTGCATTATTGTTTACCGATGCTACCCAGGCCATAGGGAAAATACCTGTGGATGTAAATAAAGATGGTATTGACCTGGCAGCTTTCACAGCTCATAAAATGTATGGCCCAAAAGGAGTAGGCGCGTTGTATGTTCGCCGCAAAAATCCGAGGGTAAAAGTTACCGCCCAGATGGACGGCGGTGGCCACGAAAGAGGCATGAGGAGCGGTACCTTGAATGTTCCCGGTATTGTTGGTTTTGGCAAGGCATGTGAACTTTGCCGGCTGGACATGGAAGCCGACACTAAAAGGATCAGCAAATTGCGCGATAAACTCGAAAATTCATTATTACTACTGGAAGAAGCTTATGTAAACGGAAGTCGCGAGTTCCGCCTCCCGCATGTAACCAACATTTCTTTTAAACACGTTGAAGGTGAAGGCCTGTTAATGGGGTTCAACAAAAATATTGCTCTTAGTTCGGGGTCGGCCTGTACTTCTGCTTCCCTGGAGCCAAGTTACGTCTTAAAGGCCCTGGGTCTCGGTGATGATTTGGCACATAGTTCGCTCCGTTTCGGATTGGGAAGATTTACGACTGAAGAGCAGATAGATTACACTATTAAAGCCATCAGCGAAACGGTTATTAAACTCAGAGAAATGAGCCCGCTTTGGGAAATGTATAAAGAAGGTATAGATTTGAGTACGATAGAGTGGGCACACCACTAATTGTTTTGAAGGGTTTATCTTAAATGTTGAACTATATTCAGTTAAAGAAAACTCATTCAAAATTCATCATTCAAAATTTAAAATAAAAATCATGGCATATTCAGAAAAAGTAATCGATCACTATCAGAATCCGAAAAATGTGGGAACGCTGGATAAGTCTAGCAAGAATGTGGGAACAGGCCTGGTAGGTGCGCCGGAATGTGGCGACGTTATGCGGCTGCAAATTGAAGTGGATAGTGCCACCGGGATGATCACAGATGCAAAATTTAAGACATTTGGTTGCGGCTCTGCTATTGCATCATCTTCTCTTGCAACGGAATGGCTGAAAGGCAAAAGCGTAGATGATGCTGTGAAAATTGACAATATGGACATCGTGGAAGAATTGAACCTTCCACCAGTGAAAATTCACTGTTCTGTTTTAGCGGAAGATGCCATAAAAGCCGCTATTAACGATTACCGCGTAAAAAATGGTATGGAAGAAATGAAGTATGAGGAAAGCGTAATTCATTAATTTTCTCGCAGCATGGGTGCCCTTTTCGGCAATTCCTAAACAGATTTATAAACAAAAATCTGGATGAATGCAGCGTATATTAACTAACAATCTAAGTGCCCGTTAACGGACAGAGGTTATATGGTAGCAACAGATAACAGCATATTTATCAGTGACAAGGCCAAAGCAAAAGTCCACCAGTTAATGACTGATGCGGATGTTGCGGGCGACCCCGCCTATTTCCTGCGGGTAGGCGTGGTGGGTGGTGGTTGCAGCGGCTTGAGTTACAAACTTGATTTTGATAATGAGATCAAGCCGATGGACCAGGTTTTTGAAGATAAGGGAGTAAAAATCGTTACAGACCTTAAAAGTTTTTTATACCTCGTGAATACCGAGCTGGAATTCAGTGATGGGTTAAATGGCAAAGGATTTTATTTCAACAACCCGAATGCCAGCAGGAGCTGTGGTTGTGGTGAAAGTTTCGCCGTTTAGCCTGCAGAAAAAATGACATTAAATATTAGAGCCTCACTTCATTGTGGGGTTTTTTCATGCTTTTAAAGGGAGGTTGATATAGAGAGCCTTATCCTGCCACAAAAAAATCCCCCGCATGTAAAAGCGGGGGTGCAGTTGGGTTTGGTAAACGTCTAGTGCCTTAAGCACATTCACTAATAAATTTTTCAAAAAAAACGTAACCTTTTTCTGTGGTTTTGGTACACAAATCTTTCAATTACGATTATAATGACAATGAACCAGGTATTTATGCTGCTTTTAGCAAAAAAATAGGTATTCAGGTTGGTATCTCTTGTATTAGGTTGTTTAATAGTAAATTGCAGCCAATTTAAAAACCATGTGGAGTATCTGTAAAAAGGAATTAAACCAATTTTTCAGCAACCTGACCGGCTACATTGCCATTATATTGTTCCTGTTGATCAATGGGATCTTCCTTTTTGTCCTGCAAGACAGCAGTATCTTCGATTATGGCTATGCTAGTCTTGACAAATTTTTTGAATTAGCACCCTGGGTGCTGCTTTTTCTCGTTCCTGCCATCACTATGCGGTCTCTTTCTGATGAGTTTAAAGCCGGCACTTTCGAAATTCTGAAGACCAAACCCCTTACTCCATGGCACATCGTGTGGGGTAAGTACCTGTCCGTATTGTTGGTACTCCTTTTTGTGATCGTCCCCACTTTCATCTACATCATTACCATAAAAACACTGAGTGCCTCCGGCAGCATAGATGCAGGTGGAATTGCGGGCAGTTACCTGGGACTATTTTTGCTTGCAGCAGTTTTCGCCGCTATCAGTCTATGCTGCAGTAGTTTTACAGGGAATGCGGTAGTGGCGTTTCTCGTGAGTGCCTTTACCTGCCTTATTTTATATTTTGGGTTCAGTGCTATCAGCAAACTTCCCGGCCTGCAGGGGAGTGCGGATTATTACATAGAAATGCTGGGGATTGATTTCCACTACAAAAGTATCAGTCGCGGAGTTTTAGATAGCAGGGATCTTATTTATTTTCTAAGCCTGGTATTTCTGGCACTTTTGATCACGGTAAAAAACCTGCACAAAAAATAATTTTCAAAAATATTTTCTCAGTTATTACCAAAATGGTTTAAAGGAAAGCGGAGTATAAAAATGAATAAAATATTGAACAGCATTTGGAACAGCAAGGTTTGGTTGGTTTTAACCTTGCTGATTTTATTCCTCCTGAATTGGGCAGCATCTGTATGGCATACCCGACTGGATTTTACAAATGAAAAAAGGTTCACTCTCAGCACGGCAACCCGTACACTACTTAAACAGGTAGGCCAGCCGGTGCGGATAGATGTTTTTTTGAAGGGAAATTATCCCAGCGGTTTTAAAAAATTATCAGCAACTACCAATGACCTGTTACGGGAGTTTAAGGAAGTGGCCGGCAGCAATTTCCAATACAACTTTATTTCACCCGATGAAAAATTACCTGGTACCGATATTGCCTATGCTGATACACTTTCCGGGTTTGGGCTACTACCGATCAATTTAACTTCCCAGGTAGAAGAAGGGCAGCAGCAACAGTATGTATATCCTTTTGCGCTGGTGCATTATAATGACCAGGTGCTACCCGTGTCACTGTACCAGGGGAAAACACCCCTGATCAATTTCCAGGAATTAAATAGCGCAGAGGCATTGCTGGAATATAGAATTGCTAATGCGATCGCAAAAGTTACCCAGCCGGGGAAACCAGTGATAGGCTATAGTACCGGCAACGGGGAGCCGATGGATTATAGTATTTATGACCTCGTGGAAAACAACCTGAATATCGATTATGCCCTGTCTCTTTTCAATGTGAATACACAACCGTTTATTCCCAAAGAATTTAAGGTGCTTGTGGTAGTGAAACCCACGCAACCATTCGGCGAAGAAGCTAAGTTTAAGCTGGATCAGTATGTAATGAATGGTGGAAAGATCCTTATGTTTACCGACCGGCTGAATGCCGAAATGGACAGCCTGCAAATAAAAAATGAAGTGGTGGCTTACGACCGCGGGCTTCAGTTGAATGATCTCTTTTTTAAATATGGTATCAGGGTTAACGCAGACCTTGTAATGGATCTCCAATGTGACTACCTCCCTTTTGATGTAAATGGCAATGGCCAGTTTGAACTGCTGCCGTGGAATTATTTTCCAGTGCTGGAATCTAAATCTGACCACCCGGTCAATAAAAATCTAGGGTTTGTCTCCGGCCGGTTTGTAAACTCCATTGATACGGTAGAAGCGGAAGGGATCAGCAAAACCATCCTATTGAGTTCCTCCGCCAATGCCCGCAGGATCGCTTCACCGGCGATCATCAGTGGTAAAGAAAATGTAGCGGCTCCTGAGGATGAAAAATTCAGAACACCGGATATACCGGTTGCCGTTTTGCTGGAAGGCAAGTTTACTTCCTTGTATGCCAACCGTGCTTCACAGGCTATGCGGGATTCTGTTGCCGCTTACGGCGGGCAGTTTTTATCCCGCTGCCTGGATGATAATAAGATCATCGTGGTTGCCGATGGTGATATCGTTTTAAATTCAGTAATAAAGGGAGGTGAACCAATTCCAATGGGAATGAATCCATACACCTATGGTTCTCAAAGGGCATTCCCTTTTGCCAACAAGGAATTTTTACAAAACTGCCTGGACTACCTGGTGAATACCGGCGGACTTAGTGAAGCAAAGGGTAAAGATTATGTCGCCCGCCTGCTGGATTCTAAAAAAGTAAAGGAGGAAAAAAGCTTCTGGCAGATTACCAATATCGCTTTGCCGGTTCTGCTGGTTATCATTTTCGCATTGGTATTCCAATGGAACCGTAAAAGAAAATACTCAAAGTCCCTGTAATGGATAAATCGCAATTTATATATATCGTTTTTATAGCCGTGGTGGTTGTTGCACTTGTTTTTGATCTTGGCTTGTTAAGCAAAAAAGACAAAGCTATCACCCTCAAAGCTGCGCTTATTCAAACCTGCTTTTGGGTAGGCCTTTCTTTACTTTTTTGTGGGTTTATTTTTTATGAAGACATGGATGGGCAGGGACGGCAGGACGCTGTTAAGTATATTTCAGCTTACCTCTTAGAATGGTCTTTGTCTATTGATAATATTTTCGTTTTTATAATTATTTTCTCCTTTTTTAAAGTGAAGCAGGCAAATTATTCCAGGGTACTCCTGCTGGGTATCTTAATGGCCATCATTTTCAGGATCCTGTTTATTGCTATTGGTAGCGAACTGGTTGCGAGGTTTGACTGGATCATGTATGTCTTCGGTTTATTCCTGCTGTTCACCGGATTTAAGATGTTCACTGCTAGTGAAGACGAAGAATTCAATCCCGAGGATAATTGGGCTTTCAAGCTCATGAAAAAATATTTTCGTACAACCAATGATGAACCGCACGGCAAATTTTTCATGAAAAAAAACAATAAGACCTACCTCACCAAACTTACAATGGTGGTAATAATGCTTGGCCTTATTGATATTGTATTTGCAATTGATTCAATACCTGCCGTGTTTTCAATCATACCTGACCCGGATGATAAGCTACTCATTTATTCGTCGAATATTTTTGCAGTGCTTGGGTTAAGGAGCCTTTTCTTCTTGCTGCAGGGTGCTGCGAATAAATTTAATTACCTCCAACATGGTATTGCAGTTGTACTACTGTTTATTGGTGCCAAAATGCTCGTTGAAAAATGGGTGCATATCCCGGTGTGGGCGTCATTGATGGTTATTGTTGTCTGTATCGGCGGGTCAATTATGTATTCGATATTTTCAACCGATGAAGTGGACGAGGTTTCAGATGCTGGTGCGCTAGAGTTACCTGATGAAGAAAAAGGTACCATTACCTAGGAAATGCTAATTACGTGTTATGCAAACGATGAAGTTCTCCTATATCGCGGCACTGTTGGAGGTAAAACCTTTTGTGCAGTTTTCGGATCCCGTTATTCGTTTACTTCTGACGGACAGCAGGAAACTTCTTTTTGCCCACGAATCACTGTTTTTTGCCATAAGCACGCCTAAAAAAGATGCAAATGAATTCATTGCGCCCTTGTATTTAAATGGTGTCAGGTGTTTTATCACTGATCATTTTAGCAGCGAAGATGCTGCAGGTTTTCCCCAGGCAAATGTGATGGTAGTTGCGAATGTCCGCGATGCCCTGCATTCCATTGCTTCGTTTCACAGGCACCGGTTTAATTATCCTGTGATTGGTATTACAGGTAGTAATGGGAAGACGATTGTGAAGGAGTGGCTATTCCAGTTATTGGAAAGCGAGTACCAAATTGTGCGAAGCCCCAAGAGCTATAATTCACAAATCGGCGTTCCCTTATCCGTGTGGCAGATGGATGAAACTTACACACTCGGTATTTTTGAAGCAGGTATTTCTCTTCCTGGTGAAATGGAACGACTACAGGACATAATTGATCCGACGGTCGGCATATTCACCTTCCTGGGATCTGCTCATGATAAAGGGTTCCGGGACCGGGAACATAAGATAGCAGAGAAACTAAAACTTTTCAGGAAAAGCGGGCTTATAATCTACTGCTCAGATGAATTGGCATTGCACAACGCAATTACACAATTTGTTGCAGGGAAGCAGGTTCGTATTTTTACCTGGGGCAAAAAAAATAGCCCCGATTTCTTAGTCAACCGCTTTGCTGTCCAGGGGAATGGTAGTGTTATTGATTGTCAATACCAGGGTAAGTCTTTTTCATTTTCTATTCCTTTTAAAGATGAGGCGTCCATTCACAATGCACTGACCTGTGCTGCCCTTTTACTTTCCATGGGGATAGGGATTGAGATGCTTATCGAAAAGATGTCAACCCTTCGGCCGGTAGAAATGAGGCTGGAACTAAAACAGGGCACAAACAATTGTTCAATAATCAATGATAGTTATAGTGCAGATATTCATTCGCTGAAGATCGCGCTGGATTTCCTGGGACAACAGCAGCAGCATAGCCGAAAGACGGTTATCCTTAGTGACGTCCTGGAATCCGGCCAGCCGGGTAGTGAATTATATGAGCAGATCGCCGCTATTCTCACCCACAAAAAAATTCATCGTTTCATCGGCGTGGGGCCGCAGATGACGAAGTATTCCGCCATCTTCAACAGTGAATTTGAAACACACTTTTTTTTAACTACGAAGGCATTTATACAGCAAATTCCCGGCTTCGGTTTCCGTGACGAAACGATATTACTGAAAGGTGCAAGGGTATTCCGGTTCGAGCAGATCAGCAAGCTACTGGAACAGAAACAGCACCAGACGGTTCTTGAAATTGATTTGAATGCATTGCGGCACAATATCAAGGTTTACCAGCAGCAATTACAACCACAGGTGCGGTTGATGGCAATGGTGAAGGCATTCAGTTATGGCAGCGGGAGTTTCGAGATAGCTAATCTTCTGCAGCATGCTAATATAGATTACCTGGGCGTGGCTTATGCAGACGAAGGTGTGGAACTCCGAAAGGCAGGTATTCGTTTGCCCGTAATGGTTATGAATACCGAAGAGGCTGGCTTCGATGCGATTGTGGCCAATCACCTTGAACCGGAATTATATTCTTTCCACATACTTCGTGCATTTCGCGAATACTTGCAATCGCAGGGGCTGAAGAATTACCCTGTGCATATAAAATTCGAGACCGGTATGCACCGGCTGGGGTTCGATGAGAACCAGGTGGAGGAACTATGCCTTTTCCTGAAAAATACACCCGAGTTCCGGATCCTGTCTTTTTTTTCTCACCTGGCTGCCAGCGGCGAGGCTGCACACGATGAGTTTACCAGGCAGCAGGGCGAGCGTTTATTGGAAGCAGCTGCTACCTTAGAACTTGCGCTCGGTTATAAAGTGTTGAAACATATTGCCAACACTTCAGCCATCCGTCGCCATCCTTCGCTGCAACTGGATATGGTCAGGCTTGGTATTGGCCTGTATGGTGTAGAGGAAGATGGGGCTATACAAAAGCAGTTACAAAATGTGACTACCCTCAAAACAAGTATTTCCCAGATAAAACTAGTTAAACCTGGAGAAAGTATTGGTTATGGTCGCAGTGCATTTGCCGAAAGTGAAATGCGGGTCGCCACCGTGAGAGTCGGCTATGCAGATGGTTATCCCCGTCTGCTCGGAAACGGGATTGGTCACATGTTGGTAAAAGATCAGTTGGCGCCAGTAGTGGGCAGGGTTTGTATGGACATGACCATGCTGGATATCACCGGCATACCAGCTGAAGAGGAGGACGAGGTCATTGTATTTGGTGAACAGTTGCCGGTAAATAGATTGGCAGGCTGGGCTGGCACGATCGCTTATGAAATACTGACCAATATTTCACAACGCGTACGAAGGGTTTACTTTGAAGAATAAAAGCACCTGGTTACCCGGTAAAATTACAGGCGGGAATTGAAGAACCGGTGTATCGCATGATGGCAGGTATTTTTTCTCCGATGCCATTCGGCCAATAATCCCTTCTTCCATAATCCCAAAATCTTATCTTTGCTCCCATTATTATGAAAGGAAAACACTTAGCTATACTTGTAGCGCTTGTAGTGCTTGTAGACCAGGCCCTTAAAATTTATATCAAGACCCATTTTCACCTCAATACTTCCCGGCACATTGCCGGCGATTGGTTCCAGCTATATTTTGTAGAAAACCCGGGCATGGCATACGGGTGGAAGTTTGGAGGGGACTGGGGCAAAATGGCGCTCACCATTTTCAGGCTTGGTGCTGTAATATTTGGTACCTGGTACCTGGGTAGTATCATCCGGCAGGGATACCACCGGGGCTTCATTTTTTGTGCAGCACTAATTTATGCCGGGGCAGTTGGGAACCTGATCGATTCCTGCTTTTATGGTTTAATTTTCGACAAGGGAATGTTGTTTGACCCCCAGTTGAAAGACTATGTAAATTATGAAGGACTGGCCCATTTTTCCAAAAATGGTTATGCTTCGTTCCTGCATGGAAATGTGGTAGATATGTTTTATTTCCCGATCATAAGGGGGCATTTTCCAAGTTGGTTGCCAATTTGGGGTGACGAAGATTTCGAGTTTTTCCGGCCTATTTTCAATGTGGCAGATGCAGCCATTACCACAGGTGTTTTGTCTATATTAGTCTTCCAACGAAGGTTTTTTAAACATAAAAATAACGAGCCTCAACATACTACTGTGGAAACAGAAACGTTGGTAGACGACACCACACAGGTTTCATAAATAATTTATCATCATACCATCTCAAAATCTAACTCATGAAATTTTTAAAATCCCTCGCCATTGTTTTCTTGTCGGTTTTGATGGTTACTTCCTGCGAAAAAGAATATAGTGAAGAAGGAGGAAGCACTGCTTCTGCATTGGGAGCCTTAAAAAAAGACGTTTCCGGTGAATGTTTACCATCTGCTGTTACCGGTACATTCACAGCAGGCACAGCCCTCAATACCAGTAACATCATACAGGTGACCGTAAATTTTACGACTGTAGGAACTTACCTCATCAAATCAGACACTGTGAACGGGTATTTTTTCAGGGGTGTTGGCGTGGTGTCCACACCTGGAGATATGTCTGTGTCTTTAACTGCTGTGGGCACACCCGCCAGCGGAGGTTCAAATACTTTTACTGTTAAATACGGATCAAGTACCTGTTATATAGTGGTTGATGTGTTGCCGGCAGGTGCAGGAGCCGCTGTATTTACCCCGGGCGGAACGCCTGGAACATGTGGTACAGCGACCTTAGCAGGAACTTATACAGTTGGAACAGCACTGACTGCTTCTAATACTGTAACCATCGGCGTAAATGTAACCACCCCCGGAACCTACAGTATCAGTATCCCTGCAGTTAACGGGATCAGCTTTACAGGTAGTGGTTCACTTGCAGCTACCGGGGCTCAAAATGTAACCCTGGTTGCATCCGGCACACCTGGGGCCGCAGGCAATTTTACCTATGTGATAAACGGCAGCGCAGGCAGCAGCTGTAGTTTTATTGTTGCAGCCACCGGCGCCGGCACATCTGCCGTATACACTTTGGGAGGTTCTCCATCAAATTGTACGGGTTTTACGGTGAGTGGGACGTACCAGGCAGGACTTGCCACCGGCGCCACCAACACCGCCAGGTTTGATGTGACTGTTACTACCCCAGGTACTTACTCGATAAACACCACTGCAGTAAACGGCGTTACCTTCTCCGGCAGTGGTAGTTTTGCAACTGCCGGGGCAACCACAGTTACACTTACCGCATCGGGTACAGCAGCGGCTGCCGGTGTGTTTAATTATCCCGCCACTGGCGCAGGAAGCAACTGTAATTTTTCTGTGACTTACGCAGGGGGCACTGCCGGAGCAGTATTTACAATGGTGGGTGCCGGATCCACCTGTAGCCCGGGCACTGTGGCAGGAACTTATACCGCGGGTACTGCCCTAACTACAGGAAATACCGTGACTGTGCAGGTGAATGTTACGACTGCAGGATCTTATAGCCTTTCTTCCAATACAGTGAATGGGATGACTTTTTCAGCTACCGGCGTTTTTGCGGCCACCGGTAGCCAAACAGTGGTTTTAACGGGTACCGGGATTCCAGGTACAGCGGGTAGTAATACTTTTTCTGTGGGCGGGTCACCTTGTACATTCGGAATCACCACAGTGGGTGGAACCGCAACAGACTTTATATCTTTCAGGATTGATGGCGGAGCCTTGATCAGCTATAATGTAAACGCTGACGCATTGATTGATAATGTGACCTTAGGTTTTCCAATACTTGATATTTATGGGGAACAAACATCCTCAGCAACAGAGCCGTCCATTCAATTAGCTGTTGGCAAACAAAGTGGAGGTGCTATTACAGCTGGAACATATACAGTAAACCAAGCTGCCAGCGGGATTTTGCTCCTGTCTTATTATTATGATGCTGCAGGTACAGAATTTTCGATACAGAGTGCGGCAACAGCTCAAACACCGGGCTTCACCATTATCATTACCAGTATCACGGCTACCAGAGTGTCCGGAACTTTCAGCGGGCAGCTGAAGCAGGATGGCATCGGCCCTGCAGTGCGTAATATCACGCAAGGTTCTTTTAGTCTGCCATTACCCTAAATCGCTGCGTCAGCCAGGAGAGTTATAAATAAATTTACAAAAAAAGTGCTGCATCTTCTGCGGCACTTTTCTTAGACTGTTAGCTTATTTTGCCAACCATATTTTTAGGTATCACCCATTCGTCAAATTCCTTCCCGGTTACATATCCTAATTTAATGGCCATCTCTTTCAAGGTTGTTCCTTCCTTATGTGCCTTCTGGGCTATTTCCGCAGATTTGTAATACCCGATCTTTGTATTTAAAGCAGTTACCAGCATCAGTGAATTATCCAGGTGTTTTTTAATATTTTCTTTTATGGGTTGTATGCCCACTGCACATTTATCATTGAAAGAAACACACCCATCGGCGATCAGTCTTGCACTGTGCAGAAAGTTGTATATCATTACTGGTTTAAACACGTTCAACTCAAAATGCCCGTTACTACCTGCAATGCCAATAGTTACATCATTTCCCATTACCTGGGCTGCTATCATTGTAAGCGCCTCGCATTGGGTTGGATTTACTTTTCCCGGCATAATAGAAGAGCCGGGTTCATTGTCTGGTATGAACAATTCACCTATGCCACTGCGAGGGCCACTTGATAAAAAACGAATATCATTTGCAATTTTCATCAAACTAACCGCCACCGTTTTTAAAGCCCCGTGTGCTTCTACAATGGCGTCATGGGCCGCCAGGGCTTCAAATTTATTGGCGGCGGTTTTAAAAGGCAGTTTGGTAAGTTTTGCAATATGGCGGGCCACATTTACATCATATTTATCCGGCGTATTGATACCCGTACCAACAGCAGTTCCGCCGAGGGCCAGTTCACTTAAATGCGCCAGTGAATTTTTTATTGCTTTCAATCCATGATCTAGCTGGGACGTGTACCCGCTGAATTCCTGGCCAACCGTAAGAGGTGTAGCATCCATGAAATGGGTGCGCCCGATCTTTACTACGTTTTTAAATGCCTTTGCTTTTTTGTCAAGCGTATTGCGGAGTTTTGTAATGCCCGGTATCGTAGATTCTATAAGGATCTGGTAGGCTGCAATGTGCATGGCAGTCGGGAAAGTATCGTTACTGCTCTGGCTTTTATTCACGTCATCATTGGGATGCAGGTATTTTTCCTTGTCTGCGAGTTTACCACCATTTAATACGTGGCCACGATAAGCGATCACTTCATTTACATTCATGTTACTCTGTGTGCCACTTCCAGTCTGCCAAACCACCAGGGGGAAAAAATCATCCAGTTTGCCTTCCAGTATCTCCCGGCAGACTTTCCCGATGAGATCAGCTTTCTTTTTTGTCAACACGCCGGCTTCATTATTGGTGAGGGCGGCGGCATTTTTAAGGTGAGCAAAAGCGCGGATAATTTCCTTTGGCATCCTGTTGATATCCTGGGCGATCTTAAAATTATCAATACTGCGCTGGGTCTGGGCCCCGTAATATGCATGCACGGGAACTTTTACTTCCCCCATCGTATCTTTTTCTATTCTGTAGTCCATAGCCTGGTAAATATTTTGAATGGCAAAGGTAAAAGATTTCAAAATGGGCTCCCGCCAATTTTTATTGGTACCAAATATGTATAGCTTAGCGTATGAAATATTATGCCGGCAAAATTTTAGTATTTTCTACCTGCATGCTCTTTACGACATGTTTCCAGGAACCAGCTGAAACAGAAGAACCCGCGCCGGTAACAGTGGCAGCAGAAAATGCTAATGCAAAAGAAGATACAGTCTATACGGTCCCGCCGTTTAATCCTGGCAATTTCTCCATTGATACCAAAGGTCACTCTCCGGTAAACATACTCGGTTTTGCCAAAACGCTTATTGGGGTCACTTACAAATATGGGTCTACCGACCCAGCACAGGGATTTGATTGCTCTGGATTTATTACTTATGTTTTCAACCATTTCGGTATCAGCGTTCCAAGATCATCGATAGATTTTACCAATGTAGGAACGGAAGTAATGTTGCCCAATGCAGCTCCGGGGGACCTTATATTGTTTACGGGCACAGACAGTACCGAACGATTTGTAGGGCACATGGGAATTGTTGCCGAAAATACAGACTCCTTAAGATTTATTCATTCTACATCTGGTAAAAAATATGGCGTAACCATTACTACCCTTAATGAATATTATAAAAAACGTTTCGTGAAAATTAACCGGATATTCAATGGGGAGGGTTGATCATTGCCCTGTGAATATTGCTTTTCTTTTTTCAAGAAAGGCTGTTGTACCCTCGGTCATGTCTTTGGTACCAAAACATTCGGCGAATTGATCGATCTCCTCAACATACCCATTTCTGGTTTCATCAAAAACTGCATTGGCCGCTTTGATACATGCGGCAACTGCCAGGGGTGCTTTGCTGTTTATTACAGATAGTATTTTTTTTGTTTGTTCAATGAGCATTTCGGGCGGGGTCACATAATTCACAAGGCCAAGCGAAAGGGCCTCGTTCGCATCAATTAAATTACCAGACATCAGCAGTTCCATTGCTTTTCCCTTACCGATAAGTTGCACAAGCCTTTGCGTACCACCGTAACCGGGGATGAGCCCAAGGTTTACTTCCGGCTGGCCGAATTTTGCATTCTCGCTACAAAGCCTGAAATGGCAGGCCATTGCAAGCTCGCAACCTCCCCCTAAAGCAAAACCATTCACGGCAGCTACGATTGGTTTCTTGCAATTTTCTATTTTGAAAAAAATATCCTGGCCCTTTTTAGCAAGCGTCATCGCTTCCGTTTTATTCATGCCGGAAAGTTCCTGGATGTCTGCACCCGCTACAAAGGCTTTTGCACCAGCACCCGTTATGATTGCCGACCTGATACCGGGATTACTGCTGATCTCATCAATAGCATTTTCGAGGTCATTAAACACAGCTTTATTCAAGGCATTTAATTTATCGGGCCTGTTGATGGTGATGGTACCTATTTGGTCTTCTATTGAAAGGAGGAGTGTCTGATAGTTCATGGTCTTGTTTTTATGGGGTTCGAAGATAATGAATTTGTTATCTTTAAATGATGACTTTCCTATCTGTCATAACCTACCTGGGTATATTCGTTTTTGCCCTTACCGGCGCATTGAAAGCCCGGACGTATAAGATGGATGTCTTTGGAGGGGTGGTAGTAGCTTTTGCCACTGCTTACGGTGGTGGCACTGTACGCGACCTGCTGATCGGAATACAACCCGTAAATTGGATCAATGATAATGTAGCATTGATATTGGTTTTTGCCGGTACTGCTTTTACTTTTCTTCTAAAGGAAAATGTGAAACGATTCAAGCGAACGATCTTTTTTACGGATGCTGCAGGCCTTGGGTTGTTTACCGCTGCCGGGATAGAGATAGCCATTCGGTATGGGCTGAATGATATGTATGCTCTTATAATGGGGGTAATGACCGCTACTTTTGGCGGCCTGATAGCAGACATATTCTGCAATGCCGTTCCAGATCTTTTTAAGAAGGGAGAATTATATGCGACCGCATGTGCGCTTGGAGGGGTCATTTACCTCCTGGTGAAAAAAACATCCCTGGATAATAATTTCAACCTGGCGATATGCGTGGTCGTAATCGTCTGCATCCGGATCTATTCGAAAAGAAAAAGACTGATGTTGCCGGAGATCTAAAAACTCCGGTTTTCTTTCACCCAGTTTTTGATATATGCAGCGATCTCTGTTGTGGTTGTACCGGGCGCAAATAATTTGCCTGTGCCCATTTCATTAAGGATTTTCATATCATCTTCCGGAATAATTCCTCCCCCGGTTAGCAATACATCATTCATATTTTTCTGCTTCAACAGTTCCATTATTTTGGGAAATACGGTCATGTGTGCGCCGCTGAGGATACTTACCCCAATGGCATCCACGTCTTCCTGCAAAGCGGCATTCACTACCATCTCCGGGGTTTGCCTTAACCCCGTGTAAATCACTTCCATGCCGGCATCCCTCAGGGAAGTGGCAATTACTTTAGCCCCACGGTCGTGGCCATCTAAACCTACTTTGGCAACCAATACCCTTATTGGTCGTCGTTTGTCTGCACTCATGTATACAAAGTTGATGAAAAAGCAAATGTATTGACTAAATTTAAAGATATAACTTCGATTATGCAGTACAGGAAATTCGGCCATACAGATTTATTGGTCAGCGAAATTGGTTTTGGTGCCTGGGCAATCGGCGGCAATGCTGTGGTTGGGAATACACCGATTGGATGGGGCAAGGCGGACGATGCAACTTCGGTGGAGGCCATTCACAAAGCCATGGACCGCGGTATTAATTTTTTTGACACGGCCGATTTTTATGGGCTTGGCCATTCCGAAAATTTAATCGGGAAGCAAATTGGAAGTAACCAGGAAATGATTGTGGCTACAAAAGTTGGGCATAGAAATATCGATGAAACCATCCGCCTGGACTATACCAGGGAATACATTCTTGCCGCCTGTGATGCAAGCCTGCGAAGATTAAAACGAGATCATATTGATTACTACCAGTTGCATTCTGCCCGCCTTGAGCATTTTGAAAATGAGCAGTGTGTCGAGGCAATGGAGCAGTTGAAGCAACAAGGTAAAATAAGGTATTGGGGACTTTCGCTCAATACATTTTTCCCGGAACCCGAAGCGGCTTTTATGATGAATAAAAAAATGGGAGATGGCTTCCAGTTGGTTTTCAATATCATTAATCAACGGGCAAAGAATCTTTTGAAAGAAGCGCATGGCAATAAATACGGTATTATTGCAAGAATGCCATTACAGTTCGGACTATTAACAGGTAAATTTTCGGGAGACGCCCATTTTGCCGCAGATGACCACCGGAGCTTTCGTTTCAACAAACAAATACTCTCAGCCAGCCTGGCCACATTGCAGGACCAAATATGGCCGTTATGTGAAAAATACAATACCAGCAAAACTTCCCTTGCACTGAGTTATATTCTCAGCTACGATGCAGTGAGCACAGTCATCCCGGGGATCCGCACGCCCCGGCATGTAGAGGATAATACTACAGGATTAGTAACATTAGATAAGGCAGATGTAACGTTCATCGAAAATGTTTACGTAGAACAACTTTCAGAAATAGTTGACATGATGGAAAAGCAAGGATAATAAACTAAAAGGCCTTTAAGGCGTTTTCCATTCTTTCTACTACGGCATCGCGGCCAATGGTCTCAGAGATCAAAAACACACCCGGGCCGGTCTTGCTCCCGACCAACATGACACGAAATATCATTTGCAATTCGCCCACCTTGATATTTTTTTCTGTAGCAATTTCCTTGAAAATTGTTTCGAAGGCTGCCATGGGTAAGTGTTCCAGTTGTGCAGTCTCTAATAAGCGCTGGCTGTACTCCCGGAAAAAGCCGGCTTTACCTTCGTCCCATTTTGGTTTAACACTTGCTTCATCATAAACTACAGGTGGATGATAGAAGTAGTGGGCCTGTTCATAAAAATCAGTGAGCAGTGTACAACGTTCTTTGACAAGTTCCAATACTTTGATGAAAAAAATTTCATCATCAATGGGTATAACATTGGCGTCGAAAATATTTTTCACTAATCCTGCATAAGCTCTCACAGGTAATTTTTTTATCCACTCATGGTTATACCACCTGGCTTTTTCAAAATCAAATTTTGCCCCTCCTTTGTGCACTCTTTCAATAGAAAATCTTTCAATCAACTCTTCCATTGAAAAAATTTCCTGCTCTGTGCCGTCATTCCATCCCAACACTGCCAGCAGGTTGATAAAGGCCTGGGGCAAAAATCCTTTTTCCTTAAATCCTTCTGTTAGTTCATTTGTTTTGTGATCTGTCCAGTTCATCGCGAAGACCGGAAAGCCGTATTTGGCTCCATCTCTTTTGCTTAGTTTACCTGAAGGTCCCAGGATAAGTGGTAAGTGGGCCCATTGGGGCATGCGGTGCAGCCCGAATAAGTATTTCCAAAGAAGGATATGCACAGGCGCACTGCTGAGCCATTCCTCACCGCGAAATGCATGTGTGATCTCCATCAAATAATCATCTACTACCACGGCAAGATGATAAGTAGGCATACCATCGGCTTTCAGCAATACTTTATCGTCTACCAGCGATGAATTAAAACTCACCTCACCATGTATCATGTCTATAAAAGAAATCGGTTCATCCGCCGGCATTTTTATCCTGATGACATGCCTTGTTCCTGCCTTGAGTAATTCCGCGACGTCAGCCGGAGCGAGTGAAAGTGAATTTTTCATCCGCATCCGGACGGTTCCATCATACTGCGGCGACGGGTTTTCCGGCGTCTTCAGCTCCGTTCTCATTTTGTCCAGGTCGTCTGACGTGTCAAAAGCATAGTAAGCAAACCCTTTTTCTACCAGTTCTTCCGCGTATTTCCTGTAGAGGGGTTTTCTTTCGCTTTGTCTGTATGGTCCAAAATTGCCGTTGTGCATGGGACTTTCATCAGGAACCATTCCGCACCATTCCAGGCAATCAAAAATGTATTGTTCTGCCCCCTCAACAAACCTTGTTTGATCAGTATCTTCAATACGTAAAATGAACTGGCCTCCATACTTTCGGGCAAAGAGATAGTTGTATAATACGGTTCTGACGCCCCCCAGGTGTAACCCCCCGGTGGGGCTGGGAGCAAAACGCACCCTGACTTTTTTTTCGGCCATAATTTTTTTTTCAGTCAGCAAAGATAAGTTGCCGCCGTGCAATTGCTTATGGGTTTGCATAAAAAAAGCCATTGCGTTTGCAATGGCTTGAAGGTAGGGATCGATATTATCTTATGGTAATTACCCTTGGTGTTCGTCCGTCGATAGAGATTGTGGCAAACCGGTCGCACCGGCCATCGCCGTAGTCCAGTATTGCAAAATGATTGGGTCCCTGGAATTTCACTGTACCCTTGTCTATGAAGTGGCACTCGTATTTTTTTTGCAGTGCCTGTAAAATTGTTACAGTCCTGGTGATATTCGCAGGATTGGTTACACTTCCATTGCCAGTGATCGAGAAAACATCATCACGTAAATTACGGGGAGTAGCTACGCCCGCGGCTTGCACAATATCCCTTATGCTTGTATGCAGCCAGAATCTGCCACCGGGGGCTGTGATACGGCCATTCTCTAGTTTGCATTGCCAACTCCTGGTTCCGGGTTGGCTGGTGTTCGTCCAGGTATGCGTGCCTTCTCTTTTAAAATCGTTCAGATGATAATTATCAAAGGTCATCACTGAAGTACTGCCAGGTCTTCTAAGGGTATCTGATACAACTACCCGGATCTTACCGCGGCGGCTTACCCCGCTAGAGTCGACGCAATTGGTTGGTCCAAAGTCGATCAGGATTGTTTTTGGGAAACCGTTCTGCGGCGTCACTGTGATGGTTGCACATTGTAAAAGGTTATTACTAACCAGTGTTTCCGGAACAAAATTGCCCAATAGCTGGTTTTCTTCCGCCGCTTCCGACAGGAGGTCGTTATCGTCCTCGGTCATCATATCGGTCGTTGCCTGGTCGGTGGTCAATTCGAAAGTCTGTTCAATGACACTATCGGGATCTGTGATGGTGGAACTCTCTTTTTTGCATGAGTGCAGGGTAAGCATACTCATGGTTGCAAGGAATAAGATTTTTGCAGGTTTCATAATTTATAATTTTGTTAATCTACGACTGACGGTTATGTAGAGGGTTTAATAGTTTAAAAAAAATTAATTTGCCGCATGTTTTATCTTGTAAGAACGCCGGGGTGGATGAAAAAAGTATTTACGGGAGTGACCTGGGATATGGCCACGGGTAAAAATGAAGTCTTCCTGACCTTTGACGATGGGCCACACCCGGTAGAGACACCATTTGTTTTGGACCTGCTGGCGAAATACAAAGCCAAGGCCACGTTCTTCTGTATCGGCAAAAATGTGGCTGAAAACCCCGGAATCTACCGGCGTCTCCTCGAAGAGGGGCATTCAGTGGGGAATCACACCTATA
This sequence comes from Chitinophagaceae bacterium, assembly GCA_043727215.1. GTDB lineage: Bacteria > Bacteroidota > Bacteroidia > Chitinophagales > Chitinophagaceae > Ferruginibacter. The sequence continues at coordinate 6,258 of JAYSYY010000093.1, read as the reverse complement.
ACCATTTAAACGGGTGGAAGGTTAAAGATGGAATTTACCTGGCCGACATTTATAAGGCGCAACAATACATTGATAGTGGTATTTTCAGGCCCCCTTACGGAAGGATAACTCGTTTCCAGGCGAAACAGTTATTGTTGCCGAAATACAGGATGAAAACAATCATGTGGACTGTATTGAGCGGTGATTTTGACAACAGGATTACACCCGAGCAGTGCCTGCAAAATGTGGTTTTGAATACATCAGCAGGCAGTATAGTTGTTTTTCATGACAGTGAAAAAGCCGCAGAAAAAATGCGTTATGCGTTGCCGGCGGTCCTCAAATATTTTGGAGATAAAGGTTTCCACTTCAAAGGGATCCCAAACAGGTAACAAAAAAAATGGGCCTGGGTAGAAACCCTGGCCCGTTTTTAATCCGTACCCTATGAAAACTGTTGCCAAGTTACGGTTAAGAATTTATTAACCAAAATTTATTTTAACCTATTTTATCAAAATTTTTATCTATAAAATTGTATGATCGACACACATTGTCATTTGTATTCGGATGAATTGAAACCTGGTATTTCGGCTATAATGGATAGAGCGGGAAAGGCGGGTGTGTCTAAATTTTTTTTACCTGCAATCGACAAAAGTACCGCAGAAATTATGTTCGCATTGGAGGCAGACTACCCGGGCAAGTGTTACGCCATGATGGGCCTTCATCCTTGCTCAGTTTCAGCAAATTACCGGGAAGAACTCGATTTTGTTAAAAGCCAGCTGCAGAAAAGGACCTTTGCAGCAGTGGGGGAGGCAGGGCTGGATTTTTATTGGGACACAACCTACCGGGTGCAGCAATATGAAGCTTTGCATGAACAGGTCAGGCTTGCCCTCCAGTATGACCTGCCGCTTGTCTTACATACCAGGAATGCGATGCAGGAAACTATTGATGTAGTTGAAGGCTACAAAGGAAAAGGACTTAGGGGAATCTTTCATTGTTTTGGAGGTTCAGCGGCAGAGGCCAGTCAAATCATTCAGCTTGGTTTTTTGTTAGGGATAGGTGGTGTGGTAACTTATAAAAAGTCGGGACTTGACCTCGTACTCAAAGATATTAACCTTTGCCATATTGTTCTGGAAACCGATGCACCCTACCTTTCACCCGTACCATATCGTGGAAAAAAAAATGAAAGCAGTTATATCGTGGAGGTCGCAAAAAAAATAGCCGAAATAAAAAACATCCCGGTAGAAGAAGTTGATATGATTACTACCGCCAATGCAGAAAAACTTTTTGAAAACGCGGATTGAGCAGTGCAAAAGATTTGGAAATGAAAGGTTAACCGCTATTGAACCTTGGCAAGCGGAGGCTTTTACCGTATTTACCCTTTCTGCCCAGAGCCCAGAGCGTGATGCGGTATTTGCCTACCCTAATTGTTGGTGGAAGGAGGCCCATCGACTTACACTTTTCTTTAGCACCTGATAGATGGATATATGAAAAAAGACATTTTGCTATTTGTAACGACTTTATTTATTGTAGGTTGTAATGAAAAGAAATCATCCTCCAGTAATAATGATCTTTTTTTTGATAATTTAAAAAGCAATGTAGAAAGGGTAAAAGAAGTTTCTTTCACTGTGGATAGCGGTGGGAAGATAGGTTCAGCGGATTCATGTTGTATAAGCCTGCTTGAGTACGATAGTAACGGGTACAGAACCGCCGATCTTAATCAAGATGCTGACGGCAAAGTAATGAACGGGCAACTTTACACCAAACGATACAGAGATGGAAAAGTGAAGGAAATTCAGTTCATAGTAAACGGAAAGGTGGTCAGCACGCTTTTAGGTTCACTAAACAAAAGCGGCAACTACGGTAATTCACGGGTATACAATTCCGCGGGTAAGCTAGTTTCTATTTATACTGACATAAAAGTCAATCAATACGGTAAAATTATCTTAATGAAAAGCTTTAATACCGACGGTGTCTTGCAACAAACGATCGTAAACAACTACAATAGGCAAATATGGATTGGAGGATTTATAAAGGACAGCAGCGGCAAAGAAATTTCTTCAACATCCATTATCCTAAATGAAGATATGAACCCTTCAAAAATTGTACAATCCCAAGTAATAAGCAGTGCACCTTCTGTAACCATCACAAGGTATATTTACGATCGCTTTGACGAATATGGCAATTGGATACAACGCCGTGAAGTGGACGAAAAAGGAAACGTAATTAAGTTTTTAAAAAGACAGATTCATTTCACAAAGGAATAATTTACATTTCAAGGAAACCTAAGTTAATAATTGATATAAGAAATGGGATTAATTGCACGAACGCACAACAGGGTAATGCTAAAAGCGGAGCTGACACAAGAATATTGGGCTCACAGCATATAATTAACATTAGTATTTTATTAAGCGGCAGCCGAAATTAAGAGCCACCGGTCATACCTGAAACTTCGGCTATGTTGTGGGACACTTAATCCCCGTTTTCAAGTGTAAATATTTCCTCAACAGATTTATTAAAAAGCTTTGCAATCTTCATAGCCAATACGGTAGACGGTACATATTTGTTCGCTTCCATCGCATTAATCGTCTGTCTGCTAACTGATACCTTGTTTGCCAATTCCTCCTGTGTCAGATTTTTGATAGCCCGTTCAACTTTAATATTATTTTTCATCGGACACAGCTTTAGAATTTTTATATAAAATATAATTGAACCTGACAATGAAAATGATCAGGACAGTAAACATGTTATACATCATGACTGTTAAAAAAGATCCGGCATAAACAAAAAGAAAACTTAAAAACAAAAAAGTATAATTTACCCATACCGCCCAAAGCAAAGAAGACAATCTAAGTTTTGCAATAAATTCGTCTTCTTTTTTTTCTTTTGAAAAGCCAACAAACATTGCCCCGATAATGAATAATATTCCGACTATTGTAACCGTAATATTGGTTTCTATGAAACTGAAGGATTGACTTCCACCCATGATCTCCTGGTTGAAAAATGCAAAAACTTTTGTTTTAATTGGAATGTATTGGAAGTCTTCATTAACAATTATAAGGAGGCCCAAAATAATAGCAGGTATCAAAAGACACCAACCAATAAGTTTATACTTATTTGGTAATAATAATTTATGTGACATAATAATTTGTTTCTATAAATGTAAAGTATATATTCCATATTGTCAAATATATCTTACATTTTGTAAAAAATATATAACTATTGGTATTTAAATAGAAGTTAACCTACCCGGGTTGTTGCAAAGGTGCCGGAGGGATCTATCTAGCTTTTATTGTTACATTCGTCTTTGGTTTTTTAAATATTTTGAGGGGCTGAAAATTACTAAAAACCAGCACAGCAGTAAGCCATGACTGTGATGCTTCATTTTAAAATAATTTAAATGTCAAACTTGGTATGAAGTTTTTTTCTATACTGATATTGGTTATGGCAACTTCTTTGTCCAAATTATCCTGTACAAACACACCAATCGAATCAAAAGAAGTAACAGAATACATCAGCGAATTTTCTTCTATAATTAAAACCAATGCTTTTTATTCTGATTCAATTAATTGGGAACAACTACACAAAAAAGTTGTGGCCATATCAAAAGGCGTTAGCAGCATTAAAACATGCAGACCGATAATTGATACAATGTTAAAAACGCTTAGACAAGCTGGTGACCGCCACTCATTTTTCTTACCACAACAAATTGCCCAAAAGCTCAAAAAAAATTTCGAAAATAGGGCAGCAGAAAGCCGTTATCTGGGTGATGGCATAGGTTATATCAAAGTTCCTGAGTTCGCTTCTTTTGATTCTTCAGAGATATCAGCTTTTGCCTCTGCCATCCAAAATAAAATCCAAACAATCGACACAACTTACATTATAAGAGCTTGGATGGTTGACTTGCGAAAAAATACGGGGGGCAACATGTATCCAATGATAGCTGGTTTGAATTGCCTGACAGATGATGGCATCTATGGCTATTTTATTGACCCGAAAACCCTGACTGAGAGTCAATTGATTTCCACTAATGGTCAGGCAAGCAAGGCGAAAGTAAACTTACCATATAAAGTCAAAAACATAACTTGCAAGATAGCGGTACTTGTGGATTCTATGACAGCAAGTAGCGGTGAAATGGTAGCTATCTCTTTGAAATCATTGGGAAATGCGCGGTTCTTTGGACAATCAACAGCGGGGCTTACAACTGTTACGGACCTGTTTGAATTATCTGATGGCTCTTACCTGGTATTGGCAACAAAATATATGGTAGATAGAAATCGCCAGAAGTACTTAGCAGGTATTATTCCCGACGTGATCACACCTAAGCAAACTGATAAAACGCAAGATGAAACAGTTGAAATTGCGAAAATATGGTTAAAGACCAAATGAATGGTATGACCATCAAGATTTTTTGATGCGATAGTTTCATTAAACAGTGACAAATTTGAACAGTTCGCACTCCCTGCAAATGTGATATAGTAGTATTGATTTAAAGGAAAACGGAAAATATAATTAAAAACATTTTTGCAACGCCGCAAGATTACATATGGATGGAAAATTCCAAGAAACAGGAATAGTGCAAACTCTTAATAAATGAAAAAAGAAATCTGAAAAGCGTTTTTACCCTGTCCCGTATCCCTGGTGGCGCGAATGCCAACTGATGCATCCTTAACTGGACAAAGGTTACCTATAGTATATGTAATACTTAAATTAGGATTACAACCAGCAGTTACACAATTAGGTGGAGGTTCTATATTTTCAGTCCGACGGAAAGCCTGGGAACGACAAAATTTCAGTTGGTCGATATCCACCGATAACGCATTCTCGCACGCTAAAACTAAAGCCAAAATTCAAGACTGGTTGTAAAATGAATCCTTTATACCAAGAAGTGCATTTGAGGGCAACGGAAGAAAATTGCTTCATAAAATGCTGCATTAACTCCATAGATTAGCCGAAACCATTGCTGAGCGTACATTTCAACTATGTTAAGGCGGAGACGGAGAGATTCGAACTCTCGATACAGTTACCCGTATACACACTTTCCAGGCGTGCTCCTTCAACCACTCGGACACGTCTCCAATTTATTTACCGGGATGCAAATGTAAGGTCAATTCATTTCTTAATAAAATCATTCTATCACCTTTTCCATCTGCATACTTCGGGAGCCTTTTACCAGGACCTGGGCATTTTCAAATTTTTCGGCCTGGAACCAGTCCCTGGCTTCCAAAGAAGTGCTGAAATGTGCAACACCATAGGGGAGGGATTGATAATCTTTCCCCACGAGCGCTACCCGGTGCCACTGGTATTTGTTGATGAGGTCCACGATTGCCGTGTGTTCCTTTAAACTGTCCTCGCCGAGTTCCATCATTCCACCCAACACGAGCACCTTTTTGTTGCCCCCCATATTAGCAAAATTCTCTATTGCAAGTTGCATACTCGTGGGGTTGGCATTATAGGCATCAAGAATAATCTTATTGCTGTTTTTTTGCAACAGCTGCGACCTGCTGTTGGTAGGTTGGTAGTTTTCCAATGCGGACCGGACGTTTTCGTCAGAGATGCCAAAAAACTTTCCGATAGTTACTGCGGCCAGGATATTAGGGAGGTTGTAGCCCCCAACGAGTTGTGTTTTGATGGAGGGAATATTTGCCATGCCGGACACAGAAACTTCGAGGTAAACATCATCGCTTAAGATCTTCCCGACATACATACCTTCATCTGTGCCGTAGGTAATAATCTTTTCTATGCCTGCACTCATTTCACGCAGGTAATCATAATCAGCATCAAAGAATGCTGCCCCACGGCTGCTTCTAAGCCAGTCAAACAATTCCCCCTTCCCTTTTTTTATACCTTCCTCACCCCCAAAACCTTCCAGGTGGGCTTTCCCACAATTTGTGATGAGACCGTGTGTAGGTTGGGCATACGCACAATAGCTTTCAATCTCTTTCAGGTGATTGGCTCCCATTTCCACCACCGCAATTTCTGCATCCGCTTTGATTTTCAATAACGTCAGCGGAACACCTATTTGGTTATTGAGGTTTCCCTCGGTGGTGTATGTTTTCAGCTGGCTGGTCAAAACTTCACTCACCAGTTCTTTGGTGGTTGTTTTACCATTGCTCCCTGTGATGGCCAGGAAGGGAATAGCAAAACGTTCCCTATGTATTTTCGCAAGCTGCTGAAGTGTTTCCAGGCTGTCGTTTACCCTGATGATTCTTTCATCTTTAAAATCTATCGGCTCATCGGATACACAATAGGATGCGCCGGCTTTAAAAGCCTGCTGCAGGTAAT
>JAYSYY010000092.1:0-3481 GCA_043727215.1 Chitinophagaceae bacterium | reverse complement strand
ATCTGCGAATCTGCGGCAATTGATTTTATCAATCACGCCTTACAACTATTGTTTACAGTTGATTTTTTTATTTTTATACTCCCGGGAACCATGGCCGGGCAATTACTTCCCGGAATGGCCAGGGCACCACAGCAAGGATCAGGATCAATGCAATAAGGTACAACCAGGAAGCCGCAGAATAATTGTTGCGTTTGGCCTTCCCTCTCGCAATAGTCACCAGGATAATTGCCAACAACATCCCGGTGATATGCTCCACTGCCCAGAAACGAAGCGCACTGTCTTTCATCACCGCCCCAAAGCCATTTTGTTGGATAAGCTTGTATCCAAATGCTCCCACAAAATACTGGTAAAGGCCGATAAGCAGCGTAATGTGCGCCGCAATGAGCAGCCAAAGGCTGGTTTTTTGCAGGCCCGGTTTTTTACTGAAAGCCTGGATGAGTGCAATCAATAAAAACAAAAGAATGATCCAGCGCATGAAATTGTGCAGGTGTAATAATCCATTATACATGTGGAATTGTTTTTTGGTTGGCCAAATCTACAACAGCGGGTGGAATAAACAAATCATTTACCCCCATTGGCCCGAAGGTCGTTCCGGCAATTCGCATCCAGCAGGGGTACAGGATTGGTAACGAGGATGCCTCCCATCTGCGGTATCTCGGTAGCAAAATACATCAGGCATGCACTGTTGTTGCAATGATTGCTGGAGGGATCTTTATGGCTGACTACCATCGGTGTGCCGAGGTTTACCAGCCCTAACAAGTGGGCAGCTTCATGTTCCAGGGTTAAAGTTTCTAATTTAGTAATACTCGCCTGGCCTACGGCACCCGAATTGTCGCCGAGTGTTTTTCCAAAAATCGCTATTGAAGTATTCTTATGTGCGATCCCTAACGTATTACCCTGGCTATATTCGCCGTCTGTATATAAAATAAAAACAGCGATGGTGGAACCGGATGAAAATACGGTACGTTGGTTCTTTTCAATTTCTCTTAGTTCGCTTAGGGTGAGTACGGTTTTACCAGAAGCCGGGATCAGTCGCTGCGTGACCGTAATGCCGCCGGGTTTATTAATCAGCAGGTTTAAAAAAGCCTGCAGGTTGCCCAACGCGGCAGCATCGGGAGCAAAGCCTGGCATGTAAGCGATTTCAACAGTAAGAGACTGGTAAGTAGCAGCACTTAACAATTCGTTTGCAGATGCGCCCACGCTTTTGTTATTGAGCGCTCCGGGAGCCGGCAGATCGTCTTTGCGGCACTGTACCAGGAACAGCAGGGAAGAAACGAGGACAGGAAGCAGGATTTTTCTCATAAATCGTGTTGTATCATGATATTAAAAAACAAGGTACGAAACAATCCCGGTTTCGTATTTTCCGGAATTTTTCTGAAAGAAATTTGCTGGCCTGCAAATTAAATTAAGTGCCATCGAAACATTACCCACAGCTTGTAAAGGAATAATACATGGCATTAAAAAAAATATTAAAAATAGTAGATATACTACAAATTTATACTGCCTGTTCGGGTATCTTCGCCATCGAAAATTAGGAACTGGTTAGTTATGAATGCTTTACAAAAAACCACCTGTTTTTCCACGATAAGTTTAGCGTAAATATCCCTGAAAGATCAGCCACACTTCGTTTTGGCCTCTGCCGGCTTTTACAATTTTCTTATCACATATTCGTTTTTAGTTTATAAATACCCCCGGGTATTTACAGATGCTATCTCTGATTTCACAAGAAAAGTTGAAGATAAAATCTAATAGTCTAATCTAAAAATTGAAAAACCATGAACTGTAACAAGTTTATCCGTGGCGCAGCCATGTTGTGTGCATCTTCTTTACTATGGGTATCCTGTCAAAAAGACGATTTAAATCCCGGGCAGACACCTGTAGATAATTCATCCAATTTGAAACTATCCGGCGTAGTGGCCGATGATCCGGCAGTGGTAGCGAAGGTTCCGATGATAACTTCTGCCGATTTTATGGCGGATAAAATCACCAATTATTTTTCCTATCAACCCGCACCTGAAAGTGCAAAAGGTGGTGGCGGCAGCGGTGGCAGAGATCGTACTACGCCAACAGTCAACATTGTTACACCCACCACGGGATCAACAGTGAGTAATACGGTAGCAGTGCAGGTAACCGCAAGTGACAATGTAGGAGTAACCTCCGTTGTGTTAAAAGTGGATGGTACTACGATCGCGACAGCAAATATTGCCCCCTATAATTTTAGTTGGAACACAACAGGGCTGAGCAATGGTACCCACACACTGACTGCAACGGCAACGGACGCTGCGGGGAATTCAAAAACAAGTACGATCCAGGTTGGTTATAATACAGCTACCGGAGCGGACATTACACCTCCTTCGGTTACGATTACTTCGCCGACAAATGGCGCTTCTGTACCATCCACTGTTGACATCGCAGTTTCGGCCAGCGATAATATTGGGGTAACTTCCGTTAGCTTTAAGGTAGACGATGTGATTGTGGGGACTGATAACAGTGCTCCCTATAGTTTTTCGTGGAATACAGCTACAGTTGCTGCAGGTATTCACAGTTTAACTGCATCTGCAACAGACGCTGCAGGTAACAGCAATTCTAATTCTATCCAGGTAAATGTAAATACTACTATTCTCCCACCAACAACTATTCCTGCTGCATTTCAATTAATTACACCAACTCCCGGAAACCAGGGTGGTGAAGGAAGTTGTGTAGCATTTGCTATTGGATATGCTGCCATGTCAATTGAACAATACTATAGGACCAATGCAACCAGTTATAATTTAGATGTTAATATTTTTAGTCCTGAATATGTTTATAATCAAACAAAATTTAGTGATTGTGGATCAGGCACTGCCTTTACTATTGTATTGGATCTGATAAAAAATCAAGGCATTTCCACCTGGCAAGTGATGCCTTACAGCGATGCTAATGGTTGTTCACTGCAACCAACTGCAACCCAGGTGACGAATGCTGGTGCTCACAAAATTTCATCTTATGTAACTCTACCCAATAGCGACCAGGTGGCTATTAAAACAATGATAGCATCAAAGCACCCCGTTATTGTAAATATTACAGCAGATAATAGTTTTGTTAATGCCGGACCCGGTTTTATCTGGGCATCTTATTCAGGGGCAGGTTCAGCACCGCATGCTATTATTATTTGTGGGTATGATGACGCAAAACATGCCTACAAAGTGATGAGCTCCTGGGGAACAAGCTGGGGAGATGGGGGGTTTAGCTGGATTGATTATGATTTTTTTGTGCAAAAGTCTTCCTTTTATACTTATGTGATCCAGTAAGATTTCTTTCTATAATATAAAAAAAGCGCTTATTGCTAAGCGCTTTTTTGGTGTTCTTAATTTGCGTAAGATCTTCGCAAACTCTGGTCCTGTTATTGCCTCAGCAATTTTCCGCTGGCCTTTTGATTACCAACTTTGAAAACATAGACCAGGGTATTTCTTTGTGCTATCGGAACATTATACTCTTTCTG
>JAYSYY010000091.1:0-9149 GCA_043727215.1 Chitinophagaceae bacterium | reverse complement strand
TTTGTAATGTTCTTTTAACTCATCTCCTCCAACGTCTTTTACATAAAAACTTTCTCCTCTTTGTTTTGCATCATAGAATTCCTGAAAACATGGGTCAAATGCCGGATGCGTTTTAAAAGCCGGCTGCAAGGCATCCTGCCTTGCCATCCAGGCTGTGCATGTTTTTCCGTCTCCATCCCAAATATTGTATCCACATGCCCATTGATCCACACCAAAAGAGTGCACCTGCTGAAATAATAATAAGGCTGCATCTTTCAGTTCATTGCTATGCTGCATCCCCATAGTTCTGCTTCTCACTCTTTCCAATGCGGCTTCTATCTGTGCTTCTCTTGCCTGTGCTTCTGCTTTTTGTAAATCAAGGAAGCGTTTATAAGTAAGACTAAACACAGCCGCAAAACGTTTCATTATTGTTTTCGCTTCTTCGGTGAAGCTTGTTTCCTTAAAGGCAAATAGCCCGCCGGCTTCAAATATGGCCAGGTGATAATATTGTTCTTCCAAATCGGTTGCTGAAAGGTTCAACTGCGATTGAGGCAACCTGACATTGCCCATGCCTGATGTCCGGTAATAATCTGCCATGTCATCGCCTTTCAATACGTATGAAAAATCTTCCTGTTTCAGCCATGCTTTGAAGCCGTCCCGCAATAAAGGATGAAGATCCATTGATTCTTGCCCCGAAACTTGTATGGTCGTGCCATGGTCGGCAATTGTTGTTATCCAGGCATTAGCCGTTTTCTTTTCTTTGTTGATGATTCCAATCCCGCAGCGGGACATACCGAGGTCAAGTTTCTGGAGTTCTTCAAAAATTGTAGACACAGCCGGGTTGAGGTCCTCCGTTTTGTGCATGGCCATGGCCTTTGATCGTACCCTTTCCAATGAGGCTTCAAGTTTAGCTTCTTGTGCCTGTGCTTCTGCTTTTTGTAAATCGAGAAATCTCGTATAGGTCTGTTCAAAAACTTTGGCAGAGCGTAATAAGATGGAGAGCTGTTCATGCGTGGCAGCGTTTGGAGCCCACATCAAGGCTCCATATTTCATATATGCAAGGGTGAAGATAGGATCTGTGTTTCGCATCCATTCTTTTTCACTTTCAGGGAAATCTTTATAGGCTGTATGTTGGAAAATATAGTCTGTATAGGAAATCCTTTCTTTGCCCGACAACGAATACACTAATTGTTTCTCATTATTTTTCCATGCTGATACCTGTGCCTTATGACAAGGATGGTCGAAATATTTTATGGTATAACACTCTGGATATTTCCTTTGTGAGAAACCTGCAACCCAATGCGCTGTGTCTCCGGTTTCCCTATCCATGATAATAATGGTAGCCGCCCCAAATTTCAAATCAAGTTTTTGAAGTTCTTCATAAAGCGTAAATGCAACATCTGCCAATTCATTGCTGGCATGCATGGCCATGCTCCTGGAACGGACTCTTTCTAACGCGGCTTCAATCTGTGCAACTCTTGCCTGTCCTTCGGCTTTGTGCAGATCAAGGAAACGGGTATAACATTGTTCGAATACTTTTCCAAAGCGCTTCAGAATATCATTATCAGCATCGGAAAACGTTTCACCCAAATGGTTGACAATAAAAATACTCGTATGTTCAGATACACAGCAGGACCGGGTGTATCCTCCCGGGCTTAAAAGGGTGTCTTTTTTGTGCCTGGCATCCAGCTTCAACCAGGGCTCGTGCGTAAATAGGAATGTGAAAAATTCCTTTTTCTCCTTCTGTGTGTAGTATTCTGTGAAAAGTCCCGGGCCTTTTTTTATTCTATTAATGAGGTTTGTGAGAAAGGGTTTTTTATAAAGCGGGAGATGTACTTCTTCCGTAGTATCAGCAGTTCCGCCTGATCCCCAGCAGCGGAGTGTGGTATCAATGTCACTATTAATAGCAATAAACGACCCTCCATTAACAGCTATATTAAAATGGAGTAATTCTTTATGGACCGTGTGTATGACGGCTTGCAATTCGGATGTGTGGTGCATTACCATGCTCCGGGCACGTATTCTTTCCAAAGCCGTCTCAATCTCCAGCTCCCGGTTTTTTATTTCCAGTTCAATCGTTCTTCGTCTTACTGCTCCTTTTAATTCGAGATTTTCCTTACTTATTTTATTAAAGGCGAAGGTTTGACCTTCTTCCGTTTTTGAATCAGGGTATGAACCATGCTGATGAAGAATTTTCCAGCCGGCACCCGTCTTTTCTAAGAGAGTGGATAACCTTAGTTTCGCATAAAAAGTCCAGCCGGTTTCCATGCTGAGGTACATATCTCCCAATTCATGCACCATGATGTGGGGATCCATTGGAATGATTTGTGTTTCTTTATTTCTCACTTCGGCCATGCCCACCATCTGGTCAATAACGCTCTTTGTATAATTAACGATTTCCTTTTTACTGTTCCATATCTCTTCTTCGGTGGTGCCAATATTCCTATAACCGGCGGGTAAGAAGGAGGCCCATGTTTTCAGGTCCCCTGCCAGGTAGCTGTCCCAGTAGGTTTTCATCAGCTTCCTGATTTCTGCTTCCAGTTTCTTAGTCAGTTTCATTTGTTGAAATTAACAGGCAATGAAACAATGAATGTTGAGCCTTCAGTTCCCGTTGTCTCCACTTTCAGTTCGCCCGAATGTCCTTTGGTAATGATATCATAACTGAGCGATAGACCCAATCCGGTGCCTTGCCCGCTCGGCTTAGTGGTAAAGAAGGGCTGAAATATCTTGTCCTGCACTTTTTGAGATATACCATTACCATTATCACTCACCCTAATTTCCACTTTATCACCAATCTTTTTTGTCGTTATTGAAACAGTTGGTTCATACTTAACGGCTGTCGGGGTTGAAGCCGCCGACAGGGTTCTTTCATTTACTGCATAAAAAGCATTGTTGATTAAATTCAAAATCACCCTGCTGATATCTTGGGGAATAATGTTGATGTTCCCGATGCTTTCATCGAAATGAGTGTTTAAAGAGGCATTAAAGCTTTTGTCTTTGGCTCTCAATCCATGGTAGGAGAGGCGGAGGTATTCATCGCACAAAGCATTGATATCGGTTGGTTCCGTTGCGACGCTGCTGCTGCGGCTGTGTTGCAGCATTCCTTTTACGATGGCATCGGCCCGCTTGCCGTGGTAATTTATCTTTTCAAGATTTTTAATGATATCGTCCGCAATTTCTTTTGCATCTGCAGTATTACCAAGATCTAACTCCACTTTCATTTCATCCAGCAATTCCTTACTTACTTCACTAAAATTATTTACGAAGTTCAACGGGTTTTGAATTTCGTGGGCTATGCCGGCAGTGAGCTCTCCAAGGCTGGCCATCTTTTCTGCTTGAACGAGTTGTGACTGTGCGGCTTTCAATTCATCCAGGGACTTTGTTAATGCGGTATTCGTCTCTTCAATGGCTTTTCTTTTTTGCTCCAGTTCTTCAATGGTTTCTTCCAATAAAATAGCGGTGGTGCGTTTTACTTTTTCTGTGCGGTCGAGTTTGAAGGCGGTAATCTCCAGGTCTTTGTCAGCATTCTTCACCGATTTTAAAATGCCTTCTTTCTGTTCAGCCGTTAAAATTTCATGCTGTTGAATCAGGTTTAAGATATTTTGTAAATGCTGATTCATTTATTTTTCTTTAAGTGTTAACAGGCAACAGGTGTTGTTGTGAAATTCGTGTTTCCCTGTTTTGGATCGCCCGAATTCTCCGTAGCTGAAAAACCCAACTAAGGGTGCATCCCAAACCTGTTGCACCTGTTCGATCTCTTCCCGCATCATAACGCCAAATGACAAACGGCGGCTAATACACGAAAACATCACCAGGGCATCGGCTTCAGGCTGCTGTTCAACTTTTAATTGCTTGCATTCCTCCACCACTTGTTCAATAGCATCAAAATCCGGCGGAAGCGAAAATTTCACTTTAGAGCCTTCCGGAATATTGCCTGCACAAATAAGTGAACGATCATTCCTGTTGGCAAACATAGCAGTGCGCATCACAGGAGCAACACCCTCCCGCTCCATTTGTAGTGGATAAAGCGCACCTAGTTGGGTCACTATTTCTTTACCTGAATCAAAATCATAATCTACACCCAGGTATTTCAAAATCATGTCCAACGCCGGTTTATCATCAATTGTGTACACGATATTCCCTTCGCTTTTGGTGATGGTTTTAGTTGTACCAACTGGTTTCCATCCACAGGTGGCTATGCCGTTGATCTGAATTTTATCTTCATCAATGATCAATGCGAGCAAACCCCGGGAACTGCTTTGCCCATTGGTAAAAACAACTGGGCCAGCCAGGACCAGGTCGTCGCCTGCCATGCCGCCAAAAATGGTCACATCCCGGGCAAAACATTCAGTAATCCCTTCCACGATGTTCTCCCCATCTTGCGTTAACCAACCGGATACTATGAGGAATGCGGGGCTGGTAAAACTGCTTTTCCCCATAAGGCCAACCAGCCTGGCGTTTTCCATTGTGGTCTGTTCGCCTGTTTCTCGGAATACCAGTTTAAAATATTCGTGCTTGATATCCAGTAGCATCACAACAATACTTCCTTCCCCAATATCACCATCAATAAATTCACCCGCTGTGCTGGCACCAAAGATGCCAATCCCTGCTTTGTCAAATATTTCACACACCGTTTCCCTGTCTTGCTTTATTGAAAGAAATATGATGGCCAAACTGGGTTTGTACCCATCGGCCATGCTCTCAACAAGACCAGTGTGTATTTCATCGGGTGAATTTCCTTTGATTGTTTTTGCTTTCATTATGTAAGTGGTTTAGAAAATAAAATTCTACAATCAATTCATAGCATCTGCCACCTGTTTGGTATCTGTATATTGCTGAAAGCCTGAGGCCTTACCATTATTCAAAGTCCAGATATGCGTAAACTGTGCTTTGATAATTTTTCCTGTAATCTTATTTTTGGCGTTGTACCTGCCGGTTACAATTATTTTGTCGCCCGTCGTTTCATGGTACTCATGGTCAGACGAGGTCCAGTATTCCCAGTCTGCAGCGATGCGACCAAATACGCCGGCAGCAACGGCTTCAGGGCCTATATATGGGTTGCCATCAGCATAGGGAAAGTTCTCTGATTCATTCCATTCAATACCGGCATCCATACCGTTTAAAAAACCCGGGAAGTCACCATTGGCGATAGCCTCGTACATTGATTTAATTGAATTTAAATTTTCCATGTTCGTTAATCTTTTATTTTTTGAGTTGATATAATAATCGAATTGTCATCCTGAGCTTGTCGAAGGATTATCTTTCTTTCAATGCCACTACGCATGTAGTCAAATTATGCATCTCTAAATTCCCGCCGGTTGCCCTGGCCAGTTCTGCATTCGAAAACATACCCACCATGGGTACATTCCATACATTTTTCACTCCTTCAATTTCCTGGTTCATCAGTGGCCCAAGCGACAGGATGCGGCCTGCACAACTAAATATGACCACTGCATCTGCTTCCGGCATTTCAGTTGCTTTCATTTCTGCTACCCCTTTAATTACTTTTTCCATTACATCTAAATCCGGTGGCAGGGAAAACCTGACTTTTGACCCTTGCGGAACCGAACCACTGCATACAAATGACCGGTCCTCCCAATTAATCAAAAGCCCCGGCCTCATTACCGGATCGCCCACATCTCTTTGTAATTGCAATGGAAAGTTTACTGCTATTTCCATGGCTACATTTTTATCTTCGATTTCGAGCTTTGCCAAACCACCATATTTTGCGGTGATATCCAGTACGGGTTCATCATCTACCGTAAATACATGATTGCCGATGCTCTTCGTTACCGTTTTTTGAGTTCCAACTGCCTTCCAGCCGCAAGTTGCTTTGCCCTTAATCACCATTTTTTCTTCATCAACAACAAGTACCACGGTGCCGCGGTGGCTTTCTTTACCATTCGTAAAAACAAATTGCTCACAAAACGTGTAGTCATCGCCGGCCATACCGCCGAAAACGTTTACCTCTTTACCAATTCCATCTTCAAACCCAAACAACAACTGCTCTGCATCTGTTTCGAGGTGGCTGGCCAGAACCAAAAAGGCAGGGAACTGGAAAAGTTCTTTTGCTCTTTGGGCTAATGATTTTGCAATCTCACGGTAATTTTTTTCCGGGTATTCAGAAAATAGAAGGGAGAAATATGCAGGGTTCATGTCCAATAAAAGAATCGCAACAGAAAGTGTTTCTGGATTTTCGTCTGTGAATTCGCCGTTGGTAGTGGTGCCAAATATTTGAATACCCGCATCATCCAATAGTTTACAAACTGCACGTCTGTCCCGGCTGATAGAAATAAATACAATGGCTAAGGTTGGCTTGAAGTTATCTGCTATGCATTCTCCTAATGCCTTTTCGATTTCTTCAGTTGTTTTTCCGTTGATTGTTTTTGCTTTCATTGTATTTTTTTTGCCGGTTAGAAACGAACACCAGGTAGCATTTTCACAGCTCATTATCCATTGACGATCGCTGATTGCACTGATGTTATTTTTGAAAAGAACCAAAGCTCCCCCTTCAGGTGGCGGACGGGGCCTTTTCTTTTAATGCTACCCAGCTTACGGTGGTACCATGAAATTCGCATTGTCCCTGGTCAACTTTTCCAAATTCACCTAATGAAAAAAATCCGATCATCGGTTTATTCCATGTTGCCGCCAGGCCTTCTATTTCAGTTGAAAGCATGGGCCCCAATGAACCCAGTCTTCCAATACAGGAAAAAACGATCAGTGCATCTGCATCGGGCATTTCTTTTTCTTTCATCATCTTCGAGCTCTCTACAACCGTTTCTATCACATCAAAATCTGGCGGTAATGAAAAACGAAACCTTGCACCTTCTTTAGCCTGCCCGCCCAGCATTACAGATTGATCAGCAGTATTCCAAAGCAAGGTCGGCCGCATCATCGGTGTTCCGGATTCCCGCTGAACCTGCAGCGGGTAAGCATCATTTAAAACTACTATGCCTTCATGTGGATTGCCTGCGGCTATATCGTATCCTAAATACTTGTTGATCACATCCATGGCCGGTTCATTATCTATCGTATAGACCCAGGGCCCTGCACTTTTGGTGATTTGCTTCACAGTGCCCACCGGTTTCCACCCGGAGACAGCGATGCCGCTCACATCTATTTTATCCTGGTCCAGGATCAGGGCCAGCAAGCCACACGCACTTACTGATTGATTGGTAAAAACGATGCCGCTAAAGTTTACCGGTTCACCGCCCATGCCGCCAATGATGGTTGCATGCTCGCCAACTGCGTCTACAAGGCCGTTGATTACGTACTCTCCCGGTACTTTAAAATCGATGGCAGATATAATGAATGCCGGATTTTTAAATGCATCTTTTCCTATTTCTCCAATCTGCCGGGCTGATTCAAATGCAGACAGCTCACTGTAATCTCTCAGAACAATTTTAAAACAAGTGGGGTCGATGTCTAATAACAGCAGCACGATATCTTCTGATTCTATGCCAGCTTCGGTAAAATTTTGTGATGTGCTCACCCCGAAAACAGCAATACCATGGGCTGTTAGCAGAGAACAAATTGCTTGCATATGCTCAACAGCGGTAATGAAAACAACGGCAAGGGTTGGGCGATAACCGTCCTTTATGTGTTCAGTTAATGCGGCCGCAATAACCGACGGCGAATTTCCTTTGATTGATTTTGCTTTCATGTTTGCAGGGTTTATTTGTTTTCGATGGATTCAATAACCAGTTTCATAAATGCTCCCATCTTACTGTCATCCATCCACCTGGTCACTACCACTAAATCATTGGCATTGTCTACTACGATGTAATTGCCTCCAAATCCAGCTGCGTAATAAGTGTCTTTGGAAACCGCCGTCCAACCCTGGTTTGTGTTGATCCACCACATGTAACCATATTCTTTATTAGGCGTAGAAGGTTGATGTGCTTCCCTGATCCATTTCTCCGAGAGCAATTGCTTACCATTCCATTTACCTTTTCGTAAAAACAACAAACCAAATCTTGCCATGTCGGTTGCATGAATAAACAGCCCGCCCCCGTGATGACCACCACCGGTTATAGATTGCATCATGATCCCGTCTATATTTACAAAGGCATGATCAGCACCGTACCAACGCCAGGTAGTAGACGCACCAATGGGATCCATCAACTTTTCTTTTAAAACCATAGGCAATGGCCTGCGGTAAACATTTAATAAAGAATAGGCCAACAGGTTTACCCTTACATCATTGTATTCATATACGGTCCCGGGCTCAAGGAGTGTTCGGTTTTTCCAGTCGTCGATGCCGCCTTCTCTTGGCGGGCGGTCAGCCCAATCGTGTAATCCAAACAATGTCCCACTCCAATTAGACGATTGATTCAGCAAATGCTTCCAGGTAATTTTTGAATTGTGCACGCCTTTGTACGTATCATCCCATACATAGCGGTTTACTTGATCGTTTACATTTTTTATGAGTCCTTCATCAACCGCCAATCCGGCAACCGTCGTTAGAAAACTTTTAGTGGCGCTAAAGGTCATGTCCACCCTGCTGATATCTCCATACTCGGCAACGATGTATCCATTTTTAATGATCAGCCCTGCAGGCCCGCCTCTTTCTTTCATAGGGCCAACCATAGCATAGCCAGGCTCCCTTGCGTATGCTTTCATGTTGGCAATCCGTAAATCCCTTTCCACTTTATTTTCGCTGACCAATGCGAATGCAATGGCGCTATCCAGCTTTTGCCTGTTCATGCCAGCCTGCCGGGCAGTCCTGCTTTGCCAGGCGGTATCCGGGTAATAGGCGGGTTGGGCCTTTACTACAACAGCAGCATTCAACAAGGCTACTAATAATCCCAACAGTTTTTTTTGTTTCATATTTCCCTGACTTTATTTTATTTTTCTTTCAATGCTACCAGGCAGCAAGCATTATTGTGATAGTCAATTTTGCCGGTCTTCCCTGCCTGTCCGGCAGGCAGGGATCTTCCATATTCGCCATAGGTAAAAAAGCCTGCCATGGGCGCATCCCAAATTGCTTGCACCTGTTCTATTTCCTCTTTGATGATCATTCCAAAAGATAAATGCCTGCTTACGCATGAAAACATGATCAGGGCATCGGCTTGCTGTTGTGTATCTTTAATACTCTTACAATCTTCAACGACTTTATCGATGGAATCAAAATCTGGCGGCATAGAAAATTTGATCTTTGATCCTTGAGG
>JAYSYY010000090.1:0-3525 GCA_043727215.1 Chitinophagaceae bacterium | reverse complement strand
ATATAGCTCCGGTGCTGGATGGGCGTTGGGGAAAGCCACTGTCGCTGGTAGTTGCAGGCGACACAGCAGCCGTTTTATCATTTCTGCATGAAAAGAAGGGCCCTGTTGCCAAACTTACAAAGAGACATACCTTAAACACGTTTCTCACTGACTTTTTCATTAATACGTATTGCTTAAATCCGGAATTTGTATTGCGTTCTGTTCCATCTAATACACTAAAACAACTTTATTACCTATATCATTTTAACATGGGGGCCAGTATGCCCAATCCTGTTGTATCCCTATTGGTGAACCAAATGGGTGGATCATTGCATAACGCCCGCTGCCCTGCACAAAGATTGTAAGGTAGGTATCTAATTTTTGGAAGGCAACTTATTAGCTGAATAAGAGGACAGCGAACGAATCCTGCTGCCAGAATTCATATTTTTTTTAACGCCCCTACGGCAAATGCCTTTCAGTATGCAATAGGAAATCTGCTTACTGTCTCAATATCTTTTCCATGGCTTTCCCTTTTGCCAATTCATCTATCAACTTATCTAAATAACGAATCTTTTGAATGACTTCGTCTTCGATGTTTTCCACCCGGTAGCCGCAAATAACGCCTGTGATCTTTGTTACATTCGGATTGAGGGCAGGCGCCTGGGCGAAGAATGTTTCGAAGTCGTTTTTCTTGTCGATTTGTTTTTGCAAGGTTTGCTTATTGTAACCAGTTAACCAAAAAATAAGGACGTCAACCTCTTCCTTTGTGCGCCCTTTTGCCTCCGCTTTTTTTATATACAACGGGTAGACGCTGGCAAAAACAATTCTATATACTCTATGCTTTTCCATTTTAATTACTTTTGAAAGTAAAAATTAATTTATCATCAAAGAACAGTCCTTGCCAAAAACTACGCTACGCTTATTTACGGTCCCACAGGTTGTGTAAGCGATCCCTCCAGCATCACAAACTTTTCATACAAACCTAACGTACCAGGGCCGGGCTTACCATCACCGATTGTTTTGCCATTTAGTTTTACAACAGGCATTATCTTTTTAGTGGTAGATGTTAAAAATAGCTCTCCGGCCGATGCCAATTCATCCACCGTAATATTTCTTTCTTCCACCGGCATTATTTCATTGGCTAGCAACAGTATCTTTTTACGGGTGATGCCATTAAGTATATTTTGAGCGGGTGTTACCAATGCGCCGTCTTTTGTTATCATAAATACATTGCTGCGGGGAAACTCCGTAACACTGTCGTTAATGTAATACAACACGTCATCAGCGTTTTTTTGCTTTAGCAGGGGTAGCAACCATACTGCCATTAAATAATTGGTGCTTTTAATTTGCGGAAGCTCCCGCTGGTGTTCATAGGTGATGATCGAAACGCCCTTTGTCATTTCTGCCGCTGACATTATTTTTACCGGGTTACAGGTAATCAGCAGGTTAGGGTCTGCAGGGTGGTAACTATCTGCTGAATACCCCCCGGTGAGCATCAGCCGGATGCCGGCTTCTTTAAGGGATGACCTTTCTATCAATTCATGCACAATAGCAGTCATCTCCTCCTTTTTTTGCGCTACGGGTAAATGCAGGGCTGCTGCAGAAGCATAAAAGCGTTCAAGGTGATCCTGCATAAACAACGGCACACCATTCACCGTTCTAAAAAAATCAAAGGCAGCATAGCCCCGCTGCATAACAAGGTCGGATACATGCAATAACGCCTGCTCATTATTCAAAAATGAATTATTTAAAAAAACTGCCATGCGCGTTATTTGATAGGGTTATATTTTTTAAATACCTCTTTGAGTTTATCCCTGGGGAGGGCCTCCACTACCCTGTTATTTTTTCCTTTCATCGTTTCGGCTGCCAGCAACGAATTAATAATGGCTTCTTCAGTGGCCTCAATGGCCGCCATAAACAAAGGTGACATGGCATCATTACTGCCTAGTTTTTGCGGTAGCAGCGCTGGGGCATTAAAGGGTATACACATGCTGCTGTCCGTGGTAAAAGCAACCACGTAATCTCCGCTGCCATTGCTGGCGATGCCTCCTGTTTTCGCAAGGCCCATAAATGCTCTTTTGGCCAGCCGCTCCAGGTTGCGCGCGTCCAGGGGCGCATCTGTGGCAACAACAATCATGCAACTGCCATCTGCATTTTCATTGAGCTGATCCTGCAAATAATACTTTTTTAATTCTTGCCCCACCGGCACACCGTCTATATTTAACACGCCGCCAAAATTTGTTTGTACCAGCACCCCAACGGTATACCCGCCCAGTTTTTGGGGGAGCACCCTGGAAGCCGTACCAATGCCTCCTTTAAAACCAAAACAAACGGTTCCTGTTCCGGCGCCCACATTTCCCTGTGGCACCCTGCCGCCGGATGCTCTCCTGATAGCATCAGATACATCTGCTTCCTTTACATGCTTCCCCCGGATATCATTCAGGTAGCCGTCGTTGGTTTCTCCCACGATGGCATTTACAGACTGCACATTTTCATTTCCCGGTTGTAAAAGTGTATAATCCACCACAGCATTCATGGCGACTGCTACGCTTAACGTATTGGTGAGGATAACCGGCGATTCGATATTTCCCAGTTCGTTTACCTGTGTGGTGCCAGTCAATTTACCAAAGCCATTTCCTACATACACCGCGGCCGTCACTTTTTGTTGAAAAAGGTTTCCGTCGTGTGGTAATATGGCTGTAACGCCCGTGCGAACCGAATCACCCTTTATCAAAGTTGTATGCCCTACTTTTACACCGGTCACATCTGTGATAGCATTGTATTTTCCGGCTTGCATCACCCCGATTCTGATATTAAAACCGGCCGTTTTGGTTCCTGTTTGCGCGGGAAGATATAACCACAGAAAGGTTAGAAAACAGAGGTTGATTACAGGGCGCATTTTTTATTGAAAGATAGATTTTTTTCGTGGTTATTATTCTCCTGCTGACCGGGTTTGTGTCTTTATGAACCCGAATCGTTAAGCTGGTTGGTGGAGACAGGAAGTGTGGCTGAAGGGGTGGAGGGTGTTAAGTTGAAAAGTTTAAATGTCCCCGGCATTGCTACATTTTGCGCCTGGCGGACCTTCAATTGTGAATGGCATGGTGAATGCCTGAAATTCCCTACCTACACCCGGAGAATGTGTAGCTGCCCCGCCGCTGCTGAATACTGCCCAGGTTTGTATGTTCATGAACCCGAATCGATAAACCGACTTGGGAAGACATCGAGTACTGCTAAGGTAGCAGGACCGGCCCACGTGGTGCAGGTGCAAAGCTGGTAAAAAGCAAAGAGGTCGATTTTGAAGTTAAATGCAGAATATTGAATGGAAGAGTTTACAGCTTCCCCGTCACAAAGGCTCTAAGCCCCACAGGATTTTTCCTTTGGGAAAATGAAAAGGCGGTACAATGTCCCGACGACGACTCCAACTTATTTACTCTCCTCATCAGATCTTCGAAATCTACCTGCAAGAGGTAGAGTTTTTTTTCACAAATTAAAATCCGCCCAAACCAAATGATGGTCAGAAGCCTCTTCTGTTTTATTCGTGACCGT
>JAYSYY010000089.1:0-9236 GCA_043727215.1 Chitinophagaceae bacterium | reverse complement strand
AACAAAAACTCCTACAAGGTAAAGAAAAAGGGACTAATCATGATTCATGATGTAGTCCCTTTTTCTATTTAATAAAATCCTACTTTTTCAGTGCCCTCCGGCAGAAGGGGCGTTTTTTATAGAATTGCAATCTGATTAATAAAGCGTTTTTAAAGCAGTTTTATCATTGTTGTTAAATGGCCTGTTTTGATTCCTTGATACGCATGCCAGCATCCAGCTCCAGGCGTCCGGACCCGCAGGTGTGCCGGGGATGAGGATCGCTCCAACGGTAGATGCCCCTTCATTTGAAGCAGAACCGCCGCAGCTAAAACTCCTGTCCATATAATCCGTGTGGCGGAAACCAATACAATGTCCCGCTTCGTGTGCCAGGATTGTGGCCGCGAAGTTGTGGAAAGTGCTCGTTGTTCCTGTACCTATGCTCCTTGAGTTTACTTTTACTCTATTATATGGATTTCCTCCTGTAGGAAAACCAGCGGATGCTAAAAACTGTCCGTTGGCATCGACAAATATGATATCTGCAGCGGCACCAGGGGCAAGAACAGTGAATGTAAGGGTTAATGCTTCTGCATTATACCTTGCGGCAACGATGTCTAATGCTTCGGTGTAACCTGCTTTAGCTGCTAGTTTTGTATCCAATGCCAAGCTAACATTTCGGTTCTGGCTGACCAGGTTTGTAGTCCTGTATTGCTCTACATTTGCAATACGAAGAAAATTACCCCCAGGGGTGGTGTTAAGGAACTCTTCTGTAAGTACGATGTCCCCTTCTACTAAATAACCTTCATCAATTTTCTGTACATTGGAAATCCCAAAACCCTGTGCATAGATTTTTTGTAAAGTTGCATCAGAGATCTCTTCTGCACCAGGCATGCTGGCGTCTTTTTTACAACTTGTGATGGCGAGGCTGCCGATAGCAACAAGTGAAAACAGTTTAAACAGTTTTTTCATTTTTTAGCTTTTTTGTTTAATGATTATTAAATAAGAAATTGGCGTTATCCTACGGAAGATAACAAGATCTTAACATTGAAAAACAAATTATTTTTACACAAGTATAATTACCTGGTAAGTTTACGAATGTGTCATCAACACCTTTATGTAGCTTTAGCTATGAAAATCTGGCCATCTATAGTTTTATTGTGTTTTTACATTTTTAGCGCAGGCTACCTGCAGGCTCAGCACAAATCATACGAACCTAGAATTTCCCCTTCGTTACAGTCATCTCCCTTACTGGACTTAAAAAAAACGCTGTATATAGTTACCGTACAAAACAGAACGATACCCAAAGAATTACAGAGGATCGATCCAAATTTGGTTTCACTTGGCTGCTACGACAGTCTTTGTTTTTATTCGTTGTACAGCACCCTCGCTGAGCTTAAAGAAAAGGTCTTGCCGGTTTCCGCTGTGCTATTCATCGAGAGCGGGAGAAGGATTCCGCGGGAAGAAATTCTTATTAGCAGCCTGGATATCAGTACCAACCGGATCAATGTGGTACACGATCGTTACCCGGTCTTAAACGGTGCGGGCATTAACACTTCCCTTAAGGAAAATAAACCAGACACAAACGATATCGACATAAGGGGAAGGTATTTGAGCAGCCCCCTTGCATCAACGCTGGTTACAGATCATGCAACAGTGATGGCTACCATGATGGCGGGCGGAGGGAATACCTGGCACCTGGGAAAAGGTGCGGCGTGGGGAGCAAAAATCAGCTCATCGAACTTTACGAATCTGCTCCCGGATGATGCAACATATTTCCAGCAGTTCAACATTTCGGTACAGAACCATTCTTACGGTGTAGCTATAGAAAATTATTATGGGGGAGATGCTGCCGCATACGATGTTGCATTAAGTACTAATCAATCTTTACTTCATATTTTTTCCAGCGGTAACTCCGGCAGCTTGACTCCCACCACCGGAAAGTATGCGGGCCTTTCCCGTTGGTCCAACCTTACGGGAAGTTTTAAAATGGCGAAAAATATTGTCACTGTTGGAGCCACGGATTCATTTGGGATAGTGCCCGCGTTGAGTTCGAGAGGGCCGGCCCATGACGGTAGGATAAAGCCCGAATTGGTTGCCTACGGCGAAGATGGCAGTTCCGGTGCAGCTGCGCTCGTATCAGGAACAGTAGCCTTGTTACACCACCGATACAGGCAATTGGCTGGCACGGCTCCGCCGAATGCTTTGATAAAAGCAATATTACTGAACAGCGCAGATGATACAGGGGTACCGGGCCCGGATTTCACAAGTGGCTTCGGTAGCCTGAATGCACTCAATGCTGTAAAAAATATCGAAACCGGGCGGTTTAGAAACGGCACTGTAAACAACGGGGGTAACGAGGTTTTCAACCTTGTGATCCCCCCCGGCCTGCGAAAACTAAAAGTTACGCTTGTGTGGAATGATCCGGCAGCCACGCCTAACGCAGAGCGGGCTCTGGTAAACAACCTCGACCTTGAATTGATCCACAGCAATACCAACGAAAGCTGGCAGCCCTGGGTGTTAAGTAGTTTCCCTCATGCTGACTCTCTTGGAAAAGCGGCTTTGCGTAACCGTGATACCCTGAATAATATAGAACAGGTAACCATTGATAACCCGGCCGCGGGGAATTACAATATGGTTGTAAAGGGCTTCCAGGTTTCCACAGCCTCCCAGCCTTTTTTCCTGGCCTACCAATTGGACAGCACTGATCTTTTTGACTGGCATTATCCTACCGGTACCGATTTTATTTTTCCTTCAGCACCAAACCTGATACGGTGGGATAATAGTTTTGCAACAGGGTCGGCTACGTTGGATTATAGCATCAATAATGGCAATACCTGGCAACTCATTTCCAATACCATTGACCTGGGCAGGGAATATTACAAATGGGAAGTACCTGCACATGCCGGCAAAGCATTACTAAGAATGACCATTGGAAGCAGGGTGTTCGTCAGCGATACTTTTACAATTGCTGCAAGGACAAATCTGAAGGTGGGATTTAATTGCCCGGATTCTTTTCTCCTGTTTTGGGATCGCCAGGTTGCGGCGACAAACTACCGGGTTTATGAATTAGGCAGCCAATACCTGGAGCCGATAATTACTACGCCGGATAGTTTTGTTGTGATCGGAAAAACACAGCACCCATCCTTATTTTATGCCGTTGCTCCTGTCTTCCAAAATAAGGAAGCGGTGAAAAGCTACACGATCAATTATACTATACAGGGAGTAGAATGTTACATCCGTTCTTTTTTTGCAACCCTGGTCAATAATACTGCAGTTTTGAATCTTGCACTGGGGAGCCTGTTTAATATCAATAAAATTGTATTGGAAAAATTAGTGGGGAGCAGCTTCATCCCAATTCAGCAACTTACTGGTTTTAGCAGTTTAAATATCCGGTTCACTGACCCGGACCTTACAAAAGGCCTCAATACCTATCGCATAAAACTCGAGCTTGCAAATGGCGCATTCCAATACTCGCTGGCTGAAACAGTTTACTTTTTCGCTGATGACAAATACATCGTTTACCCTAATCCTGCAATGCAGCAGCAACCGGTACGAATTGCAGCCAGCGAATTAAATGATGCCCTGCTGCAGGTGTACAATGCAACCGGCATAAAGATTTTTGAAAAAATACTCGATGACCGTGTAAATACCATTCCTGCCAACCTCCTGGGAAAAGGTGTTTTTTTTATCAGGATAACGCAAAACAATAAGCGGGAATTTTCCGGCAAACTCGTTGTTCTTTAAACCTGTAGAAAGGGGTTATTTCGGGATACCGCTGGATTTTTAATTAACTTTGGATTCAAAAGAAATCTATATGAAAGCAATTCTGACAAAGAGAATTATCACAGTATTTGTTTTACTCCTTAGCATTACGGTTTTTTCCTCCTGCAGCAGCAGCCGCAGAAGTATTGCCATAGAAGAAGGCTGGGAATTGCTCGGCGAAAGCAAGGTTGACTTTATAAGGGACAAAGACCAGGTAGATGTTATCAGCAGCAACCGGTTTACTGCCCTGCGGTTCAAAGTGGAAAAACGGGAAATCCGGTTGAATGACCTGAATGTTGTTTACCAGAATGGTGATAAACTCGCCCCGGTGATAGATGAACTCATTGCTGCTGATCAATACAGCCGGGACATTGAACTAGGCCCCGAGGGTAAATCCATCAGGAGTGTGGATTTTAAATACCGCACAACAGGGAATATGCTGAAGGGGCGTGGCAACGTATTGCTTTTTGGAAAGAGATATGTGCCGCCGGTGAACTACAATAATTAAATAGTGTTAAAAAAAAATTCGAAACCTTGTTTACCCAAACAAGGCTTTTTTTTATAACACATCCGGCGCCGAATGCATATACCTCCACTCATCTTCCAGTATACTCATTTCTATGAGTGTCCACCACTCGTCCTGGAAGCGAAGTATATCCCGCAATTTTCCATCAATAGAAAAACCAGCACTTTGATAACACCTTAATGCAGATGTGTTATTATCATAAACGCCAAGTGTAATCCTGTGAAGTTTTAATTCATTGAACCCGAATTTCATCACCTCCATTACCATGTCCTTGCAGTAACCTTTACCCTTGTGGTCCCCACTTCCAATCAATACGCGGCTGATCCTGGCAGACCGGTTTTTTTTGCTGATGCTCCCCAGTGAAATATGGCCAACTACCTCCTCCGTATTCACGTCTACTACCTTATACAAAAAAGCATCCGACACCCCGGGTTTATTGGTTTTGTCCACGTACCATTCCATACTCTTTCTTGTAAGTGGGAAATTAAAGGTGGAACCTGCCCAGTTCATAAGTAATTCTTCGCTGTTGATCCATTCAATCAGCTGGTCAAAATCATTCCTGTTAAAATATTCTAATCTGATCATATTATTTATCTTGCAAAATTTGGAGAATCTGTTTTGCAATTAAACAAAAGTTAGCGAGATGCATGATTTTTTTTTTTTGAACTTGTGTTCAGAGGTAATTTGGGGTCAGAGAGCAGCTTTCATAACGGGCGCCAGAAGCAGCGCCCACTTTTCGTATTGCTTGCCCGAAGGATGGAGCCCATCGCTGGCTGTGAGTGTCTGATCTGTACGAGCCTGCCTGGAGATCGGGGTGATATCTATGTAACTGACTCCGGACTGCAAAGCCAGTTCTTTGTTAATGGCATTAAACGCATCAATTTCCCGTGCTATCCTTGCGGTATCTAAGGTCCTTGCAAAAGGAGTCACGCTATAATCAGGAATTGAAAGTACAAAGACCCTTGTTCTCCTGCTGCCCGCATACGTGATAGCCTTACCCAACAACTCTGTAAACTGTGTGCGGTATTCATTCAAACTCCCCCCCTGGTATTGGTTATTCACCCCAATCAACAGGGTTACAAAATCATAGGTTTTAGTTGGGGGATTATTAAGCGCATTTAGCAGATTGCTGGTTGTCCAGCCGGTAGTCGCAATGATCTCCGCCTGTCTCATCTCCACGTACCTGTCAATAAGTTGCCTTACCGTATGATAAGGAAACCGCTGCTCCGCAGTTACCGATTGCCCGATGGTATAGGAATCACCCAGGGCCAGGTAAGTTTTAGGCCTGAACGTTGTATCTACCGGTATCACAGGTGCCTGGGAAAAAGGTTCTTCCTTTGAGCAGCCACTAAGGATGAACATCAAAGCTGCCGATACCAGCAACAGGAACAACCTTTTATTTTCAGTGAAAGTTAATGCCATGCACTATATACGATCGAAGGTCTTCAAAAGTTTACCACAAAGCATTGTTTATTTTTTCAACATCTCCAGAACCGTCCCATACATCACTTCAGCGCCCAAGGCAAGGTCCTCATAGGATGCATACTCCAAGGGGTTGTGGCTTATACCATCTTTGCATCGAATGAATATCATTCCGTAATCGCACGCATAAGACAGCGCCATCGCATCATGAAAGGGCCCACTCATCAGTTCGGGCGCGTCCAGTTGAAGCGCATTGCATTGCCGATGGATAATCTGTTTTATCCAATCTGCACAATAACGAGGTTCGCTGTTGGTATCTTCTGATATTTCACAAGCAAGCTGATGTTTTGCAGTAATGCTGTCAATTTTTTCTTTTAGTTGTTTCTCATACCGATGCCTTCTTTGCAGGTCGATGTCCCTAAGATCAACCGTAAAGCTAACTTCCTCCGCGATGATGTTGCGGCTCGCCGGGAATACGTTCATGGTTGCCACCGTTCCCACGGTAGGCGCACCGGGAACCTGCGTAACAATTTCATTTAAAGCAACAGTAATTTCTGCTGCCCCAAGCAGGGCATCTTTACGAAAGGCCATGGGTACGGATCCCGCATGACCAGCCATCCCTTTTAGTTTGACGGTGAGCCACAGGGGACCAGAGATGCCGGAGACCACACCGATGGGTTTGTTGCCGATATCTAACACCGGCCCCTGTTCTATGTGTAATTCAAGAAAAGCAAAAATGCTTCCTGGCTGGTATTCCGATTCTTTAAATTTAGACAGATCGCAACCAAAACTGATCAATGCTTCTTCCCTGCTGATACCATCCTTATCCTTTCTCTGCAATTCGCCTTCCTCCAATTTGCCCAGGATACCGCGACTACCGAACAACCCTTTGGTAAAACGCCAGCCTTCCTCATCTGCGAAGGAAATCACTTCGATTGTTCTTGCATGCTGTATATTATTTTCACTTAGTGATTTAACCACCTCAATAGCACAAAGTACACCCGCTACGCCATCAAACCTTCCGCCATACGGCTGGGAATCCAGGTGCGAGCCCAGCATCAACACCGGTAAGGAAGGGTCAGTCCCCGGCAGCCTGCCGACCAGGTTGCCAAAATTATCAATATGGGTTTTCATGCCCGCATCTTCCATCCATGATGCTGCCAGTTGAAATCCCTGTTTCTCCAGGGCGGTATGGGCGGGCCGGCAAGTACCGGTTTCCCCGATCTTGCCTATTTCGCTCATCGCTTCAAAGTGTTGTTGCAGGCGGGCAGCATTTATCGTCATGACTATAATTTTTTGATAGATTTAATTTTGATCTGCGTTATAAAAGATTCCCCGCTACTTTTTTTGTTTTGAATTTCCCTTACCACCTTCATACCCTTGAAGACTTTCCCAAAAGCGGCATAACCCAGTCCATCCCAATTGCCGCCACTGCTGCTATCAAATTGCGGCTGATCGCCTATACAAATAAAAAATTCGGAAGTGGCCGAGCCGGGTGTGGTACGGGCCATAGATATTGTGCCGCTGCTATGGGTTAAACCTGTTTGCCGTGGTGATTCATGTGGAATTTTTTTTAGTGTTGCCTGTGCTGCCGGATTCGTTTTAAATACACCTCCCTGGATAAGTCCGGAATTATATTCCGGGGGAACGTTGTCATTTTTGATCACCCGGTAAAAAGAACTGTTATTGAATACGCCGGCAGCTACATTACTGAGAAAAGCGTCGACCGTTGCGGGAGCTTTTTCGGGATATAGTTCCAGCTCTATTTCGCCGTACTCTGATTCGATCAATACATGCGGTTCCTCGTAGGTTTTTTGCGTGCAGGAGAAAAGCAGAAAGGAAAAAATCGCAACTAATAAATTTTTCATGCTGGTAAATTAGTTATTTGTTCGTTACCGTTATAGACGAATACAGTTTTGCTGCACAAGGGTGTGCGTGCCGAAAACAGGTACAAGCCGACGATGCCGGATAACAACGCAGGGCAAAGAAATCTTACAGCATCATCAATGATCATTCAATGGTAGCCCTCTTTTTTGGAACTCGACCCAGTTGAGGTATTCGGGTGCTACCCTGTGTTCCTCCATGGTAATACAATCATTAACGGGGCACACTAGCTGGCAGAGGTTGCAGCCCACACATTCCTCATCTTTGATTGTATAGGTATTGTATGGATTCCCGGGTGTTAAGTTGATAGACTGGTGCGAAGTGTCTTCGCAGGTAATAAAACACAGGCCACAGTGAATACACTTGTCCTGGTTGATATGGGCAATGTGGTGGTAATTGATATCCAGGTCTTCCCAATGTGTGATGGTATTTACAGACCTACCGATAAAATCTTCAGGCGTCTTAAACCCTTTTTCATCCATCCAGTTGCTCATCCCTTCGCACAGATCTTCGATGATACGGAAGCCATGTGTCATGACCGCGGTGCAAACCTGTACGTTAGTGGCACCAAGCAACATAAACTCCACGGCATCTTTCCATGTACTGATGCCACCAATACCGGAAACAGGAACTTGTTTTGTTGTTTCATTCTGGGCAATGGTGGTCAAAAATTTTAATGCGATGGGTTTTACTGCAGGCCCGCAATAACCACCAAAAACACTTTTACCTGCAACATATGGATTTGGCACAAGCGTATCCAGGTCCACACCGGTGATCGATTGAATGGTGTTGATCAGCGACAAACCATTGGAGCCTGCTTCTACTACCGCCTGGCCGGTGGGCACAACAGAATGCACATTAGGTGTAAGTTTGGTAATAACCGGGATCGTTGCTTTTTCCATCACCCATTCAACCACCATTTTTGCTATGCCAGGATCCTGCCCTACAGCCGCTCCCATACCTCTTTCGGTCATTCCATGCGGGCAGCCGAAATTCAATTCAAAACCCATGGCACCTGCATCCTCGCATTGTTGTATCAATTCATGCCAGCTTTCTTTGTTGTTATCTGCCATCAGGGAAACGATCATTGCCCTGTCTGGAAATAATTTGACACACTCCGTAATCTCTTTCAGGTTCATATCCAGGGGCCGGTCACTGATGAGTTCTATATTATTAAATCCCATCACCCGCTTGCCGCCATAGTTTACCGCCGAATAGCGACTGGATACATTTTTTACCTGCGAGCCCAGGGTTTTCCATACCACACCACCCCAGCCGGCTTCAAAAGCGCGAAGCACATTTATTTTTTTATCCGTAGGAGGCGCACTCGCCAGCCAGAAGGGGTTGGGAGAGGTGATGCCGAGGAAGGTTGAAGATAAAGAAGCCATTATTTTAAGATTTCACGCAAAGACGCCAAGGGGCGAAGATGCAAAGTTTACAATTTGTTTACAACCCGGTGTATACCATCTTTAATCAGATGCACGTTAAAATTTATCAATAATCCTAATTTCAAATTTGTCAATTTCAGATATGTTTGAACTTGCCTGTAATGAACCGGTGCCAGTGCTTCTATGGATTTCAGTTCTACGATCACTTTGTCTGCAATAATTATATCCGCCCTAAATCCCGCGTCCAATTTTATCTCTTCGTGGACTAATGGGATGGC
>JAYSYY010000088.1:0-3547 GCA_043727215.1 Chitinophagaceae bacterium | reverse complement strand
TTTAAAATCGGAAACCAGAAATATGCAAATATGATACTGGATATGTGGAAGGATTGGGATGATAATGCCGTAGACAGGCATCATGAGTACCTTTCTGATACAGTAACAGCCTATTTTCCAGATGGTACCATGGTAAAAGGAAAGGCAGCCTTTACGGAATCCGGTAAAAAATACAGGAGTGGCTTTACCACGGTAAAATCCATCGTGCATGCCTGGGTGCCCTTAAAGGTAGAGGACATGAACACGGATGCAGTCTGTATTTGGGGAGAGGAAGATGATACCACAGCAGATGGAAAAACCACAAAAACGAACTTACATGAAGTGTGGTTCTTTAATAAAGATGGCAAAATATCTGCTTTTAGACAATGGACGGCTAAACCAACGGCTCCATGAATTTGATAAAACGTTTGAACGGTCAATCTGGCTTAAAATAAAACTGCCGCCCAACAGGGCGGCAGCTTCATTTAAGGTTTGAGCAAATCTCATTAACGTACCAATCTAACTGTATCTACCGTCGTAGTTTGTCCCAGTGTCACTGTAACGCTTCTTTGAGCAGTACGGTGAATGGTATCCTGTGGCACATAAGAAAAATTATAAGTACCGCCGGCAATATCATTGAACCAATAAGCACCTTTCATAGTAGTATCACTGTAAGTTGTTGCAATGGTATCTGTTCCTTTAATGGCATAGATGGCTGTTCTTACCGAATTCGGCAATACCACACCTTTTACATTACCACCGGATGGTACAAAAGAAATGATTCTCAGAACCGGCTTTAAGATATATTTACCGCTATTACCTGCTTGGATAACTGATTTGGCAGCATCAAAATCCAAGATGAGCCTGTAAAGGATCCCACCGGTGATCGTTTGATTCACCTGCACTTTCAGCCCGGATTGTTGCGCACTTGGTGTAGTCAGTTCAACTCTTTGACCAGTATTTGTGATAGCGTAATTGTTTGTTCCGAGCACAAGCCTGATCTGTGATATCCGGCCCGCAGGAATTTCAGCATCAGAGAGCAATGTATCGCGACCGTTAGTTAATGCCAGCAGATTGTAGATACCAGGCCTTGAGCCGGCGAGGGTGATCATACCCGTGTCGCCCATAGCGATCTGGATTTCTTTTACATCAACCCAAACCTGACTCAGGTTCAGATTAGGATTATCTGTCAACCGTACCTGCAATCTTGCAGGTCCGTCAGATCCGGTATCACTGCTTTTTTGACAGGATACAAAAGCAAATACACTCAGCATGAAAGCCAGTATCCACGATAATTTTTTGGTGTTCGTTAGCATTTTTAATTTTTTAGGTGTCAAAGGTTGTTGTGAACGAACAGCACAAAACAAATACTATTCCAGAAAATAAAATTAGTGACCGTGGGCAAGATATTAACAAATCAGGCTATGCGGAACTGACTGATTGTTATAGAATATGTGATCCGGGGACAGTAAGGTCTGAACATTAACAACCTTCCCACAGATATGTGGGAAGGGTTATATGATGTGTTCGGGATGAAAGGCAAACTATGAAGCGAGTCCTGGAAGTGGGAGCCAGGCTATTCAAATTAATTTGTCTGGCGTAATAGGTAACTCCCGGATTCGTTTTCCGGTGGCATGGTAGACCGCATTGCCAACTGCAGCAGCAAATCCAATCAGGGCAATCTATCCCATGCCTTTTGAGCCGACCGGATTTAATACAGGGTCTGGTTTGTTTACAAAGTAGGTTTCAATGTGCGGTACGTCCGCGTGCACAGGTACATGGTAATCCGCAAAGTTATTCTTGAACCACCTGCCATAGCGGTGGTTCATTACGCCTTCTTCCATCAGTGCGTCGCCATCCCTCCAACCACCCCGCCTTTCATCTGGCTTTCCGCCGTTTTACGGCTTACGATTTTTCCTGCATCGCCTGCGTTCACTACTCTCGCTATTTTAACCACACCCGTAAGCGGATGCACGAGTACTTTTACAAAATGTACTGAATAAGAATAGGCTGAATACTTTTCCATCTGTGGGTTTCTCCCGGACACTTCCGGAATCTGTATGGCAGGAAGCCCCGCATTTTTAATTACTTCCCCATAGGAAAGTTTTTTGGAAGAATCCGCTTTGAGTATTACAACTCCGTTTTCAAAGCTCAGTTACAAAGGGCAGGTAGTGCAAAAGGTATACATCCGGGAAACCAGGAAATGCAGTGGAGAAAAAATACCATACAAACCCCGCTGTTACAAGTCTTACAGCGATCAATAATTTTTCAGCCGATATGTATCTGGGCCCTGTACTTGAAAGGCCGGTTCATTTTTAAAAACCCGATGGGGCTAACTATTCATTGCACAAAATGCCAGCAAACGCCGGCTATATCGATAAGGTTAACTTCCCTGCCATAGGGCTGCTGACTGACTGCACCGATCCTTATACCAAATTTTTCGGGTAGTTTTTTGGCTAACATTGCATTTCGGAAAGCCACGACATCCTCCACTTTTACGGTTATCATCAGGTTAGCAGCAAATTCAACGTTGTCATATTTCTGCAAAATAAACCTGCAGTCATCTTTCGCGAATCCGATGTATTCACCCGCGTCCCAGGCGATACTGAAACCAATTTCGGTAAATAATTCTTTGGAAGCGATATAATCTTTGCCTGAAGGAATGAACGGCTCGAGAGAAAGAAACTTCATAATTTTTATTTTGTAGATGAAAAAAAGAACGGGGTTGAAAATTTTTCACCAGGATCTTCGGGTACTTCCTAGTTCAGCTGTGTATAGCCTTTCAATAATTAAAGTAAAACAATGTTCCCTAAATCCCAGTTAGCATGTGATCGAATTCGGTCCGGTTTCATGTGGCAGGAAAAAATTATGCGGTGCAAACAGGATGCCATCATGGGATTTCAGTACGACCTGCAGGGGTGGTTGTCTTAGGATTAACGAACATATATCGTGTAAAATTCAACAGCTAATTGCAGAAAATTTTAGAACCCGGCACTTTATTGCCATTCATTCAAACCCCATTGGATTCGTCAGAAATTCTTTTAAAAAAAGGTTTGGTTTTTAAAAAAGAGTTTCTATCTTTCTACCAGTTTTCATAGGGTACGGATTAAAAAATTGCCGGGGTTTCTACCCTGGCGATTCTTTTTCATCGAGAACCGGCTACGTTAACTGCAGCTTGAAACCCGGTGTGTGTCATACTCTGCTGTTTTCGCAGGGGTTGCCATTTCCAATAAGTGAGACTTCTCCATAACCATTCCAAAGGCCCAAATCTGCAATACCTTAACCACAGATGACTCCAGGCTATTTCAATGACCCAAACAGCCGCCACTACATAGTACATTTCATACCGCTGCAACTTTCCAAACATCCCTAAACCGATACCATAAAAAAACAACCCGCACATGAGTGATTGCATCAGGTAATTTGTAAAGGCCATTTGACCAACGGGACGCATCAACGCAAACAACCATTTAAACCAACCAGATTTGTAAAGTAACAGGATTAGTGCGAACACGCCCAGAGACCTGAGTAAACGTGCCACTTCGTAGAACTTGAAAGAACTGTTTTT
>JAYSYY010000087.1:0-9332 GCA_043727215.1 Chitinophagaceae bacterium | reverse complement strand
ACGTACTCCTTGTGCCGGAACAACATTCGATATTCGCCGTGGATCGGGACAAGAAACTTCGGCCGCGAGGTTTCGACCATGATCTTGATGTCTTCCTGCGACGCGTGCCCGGAGACGTGGACCAACCAATTAGAGGTAACGAAATATTGACCGCCTGACAGCGTTTTTGTAAAATGTATAGTCTTAAACGAGTGGCCGCCCATCTTATTGCCTTCATATGATGGAAATAAGTGATATTGCCAGGCCTGAATATTGAATGAACTTAGAGTTATGAAATTATTTTTCCTTTTTTTTAACATGTGCTCCCTGGCGGTATGGGGGCAGGTATACCATACGAAGGATATAGCTGCTATGGAAATGGTATCCCACCAGCGCATCATGCAGGCGGAAGGCTCTTCGCTTGCGTCGGGCAATTTTGACGTAAAATACTACCGCTGCCAATGGGAAGTGGATCCGGTTGCTCGGTATATTAAAGGTGCTGTTACCGTTCACTTTACAGTGAACAGTCCCTCTACTTCAATTACACTGGACCTTATGAGCAGTTTACTTACAGACAGTGTAAAACAACGTGGCTTACCGCTGGGTTTCTCACAGGCAGATAATGGATTGCAAATAAATTTCCCGGCATCCATTAGCACAGGCACGTTGGATTCTGTAACTATCTTCTACCAGGGGGTGCCGGCGAATACAGGTTTTGGATCTTTCATCCAGTCTACGCATGCAGGCGTTCCCGTTATATGGAGCCTGAGTGAGCCCTATGGTTCCAGGGACTGGTGGCCCTGTAAAAATGGCCTGGACGACAAAGCAGATTCCATCGATGTTATGCTCATTCACCCTGCCATTTATAAAGCAGCAAGTAACGGTTTGCTGCAAGGCGAAACCCCGGCACCCGGCGGAAAGATGATCACGCATTGGAAACACCGTTACCCTATTGCATCTTATCTCGTTTGTTTTGCTGTTACAAATTATACAGTGTTTAACAATTCTGTTCAGTTAGGGAATGTGAACCTTCCCATGCAAACCTATTGTTACCCGGAGAGCCTCACCAATTTTCAGGATAACACACACAAAGTTTTGGAGGCTATGCAACTGTTCCATTCCCGTTTTGGCGATTACCCTTTTATAAAAGAAAAATACGGCCACGTGCAGTTTGGCTGGGGTGGTGGAATGGAACACCAGACTTCAACCTTCCTGGTATCACCCGACGAAAACCTGATGGCGCATGAGTTGGGTCACCAATGGTTTGGCGATAAAATTACAACCGGTAGTTGGGTGGATATCTGGCTGAATGAAGGTTTTGCCACCCACCTCGCATCCATGCACATGGAAAATAAATACCCGGCCAATATTTATACAAACCGGAAAAACCTGATCAACAATATCACTTCCGCTCCTAATGGTTCCGTAAAGGTAAATGATACCGTAAGTGTGAACCGGATCTTTAATGCCCGGCTTTCTTATAATAAAGGTTCCTACCTGGTATACATGCTCCGTTTCGTGTTGGGAGACGCCGTTTTTTTCCGGGCCATCAACATATACCTGAAGGATCCTGCGTTGGCTTATGGTTTTGCCCGCACCGCGGATCTCAAAAGGCACCTGGAGCAGGAGAGCGGAAAAGACCTCACAAAATTTTTCAACCAGTGGTACGAGGGGGAAGGTTATCCTTCCTACCAGGTGCAATGGAGTCAGTTGGGGAGTAGCAATGTGAAAATAAAAATGGGCCAGGTGACTTCGCATGCTTCTGTCGCATTTTTTGAAATGCCCGTTGCGCTGAAATTTAAAAATGCGTCGCAGGAAAAAACAATCGTGGTTAATAATACATTTAACAACCAGGAATTTGTGCAGCAGATCGGTTTCGTAGCCGATACTGTGCTGATTGATCCTGAGTACTGGATCATCTCGAAAAATAACAGCACCCAAAAAACTGTCATCACAAATACCGGCGAGGGAGTCGCGGAACTTTATCCCAATCCCGTTACCAGCCCGCTTAACCTTTTCCTGCATGATTTTTCTGATGCCCATGCGGAGATCAGGATACTGAATGCTAGCGGGCAGTTGGTATATCGCACGCTACTGCCATTGATCAACGGTACAGAGTTCCTGCAAATACCTACCGCTTCCTGGGCCAGGGGTATTTACGTGGCAGAGATAAGGGCTGCGGGCAAAAAAATTGTGAAACAGCTTATGTTGTAAAGATTTAGTTTTACAAATTCCGGGTTAACCAGTAAATCATCAATGGCCACCAGAAGCAAGAAGAGCAGCGCAAAACGAAAAAAAAATCTCCTTATATTACTCATTATCGTGGTTTCCTTTTCTGCGGCCACTTTTTTATTTAACCGGTATTATAACCGGCCCGCCTTTATTCATTATGTTGCCTTCGGTATAGATATGCCTGCCCGTTATGCCATTCATGGAATAGATGTGAGCCGGTACCAGAAAACCATCGGGTGGAAACTGGTTAAAGAAATGGAGGTTGAAAATATTAAAGTTGGTTTTGCTTTCATAAAAGCAACAGAAGGTGTTACCGGGGTTGATAACCAATTTACCAGGAACTGGATACAGGCAAAAAAAGCCGGCCTGCCGCGGGGAGCTTACCATTTTTTTATTGCGAGCAGGAGCGGTAAAGCCCAGGCCGAAAATTTTATTGAAAATGTGCACTTACGGAAAGGGGATCTTCCGCCTGTACTGGATGTTGAACAAATCAATGGCGCTTCTGTTACAGATCTGCAGCAAAGAGTTGCGGACTGGTTGGAAATAGTGGGGAAAAAGTACAAGGTAAAACCCATTATTTATACGAATGTCGCTTTCTACGAAAGTTTCCTGGTGGGCAGGTTTGATGATTACCCGTTATGGGTGGCTCACTACCGGGAAAAAGAAAAACCACGGATAAAACGTCCCTGGTTTTTCTGGCAGCACAGTGAAAGTGGTCGGGTGAACGGCATTGATGCTTTCGTAGATTTTAATGTCTTCAATGGGGACTCTTCCAGTTTTAAAAGATTATTAATTCAATAAGAAAATCGCAATTTTACAACATGGGAATGGAGGATGACACCCGGGCTTTCCTGGTATTGATTGTAAATACTATTGCATTGGTATTGATGTGGATGATCGCTAATGTACTGGTAGGTATTTACTGGGGCTATGCTTTTTATGAAGCAGGTATGAGCTGGAAAAATATACTCTACTACATCCTTTCCCTGGCCAGTTTTATAATGCTGGCATGGTATATCAGTAAAAAATGGAAAGGCTGGCTTTGATCAGCTGCTATGATCCGATACGATCAGCCATTTATCTTTGATCTTCCTGAACAACAGCGTGAAATGTCCACCCACGTTGCCGATGCTGCGGGTAAGGAACCATTTTCCCACCAATGAATAATAGGAACCAGACAATTTTTTTAAGTGCAGGATATCAAAACTCAGTTTACCCATCGCTACTGTATCGGGATAACCTTTTTTGTAGTTGTTCAGCGTATTCTGCCAACCGTAGGTAACGCCGCTTTTACCGATAAACATCAGTGAATCATTTTTCCAATATGTTTGCATGAATTTTTCAAGGTTCCCATTGTTCCAGGCATCTTTTTGCAAATCGATGGCTTTGTAAATGGCCTGTTCGCCTCTATTTTGAGCGGTTGCAGGTAGGGAAATACAATAGATGGCTAACAGAATGATCATTCTCATGTCGTGGTTTTTAAGAGATAGAAGTTAACTAAAAACAAAACACCCATAAACGCCGGTTTATGGATGCTGTTATATACTAATTCTTGTATTTATCATTACTTTTTATTTAAGCGCCTCTACCTGTTCAACCAAAACCTTCGGAGATACAAAACCTCTTTTTACCAGTTCTTCGGCAATCTGCACCGCATTCGTAGCAGCCCCCTTGCGCAGGTTATCACTCACGATCCAGCAGTTTAGGGTATTGGGTTGCGTTTCATCCCTGCGGATACGGCCTACGAAAGTGTCATCCTTATCATGTGCTGTTAGCGGCATGGGATAAACGAAATTGTCGATATCATCCTGTAGTGTAATG
The DNA here is from genome assembly GCA_043727215.1 of Chitinophagaceae bacterium. GTDB lineage: Bacteria > Bacteroidota > Bacteroidia > Chitinophagales > Chitinophagaceae > Ferruginibacter. Next base: position 5,300 of record JAYSYY010000087.1, on the reverse strand, counting down.
CCCGGGCTGCCATGAAGGATATCTTTTACTTCCGGTATAGAAAAATCATTTTCAAACTCGATGTTCACCGACTCACTGTGGCCGCCCATTGTCGGGATGCGCACACAGGTTGCCGTTACGCGGATGCTGTTATCTTCCATGATCTTTTTGGTCTCGTTCACCATTTTCATTTCTTCTTTGGTGTAACCATTGTCGGTGAACACGTCTATCTGCGGGATTACATTCAGGTCGATCGGGTATTTGTACGCCATAGGTCCCTCCACGCCTTTCCGCTCATTCATCATTTGTTCTACCGCTTTTACGCCGGTACCGGTTACACTCTGGTAGGTGCTCACCACAACTCTTTTTATTTTATAGCGATCATGGAGGGGTTTTAATGCCACCACCATCTGGATAGTGCTGCAGTTTGGATTGGCGATAATCTTATCTGCTGCAGTCAATACATGGCCATTCACTTCCGGTACTACCAGTTTTTTGGTTTCATCCATGCGCCATGCGCTGCTGTTGTCAATTACCGTGATACCTGCATCTGCAAACTTTGGCGCCCATTCCAGGGATGTGCTGCCGCCTGCGGAAAAGATGGCAATGGCCGGCCGGGCATCAATCGCATCCTGCATCCCGATCACCTTATATTTGGTTCCCTTAAATTCAATTTCCTTACCTACAGATTTTTCAGAGGCAACCGGGAGCAATTCTGTAACCGGGAAATTTCTTTGGGCCAATACCTGTAGCATCTTTGTGCCTACCAGGCCTGTAGCCCCTACAACCGCAACTTTCATTTTTTTTGGTTTAACTGTAAAAAATAAGCCTCCCGTTTTGGCGGAAGGCTTTTTATCTTTTATACAATAAGATATACTCAGCTCCGCCAACCGGCCTGTTTTATCTTAATGGTATGTTTAATTATTGTCATAATGGGAGCCGAAATTAATAACAAATGACTGTTAAACCAAATATCTCTTACGCAATCTTTTGCGGAAGGGGAAAAGGGGGGTTTGTTTTTGTTCCAGGTTGTAAGAGAAGATGCATGGATGAATAGTGAATGGTGAATAATGGAACCTTTTGAGGTCTTACTTTCGATGACTGTCATTATGCCCGAACTTCCGATAGATAACAACCGACTTGCCGTTACAAACCCCCGGAAGGATAAACTCCAAAAGCTAACAATACAACTGGTTTTCACCATTCACTATTCACTTACCCACCATTCACCATTGACCTGTTCATCCTGTCCCATTGCCCGTTGCCCATTGAAGTGTATCTTTAAAAATTACTATTCTGCTATGATGAAAAAATTGCGCTTTTGCCTTTTTGGTTTCTTACTGGTTCAAAATGTAGCTGCACAGTTTACAGATAATTTTACGGATGGGAATTTCACAGCTAATCCCGCCTGGGTCGGTAACAATGCAGATTTTATTGTGAATGCAGCGCTGCAGTTGCAGAGTAATAATACCGTAGCAGGCAGCAACTTTTACCTGAGTACAGCCAGCACAAAAGCTACTTCCGCCCAATGGGATTTTTACAGCGCCTTTACATTCAATCTTTCCGGTGCAAACTATACAGATGTTTACCTCACTGCATCAGGGAGTGACCTTACGCTTACCGGCACAACCGGATATTTTGTGCGTATAGGCAATACGGATGATGAGATTAGCTTGTACCGGAAAGACGCCGGGGTGGCTGCCCTGGAGATCATTGATGGGGTTAATGCCACTACCAACAGCAGTAATAACGTCATGAACATCAGGGTAGTGCGGAATGCCGCAAATGTTTGGACGCTTTCCCGAGACCTGACAGGCACCGGCACGAGTTATACAATCGAAGGAACAGTTGCCGACGCCACCTATACCGCTTCCGCATTTTTTGGAATATGGATCAGGCAGAGTACGGCTACTTTCTTTCAACGCCATTTTTTTGATGATATAACAGTCACTAACTATGTACCCGATGTTACTCCTCCTGCTTTGGTTTCCGCCACCGCTACCAACACATCAACCCTCGATGTTTTGTTCAACGAACCTGTAGACGTAGCCAGCAGCCAGGTGGTTGCTAACTATCTTGTCAACAATGGCATCGGCGAACCGCTCACTGCAGTACGGGATCCTGTGAACAGTGCCCTGGTTCATTTGACATTTGCCAATAGTTTCCCTAACAGGACCACCCTCCAGGTAACCGTGAACGGTGTGAAGGACCTTGCAGGGAATACACAGTCCATTGGCACAGCCAGTTTTAGTTTTGTTACAGCCGGGCAGTTTGATATAGTAATTGATGAGATCATGGCAGATCCCACTCCGCTTGTAGGCTTGCCGGATGCAGAGTGGATCGAGCTAAGAAATACTTCAGGCTTTGATATCAACCTGCAGGGCTGGCGATTAGGTAAACCAAACGGGCAGAGCGGGGCCATGCCTGCTTATTTGTTAAAGAAAGATAGTTTCGTGGTGGTGACCACCAGCAGTGCGGTGGCAGCATTGTCTGCATTCGCGTCCGTTATACCCGTTTCGGGTTTTCCAAGCTTAGGCAATACCGGTGATTTGCTTTACTTAACCAATCCACAAGGTTTGGTGATTCATTCGGTGAATTATGCGGATGCCTGGTACCAGAATGAATTAAAAAGATCCGGCGGATGGACGCTGGAGATGATAGAGAGCAAGAATCCCTGCAGCGGAATCACTAATTGGAAGGCCAGTACAGATGCCCGTGGAGGCACCCCCGGTAAAAAGAATTCGGTTGACGGGATGAATGCTGATGCTGCTGTGCCCCGCCTGTTGCGCGCATACGCTACTGATAGTGTGAACCTGGTTTTGGTCTTCAATGAACCACTGGACAGTGCCTCCGCCGCTATGGCTTCCCGGTATATCATCAGCGATGGTATAGGTGCCCCAACACTTGCCGAACCAATGTCTTTTATTTTTGACAGGGTAAGGCTCCGCCCGGCTACGCCTTTACAACGGAATAAAACTTATACTGTCACAGCTACTGCCCTCACAGACTGTTCCGGCAATGTGATCGGTAGTAACAATACCGCCCGTATAGGATTGTATGAAAGCCTGCACCGTTATGATGTTGTAGTAAACGAGGTCCTGTTCAATCCTGCTCCTACAAGCAATGATTATGTAGAGATATATAACCGCAGCAATAAGATCATCACGCTTCGTAACACCTATATGGCCAACCGGAATACCGCCGGTGCCATCAGCAGCATCACGCAGGTGAGCACCGAAGATTACCTGCTTTTTCCGCAGGATTTTATTGTGCTGACTGATGACGGGGGTTTGGTGAAAAACACGTACGTCGCTAACAACCCGGACGCGTTTATAAAGCTTAACCTGCCTTCTTATAATGACGACAAAGGAAATGTGATCGTATTAAATGAGCAAGGGTTGGTAATTGACGAGATTGCTTACAAGGATGACTGGCATTTTAAACTGATCACTGAAGAAGAGGGCGTGGCACTCGAAAGGATCAATTACGGCGATACAACTGCAGACAACCCCCAGACACCTAACGTGGATGAACAGGCCGCTAACTGGCACAGTGCCGCCAGTAATGTGGGGTATGGTACACCCACTTATAAAAACTCGCAGTACCGGATAGACGCAGGTGTGAAGGGAACGATCACTACCTCACCAGAGATCATCAGCCCGGACAATGATGGCCTGGATGATTTTGCCAGCATTGATTATAATTTTCCTGACCCGGGGTATGTGGCTACTATCACCATTTTTGATGCCGCCGGCCGGCCGGTGCGTTACCTGCAGCGGAATGCACTTGCAGGAACAAAAGGTTATTTCCGCTGGGATGGGCTCGGGGAGAAAAACCAGGTGCTTCCTGTGGGGATTTACGTGATCTACACTGAAGTGTTTAACCTGCAGGGTAAAACAAAGAGGTATAAGAATGTGATAGTGCTGGCGCGGAGAACCCCCTGACCCCCTGAAGGGGGAACCTTTTCTCTGTCATGCTGAGGCACGAAGCATCTACGACTTCCACCATAACATAGCACCAGTTTTAAATGTAAACTGCCACTCTTTACCGGCCGAGCGATCAGATGCTTCGTTCCTCAGCATGACAGCAGCGGCTTCGAAAGAAAGCAGGAATGTATTTATGTGGGACGTGGTATTCCGCAAACTTCAAATTATACTGAATTTCTGAACCCCTGACAACCTTGCCCTGTCATGCTGAGGCACGAAGCATCTATAAACTGCCCCACTAACGTAACACCAGTTTTAGAGGTAAACTGCAACTCTTTAACGGCTGAGCGATCAGATGCTTCGTTCCTCAGCATGACAGCAGCGTCGAAATAATGAAGGAATGAATTAAGGGAACGTGGCCATCATCCAGATTCAACGTTTACCAGGTTTCTGAATCCCTTACAACCTTGCCCTCTCATGCTGCCTGCCTGCACCGCAGAATTGCGGTGGCCCGATTAATTCGTGGAAGGCACGAAGCATCCATTGATTTTGGCGAGCTTTTCTTATAGTTGATATTTTTTGCGTATTTTATCAATCTAAACCGTACAACTCAACTCTTAAACTTCATGAGAGTAAACGAGATCATATATTCCGTTTATATCGTAACCAACATCAAGAAATCTGTATTATACACAGGGATGACAAATAGCCTGGAGGAAAGAATTGTAGAACATTATCTTGATCGGACTGATAAAAAGCATTTTACAGGGAAATATAATTGTTATTACCTGGTGCTCTACGAAGATTTCAAATATGTCAATGATGCCATAGCGAGGGAAAAAGAAATCAAAGGGTGGTTAAGAAGTAAGAAAGATAGGCTCATTTCAGCCTTTAATCCTGAATGGAAGTTTTTAAATGAACAGGTATTAGGAGAATGGCCACCAAAGAATCCTTATAATAGGAAGGATTTATAAAACATTACACCCTTTTGCCCTGTCATGCTGAGGTCTTTAGAAGCATCTCAAACCTCCGCAATAAAAATGTCACTGTTTAAATGAAAACTGCGAGTGTTTACGGGTTGAACTATCAGATGCTTCGTTCCTCAGCATGACAGCAGCAGCGTCGAAAGAAAGTAGGAGCGTATTTAGGGGGGACGTGGCATTCAGCTAACTTCAGTCCTTGACGTATTTCTGAATACCTTACAACCTTGCCCTGTCATGCTGAGGCACGAAGCATCTCAAACTCCCGCAATAAAAATGTCACGGTTTAAATGAAAACTGCGAGTCTTTACAGGCCGAACGATCAGATGCTTCGTTCCTCAGCATGACAGCAGCAGCGTTAAAAGAACCACGAAATGTTTTAAATGATGAAGTTTTCGGTTGTTTGAACCCAACT
>JAYSYY010000086.1:0-27128 GCA_043727215.1 Chitinophagaceae bacterium | reverse complement strand
AATAAACCCTATTATTCACAACCAAGAAAATTTCTATTTTTTATGGCTGTTAAAATGAGATTGCAAAGACATGGCTCTAAAAAGAGGCCATTCTACTTCATCGTTATTGCGGATGCCCGCAGTCCCCGTGACGGAAAATTTATCCAAAAACTAGGTTCTTACAATCCCCTGACCGTTCCGGCTACCATCCAGATCGATCGTCAGAAAGCATTGGATTGGTTACAGAAAGGTGCTCAACCCACTGATACTGTACGCCGTATCCTTTCTTTCAAAGGAGTGTTGTTCCTGAAACACCTGCTTCGTGGCGTAAGCCTTGGCTTATTTGATGAAGCGACGGCGATGGAAAAGTTTACCAAATGGAGTTCTGAACATGAGGCCCATGTTGCACGCCGTTCCGGTGCGCATCGTAAAGCACGCATGGACACCCGCAACGTACCTGTAGTAAGGAAAGTTGCAGAAAAAGTGGAAGAAACCCCGGCCGCTGAAGCCCCCGTTGTTTCCGAAGAACCTAAGACAGAAGAATAAATTACCTCTGCCTTTACATCTTTAAGTCCTGCTTTTTGCAGGACTTTTTTTGTTGGAAGCCATTCCGGAAAGTTCATGGGTCTTTTTCTATTGTTAACTTTGCTGTGAGATCAAAATTAACAGGATTTGTATGAGCTAATAATGTTATGAGTCAGTATTTTAAAATAGGAAAATTTGCGGCAAGTCATGGGCTGAGTGGAGACCTGGTCCTTGCGCATAGCCTGGGTGCCAGAACTGCGTTGAAAGACCTGCAGGCTTTGTTCATCGAACAAGCAAAAGATAGTTTTATGCCTTATTTTATCGAGACCACCGCTGTAAAGAATGACCAGGAAACTTATATCAAACTGGAAGGTATTAACAGTAAGGAAATTGCACGCAAACTCACACCGAAGGATGTGTGGATGACAGCGGATGACTTTAAGAAATATGCGGCTAAAACAGCGCCTATCTCTATGCTGGGTTACGATCTGATTGACGGTGGTACCAATCTCGGAGAGATCATTGAGGTGATAGAACAGCCACACCAGATACTCTGTAGTATTTTATACAAGGGCAATGAAGCCCTTATCCCGGTGCACGAGGGAAACCTGGTAAAGATGGACACCAAAAACAGGAAGGTTCATGTAGACGTTCCTCATGGCCTGTTAGAGATCTATGGTTAAACCGGCACTTCAAACTTCCTCAACCTTTCAAACCTTTTAAACCTCTTAAACTTCTAGAACTTCGAACCTTGAACCTTGAACTTCCCCCATGCAACGCATCATAGCTCATTTTGACCTGGATTCTTTTTTTGCCTCCGTGGAGGTGTTAAACGATCCTTCCTTAAACGGGAAACCTGTGATTGTAGGCGGCAAAGAAAGGGGAGTAGTGGCTGCTTGTAATTATGAGGCCCGTAAATACGGTATCCATTCTGCTATGCCTTCTAAAAAAGCACAGTTACTATGCCCGCATGCTATTTTTATTAAAGGGCATTACACCGAATATAGCCGGTATTCCCGTTGGGTCACCCAGATAATAGCAGCCAAAGCGCCGTTATTTGAAAAAGCTTCCGTCGATGAGTTTTACCTGGATCTAACGGGTATGGGTAAATTCTTTGATCCGCTTCAATGGACGATCGACCTCCGCAAGGAAATTATCCGTGAAACAGGACTTCCACTTTCATTTGGGCTGGCATCTAATAAACTATTGGCTAAAATAGCGACCAATAAAGCCAAGCCGAATGGTTATTTACAGATTCCCTTTGGAAAAGAAAAAGAATTTCTTGCCCCTTTATCAGTTTCGGAGATTCCCGGTGTAGGGGAGCAAACAAAACTGGTCTTGCACTCCCTCGGCATCTTTACCATCAATGAAATATGTAAAACAGGGAAAAGTCTGCTGGAAGAAAAATTAGGCAAATGGGGCGCCGACTTGTGGCAAAAAAGCCAGGGGATCCATACCCGCGAAGTATCTTCCTATCATGAAGCCAAATCTATCTCATCAGAAAATACCTTTGATGAAACCAAGACTGATCTTGTGTTTCTGAAAGCAGAATTGGTGAGGCTTACCGAAAAAATATGTTTTGACTTAAGACAGGATGGAAAAGTAGCGGGTTGTGTAGCAGTGAAGATCCGCTATCCTGATTTTGAGACCAACAGCCGGCAAACTACCATTTCATATACCTGTGCTGATGATGAGATCATTCCGGTAGTAAAGAACCTGTTTCAGAAGTTGCATAAAAAAGGTACCCCGGTCAGGCTCCTGGGTGTTCGATTAAGTGAGCTGACTAACGATGCGGTGCAAACGAATTTGTTTTCAGATGCGGGGCGTAGGTCAGATCTTTACAAAGCAATTGATAGGGTAAAAAACCGTTTTGGAAAAATTATTGTGAAGAGGGCGTCTTCTAACTGAAGGGTGAATAGGTAATAGGCAATGGGTAATAGGCAAAATGCAATAGGCAAAGGTCAATAGGTAATAGGGTTGTGCTGCCGGAGAAACAATTTCCTTTAGGCTAAATAATAAAGGGAGACAGAGCTTTAAAAAAAACTTCAAAGATTTCACCATTGACTATTGACTGCTACCTAAAGCTACTCACCACTCACCTCACGGCTCATCAATCAGATCATAAATCGTCCTCTTTTCCAGTATTTTTAAAGTCGCATCCCTTGTCATTATCATTACCCGGTTCAGGCCGCAATGCTTTTCATTGCAGTCCTTGCACTTCTGGTAAAAATTAAGGCTCACACAGGGCAACATGGCTATGGGTCCTTCAATGATTCGGTAGACTGTTGCAAGGCTGGTCCGTTTGGGAGGTGCAGCCAGTAGGTAGCCGCCACCTTTTCCTTTTTTACTTTCGAGTATAGTATGTTGTTTCAACTGTAATAGTATGGATTCCAGAAACTTGATAGGTATATTCTTTTTTTCAGCGATCTCCGCTATCAACACTGGTCCCTTTCCATATTGCCCTGCCAGGTAACCAAGGGCTTTCAGGCCGTATTGGGTCTTTTTAGATATCATTTAAATTCAAAAATAAGCATAATTATAGTTGAAGTGCGGGCGCTGTCTATTGATTTTGCAGAGTTTAACCCTAAGCCTCTTCATTTTAAATGGAATAACTGGGGCTGATTGGGCAGTTGGGCACCATAAAAATTTTCGGCTTAAACCCTTACCGGGTAAAGGTATCAGCTATTTTTCCCCCTTTTGGGATACCATCCACTACTGTAATTATATTTCCTAATCCGGGATTTTGATTGTACGTTTGTCTACCAATCAAGTAGAGATTCCATTTATGCTACAGGTTTTTAATATCATTCATATTAATTTTCACAACAATAATATGTGTTGTTGCTGAGGCGTGCCCCCTTTTTATCTTCCTTTTCTCTACTACTTTCTTAAAAATCTTTACAAAAAATATGGCGGATACCGGAAAAAATATAGCTGAACGAATAACCTACCAAATTAGTGGACTAAATGCCGTTGATGCATTAAGGAAATTAACGGAAGAATTTCCGGGGCAGGTCACTTTCAGCAGTAGTTTTAGTTTTGAAGACCAGGTTATTAGCCATGATATTCTCAGCAACCAGTTGCCTGTTTCCATTTTTACATTGGATACCGGCCGCTTATTTGGGGAAACCTATTCTGTATGGAGCAGCACTAATCAGAGATATAAAACGCATGTGAAAGCATATCTTCCCCGGCATGAGTTGCTTGAAAGTTTTATTGAAGAAAATGGTCCCAACTCTTTTTATGAGTCTGTAGCCAACCGTAAGCAGTGTTGCCATATCCGCAAGGTAGAGCCCCTGCAACGTGCGTTGGCTGGAAATAAAGTTTGGGTTACAGGCCTGAGAACAGAGCATTCCAACGCCCGGCATGACCTGCCACAAGTGGAATGGGATGAAATTAACCAGGTTATCAAATATCATCCCATCCTGCATTGGACAACGGCGCAAGTGGGAGAGTACATCCGGTTGTATAATATTCCCTATAATCCTTTGCACGACCGTGGTTTTGTGAGCATTGGTTGTGCACCTTGCACCAGGGCCATAAAACCAGGTGAAGATTTCAGGGCCGGCCGCTGGTGGTGGGAGGATGCAGACAAAAAAGAATGCGGGCTGCACGAAACAGCCGATACATCGACAAATCAAAAAAATTAAAATAGCGAGATGAGTGATTACAGATTAGATTATTTGGAGCAACTGGAGTCGGAATCCATACATATTTTCCGTGAAGTTGCGGGGCAGTTTGAAAAACCTGCTTTGCTTTTCAGTGGAGGAAAAGATTCGATCGTGTTGGTGCACCTGGCATTAAAAGCTTTCCGGCCGGGTAAATTTCCCTTCCCACTGGTGCACATTGATACCGGGCACAACTTCCAGGAGGCCCTGGATTACAGGGATGAGCTGGTAGATGCTATCGGGGAAAAATTAATTGTACGGCATGTAGGTGATACCATCAGAGAAAAACAATTGACGGAACCGAAGGGGAAGTTTGCCAGCAGGAATGCCCTGCAGACATTTACCCTGCTTGATGTGATCGAGGAATTCAAGTTTGATGCATGCATTGGTGGCGCCAGGAGAGACGAAGAAAAAGCAAGGGCTAAGGAAAGGATCTTTTCTGTGCGGGATGAATTTGGCCAGTGGGATCCCAAGCTGCAGAGACCGGAGTTGTGGAATACTTACAACGGCCGGATCCACAAAGGAGAAAATGTCCGCGTGTTCCCGATCAGTAACTGGACAGAGTTGGATATCTGGAATTATATCCGTCGGGAAAATATTAAATTGCCCTCTATTTATTTTGCACACGATCGGGAAGTACTGGAGCATGAAGGGCAGTTGGTGGCCACTTCCGAATTCATACAACTTGACGCCGCGGATAAAGTATCAGTGAAGCGTGTACGCTATCGGACTGTGGGCGACATGACCTGCACAGCAGCTGTGGAATCAACTGCTTCCAATATCGACGACATCATCCATGAGATCATTGCCACCAAAACAAGTGAGCGCGGCGAAACCAGGATAGATGATAAAGTGAGTGAGGCAGCAATGGAAGACAGGAAGAAGAACGGTTATTTTTAGCCGCTAATGCCCTAAAGGGGTAAGATGGAAGTTCTTAAGAAAAAATAATCTTTAACCATCGGGAAATACAGATTTAAAAAATCTCAAACCGATACAAATCAAGTTCCCCTTTAGGGGACAGGGCCAATGGACATTCTAAGATTTATAACCGCGGGAAGTGTAGATGACGGCAAAAGTACCTTAATTGGCCGTTTGCTTTATGACAGTAAGTCTATTATGATAGACCAACTGGAAGCCATTGAGAAGCAGAGCAGGAATAGGGAAGATGGCGAGATCGATCTGGCATTGCTCACAGACGGTCTTCGTGCAGAAAGAGAACAAGGGATCACGATCGATGTGGCCTACAAATACTTTTCCACACCCAAACGTAAATTTATCATCGCGGATGCGCCGGGCCACATCCAATATACACGAAACATGGTTACCGGCGCCAGTAATAGCGACCTGGCTATCATCCTGATCGATGCCAGGAATGGTGTGGCAGAGCAAACCCGCCGCCATTCTATTATTGCTTCATTGCTCAATATTCCCCACGTGGTGGTGGCAATAAATAAAATGGATCTTGTCGGAAACTCGCAGGATGTGTACAATAACATCGTGATTGATTATGCCGACGTGGCTCAGACGCTGGGTTTAAAAGACATCACTTATATTCCGATCAGTGCAATAAATGGCGATAACATCGTGGAAAAAAGTGAAAACTTTTCCTGGTACGAGGGTCAATCCTTGCTGCATATCCTGGAGAACGTGGAAGTGGCCAGCGATATCAATTTATCAGATGCCCGGTTTCCCGTGCAATACGTGATACGACCGCAGACAGATGACCTGCACGATTATCGTGGATATGCCGGGAAGATACTTAGCGGTATTTACAAAAAAGGGGATGCCATTACGGTGCAACCTTCTGGAATAACCAGCACGATAAAGGCAATAGAGATAGGCGGTGTGGAAGTAGAGGAAGCTTTTGCACCGCAAAGTATAGTTTTGCACCTGGAAGATAACATCGATATCAGCCGTGGCGATACAATCGTGAAATCAGGTAATCAACCCCAGGTAACAAACGAACTAGAAGTTTTATTATGCTGGATGGATAATAAAGAGTTAGTTCCAGGGAATAAATACCTGATCCAGGTTAATAGTAAAAGAACGAGGGCAGTAGTAAAAGCTATAGAGTACAAGTTGAATGTAAATTCATTATTGCACGAAGATGCACCACAGCGTGTTGGATTAAATGATATTGTTAAGGCTACGATCAGGACTGCATCTCCTATTGCATTTGACAGTTATAAAGCGTTGAGGACATCGGGAGGCGCAATCCTGATCGATGAAACAAGTAATGTGACAGTAGGAGCATGTATGATCCAATAAGATCGATAGTCCATAGTCTTTGGCCCATGGACCATAATTTCCGGGAAAAAGCCGGGCCAGATGCGGGAATGGGGAATACAAATTTTAATAGAATGACAGAACAGCAATTTATACAACAAATTTTTCAGAAGAACCGGTCTACGTTGGTACGATTCCCAGATAAGGAAACGGCTGAGAATTTTATTGACGACCTGTTCGATCTTTTGTTTGCATCGCATGAAGGAAAATATGATACGGAACATAAACTCGCAAGGCAGTTTACCGAGATAAAAAATACGTTCTCTGCTTTATTGTTCGAATTATTGAGGGATGAGATGGAGGTAAAAATGCATACCGACAACCTTTTCTATGAACTGCCGATGATCTACGATGCATTGTTATTGGATGCGGATGCCATTTTGAAGTTTGATCCTGCGGCAACATCTATCGAAGAAGTCCTGGTTGCATACCCAGGATTTTATGCCACCGCGGTTTACAGGATAGCCCACCAATTATATGTACAGGGAATAAGAACCTTGCCCAGGCTATTATCGGAATATGCCCATAGCAAAACAGGCATCGATATTAATCCCGGCGCTTCGATAGGTAGATCTTTTTTTATCGATCATGGCACCGGCATCGTCATCGGTGAGACTGCGACGATCGGGAACAATGTAAAAATATACCAGGGGGTTACGCTGGGAGCTTTAAATGTAGCCAAATCAAATGCAAGCCTGAAAAGGCACCCAACCATCATGGATAACGTAATTATTTATTCTGGCGCTACCATTTTAGGTGGAGAAACAGTAGTAGGAAAATATAGTGTGATCGGGGGGAATGTTTGGCTTACGTATAGTGTACCGGCGTATTCAATCGTATACCACAAAAGTGAAATAAAAGTCAGGGATAATAACCCCCTCCCGGAAGGATTGAACTTTGTGATTTAAAGCCATTGTAAAAAGATTCTCTAACAAAATAAAACGAACAACAATGAAAGCGAACAGCATCTTACAAACAATCGGGAATACCCCACATGTACGTATAAACAAATTATTTGGCAGCGATCATGAAGTCTGGATGAAAATGGAAAAAAACAATCCCGGCGCCAGTATCAAAGACCGGATCGCCTTGTCGATGATTGAAGATGCTGAGGCATCGGGGTTATTAACGAAAGACAGCGTAATTATCGAACCTACCAGTGGAAACACCGGTATTGGTCTGGCACTCGTTGCAGCAGTTAAGGGATATAAGATCATACTGGTGATGCCGGAAAGTATGAGTATTGAAAGAAGGCGGTTGATGGCACTTTATGGTGCTGAGTTTGTGCTTACACCCAGGGAGAAGGGAATGAAAGGTGCAATTGAAAAAGCCCGGGAAGTGGCGGCTGAAACGCCCCATTCCTGGATCCCCATGCAATTTGATAACCCGTCCAATACCGCAATTCACAGAACGACTACAGCCCAGGAGATCATTGCAGATTTTCCTGAAGGATTAGATTATGTGATCACAGGTGTGGGTACCGGTGGTCACATCACCGGTGTGGCAGAAGTGATGAAGGAGAAATTCCCCAACCTTAAAGTATTTGCGGTGGAGCCCGAATTGTCCCCGGTACTTAGTGGGGGTGCCCCCGGACCTCATCCTATACAAGGTATCGGCGCCGGTTTTATTCCGTCCATTTTAAACCAAGAGATACTGGATGGCATTATACAGGTGAGCAAAGAGGATGCCTACACCTATGCGCAACGGGCAGCAAAGGAGGAAGGTATCCTGATTGGTGTTTCTTCCGGTGCATCACTGGCAGCAGTTGCCAACAAAATCGGTGAATTGCCGAAGGGTTCAAAGATCCTGACATTTAATTATGATACGGGGGAAAGATATCTGTCTATAGAAGGCCTATTTTAAACAATAAGCGAAGGATATACTGTTCCTGTTACTGCCTGCGTTAAAAATCTACAAAAACAGTAGACTAAAATGAGTAAAATAAAATACATTGGCAAATTAATACTAGCAGCGGCTGGCCCGGGAGACCCGGAACTGGTTACGCTCAAAACTGTGCGTTGGTTACAGCAGGCCGATGTGGTGCTGGCAGACAGGTTGGTGAGCAGCGAGATCTTGAAAGCACATGTGAGGGCCGGTGCGGAAATTGTATATGTAGGTAAACAATGCCGGAGAGGTATCTCTACGCCACAGCCGACGATCAATGACTTGATAGTATCGTATACGCACCAGGGAAAGCTGGTCGTGAGGCTGAAAGGAGGAGATGTGAGCATTTTTTCGAACGTACTGGATGAACTGGAAACAGCAGTAGCAAATAATATTCCTTTCGAAATAGTTCCTGGTGTAACGGCTGCCCTGGGGGCAGCGGCTTATGCCGGTATACCGTTAACAGCCCGGGGATATTCCACAGCCGTTCGTTTTTTAACCTTCTACAAAAATGATGTGGTTACGGAGGAGTACTGGAGGGAGTTGGCGCAAACGAACGACACACTGGTATTTTATATGAGCAGTGAGACCCTGGACACCGTTGTTGAAAAACTCACAAAGTACCACATAAGCGAAGGTAAGTTGATGGCAGTTGCAGAACAGGCAACAACACCGATGCAACACATTTATACTTGTAATCTGTATGAATATGAACAATCGCTGAAGGGGTTGAATTTCATTTCTCCTTCCCTGGTACTTATCGGGAAAGTGGTAGCGCTTCATCAGCAATTTGCATGGATGAAAAATGCAGCGACAAGCGAATTTTACTTTGAACCCCTGACAGCAAAAGTAACAGCCATTACAGAATCAGAAAAAGCAGCAAAACATGTTAGCAGAGCCTAAACTTAAATCATTAACGGATTTTATCGGCACCCTAAGTAAGGAGGAGCTGGTATGGGTAAATGGTTACATGTCTGGCCTGGTTTCAGTAAGTGAAAAACCTGTGCCTGCTCAGGCCGCATCCGCGCCGGTGCAAGGTACATCTCCTAAAAAAATTACAATTGCGTATGGTACCGAAACAGGTAACTCCAAAAAACTGGCAACTGAATTTGCGGGTAAAGCCAAAAAAAATGCAGTACCCGTAAAACTTGTTAGCCTGGATCAATACCGGTTAACAGACCTGTCTAAAGAGGAATATTTTATAACGGTGATCAGTACACAAGGAGAAGGCGAGCCGCCTATCGCTGCGCAAAAATTTTATGAGCATATCCATAATAACGGCTTTACAATTCCCCAATTAAAATTCGGCGTACTTGCATTGGGAGATACTTCTTACCCTCTGTTTTGCAAAACCGGAGAGGATGTGGATACGCAGTTTTCGAAACTTGGTGGCAGCAGGATTGCCCCGCTGCAAAAATGTGATCTTGATTACGAGGAGGAAGCCCACCGCTGGTTCGACGACGTATTAAAATCTGTTTCTGTTACTACTGCAGGGCCTGCTGTAAGATCAGTTAGCGCGCCGGAAGTAAAAAAGCCGGCTGGCAAAAAGATCTATACGGGAACAATTTTATCAAATATTAATCTTAATGCAGGTGGCTCAAATAAAACCACTTACCATATTGAAATAGCTGCAGAAGACGTCGAGTATACAACAGGTGATTCTATTGGCATTGTGCCCGAAAATCCGCTGCTCGTTGTGCAGGAGATCATCGCGTTGGCCAAACTGGATCGGAATAAAATTCTTTCCTGGAGAAATGAAACAGCAACAATTAAAGAATTGCTTACACAGAAGATAGGGATAAGTTTCTTACTTGAAAAAGCAGTTAAACAATTTGCTGCTATCACGGGCAGGGAAATTGGAACAGGCAGAACAGACCTGGTGGACCTGCTCCGGCAGCAGCCGATCAACGAAACCCAGTTTGAAGAACTGCTTGGCAGCCTGAACCCGATCGCTCCACGCATTTACAATATTGCATCATCTCCTGCTACGCACGATGGAGAAGTGCATATCATCGTGGCGCAGGATGCTTTTGCCATTGGCCTTAAAAAACAATACGGTTTGTGTACCCAATTCCTGGAAGACAAAAAGGAAGGAGATACGATCCGGTTTTTTATACAAACGAACAAGCGTTTTCGTTTACCAGATGCTGATAAAGACATTATCATGATCGGTCCCGGCACGGGCATCGCGCCTTTCCGGTCATTTGTTGCAGAGCGGGATTCGCTGGGAGCAACTGGCCGCAACTGGTTGTTCTTTGGCGAGGATAAGTTCACAACAGACTTCCTGTATCAAACAGAATGGCAGAACTGGTTCAGCACGGGCGTACTTACAAAAATAAGCCTGGCATTTACGAATGGTGCGGCAGATAACTTCCCTGTTCACCAGAAAATGTACCAGCAGGCAGCTGAGTTGTTTAGCTGGATTCGTTCCGGTGCGACAGTTTACTTATGTGGTGAAAAAGAACCCATGGGAAAAGAAGTGGAAGCGACGCTGACCAGGATATTAGAGGAGCAGGGGAATACAAATAAGGAAGATGCTATAAAATATTTTGAGCAGTTGAAGCAGGAAGGAAGGTTTATCAAGGACCTTTATTAGGATGGTGCATAGTTCATAGTTCATGGTTAATGGTAAACCTTCGTAATGTTTTTGAGGTAGGTGAAAAGTTAAGAATTCCGGGATTTAACCAGACCAAATACTATTGACAAATAAATTTTGTGACGTTTCAAGTAAAATAACAATGACCGAAGAAAAAAAATTATCTGTTGTAGAAGGAATTAAAACGAGGAGCCATGGCCTACGAGGTACTTTGCAGGAAAGCCTGCAGGATGAGATCACGGGCGCAGTGAGGGAGGCAGACCATGCACTGATTAAATTTCATGGGATGTATGAGCAGGACGACAGGGACCTGAGGGAAGAAAGGGCAGCAAAAAAACTGGATAAGTTATTCTCCTTCATGATCCGACTGCGTATACCGGGTGGATTCTTGACGCCACAGCAGTGGATAGCCGCTCACCACATTGCAGGAAAATATTCTACAGGAGTCATTAAGATTACCACCAGGCAAACGATACAGTTGCACGGTATCCTTAAAAATGATATCAAACCAACATTAAAAAATTTCGATAGCGTTCAGCTCGATTCTATCGCTGCATGTGGCGATGTAAACAGGAATGTTGCCTGCAGCAGTAATCCTAAGGAATCTCCGGTGCATGAACTGATCCATAGTTATGCAGATAAGATCAGTACGATGTTGCTGCCGAAAACAAGAGCATTTTATGAGATATGGCTGGATGAAGAAAAGGTCGAAGCGTACAACGAAACAGATCCCCTCTACCAGGTTAGGTACCTTCCACGAAAATTTAAAATCGGCATTGGTATTCCGCCGAATAATGATGTAGATGTGCTTGCCAATGATCTTGGATTGATAGCGATTATTGAAGGCGGCGAACTTAAAGGATTTAATATTGCTGTGGGTGGTGGTTTATCCACCACGCATGGGAATCTTGAAACATACCCCAGGCTGGCTACAGTTATTGGTTTTACAGCAGGGGAAGAGAAAACGTTAAAAGCAGTTTATGAAGTGCTGACTGTGCAGAGGGATTTTGGCAACCGCAGCGATCGCAAATTGGCACGGTTAAAATACACCCTTGATAATATGGGGGTGGAAAACTTTAGAAACGAGTTGGAACGAAGGTGCGGTTTCCAATTGGAGAAGCCAAAACCTTACGAGTTTAAAAGCCGCACCGACCTTTATGGCTGGTTACGGGACCATGAAGGTAATTGGCATTATACATTGTTTATAGAAAATGGCCGGGTACTGGATGATGACCAACTGGCATTAAAAACGGCTCTGCTTGAGATCGCAGAAACGGGTAAAGCCAACTTTAGGTTCACGAGTAATCAGAACCTGATCCTGAGTGATATACCCGATGCAGATAAAAAAGAAATTGAGAGCCTTTTAAATAAATACAGGATAAAGGAATACGAGGAACAGGCTTCTGCGTTCAGGAAAAATGCTATAGCATGTGTGGCCTTTCCTACGTGCCCGCTTGCACTGGCTGAGGCCCAGCGTTATTTACCCTCGCTCATCTCAAAGCTGGACCCTATCCTTGCAAAATATAACCTGCAGGAGGAAGGGATCGTTTCCCGTATGACGGGATGTCCCAATGGCTGTGCCAGGCCTTATGCTGCAGAGATCGGGTTTATAGGTACGGCTGCCGGCGAATATAACCTGCACCTCGGGGGCGATAGGGAAGGAACCAGATTAAATATAAAATACAAAGAGCACCTGGATGAACCAGCCTTACTAATTGAATTGGATAACTTATTTGCCAATTACAGCACAAACAGAAAAGGACCGGAAAGTTTTGGCGATTTTGTGATCAGGGAAAAAATAGTAAGCGTAAGCTAACAAAAAAAGGGAATGCCATTAGAACAAGATACCATAACGTTACCAGGCCGCGGGGTGGATGAAAAGCCAAGCGTAAATCACTTGTTTCCCGTTTTTCTTAAACTGGAGGAACTGAATGTATTACTGATCGGTGCAGGGAATGTAGGGCTTGAAAAATTGACTGCCATTTTGCATAATGCTCCGGCTACAAAAATCACAGTCGTCGCAGCTATTATTTCTGAAGGGGTAAAACAACTGGTCTCACACTACCCCCATGTAAAACTCTTGCAAAGAAATTTTGAATCTGCTGATCTTGATCAAATTGAAGTATTAGTTATTGCAACCAATGACAAACCCACAAGTGCCAGGATAAGAAATGAGGCGAAAGCAAAGAATATTCTTGTAAATGTTGCGGATACGCCTGATCTCTGCGATTTTTATCTTGGCTCCATTGTTCAAAAAGGGAACCTTAAAATAGGAATTTCCACGAATGGAAAATCACCCACTGCTGCCAAAAGGATCAAGGAAGTTTTAAATAGCGCATTACCGGCGGAGCTGGATGAAGTGATCCTCAACCTGCATGCTGTTCGTAATAAGCTGAATGGAAACTTTGAAACCAAGGTTAAAAAGCTTAATGAAATTACTAAAGTCCTGGTAGAAAAAGATGATGTTGAAAAAGAGAAAAAGTGGAAAAAGATTGCTGCTTATTCCCTTACGGCATTTGCATTAATGCTGATTGGTCACGTGGTTTTTTCCTACCTCCCCATCAATGATATCAAAGACACATCGGTAGCGTGGGTGCTGTCGCTGAATAAGAACTTCCATTGGATGGTACTGGCCGGGTTCCTCGCCCAGTTGGTGGATGGTGCTTTAGGCATGGGGTATGGTGTTACAAGCGCATCCATCCTGCTTTCCACGGGTATCAACCCTGCGGCAATCAGTGGGAGTATTCACACAGCAGAGATGTTTGCAAGCGGCGCATCAGGGTACAGTCATTACAAATTCGGCAACGTAAATAAAAAGCTTTTTAAAGTACTCGTGATACCCGGGGTGATAGGAGCAATAGCAGGAGCATTCCTGCTTGTTTTTTTAGGTAGGGAGTACAGCAACTACATTCGCCCCATACTTGCATGTTATACATTGTTTCTTGGTATCAAGATTTTTATGATCGCTTTTCGCGAAGTAACCAAAGCAAAAAAATTTAAACACTATGGCCCTTTAGCAGGACTCGGGGGTTTCCTTGATTCTTTCGGTGGAGGGGGTTGGGGGCCTATCGTAACAACAACGCTTATCACAAAAGGCAGAAGTCCCAGGTTCGTAATAGGCACAGTAAGTCTTACTGAATTTTTTGTAACCTTATCAAGTGCTTTTTCATTTTTTATTTTATTAGGTGTTACGCATATGCAAACGATCATCGCCCTTATACTGGGTGGATTCCTTGCTGCGCCTATCGCGGCAAAACTTGCCGGGCGACTTCCTCGTAAAACGTCTTTTATTTTATTGGGTATACTCGTGATCATCTGGAGTGGTAAAATTTTATTACAGTCCTTGTAATTTTTTTTGGGATTATATTCTTTTGATTAGGTAGACTTATTAATTTTACTTTCTCTTTTGTTACTCAATTAAGGCACCATGCATTTGTTATCAAATACCAAACACTGTATCCATCGAATGCTTCGATGTTGTGTCTTCCAATAACCTGGACCTTGCTTCCAGATTAATTATTACCACACCTGCCTGTATGTAAGCGGGAAGGTGTGTTATGCTATAACTCTTTTTATGGAAAAAAATATTTTTGTCGTTTTTTTATGGACAGGTTGACCTACGACGGTTTACAAACCACGGATCCTGCATTGGTCGCTTTAACGAATATCGTATACAGCAGCCAGTTTTATGTTGCAGATGCAGCGTAACAAGAAAGATATTTCCAGGATAGCTGAAACAAGGGGCGCATATACCCCTGTTTTATATAATCGACCGATTGTCGACAGCAGCATTATTTCACAGGTTTAATCCAGTAAGGTATGCGACCAGGCAAATTATTTATTACTGGTATCTTTGCCCACTGATACTTTGGACGAACTCTTTTTAACGACACAAATAAAATTCGTAGTTACAAGGAGCATGATAATATATATTAATTTCAGGCCGCGTGACCGGGAGGGCAGTAATGGTCTGCAAAAGCTTTAAAAGTAGTTCGGATCCAATCAAGCTGTCAAAAAATTGTTAGAAAAAATGACCACAAATTTTTATAAGCTACGGATATATTTATTGGCAGTGATAGGCCTGGTACTTAGTGTGAATTGCCTTGGGCAATCAAAGCAGACGGAAGACGTGGGACAGCTTTGGCTTGCATATTTTAATCAAACCCGGTTCAGTAACAAATGGGGATTATGGAGCGAAGCACCTGAGGACCAAGGAAGACATCGTCGAAGACTTTTCCCAGGGAATAATCAGGTTGGGCGTTACATACTATGTTACAAATACTACAAAACTCACCGCAGGTTATGCTTATGTTCACCACTTTCCGAATGATAATCATGAAAATGTGGCGCAGCCGGAACAATAGGCCCTGGCAACAGGTGCAATGGTATACCGCTTATGGGAAGAAAAAAATGATGCAGTGGTTAAGGCTGGAAGATACGTATCGTCGTAAGATCCTGAACGACTCAACCCTGGCCAGTGGAAATAATTTTAATTTCAGATTGCGCTATAATATCTTTCTCGACATACCATTGAGTGCCGAAGGCATTAACACAGGCAAGTTTTCTTTTGTTGTGAACGATGAAGTGCATATTAATTTTGGAAAGCAGGTGGTATACAATTATTTTGACCAGAACCGCTTTTTTTACAGGCCTTAAATACCAAACCAGTGCACATGATAATATTCAGTTGGGGTACATGAACGTATTTCAACAATTGCCTGTAGGAAATAAATACAGGAACATTCATGTCATCCGTATTTTCTATTTTCAAAACCTTGATCTCAGAAGGAAAATGGTAAAATGATGTGGGAGCAGAGTATCTGCCAGGGAGCCATGGAAGCTGCCAACAGGGGCTGCAAGCAATGCATTGGCGAAAGCCAGGTAGCAGGAGCCCCTAATGCAACCATGCTACGAATGCCGCTGATATTTTTTCCACTTCTACGAGGAAGCCATCATGGCCATAGATCGAATCAATTTCAATTAATGTCGCATTCGGCATTTGGGACGCCATATGTTCCTGCTCCTTCACCGGACAAAGAATATCACTGCTTATACCAATGATTAATGTGGGTTGTTGCATACTCTGTAAAACGCTGTCTACGTTGCCACCACGTTTTCTTGCGATATGATGTGTATCTAAGGCTTTTGTGAGTAGCCAGTAACTGTAAGCATTAAACCGGTCGGCGAGTTTACTGCCCTGGTATTGGATGTAAGAATCCGCTTTGTAATTATCCAGTTTTTGCGCGTCGCTATCTGCTTGCGTCTTTATCATAATTCCGTAATTACGATAGCTCAGGATCCCAATGGCGCGGGCAGCTTTCAGGCCATTTTTTCCTGCCATTGCTGTGGGTTCGTTCCAGGTCTCATCTGCGGTTATAGCTAACCGCTGTGCCGCGTGTACGGCTATGCCCCATGCACTTTCAGTAGCTGAGGTGGCCAGTAAAAATAACCTCCTGATCCGCTCCTTTTCCATCAGTGCCCATTCCATTGCCTGGTATCCTCCCATGCTTCCGCCAATAAGCAGGAAAATTTCTTCCAGGCCCAGGTGTTCACGCAACAAAATATGGGCCCTTACCATATCCCGGATCGTTATTGATGGGAACGAACTGTAATAGGGCGCGGAACTTTTTGGATTGATACTTAACGGACCGCTGCTCCCGTAACAGGACCCCAGAATATTTGCGCACACAATAAAATAGTTGTCCGGGTCAATTACGGCATTTTCACCAATAACACCCGGCCACCACTCTGAAGGGTCTGCGTTGGCAGTTAACGCATGGCAGATCCACACCACGTTACTGGCATCTGCATTTACTTTCCCGTACGTGTAATAACTAACCTCAATACCCGGCAGCATAGCACCTGTTTCCAGTAAAAAAGGTTGATCATAAACGAATACCTGCATCATTTTCATTTTTCCAATTGCAAAGTAAAGGGAACGTTGGATTATATTTGCAGATAATTCTAATAATGATCACCAGGCGATTACGTAATAGGGCATGTGGTTTAGGCTGGATACGGCCCATAATGACAATTGACTTAATGACCGGTGACTTCTCATCATCCAATCCAAATTAATATAATGCAACAAAATATTACTAAAGCTATCCGGATTCAAACTGAACGGACAAACCAAATGGAGCACTCCACGCCCTTGTTCCTTACCAGTAGTTTTTGTTTCAATAACGCAGAAGAAATGCGGGCCGCTTTTGCAGACGAAAGCGATGATAATATTTATAGCCGTTTTACCAATCCGAGTGTAAATGAGTTTACAGACAAGATGGTAGCCCTGGAAGGGGCAGAAGCCGGTTATGCAACGGCTTCGGGTATGAGTGCCGTGTTTGGATCGTTTATGGCATTGCTAAATAAGGGAGATCATTTACTGAGTTGCAGCGCTATTTTTGGCAGTACGCATACCGTAATACAAAAGTACCTCCCCAATTTTGGTATCGAATATACGTATGTTGCTGCAGACAAACCCGGGGATTGGGAAGCAGCAATCCGGCCGAATACCAGGATGATCTATGTGGAAACACCTACAAACCCCGGCCTCGATATCATTGATATTGAAATGCTGGCCGGGTTGGCAAAAAAATATAACCTGATCTTAAACGTCGACAATTGTTTTGCTACCCCTATGGGCCAGCGGCCGATTGAATTGGGTGCCGACCTTGTTGTACACTCCGCTACCAAATGGCTGGATGGGCAGGGAAGAGTCTTAGGTGGGGTAGTAGTGGGTAAAAAAGAGTTGATCAACGATATCTATTTATTCTGCCGAAGCACAGGACCCGCCTTATCGCCATTTAATGCCTGGGTACTTAGTAAAAGTTTAGAGACACTGGATGTGAGGATGGAACGCCATGCAAAAAATGCTTTACATATTGCTACAGCTTTGCAAGCACACCCTGCCATATCGGCCCTGAGGTATCCCTTTTTGCCAAGCCATCCCCAACATGCCATTGCGATCAGGCAAATGCAAAACGGTGGTGGGATCGTATGTTTTGAGTTGAGGGGTGGAATCGAAGCGGGCAGAGCCTTTATGAATAATTTAAGAATGCTTTCACTCACAGCCAACCTTGGGGATACCAGGAGTATCGCTTCACATCCTGCAAGTACCACACATGCCAAACTCACGGAGGAAGAACGCCTGGCGGTAAACATAACTCCGGGGCTTATACGCATTTCTGTTGGATTGGAACACCAGGACGATATCCTGGAAGATATCCTGCAAGCCCTGCCGGTGGAGTAACATAACACGGCTTAATTACCCTGCAGGTACCGGTCTTAATTTCGTAGAATTGTTAAGAGTAATAGATTCGCTGCAGCTAACCGCAAAATATAGTGTAGCCACGCCTGCAGACTGGAAATATGGGGAGGATGTTATTGTGGTGCCGGCTATCAGTACAGCAGATGCTATCAGAAAATTTGAGAAAGGAGTGACAGAGATCAAACCCAACCTGCGTTATACAGCCTGACCTGGTTTAAATTAATGCTGGATCTACCTAAGGGAAGTTTCTCTAAGAAGTTATTTTTATTTGATCTTTTTTAATTGAGCCATCAGCGCCCTGAATTCCTTCGGGACCTCTGCAGTTAATTCCATTCGTTTGCCGTCAGCAGTTTCAAAAATAAGTTTGTAGGAATGCAGAGCGAGCCGGCTTATCATGGGCCGCTCTTCCTCATCATGTTTACTCAATTTAAATTTCTTCTTTATGGCAGAAAGTAAAACCGGTTTGCCGTCTCCATATAGATCGTCACAGGCAAGTGGATGACCAATCTCTTTTGAATGAACCCTTATCTGGTGTGTTCTCCCGGTATGCAGCTGGAAAGTAACCAATGAGTAATGGTCATTAGCATCCAAAACCTCGTAGGTTGTGTGAGAGGGTTTACCATTACGGTGTACTTTCATCATCCCTTTATGTGCAGGGTTTTCACCAATGGGCGCTTCTACACTCCCTGTTTTATTTTCAGGATTTCCCAAAACGATCCCTACATAATATTTCTCAATTTTCCTCTCCTCAAAAAGTTTACCGAGGTATTTATGTGTGATGTCATTTTTTGCAAAGAGTACAAGCCCGCTTGTATCTTTATCCAGCCGGTGTACTGTAAATATTTCCCCGTATTTATCTTTTAAATACTCCTTCAATGATTTTTCACTTTGGGACCGGTCGGGTATAGTCAATAGACCGGAAGGTTTATTGACGGCAATGAAATTATCATTTTCAAATACAATTGTGCCACTCAATTTCAGTGGGGGTTTTGAAACATTATCACTGGCTGGTTCTGCAAACATGTAGTATTCCTATCTTTTACTTTTTGGACTATTTTTTTCTGCTTCTTTTTTCGCACTATGCGTCTTAAACTTTCTTGGCTTTACCGCTTTTTTTTCCAGCCCTTCACTTGTTTTCTTTTGAAAGGTTGATGACGCCGATGCAGGCTTTGTAGCCTTTACAACTGCAGTAGGGGTTAGGGATACCTCCGCTGTGGCAGGCTCAGAAAGGGGTTGCGCTGTTTTTTTCTTTTTTGATTCATTCATATATTTCAGCAACCTTATCTCTTTATCGCTGAGGTAGCGCCATTTGCTGCGTTCTACATTCTTTTTGGTGAGGCCGGCATACATAACCCTGTCCAAACCCTTTACATCATATCCAAGTGATTCAAAAATACGGCGAACAATGCGGTTGCGTCCGCTGTGAATTTCTATGCCGATGATCGATTTGTCCTTGCTGTCTGAATAAGCAAGACTGTCCACGAAAATAGACCCATCCTCAAGCGTAAGGCCATTCAAAATCTTATCAAAATCTGCTTTGGTAAGGTTCTTATCCAGTTTCACTTCATAGATCTTTTTTATTTCATAGCTGGGATGGGAGAGTTTTTGCGTGAGGTCTCCATCATTGGTAAGGAGCAATACACCTGACGTATTCCGGTCCAGCCGGCCGATAGGATACACTCGTTCATCCGTTGCCCGTTGAATGAGTTGTAACACAGTTTTTCTGCCCTGCGGATCATCAGTCGTAGTGATATAATCTTTGGGTTTGTTTAATAAAATATACACAAGGTTTTTGGTGACAAACAGCTTTTTCCCATTGTAAATCACTTCATCATCAGGTTGCACCTTGTAACCCGGTTCGGTGGCAATTACTCCATTTAGCTTAACGAGGCCCTTGGTAATCAACTCTACTGCCTCCCGTCTGGATGTAATTCCGCAATGCGCCAGGAATTTATTAAGGGGCATTACAACATCCGTGGTTTTTTGTACGTGGCCCGGTTTTATTTCTGTCGTTTTTTTTACGGCTGGTTCGGCCATCACAGCTTTAGAAGCACCGGCAGCCTTCTGTGCTCTTTTTGCGAGCATTGCCTGGTATTTTTCTTCCTTGATCCTGTCGAAATAGGCGTTTTTCTCTGCCCGCACTTTTTTCTTTTCCTGGCGGTATTCTTCTTTAATAACGCTGTTTTTCTTTTTGGCCGTAAATTTCTGAAACGGAGACTGGCTCATATCGATGGAGTTTTTGCTGTTTTACAACAGTAGATGAGGTGCAAAGATAGTTTCTTTTGGCAGAGTCACCCCCTTGCAAGGTTGCTCCAATAAAAAAGGCGCTACTTATTGGTAGCGCCTTGAGTAGTAATCAGGGGTTTAATTCGGTTTCTGGGATTATTTGGTATTTTTATTAGGTTTCATTCCTTTACCAGCTTTTTTGCCTTTGCCCTCTTTTTTCATCTCTTCCATTTTTTTGATCTGCTCGGCGGTGAGAATACTTTTCCGTTGGGTTTTTGAAGCATCCTTTACGGCTTTTATTTGCTCATTTTTTTGCTCCATAGTCAGGCTTTGATTATCCTGGATGGATTTTATCTTGTTGTGTACTTCCTGGTTGTGGGCCTTTAATTTTTCCGCCTGGTCATTGCTCAGGTTAAGTTTGTCTTTCATCATATCTGCCCGTTTGCCGTCCAGTTGTTTACTGGATGCTTCCATACCGGACCTGCCTGCAGCAACTTTAGCTTTTTGCTCTGGAGTAAGCAAAGCTTCCATTTTTGCTTTGTGTTCATCATGAATCGCTTTCTGGCGGGCTTTCATTTCCCTTACGGTAATATTTTCATCTTTTCTCAAAGCTTCCATCTTTGCTTTGTAGGTTTCCCTGTCGGCTTTTAGCTGTGTTTTTTGAGCTTCTGTAAGGTTAACATTGTTGATCTTGTCGCCCTTTTCACCTTGCATTTTGTGCATGCCGTGTTTTCCGCCCTTCATCTCTCTTCTTTCCTGTGCAGAAGCAGAAAAACCTGCTATGGCCAGTATCATTGTAAATGCGATTATTTTTTTCATACTAACTTTTTTAAATTGTTTTGTTATGCAGTAATAGACGCCTAAAGGTGCCCACGGTTTAATTTGACAAATGTTAAAGGATAGTAAATAGTGTTTGCACGGCCAATCTTCTAATAACTTTACTAGAACGAAGACTTATTTGATTAAGGGACCTCTACCTGCCTTCCTTATTTTTTCTTAATGAATTAATTTTCAGGATTTTCGGTTTGTGTAAATATGTTGGTTATATTTATTTATATTATTTAACCAAAACAACTGTACAATGAAAAAAGTCTTAGTAACTTTTATTGCCATTTTTCTACTGGCAGGATCTTTTGCCTCTACTCCACAAAAGACAGATCCAAATCCACTACTTGCATCCCGGATCATGATCCCTGTTGGGAAAGGAGGAGAAAAAATTTCTTTGCTCGAACTCTCAACAATTAGCAAAGCAGACCTTGAAAAATTTACCGGCCGAAAAATGAGCGGCGCGGAGTCTTTAGCTTTTAAAGGAGCACAGCGACAAATAAAAAGGGGAATGAATGAGGAGGGTGTTGTGACCAGTAAAAAAATGAAAAAAATATTTTACGCCGATGGTGCAACAGGCTTTCACCTGGGTGGATTTGCACTCGGTTTTTTAGTTGGATTAATCGGGGTATTAATCGCCTACCTGATCAATGATGATTACAAGAAAAATCGTGTGAAGTGGGCCTGGATTGGATTTGGTATTTTTGTCGTTATTTATGCAATAGTAATTGCAGCATTGCTATAAGGATAACATTGACAAAAAAAGCACCAGGCGACTGGTGTTTTTTTTGTTTGTACCCGGGATTAACAAGGGCAGTCAGATATTTTAATGTTGAATTTTATCATTTATTGGCTAGCTGCCCGCAGGCCGCATCAATATCCTTCCCCCTGCTCCGGCGTACCCTCACATTCACATTGTTTTTCATAAGGTAATCCGTAAACACCTGGGTGCTGTCTTCGTCCGTTTTGATGAACGGTATCCCAGCCACCGGGTTATATTCGATAACATTTACGAGTCTTGTAGGAATCTTACGGTAAACTTTTACCAACTCCGCCGCATCTTCAAGGCTGTCGTTCTGCCCCTGCAGCAAAACATATTCTAATGTGATGTCATTTTTGGTTTGGTCGTAGAAATAATTCAGTGCTTCCACCAGGGCTGCAATATTATTTGTTTCGTTGATACCCATAATAAGATTACGCTTTTCATCCGTTGCAGCATGTAAAGAAAGCGCAAGGTTAAAACGAACGTTATCATCACCGAGCTGGCGAATCATTTTCGCAACCCCTGCAGTGGAGACAGTGATCCGTTTGGGGCTCATGGCCATACTATCGCTTGCTGTAATCCGTTCTATTGACTTCAACACATTTTTATAATTGAGCAAGGGTTCGCCCATGCCCATATACACAATATTTGTAAGGTTGGTACCGTAGACCCTGTTACTTTCCTCATTGAGTAAAGCCACCTGGTCGTAGATTTCATCAAAACCAAGGTTACGTTTACGCTCCATCAGCCCTGTTGCGCAAAAGGCACAGCTCAGGCTACAACCAATTTGGGATGACACGCAGGCAGTGTTTCTTTTTTCAGTGGGAATAAGCACACCTTCGATCAGGTGGCCATCGTATGTTTTAAACCTTGATTTCAGGGTGCCGTCGCTGCTGTGCTGGCTGGCATCCACAGTAAGGGTAACGAGATCAAATTCCACGGCCAGTTTCTGCCTTAATTCCAGGCTCAGGTTGCTCATTTCATCAAAACTGCGGGCATTTTTTTTCCAAAGCCATTCATACGTCTGGATAGCCCGGAACTTTTTATCCCCTATAGACTCAAAATATTCCTTTATTTCCGATAGGCTAAACCCACGAATGTTCTTCTTTATTGACATAGCGGCAAAGATACGAAAGCACCCATCTGCTGACGAAGGATTGGGAAAATCTTTTAACTTGCGCGGGGATAGGATTTCGGACAACATTTATTTGGCTTTATAAACAATGAGGGCATAAAAATTTGAACTTCACATGCCTGGTTTTATTTGCCATATTGATGATAACCGCCAGGCCCATGCGGGAAAACCAAAAGACAGGACCACTTTAAACAACTGGAATATATGAATGCAGTCTATGTAATTGATTCCCTGAGAACCCCGATTGGGAAATATGGTGGTGCTTTGGCAAATATGCGACCGGATGATCTCCTCGCATCCGTGATCAAAGCATTGATTAGCAGGAATTCTTCTATAAATACAAATGCTATTGAAGATGTGATTGCGGGCGCTGCCAACCAGGCCGGTGAAGATAACCGGAATGTCGCCCGAATGGCCGCTTTATTGGCCGGCCTGCCGGTAACGGTTGCAGGCACCACGGTAAACAGGCTTTGTGCAAGTGGTTTGCAGGCTATTATGGATAGTGCACGTGCGATTGCCTGCGGGGATGCAGAGCTGATGATTGCCTGCGGAGTGGAAAGTATGAGCCGTGCACCTTTCGTAATGCCTAAAGCTACCAGTGCCTTCGACAGGTCCACCCAACTCTTTGATACTACTATGGGATGGCGCTTTATCAATAAAGACCTTGCGGAAATGTATTATCCTTATTCGATGGGCGAAACTGCTGAAAATGTGGCAAAACAATGGAATATAAGTCGCGTGGCACAAGATGAGTTCGCAATAGGAAGTCAACAAAAATATGCAGAAGCTTACAAGGCTGGAAAATTCAGGGAAGAGATTGTGGCAATAAAAGTGCAGGTGGGCAAAGAGGCCTTTGATTTTGACAAAGATGAACATCCCCGTATTTCCACCATGGAAAAAATGGCTACACTGAGACCTGCTTTCATGAAAGATGGTTCCGTTACCGCAGGGAACAGCAGTGGTATAAATGATGGTGCCGCCGCAATGTTGTTGGCGAGCGAGGCAGCAGTGAAGAAATTTGGCCTGCAACCCTTAGCCACGATAAAAAGTATGGCAGTGGCTGGAGTTGCTCCCGCTGTGATGGGGATAGGCCCTGTGCCTTCCACAGAAAAAGCTTTGCAGCGTGCAGGTCTAAAAGTAAGTGACCTGGATCTTGTAGAGCTAAACGAGGCGTTTGCATCACAAAGCATAGCCTGTATCCACGACCTTGGCCTTGACTTGGAGAAAGTAAATGTAAACGGCGGCGCTATTGCCCTTGGACACCCACTGGGTTGCAGTGGTGTGCGAATATCTACGACACTGCTACATGAAATGAAAAGGAGAAAAAGTAAATACGGGCTTGCCACTATGTGTGTGGGTGTGGGGCAGGGGGCGGCGATTATTTATGAGGGGATATGAGGAGAAGGGGTCAATCAATAAATGGGTCAATTGGTGAATAAGTGAATGGGGGAATTGGGGAATGGATCAATGTGTTTTAGCTATGGTAAAAGATTCCCATGCTATAGCCGGAAAAGTAATTTTCGGATGAGCCGGTAATTGATGGCGATACATAGGATCATCAATACCAGGGCTACAAGCACTACAGACCAATGTAACCACATAGACAGATCGTCCCTCCCGTTTAAAAAACTTTGTTGAAAAAAGTATTGGAGGACCTGGGTAACCGACAGGCAAATGGCCACAATGCTAATATAAACAGGCACCCATTTTTTGGCCACTGTTTTGCTCAGCCAACCTGGAGAATAGCCGAGTGTGAGTAATAACTGCAAATTATCCTTGCTGCGTGCAATCATCAGCTGCAGGTAAAAAGAAAACAACATCATGGCGAGCAGGATCACTAATATAGCAAATCCCCCAAGCCCACTGACTATGGCTTGGAGAACCTGCTTCACTCTCCCGAATTTTGTTTTATCCTTATTTACCTGGTAATTATTCTGCTGCAGGAAATTGAGAAAGTCTACATTATTGGCATCCGTTGTTTTAATATAAACCCGGCTTGGGGTACTGTTGCTGATGTTAGCAATGTTTTTATTCGCCCACTCCAGGAAATTCTTTGGCACAATAACAGAATTGATCCTGTCGCTGAGAGCCACGATATTGCCCTGGAAGATCTTCGTGCCATATACCCCTTTGCATTCCAGTTGTAATAGCAGCGCGGAAATGGTACTTTCTGATAATTGCGGCAAGTCCCTGCTGGGCGCAAACACTGTATTGTACAATTCCATATAATCTGAGGAAATAATAATGGGCACAAGCTGCTGTCCTTCCTGCCAGGTAAATGATGGAGGTACAGTGTCGATGAAATCTTCATCGATAGCCTCCAGGAAGATATCTGTGGTAAAGGGTAGCGCGGCACCACCGGAAGCCGATGCCACAAATTGGTTTCCCAGTAAAGGAGCGGCGTCTGCAATAAATTTTTGTGCCTTCAACCCGGCAATGTCGGCAGCAGAAAAACTGTGATCTTCTGCTATGTTTTCATTAGTGATCGTTTTGGTGATCGAAATAAAATCGTACCCGGATGCAACCGGATTCCTGTCTTTCAATAAATGGTTGATGTTAACGAATAACTGCACACAACACAATAATAACAACACCCCAATGCCCAGGCCGGCATAGCTCAACAGCCTGGAACCCCTGTGCTGGCCCATATTTAAAAAGGGAGCGATATTGTTGAAAGAGAGATTCAAGTTCCTCGGGGTTTTAGTGTTGAATTTGAAAATATCATTTTTACGGTCGCTAATTTGTATGTCTGTTTTGCATATGCCCAATATTCGACATCCGAACCCCGCATCATAACAGCAATGTCCTGCCTGCTGTAAAAAACTTCACTACCGCAAGATCCGTCAGTATCACACCTGCTTTTCTTTTGGCAACTTCTTCGTCTATCAGTTCCATTGCTTTCCGGGCATTCCCTTCATCCAGGTGACTAAAAGGTTCATCAAGGATTAAAAAATCAAAGGGTTGTTGTAACGCCCTTATAATAGCAATTCGTTGTCTTTCCCCATAACTGCAGATACCCGCTTTTTGAGCCAGCTTGTCCGGTATACCAAGGCGCTCCGCCATCTCATCAATACCGGCGGCACCGGCGTATGGATCGAGCATTTTTTTTACCGTAATATTTTCGGATGCGCTATGCTCGGCAAACAAACGCAGATCCTGGAAAACAATGCTAAGGCGGGAACTCCTGTACTGTGCGAGTTCCTCGGCATGAAAGTTGGCAATGTTTGTAGTGTCGTAAAATATGCTACCCATATAATCCTTTCTCAGCCCATACAAAAAATGGATAAACGATGTCTTTCCTTTTCCGCTGGGCGCTATTAATTGGATTTTCTCCCCCTGTTTAAACAACAGCTCTACATTCCAAACTTCTGATGAGGCTGTTTTTTCTTTTTCCAGGAATACAGGACGCACATGTTGTAATTTGATCTCCATAAAAACAGCATTAAAAAAGCCGCTGGGTTTGGTTTGCCGGCGGCTTTAATTCTGATCATTCAGGTGCAATTCATTTAGTAAAATGGAAGGGAATCCTTGTTAACCATCGTTGTGTCTCCTTTCAGCCTTATGTCCCACCTGCCATTTTCCGTTTTCTTTTGACGGGCAATATTGCCTATCACGGCAGCATATTGGTTTAACTGCTTAAGACTGTTGATGGTTTTATCCACAAGGTTTATCTCCACATGCTGGGTAATGCCACCGGCTTTAAATTCGCCACCGCTGACCAGGATGTTATCCCAAACTTTCAGGGAGGCATCCAGTGCTGCCAGTGCAAGGCTGTCTTTGCCTGCTTCAGATCTGAATGAAGTCAAAACATATTGAAGATTAACATAACCCCCGATCGGCCCGGAAGAGATTTTGTCAAAAAAAGCAAATTTATTGTCTGCGTTTTTTGAAACATACTGATCGATGTACTCCTTCTTTGTACCGATTGAAAAATATTTATCATCCTGGTTGACGTGAAGATTTGGTACACCCCC
>JAYSYY010000085.1:0-27190 GCA_043727215.1 Chitinophagaceae bacterium | reverse complement strand
TAAATTTAAGGGACAAAACATTGATCCTTGTTATCATTCAACTCGTAATGTTTGGTATGGGCACGCACATGAGTTTGAAAGATTTTAGTGGGCTTGCTTCTACGGGTAAGGGAGTCTTAGTAGGTCTATTCTGTCATTTTTCTATCATGCCGCTAATGGGGCTGCTGCTAATTAATGTTTTTGATTTTGAGCCGGAAATTGCCGCCGGTATTATTTTAATCGGGAGTTGCAGCAGCGGGCTGGCCAGCAATGTAATGGTATACCTGGCCAGGGCCAACCTGGTATTAAGTGTGATTGTCACCGCCATGGCAACTTTAGTAGCGCCTTTTCTTACTCCGTTGCTCATGAAAATATTAGCCGGAACATTGATCAAAATAAATTTTGTGGACATGATGCTGGAGATCGTTAAAATTGTACTGGTTCCCATCGGTGCCGCCCTGCTAGACGATTTTTTAAAAAGAGCAACTGCTTCACAAAAAAGAAAAACTTACATCCTTGGTTTCCTCTGCGCGGTATGGATAATATTTGTGGTGGCCGTGTTACAGAAAAACATCGTCGATCCCCTGATGCTGCAGTCAATAAATTTATCTGCTTTTTTTGCAGGGGCTGTTATCGTGGGAATGGGTTATAACTTTTTGTACAGGCAATTTCCTACACTCGATAAAATAATGCCATTGATTTCAATGATCGGTATTGTTTATTTCACCACTGTTACCACCGCTGCCGGCAGGGATAACCTGGTAAAAGTGGGTGTACTTTTATTTATCGCATCCGTGATCCATAATGCAGCCGGTTACTTTTTTGGGTATTGGCTCAGCCGTTTGTTTGGGATGGATATTAATTCCAGCCGCACCATTGCTTTTGAGGTGGGCTTGCAGAACGGCGGCATGGCCAGTGGTATTGCAGGTAGTATGGGAAAGCTCGGTACTGTTGGTTTGGCAGCAGCCGTCTTTAGTCCATGGATGAATATCAGTGGAAGTATTTTGGCTAATTATTGGAGGAGAAGGCCCCCTGCGCCCGCTCTCCCGAATACTTCAGGACGAGCGGAAACTGCTTCTGCAGCTTTTAATAAATTATAAACAACTTGTCAATGAAAAAGGCTTTTCTAATTACTACCAGTTTCCTCGCGATTTGTTTAACCAGCAACGCACAAATTAAATACGCCAGGCAAATGGCTGCCACCATCATGGATCAATACAAAGATTCAATGGTCGTAAAAAAATATGCGAGCCACCTGGAGCAGGATAATTTAATACAACCTGGACAAACAGCAGAGGATGCACAAAAAAACCGCCCGGCAAACTGGAACTATGAAATAGGAGTTGTGCTGATGGGCTTTGAACGCCTGTGGAAAATGACGGGTGACAAAAGATACTATGACTATACAAAACATATTGTTGATCATTTTATCAACGCCGAGGGAACCATCAGGACTTATATAATGGATGAATATAACAGCGATAATATCCCCCCGGGCCGGCAACTCCTGTTGTTGCACAAAATATCCAAAGAAGAGAAATATAAAATTGCCGCCCAAACATTACGAAATCAAATAAGCTGGCAACCCCGGAATAAGGCTGGCGGCTTCTGGCATAAATTAAAATATCCATCCCAGATGTGGCTCGATGGATTATACATGGTCGAACCCTTTTATGCGGAATTTGCTGTGTTGAATAAAGAGCCAGCGGACTTTAACGACATCATCAACCAGTTTACCTGGATGGAAAAATACAGCAGGGATGTTAAGACCGGTTTGTTGTATCACGGCTGGGATGAAAGCAGGTTGCAAGGCTGGGCAAATCCCAAAACAGGATTGTCCCCGGAGTTCTGGA
Source organism: Chitinophagaceae bacterium (assembly GCA_043727215.1). GTDB lineage: Bacteria > Bacteroidota > Bacteroidia > Chitinophagales > Chitinophagaceae > Ferruginibacter. The sequence continues at coordinate 25,358 of JAYSYY010000085.1, read as the reverse complement.
GCCGGAGCATGGGCTGGTATATGATGGCACTGGTTGATGTGCTGGATTTTATTCCTAAAACCCATCCACGCAGGATTGAACTTGTAAATATTTTGAATCGTTTGTCCGCGGCATTGGTAAAGTTCCAGGATGCCAAAACCGGCGTATGGTGGCAGGTTACTGATAAACCAAATAAGGAGAAAAATTACCTGGAATCCTCCGGTACAGCCATGTTTGTTTTTGCGCTTGCGAAGGCGGTGCGGATGAAATATATCCCGCAATCATTCTATACGCCGTTACAAAAGGCATATAAAGGTATGATCCGTGAATTTGTAAAGGAAGATGCCAGCGGTCAGTATCATTATATTCAGGCTGTAGCCGGGGCAGGTTTGGGCGGCGTTCCTTACCGGGATGGGAGTTACGACTATTATGTAAATGAACCGAGACGCGATGATGACCTGAAAGCAATCGGGCCTTTTATCCAGGCCTGTATTGAAATGGAATTGTTGAAAAAGAAGTAGCCCCTGTCCCCTGAAGGGGAACTTGGTTTGATGATCGAAAATTGACTTTTGCCTTTCAAATAAACTCACTTTTTCTTACCAAACAGTAATGCAGCATTCAATATCCTCGAGTCGCACACTTGTACAAATTACCGGGATTGAGCTTAAGCAAAAGGGAGAAGAAAGTTTAAGAAATTTAAAACACTAAATGAAAAAAACATATTACATATTACTATCGGTTATCTACTCACTACTCACCACTCACAACTCATACGGCCAACTCGTGGATAAAACCCCCGCAGCCATCCCTAATGCCCCTGCCATCTACAGCACAGAACCTTACGAAGATCCGGCCATAAGCGGTATCAACAGGGATCCATCAAGAGCTACAGCTTATTCCTATGCCTCTGTAAAAGATGCACTGAAAAATGAAAGAGAAACGAGTGGCCGCTATTTGTCATTAAACGGCGACTGGGACTTTTCTTTTGCATTAAAGCCAGGAGATGAACCCCAGGATTTTTATAAAAGCAAAGTAACTGGTTGGAAAAAAATACCTGTTCCTTCCAGCTGGGAAATGCAGGGCTACGATAAACCTATTTACAAAAGCGCCGTATATCCTTTCCGCCCGGTTAACCCACCCCGCGTACCTAAAGATTACAACGGTGTTGGTTGTTACCAGAAGTCATTTGTTGTTCCTGCCAATTGGAAGAACATGAACATCTCATTGCATTTTGGCGGTGTCAGCTCGGCCTATAAATTATGGGTAAACGGAAAATTTGCAGGTTATGCCGAAGATAGTTTCCTATCCAGTGAGTTTAACATCACCCCTTATTTAAAGCATGGAGAAAATATCATTTCCGTCTGGGTCATTCGCTGGAGTGATGGAAGTTTTCTGGAAGACCAGGACCAATGGCGCATGAGTGGCATTCACCGGGAAGTGTATTTAATGGCGGAACCAAAAATCAGGATCGCTGATTTCTTTTGTCAAACGAAGTTGGATAAAGATTACAAAGATGCCTTGCTAAGCATCAGGCCCAGAGTTGAAAACTTAACGGGTAAGGAGGCACCAGGATATAAATTGAAAATGCAGCTATTTGATACAAATGATACGCCGGTATTGCCCCAGCCCTTAGAAAAATCTACAGATGCAATCATCAATGAAATTCATCCAAGGCTGGACCAGGTGAAATTTGGTTTGCTGGAAGCCACGATCACTAACCCAAAAAAATGGAGTTCCGAGGAACCTAACCTGTATAAATTAGTTGTAACTCTTGAAGATAGTGTTGGTAATATACAGGAAGTAAAAACCTGCAAGCTTGGTTTTCGCTCAATTGAATTCAGCAAGGATGACAGCAAGTTATTGATCAATGGCAGGCTTACTTATTTATACGGTGTCAATCGCCCCGATCATCATCCCACGAGAGGAAAAGCATTAACAAGGGAAGATATTTTACAAGACATCAAAACGCTCAGGCAGTTTAATTTCAACTGTGTTCGCCTGAGCCATTACCCGAGCGATCCTTATTTATTGGATCTCTGCGACGAATATGGTATTATGGTGATCGATGAAGCCAACCTGGAAACGCATGGCTTAGGTGGCAAGTTAAGCCATGATGCCATGTGGGCGGGAGCATATGTGGAGCGCATCAGCCGGATGGCACTGCGCGACAAAAACCATCCCTCCATTATTTTGTGGAGCCTGGGAAATGAAGCGGGTAGCGGACCGAATCATGCTGCCATGGCGGCCTGGATACATGACTTCGACATTACAAGGCCGTTACATTACGAGCCCGCGATGGGAAGCCAGAAGGAGGAAGGCTACATTGATCCTTCCGATACACGGTATTTAAAAAGTAATGATCACTCTCACCGCATTCAGAATCCAGTAGACCAGTACTATGTAGATATAGTTAGCCGGATGTACCCTGCCATGTACACTGCTCCTTTATTGGCCAACCAGCCTAACGGCGATAACCGGCCGATTTTTTTCTGCGAATATGCGCACGCTATGGGCAACAGCGCCGGAAACATCAAAGATTTCTGGGACCAGTGGAGAACAACAAAACGAATTATCGGTGGGTGCATCTGGGAATTTAAGGACCAGGGATTATTAAAAAAAGATTCTGCAGGGGTGTCCTACTATGCATATGGGGGTGATTTTGGTGAAAAGTATTTTGACAACTTTACCATCAAAGGAGTGGTGAATGCAGACGGAGCTCCCAAAGGAGTGATGTTTGAATGCAAACGGGTTTTTCAACCGCTGGAAGTTGAGTTGGTGGATGCACAAAAAGGACTGATCAACATAACCAACAGGGCTTCGGTAAAAAACAGCAACGCATATAATGGAATGTTGTCAATCCGGGAAGATGGTTCTGTGATAGGTTCCAGAGCCCTGCCGGAATTGGCTATTGATGCAGGAACCGATACCATCATTAATATTGCGCGGTATCTTCCGGCAATGAAACAGGGTTCAGAGTACCATGTTGCGATTCGTTTCCACCTTAAGAACGATGAGCCATGGGCCGGAAAAGGTTTCGAGATCGCTTCCAACCAGTTCCAGCTTCAAAAGGGAAACAAGAAAAAGCCTGCTCCTCCTTCCCGCAATAACATGCAGGTGAGGGATACAAAAGAAAACATCACAATAAAAGGACAAAATTTCACGCTAGGTTTTAGTAAGGCAGATCGTGGTGGCCTGGCTTCCTACATATATAATGGTAAGGAGCAGGTGAGGCAGACACTACTGCCTGATTTTACCAGGCCGCTTACGGAAAATGATAAAAGAGGCTGGAAGCCCCAGCGCAAATTAAAGCAATGGTATAATGAAGACTTGAAATTATTGAATTCATCGGTTGATAAAAGAGCAAGCCGCGTGGTAGTTTCCTACTTATATAGTTTAATAAATGACAGTGCCAACGTAAAAGTTGATTATACCATCTACGACGATGGCGTAATAAAAGTCGATTATGCGTTAACTGTTAAGCCAGGCCTACCCAATATCCCTAAAGTAGGCATGCAAATGGGAATTGAAAGAAGCTACGACAATATTGAATGGTTTGGCAGGGGTGAAAAAGAAAATTACATCGATAAAAATTATGGTGCAGATGAAGGCGTGTACAGGTTACCGATCCATGCGTTCATGGAAAATTACGTGGTACCCCAGGAGAACGGAAACCGGACAGATGTACGCTGGATGTTTTTTACCAACAAACAAAAAGATGGTTTGTTGATTGTGGCTAACAGTTTATTAAGCATGAGTGCCTGGCCATATACAGAGGAAAATATTTTAAATGCCAAACATACTAACAAGCTAAAAGACGCGGGCCTCATAACATTGAATATTGACCTGGTCCAAATGGGCGTGGGCGGCAACGATAGCTGGAGCGATGTAGCTGCACCGCTGGAGAAATACCAGGTGCCGGCCCATGATTACAATTATTCATTTTACCTTCTTCCATTTAATGCGAAACAAAAAAGGGCAGGGGTGAGATCAAAAGAGATAAAATACTAAATGCTTCCTATTAATTATACAAAGATTTCAACGCTGACAGGGTTAAAAACAAAGATCTTTCCCCTCCTTTGTGCCCTTTGCGCCTCTGTGGCCCACACTTTATACAGTCGGCCCATAAAATGTTCCTATCCAACAACGTTAATACCACGAATCATTTTTCTCCTTTGTGCGCTTTGCCCCTTCGCCGGCCCCAATTTACATGCCCAGTCCGGAAAGGTGACGCTAGAAGGCATGCGCCAGGTTTACGAGCAGGTAAAAACGCCGCACAAATACGGCCTGGTAATCACCCCGCCAGATGTCAGCAAAAAAATCGATTGCCCATCCATTTTTCGTAAAGGAGGCAACTGGTACATGACCTACATCCAGTTTGATGGCAGGGGATACGAGACATGGCTCGCAACAAGTAAAAACCTGTTGGACTGGAAAACACTGGGGCGCATCATGAGTTTTTCTGATACTGCCGACTGGGACAATAACCAAAAGGCCGGCTACCCTGCCTTGCAGGATACAAAATTTGGTGGTAGTTACAAGTTAAAAAAGTATGCAGGCAAATCATGGCTCAGTTATATTGGTGGAAAAGACAGGGGTTATGAAGCAGGGCCACTGGCCATTGGTATGGCCCACACCACTACCGACATCACAAAACCCCATGAGTGGCGTCGCCTGGAAACACCGGTGTTGACTGCAACAGATAAGGATGTTCGGTGGTGGGAGAATAAAAAACTATTTAAAAGTTCCATCATTTGGGATAAGACAAAATCACTCGGGCATCCCTTTGTGATGTATTATAACGCTAACGGGGACACGAGTAACAACACACCTAAATGGCGATGGTTTGAAAGAATAGGAATGGCAGTATCAGATGATATGATTCACTGGCAACGGTACCAGGCAGACCCGGTAGTGGGCCACAAGATCGGGATCACAGGTGATGCCGTGATTCAAAAAGTCAAGGACCTATGGGTCATGTTTTATTTTGGTGCTTTCTGGGAGGGAAGGACAGATGCTTTCAACCGGTTTGCATGCAGTTATGATTTGGTGAACTGGACAGACTGGTCCGGTGAGGATTTGGTTAAATCTTCTGAGCCCTATGATCAAAAATATGCACACAAGAGTTTTGTGGTAAAATACGAGGGTGTAGTGTACCATTTTTACTGTGCCGTGGACCAAAAGGATAATCGGGGCATAGCGGTGGCAACATCTGTTGATAAAGGTAAAAGTGATTTAAATTTTGCGAAGTAGGTTTCACGCAAATGCGCTAAGGTTAAGACAAAAGGATCAAAGCTAAATCTAACGTAGTTTTGATTTTATCGGGTTTATACATGAAGATATTTATTAGATATTGCTTGTTAAGTTTCCTGGGCCTTACCACCGGTGATGCTTCGTTCGCACAATCGGGTCAAAAAGCAGGTATCCCGGAAAAGAATTTTTTGAACCCGCCTGCGTCCGCTAAACCCTGGGTGTTTTGGTATTGGATGCATGCTGCTGTTTCCAGGGACGGGATCTCTGCGGATCTGGAAGCGATGAAGGAAGTGGGCATTGGCGGTGCCTACCTGATGCCTATCAAGGATACTTCTTCAGCCATTCCGTTTAAACCAACCGTAAGGCAATTATCCCCCGAATGGTGGGGCATGGTAAAGTTTGCTATGCAGGAGGCAAAACGACTGGATCTGAAACTGGCCATGCATGTGAGCGATGGTTTTGCCCTGGCTGGCGGGCCATGGATCACTCCTGAGCTGTCTATGCAGAAACTGGTGTGGACCAAAACCTTTTTAAAAAGTGGCGACAATGCGAAGCTGCAACTTGATCAGCCTGAAACGAATGAAGGTTATTATAAAGACGTGGCGGTCTTCGCGTATCCTTCGAATTTTGCTTCGCCTTTCAGGGATGTCGTATTGATCCCAAAGGTTACCACCAGTAATGGTGCAAAGGCATCTTTTTTATCTTTTCCGAACCCGGATAACAAACAAAGTTTTAGAGCTGATACAGCATGCTGGATACAATATAAATACCCTGATCCTATCACCTGCCGTTCGATCCGGGTGCATGTAGGGGGTAATAATTACCAGGCACAGCGATTGGTCATTCAATCAGGTGATGATGGCGTAAATTTTAAGAGCATCCTGCAATTGGAACCCCCACGACATGGCTGGCAGGATACACAGGAGGAATATACTTATGCTATTCCTGCCACCACCGCCAGGTATTTTCGTTTTTTGTATGATAAAACAGGATCAGAGCCGGGTGCTGAAGACCTGGATGCTGCCAAATGGAAACCTTCTTTAAAAGTGATGGGCATTTACCTCAGCGATGAGCCGGTAATAAATCACTACGAAGCAAAAAATGGAAGTATCTGGAGAGTGGCAGCTAACACTACATCGCAACAGGTAAAGGCTAAGGACGCAGTGCCAGTAAAAGAGATTATCAATCTTACGTCCAGGATAGATAACGATGGAAACCTTGACTGGCCTTTGGCTTCGCGAAAGCTTCCTGATAATGCTCCCGGCTGGGTCATTGTGAGAATAGGACATACCACTACTGGGCAAACCAACGCTACAGCCGGTGCGGGTAAGGGGCTGGAAACAGATAAATTCAACCCTGCCGCTATAAAGCTCCAATTCGATAGCTGGTTTTCGCAGGCGTTTTACAAAACAGATTCCCTTTTAGCCAAAGAAGTTTTAAAAATATTTCATGTGGACAGTTGGGAGTGTGGCAGCCAGAATTGGAGCCCGGTCTTTGCATCCCAATTTAAAAAAAGAAGGGGCTATGATCTAATGCCTTATCTCTTAACAATGACTGGTGTGCCGTTGGTAGATGCGGCTACTTCCGAAAAAGTATTACATGATGTGAGGCAGACCATAGCAGACCTGGTGAATGATGTTTTTTATGAAACACTTAAAGACCTGGCGCATAAAAAAGGATGCAGTTTTAGTGCAGAAGCCATTGCCCCAACCATGGTCAGTGATGGATTATTGCATTATAAAAATGTGGACCTGCCCATGGGGGAATTCTGGCTGAACAGTCCAACGCATGACAAACCGAATGATATGTCAGATGCAATCAGCGGCGCACATATCTACGGAAAAAATCTTATCCAGGCAGAAGCGTTCACTTCTGTACGAATGAACTGGGGGGAACACCCCGGCAATTTGAAGGCTGTTGGCGACCGGAATTTTGCGCTGGGCATCAATAAAATGGTATTGCATGTGTTTACACACAATCCCTGGATGAATAAAAAACCGGGGATGACCCTGGACGGCGTAGGATTGTATTACCAGAGAGACCAGACCTGGTTTAAACAAAGCAAAGTTTGGATCGATTATTTGGCCCGTTGCCAGGCGTTGTTGCAATTAGGAAAACCAGTGGTAGATATCGCGGTGTTCACCGGGGAAGAAATACCGAGGCGGTCGATCTTGCCCGATCGTTTAGTGAATACTTTACCTGGCATCTTTGGAAAAGAAAAAGTTGCCGAAGAAAAAAAACGCAGGAGCAATATTGGTGAACCTCTGCGGCAAATTCCCGATGGCGTTTCCCATTCCGCTAATATGGCTGACCCCGAAGATTGGATCGACCCGTTCAACGGGTATAAATATGATTCCTTCAACCCGGATGCCTTAATGATGATGAGCGTGAAAAATGGCAGGGTAGTATTGCCAGGTGGAGCCAGTTATGCCCTATTGGTTTTGCCCGGTAAACATCCTATGCAGCCTAATCATACTTCAATGTCGCTTGCAGTTGCAAAAAAAATATTGCAGTTAGTAACAGAGGGAGCTAGTATTGTTATGGGCAAAGAATACCTGGGAGGCACTGGTATAAATGACCGCGACCCGGCACTCGCCATTGTTCTTAAGCAATTATTTAGTAAATCAAATAAGAAAGGCAAAATTGTTATGGCCCCGTACACTGACTCAACATTTCAAAAAATAGGGATTGAGAAAGACCTGGCAATCCCGAACAATGATCATTCCATAGCCTGGACGCATCGGCAAACCGCAGAAGATGATATTTATTTCATCTCCAACCAAAAGAACGAGGCAAGAACAGCCACTTTTAATTTTCGTGTTACACACAAAAATGCTAAACTGTGGGATCCTGTAACAGGAAAAATCACAGGACTTAACCATTCCCATTACAAAAATGGAAAAGCGAGTGCGGATGTCAGTTTACAACCCAATCAGTCCCTATTCGTAGTATTCAGTCGAAAAGCCACAGTGACCGGGCTGTCCAATCGGAATTCTACATCCATGGATACGATTTTATTCCCAGCCAAATGGAGCGTGAAGTTTGATAAGAAATATGGAACGGATACATCGCTCGTTGTCGGAGATCTGGAAAGCTGGACAGAAAACGCTAACCCTGCAATTAAATATTATTCGGGGACGGTGCTTTATACGAACACATGTAACGTCACAGATAAGCAAAAAATCAACGCCGCATTTATAGAATTGGATGCTATTTACAACATTGCTACCATAAAAATAAACGGGACAGACTGCGGCACAATATGGACGCCACCTTATAATTTAGATATTACCAAAGCTTTAAAAACGGGAGAAAATAAAATTGAGATTGAAGTAGCCAATACCTGGCACAATCGCCTGATTGGAGACAATTTATTATTAGCTGAAAAACGAGTTACATCTACCACCGCGCCGTTCCGCTTAAAAGACAAACCCCTGCTACCATCAGGTGTAGTGGGGAACGTGCGACTTCTGATTTGGTAACTTCAGGAAAAGAAGGTTCTTAAAAAAAAGTAACCTCAGCATTCATTTTACCCTCAGGGGTTACAGGCGGTGTTTAGCATTACCAATCATCCGTTCTAAAGGATGAAATAGGATAACCCTCTACACCAAACAATTCTCCACTTACAAAATCCTTAAACGCATATCGCACAGCAACAGGCGCCTTCACCTGCGGCGAAGTTAATTGGATCAAACCTCTAACAATGTTAGCCTGGGCAGGATAAAATATTTTATCTGCACCTGCCATTTCAAACTGGGTGATGGGCTTACCAAAGCTCGTAAGCCCATTAGGTGTGTATTTGAACCGCACCGTTGCCAAAGCATCTTTCACCATCAATGAATCAAATAAAGGACCCTGGTAGGCAAATCCTTTTTTGCCATACGTTTCGCCTAATGCATAATAAGCAAAACGTTTACCTACGACTTCTTTGTCCGCAGGGTGAATGCTTTTCTCCTCCCCGGCATCCAGCAACACGATCATACCACTGGCAGGGATGTTGTTTAAGGATTTTCGTTGTGCGTCTCTCAGGTAGGCTGAATTCAATTTTTCATTTTGAATGGTAGCGGGCAAACTGCTGTAGCTGAATGGCGCGATCTGGGCGAAATAAAAAGGAAAGTTTCCCTGGCCCCATTCGTGTCTCCAGAGTTTTACCATGGCCGGGAAAAGCTGCTCATACTGATCCGGCCGGTCATAATTTGTTTCTCCCTGGTACCAGATCGCTCCTTTTATAGTATAGCCAATCACCGGGTGAATCATGCCGTTGTATAAGGTTGTGGCAATCTTATTCGTTAATTTATCTGTTCCGGTGGGAGAGGGGATACTAATTCCAGGGAACTCTTTCAATGACGCCCCACTCATAAATGCTTCTGCCGGGGAACCACCATAACTCACATTAATTAACGCAACCGGAACTTTTAATTGCTGTTGCAGGAGCCTGCCAAAATAATAGGCTGTTGCCGAAAAATTAGCAACGGTCTCGGGAGTCACCGTTTTCCAAGAAGAATTTTTACTGGTATCTTTTGTAAATCTTTCAACGGCCCTGGGAACAGTGTAAATCCGGATCTGCTCATTGTAAGAATTAAAAATGGCATCGTTGGATCCTTTGATGGGCTGGTCTTTAAAACCTTTTAATGGCATCTCCATGTTGGACTGCCCGCTGCAGAGCCAAACTTCCCCAATAAGGATATCCTTTATGATCACTGGATCTCCATCAGATATAATTATTGAATACGGGCCACCTGCAAGCGGTGAGGTGACTTTTGCTTGCCACTTGCCCTTATCGTTAGTCTTAATAAAATAGATTTTTTTATTCCATGAAGTGGTTATCTTCACTGTGGTGCCTGGTTTTGCCCAACCCCAGAGAGAAACATCGGCCTTCTGTTGCAAAACCATCCCGTCACTAAAGAAAGCAGGCAACTGTACCCGCGCAGCCAGCGAAAATGGCAGAGAAAAAAGCAGGAAACATAGATACAAGTTTGCTCTGATATTTTTAGGATAGAACATTACAAAATGGTTGTGGTGAATGAATGGCGAAGATAAATCAAAACTTGCACTACCATACATCCCTAAATGCATATTCCGCTGGTGGCCGGTCCGGAATATTTATGTAATTTTCCGGGAAGAAATGTTTACAGGAATTAAATGAAGGAAATAAAAGATAACAAGGAAGGGTCACATAAAAATATCTGGTACGGCCTGGGCCGGCAACGTATTGAAATTCCCAAAATGACCCTGAAATCCCGGGTGCAGAATAACCTGCTGTTAAAACACCTGCACATTCATTCGATTGGCTTTTATCCCAAAGCAAAAGATCATTACACTTATCGCAAAAAAGGACTGCCGGAAAATTTCCTTTTTTACTGTGTTGACGGGCACGGCTGGTACGAACTTGAAGGTCAGCGCCATGAGATCGGGCCGAATGAATTTTTCATTTTGCCCCAAAATGTAGAACATGCATACGGCAACGATCCTGAACATCCCTGGAGTATTTACTGGATACATTTTGGCGGGGAAGGGTTGCCCGCGTTTAATGAGACCCTGGCCGTGCAAAAACATTTCAAACCCTTCCTCGTTAAAAATAATGCGCAGACCATTGCCATTTTTACGAAGATATATAAGGCCCTACAATTAGGTTACAGTATCGATAATTTGTTATTTGCCAATATGTGTCTCAGCCATTTCCTTACTTTATTCATTTATAATTCCAGGCATTACGATACCGTAGAATCCGACACACCCGACTGTGTGGATGGTGCAATTTTATACATGCAGCAGCATATCGACGAAAATATATCCCTGAATGAGCTGAGTAAGCATTACAATTATTCTGTTTCCCGTTTTTCTAATTTATTTCGCCAGAAAACAGGATATGCTCCGATTGATTATTTCCTGCAGATGAAAATGCAGAAGGCCTGCCAGGAGCTGGATTTTACCACTCATTCCATTAAGTACATCGCCTTTAGCATGGGCTTCGACGATCCGTATTATTTTTCAAAACGGTTTAAGACCATTATTGGTGTATCCCCGAAAAAATACCGGTCGATGAAAAAGAGCGAGTAATAGATAAAAAGTTACCTGGATCCAGGATTAATCGGATGAAATATAAATTAGTTTTTTTTTATTTTATGGTTTTTGCTGCGGGTAAATGTTTTGCACAGGGGTTTCCTGCAAACAATAACCTTCAATGGACAACTCCTGGTACCAGCGCATCCCAGTCAATGCCCTGTGGTGGCGGCGATATTGGCATGAATGTCTGGGTGGAAAATGGTGAGCTGTTGATCTATGTGGCCAGGAGCGGAAGTTTCAATGAAGAAAACGCTTTGCTAAAAGCAGGGCGCATCCGTATGAAATTTTCTCCCAACCCTTTTGATGGAAAAATAGTTAAACAGGAATTGAACCTGGAGGGTGGGTATATAACAGTTACCGGCGAGAACAATGCTGCGCGGGCGGTGATAAAGATATGGGCAGATGTTTTTGAACCCGTTGCACACATAGAAGTAAAATCCGGCAAAAAAATAAATGTGGAAGCGGCTTATGAGAGCTGGCGATACCAGGAGAGGGTTATTAAACCCAGGGAAAATTGGGGTAACTCCTTTAAATGGGCTGCGCCCAAAAACAACAGTTATAAAAAAGATGTAATTGAATACAGGGGGAATGATGTCAGGTTTTATCATCATAACCCTGCTGAGACAATTTTCGATCTCGTAGTGGCACAGCAGGGCATGGATTCAGTGAAAGACGGAATGTATAATCCCCTAAAGTTTCTTGCGAGCGGTGGACTTTTCACCGGGAGTAATTGTTCACCAGCTGGTGTATCGGAAGGAATTTACGCCTATACAGATTACAAGGCGTGGAAAATACAGAGTGACAAACCCTTTAGCAGGTATTCCTTCCGGTTGGTCCTTCACAATGAACAGGTTAATTCGATAGATACCTGGAAACGGTCACTCGATTCACTTGCCCGCCTGTCTGCAACCAAAGCACAGGTAGAAAAAAACCGCCAATGGTGGTCTTCTTTCTGGAGCAGGAGTTTTATTCAAATAGCGAAGCAACAGCCGGGTTCAAAAGAATGGGAGATCGGCAGAAACTACCAGCTCTTCAGGTACATGCTCGCATGCAATGCCCGGGGGAAATGGCCCACAAAATTTAATGGGGGACTATTTACTGTTGATCCGGTTTACACGGACACCACTTTCAAACTGACCCCCGATTACCGGAACTGGGGTGGCGGACTTCATACCATGCAGAACCAGCGGTTGGTACATTTTCCCATGATAAAAAACGGTGACTGGGACCTGCTTCAACCCCAGATTGAATTTTATAAAAGAATTTTACCCAATGCTGAATTGCGCAGCAGGGTTTATTGGAATCATACAGGCGCCTGCTTCACAGAACAGATGGAAAATTTTGGGTTGCCGAATTATGCAGAATATGGACAAAAACGTCCCCCGGATTTTGACAAAGGAGTGGAATATAACGCCTGGCTTGAATACCAATGGGATTCGGTATTGGAATTTTGCCTGATGATGCTCGAGCAACAACGCTATACCGGTAAAGATATCGCCAGCTACATCCCTTTCATTGAAAGTTGCCTGCGGTTCTTCGACGAACACTACCAATACCAGGCACGAAAGCTGGGCATAAAAGCGTTGGACCAAAACGGTAAACTGGTTTTGTACCCGGGGTCTGCTGCGGAAACTTTTAAAATGGCTTACAATGCGAGCAGCACTATTGCCGCACTGCAGACAGTAACACAGCGTTTATTGGAACTTCCACCCGGTTACCTGACCGATGAAAAGAAAAAGTTATGGCGGGCGTTTCTGAATCGTATACCGCCTATTAGTTACGGAATGATCAATGGGCGTACAACGATTGCACCTGCAAAAAGCTGGCAGCGCATCAACAATAGCGAATCACCTCAACTATATCCCGTTTATCCCTGGGGAATCTATGGTGTTGGCAAACCGGGACTGGATACTGCTCTAAACACCTGGCACCATGATACCAGTGTAATAAAATTCAGGAGCCATGTCGGCTGGAAACAGGATAATATATGGGCAGCAAGGCTAGGGCTGGCAAAGGATGCATGGCAGCTCACCTCTCTCAAATTGCAAAATGCTGAACGAAGATTTCCGGCATTTTGGGGTCCGGGTTTCGACTGGGTACCCGATCATAACTGGGGTGGCAGCGGGATGATAGGCCTGCAGGAAATGCTCATGCAAGTGGATGATAAAAACATACTGTTATTTCCGGCTTGGCCGAAAAATATAGACGTACATTTTAAATTGCACGCTCCATATAGCACCACAGTGGAAGCCGAACTAAAAAACGGGAAACTTCTTTCACTTAATGTAATTCCCGCGGAACGTAAGAAAGATGTGATCATAATGGAGTTGCAGTAATACAATTCGCCACGCAAAAACAACTGGCCGTAGCGATTATTACTCAATGGAAAAGAGGGGAAATGAAAAAAAGCTTTCACCGGCATTGATGATCAGTTCTCACTGCCGACCTCCTTTGAAACTGAATCCATCCGGAATAACTCTTCCAGCTCTGCAATCATTTCGCTGCTTCCGATGTACAGGGGCGCCCGCTGGTGAATATTTTTAAATGGTACATCAAGTGTGCGCTGATAGCCGTCAATAGCCCTTCCGCCCGCCTTTTCAAAAATATAAGCCCAGGGATTACATTCGTAAGCCAGCCTCAATTTTCCGTCTGTATAGTTTGTAGTGGGTGGGTTCATGAAGATTCCCCCTTTCATTAAATTACGGTGAAGATCTGCAACCATGCTGCCAACATTTCTCTGGGAAAAATGATTTTCTTTATCCTTGTTCACTATCTGGCAATGCTCCAGGTATTTTATGACTGCAGTTGGGTAGTGATAAATATTACTGAAACTCACCGATACAATAGCACCCTTTTCGGGGCATTTCATGGCAGGATGGCTCAGGTAAAATTCGCCGATAGAGGGATCTAGAGTAAACCCGTTTACACCGCGGCTGGTTGCGAATACAAACATGGTAGATGAGCCATAGATTACATACCCGGCCGCCACCATTTTATTTCCCTCCAATTCGAAGTCGTCGGGAGTGCAGTGTGTACCGGCAGGGCTGGTGCGCAGGTATATGCCAAAGATGGTTCCGATAGAAATGCAGTTGTCAATATTGCTGCTGCCATCCAGGGGATCAAAAGCTACAATATATTTACTCTGGCAACTCATTTCATCATCGAAGATCACTACATCCTCTTCTTCTTCGCTTACTACGCCGGCACAACTGATACCTCTTTTTAAAACGCCCATTAAGGTATGATTGGCAAAGAGGTCCAGTTTCTTCACCTGCTCTCCCTGCACATTCACAAGTTCTGTTTCGCCCAGTATATCAACCAGGCCGGCCCGGTTGATCTCCAGGTTAATCAATTTTGCAGCAAGGCCGATATCCCGTAATAAATTACTCAATTGCCCGGTGGCGTGGGGAAAGTTTCTCATTTCAGAGAACCTGAATTCGTCAAGGGTGAGAACATTCCTGGCAGTACTCATGCTGATTTCTTTTTTATAAAATTAATCAATCCGCAATTACAGCAAGCTGTTAATGTTCCTTGCATAAGAGGTAGCAAAACTATTCATTGGACAGCCCGACATCCATCGCCAGCTCGTGTAATTAAAGAGACTCAAGGTATTCCGCTAACACCCCAACAACCTCATTAGCCAGTAAACGACGTAGATCCGCAGAGTGAGATATACCACCCGGCACCCAGAGTTCAACGATCCGTTCCGCGCCGAAATGAATTTTCTAGGAAGAAGTATTTTTAACTTCTGTTTTATGTCAGCAGTAGATTCAAAATCAAGCCCGTTCCGCCCGTTTCTTTTTGGAGCAATGGTGAGTCACAGTGGCCTGGCCACGCAGGCGAGGGTGGTGGCCCTAGAGCCTGTTATCATTGACGGCCCTTTTAGGCGAAGGTCTCGTTCCTTTTTTGAACAGTTGTTAGTTACCGGCATAGGAACTCAATTTATTATTAAGCTCGTTTATGCGGATAGTTTCAATTAACATTTTATGACGGAGCAACTGAACAATCGCATGTTCAATTGCCTGCTGGTAGATATGCCCCCAACTGGTATCCATTTTTAAAATCGCGGCAAATTTTTCCACCGCATCGTCCTGGTTTTCCTTAAGTAATTCTTTTGTAAAGAGCCACACATCTCTTAGGTCAGTAACATAATCCGTAATGCGGTTGTGATAACGGATCGCAGGAGGAGAGACATTATCCCCCTTCATTGTGTATATAACCGCGGCAGGCTGGTAGCACGTCACAATCACTTTAGTGAGGAGCTTTTGAAGACTTTTATAATTTTCAGTGCCCGCCGGGACCACCAGGGGGATTGCCAGGCTTTCGTTCGGCAGTTCTGAGAACCCACCTGTTTTAATTTGTGTAACATTGATAAATTAATCATTAACTTTCTTGGGTTAAAAACTCATAGAATGAATGAAAATCGCAGGCGTTTTATTCAAAAAGCTGCGCTCCTGACCGGCGCTTTTTCTATCCATAATATCTTTAATGAACTGCATGCCGCAGAAATGCAGTTAGCAGAAGCGAGACTGACGGATAAACTCCCTGACGAAGTTGCTGCTGATGAGGATTACTGGCATACAGTGCAGCAGGCTTACACCGTGAATCCGTCTATTATCAATTTAAATAATGGCGGAGTAAGCCCTGCGCCCAGACTGGTGCAGGAGGCGCTGGACAGGTACAACAAAATGGTGAATGAGGGTCCGTCCTATTTTATGTGGCGTGTGCTGGATATGGGCAGAGAACCCCTCAGGGAGAAACTCGCTGAACTTGCAGGTGCTTCACCAGGTGAAATTGCGATCAATCGAAACAGCACGGAAGCATTGAACACCATTATATTCGGATTGAGGTTGCGCAAAGGAGATGAGGTAATCGGAACGAAACAGGATTATCCAAATATGATAAATGCCTGGAGGCAAAGAGAAAAAAGAGAAGGCATCTTGTACAAGCAGATCAGTTTTGATTTCCCCGTAGAATCTGATGAGGCGATCGTGCAGGCTTTCGAAAAGGCCATCACCCCAAAGACAAAATTGTTGCATATAACCCATGTTGTGAATTGGGTGGGGCAGATATTACCTGTAAAAAAAATAACGGAGATGGCTAAACGCCACGGCATCGAAACCCTGGTAGATGGTGCTCACTCTTTTGGTTTACTGAACTTTAAAGTACCGGACCTCGGCTGCGACTATTTTGGAACAAGCTTACATAAATTTCTTAGTGCACCCATTGGTAGTGGGATGTTATGGATTCGCAAGGAAAAAATTGCCTCCATTTGGCCTCTCGTCTGCAACGATCTGCCGGAAAGTGATGATATCAGGAAATTTGAAACATTGGGCACCCGGAGTTTTCCTATTGAGCAGGCAATCGGGGAAGCAATCAATTTTCATAACGGGATCGGGAGCCAGCGGAAGCAGGAGCGCATCCACTATCTAAAAAATTACTGGGCTTCTGCTGTGCACAACATACCGGGTGTTCGTTTACACACTTCCCTCAATTCCCGGTATTCCTGCGCTATCTGTGGTGTCAGTATAGATGGCATGACTCCCCAGGAATTGGACGCCATGTTATTTAATCGTTACAAAATTCACACTGTCGGAATAGACTGGGAAAATATTCATTGCGTGCGGGTGACACCTCATGTGTATACCCGGCTCAAGGACCTGGATAAACTGGTGGACGCCATCACCCGGATTGCCGGCGAAAAGAAAAAATAAAAGCTGGCGAAGCAAGGGTTCATTAAAACAGCTGTCAATGCAAAAGATAAATTGGGGTATAATCGGGTGCGGAGATGTGACCGAAGTAAAGAGTGGCCCCGCATTTAATAAAGTAAAAGATTCGGCCCTGGTTGCGGTAATGCGAAGGGATGGATTAAAAGCTGCAGATTACGCGAAAAGACACGGCGTTCCGGCCTGGTATGATGATGCGGAAAAACTGTTACAAGACCCTTCCGTAAACGCGATCTATATCGCAACTCCGCCAGATACTCATGAAAAGTACGCACTGGCAGCGATTGCGGCAGGCAAACCCGTGTATGTGGAAAAGCCCATGACATTGAATGCAGCGTCTGCAAGGTTAATGATTGAATCAGCCAGTTCAACAAATACGAAGCTGGTGGTAGCCCATTATCGGCGAGCCCAGCCCATGTTCAGAAAGGTAAAAGAATTACTCGGATCAGGGAGGATAGGAGTTGTAACACACGCCCGCCTGGAGTTTTATGCCGCGCCAGTTGCTGCGCAGGATCTCTTACTGCCGAAAATTGCCTGGCGGGTGGACCCGGCTGTTTCCGGGGGAGGTTTGTTTCATGACCTTGCTCCACATCAACTCGGTCTGATGCTTTTCTTTTTTGACGCGGTTAAATCTTCATCAGGTAAATCAGCCAACAAGGCAGGGCTTTATGCTGCGGATGATTCGGTGGAGGGGTCTGTTGAGTTCACCAACGGGATAAGGTTTAATGGGTTCTGGAATTTTAATGCTATGCCCGGCCAAGAAAAAGATCTGTGCGTGATCACCGGCACCAAGGGCAGCCTTCATTTCCAGGTTTTCGGGAAGCAGGCAATCATCATCGTAGAAAGCGGTAAAGAAAGCACCATTCACTTCGAGCCACTCCAACACGTGCAGCAGCCGATGATAGACGAAGTTGTTGCTTATTTCCTGGGGAAGGGGCCCAATCCCTGTCCCCCGGAAGAAGGCTACGAAGTAATGAAATTAATTGACTCTTTTACAGGTAAATTGTGATTACCATGGGTTCAAGCTGGAAAAAACTAGTCTAAATTTTAATGTAAGCGAAAAAAAGGAAAAGGAACCAGGAATGAATACGCCTACCATCCTACCATACCCACACTTTCAACGACACAGGATTGTCAGCATCAGGCTTGCCTAAACAGTAAAAATATTGAGAGATGGAAGGAATGAAAATTTACACCACCTGACTTTTTAAAAAACTTTCTATAGCGCTGCAAGGTACCATAAACGGTTTGACGTCTATTACGATATTCAGATCATTCCCTGTTACGGTGTAGGACCCCCTTATCTCCTGGCCAAAAAAACTCACATCAAACTGGCCTTGTTCGGTATCCCCGGTAAAGTGTCCGGTCTGTTTCTCTACTGCATTTTTTGCTTTATTAAGCGTATCGGCTGCATTACCGCTAAAAGGAATGATAAAGTTACATGCTGACATACCATCAAAAGTAGGAAGTATAGCTCAAAAAAAGCACCCATTCGAAATAAACCATCGAATGGGCGCTATATGTAAAAAGTAAGAAGGTATTTAAACTAATCGCCAGGAGGCTTATTGTACCCGGCCGTCTTTTTTATCTTTATTACGACCGATGATATAACCACCGGCTGCGCCAACTACTCCACCTATCACTGCCCCTTTGCCTTTCCCGATAACGGCACCGGCAACAGCACCACCTACACCACCAATGATGGCACCCTGTGCGGCTTTACTGATCCCTTTCTTTTTGGTTGCCGGGGCAGTCGTACCTGCACCCGTGTTATTGCTGCTACCGGAGCCACCGCCGGATTTGCTATAAGATCCTCCAGAACTTCTTCTCGCTGGAGTTGTCCTCGCAGGTACCGTAGCTTTTCCTGATACGACGGCCCCACCTGTAAAATCTTCGGGATTAGAAACTGCGCCGGTGTCAGTCAGGTAGTTACTGTTGTAAAAGGTGGAATCAGTTAAGGAGATCATCTCCTTGTCTGCATTGAGTTCGCTATCTGACTTGCCTTTACAGGCAGCAAATACAGCAACAACTGCTAAAATGTAAAATATCTTTTTCATAATGTAAATTTTAATGGTTTAGAAAATAAGGTTTTTGCTTATTGAAGTTTGACAGCTTTTTTAAGAAAGAGTTTAGTGTTAGCAACAGCCTGAAATGTTATAATTTAGCTTACGAACAGCGGCTTCAAATCTTCAATTAGTAACCCCTATAGAGAAAACTATGCCATAAAGTTCAAAAGGGTTTCAAATTGGCCAAAGAGAAGACTAAAATCAAAAAACTTCAAGAATCAAAAACATATACAGTATAACCAGTATTCGTAAAGAACTGTAGATGTAAATTTATAACGCTCGAAGGTGCTTTAATTCGTTCGACTTTGGCACCAATGCGTCTGCCCGGCGGTGAACCTTACAATCTGGAGATTATGATAGTAATTAGATGAAATCGGTTTTTGATCTCAATATTCACCGTAATTCTCGGGTAAATAGACCAATGCTTTTTCAGGCGGATTAAATTAGCGTTGAATGCTGTTATTACAGAGGTATCTTTAGCTTCTTCCGGGCAAAACAAAAAGGAGTTGACTTCCCCTTTTTGTTTTATACCTGGATACTACTGGTATCTTTTGTCATCATCCTTTCGGCTGTGGAGGTTCAGTTGCACTATCCAGCCGTCCATGGTATTGATCATCTCTACCTCGGCAATAAAATTTTTGTAAATTCCTTGCTCCACTGCGGGGCGAAGGACACTTGTGGTAAATCGCAGCGATTCGGTCGGTGGTACCATTTCTCCACCCAATGAATGCTGGCTAAGACCATCATTAAATTTGGCCTGTTTGAGTTGCCTGAAACTGGTCTTATAAACTTTAGAAGCTTCTTTGAAATCGTCGCCGCTGTATAGTAGCGCTTGCCAGCTCGCAGTAGTATCTTCTACCGAGTGGAATCGGTATATCACACAGCGGCTAGCTCCCGGTAGTTGAATAGTAGATTGATAAACATCCCGGTCGTCATCTGCGGGTAATGCGTCTCCCTGGATGCTGCCATAATTGTTCTGGAAGGATTCTACGACGCGTGCAACTGTAGAGGTAAATTGGCTGGTGGGAAGAACTTTGTTAATGAGTTGTGCCTGTGATAAGGCCTGGATCAATAGCAATGCCATTGAAAGGGTAAGTAATTTTCGCATAGTGTAGATTGGTTTTGTGTGCAAGATAGGGCATAAAAAAATATCGTTGTTCCCGGCCAACAAAAAAGTAGGGTTTATTCTACACGCCTTTTGGTCCGAGGCCTACACAATGTGGTGCCACCGCACATTAATTTTATCAAACAATATCAAACATCTCTGATTCCATTGAATAACCTCGGTCAGATTTACCTCGACAACCCCAAAAAATAAAAAACCAGCAATAGTGAAAGCCTTCGATTACCTACGAAGGTTTTTTTACTTTATGTATACCCCTGCAATCAGCACCCCGGCACAAACAACCATAAGTATCAACAACAATGGGTAAATGAATTTCCACCAGGTTTTGATCCCGACATTTGCGAGTGCAAGTGACGGCAGTATCAGGCCTGTAGGCGTTATGAAGCCCATGATCCCCATCCCGAACAGGTAGGCATTTACAATCTCTTTCCCCGGCACATTCATCAGCACGGCTAATGAACCCATGATGGGCATCGTGAGTACCGCCATACCAGACGAGGAGGAAATAAATAAAGTAAACAACATAAATATCAGCATGAGAATTACTATGAATAAAGCGGGTGGCATCGTGCCGGCAAAACCTGCGGCATAAAAAATAATACTGTCACTTATTTTTCCTTCATTCAGGATCACTGTGACACCCCTTGCTACGCCTACAATAAATGCCACTGAAAGCAGCCCTTCGGCACCTTTTAAAAAAAGGCTAATAAAATTATTTTCTTTTAACTGCAAAATTAAAGTAATGATCAAGGACGATGCAAAAAATAAGGTCGTCATCTCCAGCAACCACCATTCATAAAATACCACACCTGCGATCATCGTGGCAAAAGTGGCGAAGAATAGCACCAGCAGGACTTTACTCCTTGAGTCAAATCCGAGGCCCTTCTCAGTGGCAGTTCCTGCTGGTATTGGCCCGCTATTCGTCTTGCCTTCCAGCCGAAACACCAGTGATGCCGAAGGGTCCTTCCTGATCTTATTGGCATAGCGGGTAATATACCAGATCAGGATGGCAGAGCTCACCACAAAAAATATAATACGCTCCGGTAGTCCTTCACTCCAGTTTACTCCCGCAGCATTTGATGCAATAATTGTAGAGAAGGGATTAGAGAAAGAAGAAAGCGTGCCCATCTGGGTGCCTGCAAAAATGACGGCAACGGGTACAAGCAAATCATAACCTGCCGCCAGGAAAATAGGGATAAGCAGCGGGTAGAAAACCAGGGCTTCCTCCGCCATGCCATAAGAACTGCCGCCGAGTGTAAAAAGGAAAGTGAGTAGGATGATGAGCCAGCCTTCTCTGCCCTTCATCTTTACCGATAATGCATTCACGCCTTTTTCCATTGCTCCCGAGGAATTAAAGACCTGCATAAAACCCCCGATGACCAGAATAAATAATATAATGTCAATAGACTCATATATTCCTTTTGCAGGTGCCTGCAGAATTTTAATGATGCCCTGGCGCTGCCTTGGAAGTTTTTGATAGGTGCCAGGAACGGATACGGGTTTTTTTATCCCCCCGGAAAGGAAACTTTGCAGAGGTATGTTTATATGAATGCTGTCCAGTGTTCTTTGGGTAAGGGGCAATTCAATATCCGCGTTCGCGCCACTGTAAGTAAACCGGCCACCCTCCGTATAGCTAAGGCGGTCATATTGCCCGGCAGGGATTGCCCATGTCGCTAAAGCCGCCAATACAATCACTATCATCAGAACGGTGAGGGGAGAGAGTAGCTTCTGTTTTGGTATCATACCTTTTTTTATCTTTTAAAGGTATCGATTAGCTCCTGGTTTTTATGCCGGGGTGTAAAAAAAGGAAAGCGCCAATGCTTTCTATCAATAAAAAAACTATTTTGCCGTTATGAAGGCCGCATCTGTCAAGGAAATAAAATCTGCGCTTGAAAATCTAACTAAACCTGAGCTGGTTGATCTATGTCTTCGGCTTGTAAAATTTAAGAAGGAAAATAAAGAGCTGGCCACTTATGTATTATTTGATGAAGCCAATGAGCAGGCATATATCAGCAGCGTGCACGAAAGCCTGGACCTGCTTTTTTCGGATGTGCATAAAACCAATCCGTATTATGCAAAAAAAACATTGAGAAAAATTGTGAGGGTTGCTAACAAGTTCATTCGGTACAGTAGCCAGGAAAATACTGGAGTGGATATCCTCCTTTTTGTAGCAGAACGGATGCGTCCGCTTTACCTCGACATGAAAAAAAGTACCGCGTTGGAAAATATATACCTGGGAGTTGTGAAAAAAATAAAAAAAATAACGGCCGGTCTGCACGAAGACCTGCAGTTCGATTACCTGCGGCAGCTAAATAAAATTGAATTATCCAAATGAGTAAAAAGTACATACCACTCCGGTTTGTTTTCAGCCTGCTGTTTTTATTAGTGCTGCAGCCTTCTGTTATGGCGCAGTCCACAAGCAAGAAGATGACCCTGCAGGAGAGGGATGCCCTGCAGGAAGAAGTTAAAGCTGCAACACGCCATGCCTGGAAGGGGTATAAAAAATATGCGTGGACAATGGATGACCTGGAACCACTTTCTAAAAAAGGTAAGAACTGGTACAAGCACCCGATGCTAATGACCCCGGTAGATGCCTTTGACAGTTTTTTAATGTTGGGCCTGCAGTACGAGGCCGCTGAGGCCAAAAAGATTATTCTTTCCGATCTTGATTTCAATTCCAACAACAGTGTGCAGGTATTTGAGGTGACGATCCGCCTACTCGGTGGGCTGATCACTGCTTATGAACTTGATGGGGATAATAAATTCCTGCAATTGGCGACAGACCTCGCCGATAGGCTGATGCCTGCTTTTAATACCCCCACTGGTATGCCGTACCGCTATGTGGACCTGCAGACCGGTGAGGTACGGGACTCAATCAATAACCCCGCCGAGATAGGCACTTTGTTGCTCGAGTTCGGCCAGCTTAGCAAACATACCGGGGATAAAAAATATTATGATGCTGCCAAAAAAGCCATCATGTATGTTTACAATAAACGTAGTAAATTAGGCCTGGCAGGCGAGCAGATCAATGTGCTGTCGGGGGAGTGGGTTAAAAAAAGATCACATATCAGCGGTTACATAGATTCTTATTATGAATACCTCTACAAGGGCTGGTTACTTTTTAAAGACGAAGATTTCAAAAAAGCTTTCGATGTTCACACCGCCGCCATCAAACAACATTTACTAAGCCCGACCGTAAATGGTACTTTCTTACGGGTAGTAGATATGAATTCCGGGGAGCAGCTTGCAACAACCTATGGCGCGTTGGATGCGTTTTATGCCGGGCTTTGTGCATTTTCAGGGGATATCCCGTTGGCTAAAAAAATTCAGAAGGCGAACTATTATATGTGGACGAAATTTGGGATGGAACCGGAAGAATTTAATTTCGTCACGGACAGCATTATCAACGGCCAGTACATCCTGCGGCCGGAAAACCTAGAAAGTTGCTTCTATCTTTACCGCCTTACCCGGGAGGACCAGTATCGCTGGATGGGTAAGCGAATTTTGGAGGATATCATCAATAACTGCAGAACAGACGAAGCGTTTGCTTCCGTACGCGATGTCCGCAGCAATGAGAAAATGAATTCCATGCAAAGCTTCTTCTTTGCAGAAACCTTGAAATATGCCTGGTTGCTTTTTGCAGAAGAAGAATCGTTTGATCTTAAAAAATCTGTTTTTAATACCGAAGCTCACCCATTTAAAATAGTAATCAACCAAAGATGATCACATCCGTAAATGATTTTAAAAATGTTTTTTTTATCGGTATAGCCGGCACAGGTATGAGTGCGATTGCCCAGTACCTGGCAGGAACAGGAAAATCGGTCTCCGGTAGTGACAGGTATTTTTTACCTGGCCAGCCAAATGACACCCGCACCAAACTGGAGGGCGCTGGTATCCGTTGTTTTTTGCAGGATGGGGAGGGCATCAGTGATACCATAGATCTTGTGGTGGTTTCAGCTGCTGTTGAAGACAGTGTTCCGGAAGTGCAGAAAGCAAAAGCACTAAAAATTCCGATCATTAAAAGAAGTGAATTACTTGCGATCATTGCAAAAAGCCGGAAGACAATAGCCGTTGGCGGTACCTCCGGCAAGAGCACTACCAGCGCGATGATGTTCCAGGTGATGGAGAATGCGGGCCTTAAGCCAAGTATCATCAGCGGGGCAGGCCTTGTGAGTATCATTAAAGAAGGAAAAATCGGGAATGCAAAAGTGGGGGAGGGAGAATGGCTGATAATAGAAGCCGATGAAAGTGACGGTTCGATCGTAGAGTACCAGCCGGAAGTAGGCGTATTGCTTAATATAGATAAGGACCACCAGGAAATCGGAGAACTGGTGGAGATCTTTGCTCAATTTAAGAAAAATACAAAAGAATTGTTTGTTGTCAATCGATCCAATGCCCTGGCAGCAGAACTGTCTGCAGATCGATCCCATGACTTTTCATCGGATGTGCACTCCGGCGCAGGATACATTGCCACAAATTTTCGGCAGGAAGGGTTGACGATTAGTTTTTCCGTGAATGGTTTTCCTTTTTCATTGAACACGGTGGGAAGGCATAACATGGAAAATGCCTTGGCCACCATTGCAGTCCTTCAGCAGTTAGGGATCGGATATGACAAGTGCGCCGCCGGACTCAGAAGCTACGAGGGTATCTACCGCAGGCACCAGGTGCTGGGTATAAAAAACGGGGTATATGTGATAGACGATTACGCCCACAACCCGGTGAAATGTGCAGCAGCAATTGCGGCATGCCAGCCCATCGCTTCCAAAGTTGTTGCGTGGTTCCAGCCACATGGGTATGGGCCAACAAGATTTTTAAAGAATGATTTTGTGAAAGAAATTGCAGCTGTGCTCCGCCCCGATGATGAAATATGGATGAGCGAAATTTTTTATGCCGGCGGAACTGCTGAAAAAAATATATCTTCCTCCGAACTGATAAATGGAATTAGGGCATTGGGAAAAAATGCTTACTTCGTAGAAGACAGGAATGAATTCCTGGAAAAAGTAAAACCCCACCTGAACAATAATGATGTTTTATTGTTAATGGGTGCACGTGATCCGGGACTGGAAGCATTCAGTAAAAAATTATTCGATGCCCTGTAACATACCGGTAGTTATTCAACTTAAAAATAAAAAGCATGAAAATTTT
>JAYSYY010000084.1:0-3579 GCA_043727215.1 Chitinophagaceae bacterium | reverse complement strand
GGGGATAGTTCATGATTTGCACATGTTCCCTTTTAATTCTGTTCCGATTGTTACCGGGTTAGAAACCAATTACAGGCAGCAAATTACCGAAGGAAAATTGAGCCGGAAGACAAATATTATCAACCGGATGTTGAAAAGATTTTTATGCTTTATTGGTAAAGGGTTTGCCGCGATTTTTTTATTTCAGATCACAAATTTTGAGGCTTTTTGCAAAAATTTTTCTGTTGTTATCACAAAATAACAGTAATAAAAGGGAAGGTGCGGATAGGGGGATACCGGGTGCTATTAAACTCCCCTAAAAACAAAACCCTGCAAAAAGGGGCAGGGCTGGTTAAACTGGTTATGCTGATTCATTTAATGCTTAAAGATCATTAGCAGGTTGCCGATCCTTTCTTTCAGGTTTTTCCGGTGTATGATAAAATCCAGGAATCCATGTTCCAGGAGGAATTCGCTGCGCTGGAACCCTGGCGGCAGGTCTTTCTTAATCGTTTCTTTTATCACCCTCGGGCCTGCAAACCCGATCAGGGCGTTGGGTTCGCCACAGATTACATCACCCAGCATCGCAAAAGAAGCCGTGGTGCCACCGAACGTTGGATCCGTGCATAATGAAATATAAGGAACTTTCGCGTTGGAAAGTTGGGTTAATTTGCCGCTTGTTTTCGCCAGTTGCATCAGGGAAAAAGCGCTCTCCATCATCCGGGCCCCGCCGCTTTTATTGATGATCATAAAAGGAACTTTGTGTGCAATGCAATAATCACAACTCCGGCTTATCTTTTCACCCATCACACTTCCAAGGCTTCCGCCTATAAATTCAAAATCCATACACGCAACCACCAAATCAAAATCATTTACTTTCCCATGCGCTACCGTAATGCTATCATGCACGTCCGTTTTCCGGTAAGTATCTTCCAGCCTGTCTTTGTAAGGCTTCAGGTCAACAAATCCTAAATGATCTTTCGAACGGATGTCCGCGAAAAGTTCGGTGTAGGTATCGTCGTCAAATAATATCTCAAAATATTCATCACTGCCTATACGGTGATGATGGTCACATTTTGGGCACACAAATTTATTTTCTGCCAGTTCAGCCACCGTGCAGGTGTATTTACAGTTGGGGCATTTTGACCAGAGGCCTTCGGGGGCATCTTTTTTATCTTTCGTGCTGGTGAGAATTCCTTTTTTAATTCTCTTAAACCAGGATGATTTGGTTTCATCACTTGCAGATATCTCGCCGGCAAGATTGGCATCAAAATCTTCTTCTTGTAACATATCTAAAAAGTTTCTATGACTTGTATTAAGCGCTTGTTAAGAAAGATCTATGCATTCCGGTTGATACAATTCAAATCATCAAATGCTACTTCCAGCCTTTTGATAAAAGTTTCTTCGCCCTTGCGTAACCAGACTCTTGGGTCATAGTATTTTTTATTTGGTTTATCAGATCCCTCGGGGTTGCCTAATTGCCCCTGCAGAAACCCTTCATGTTTCTTATAGTTTTCCAGGATGCCTTCCCAGAAAGCCCACTGCAGATCGGTGTCAATGTTCATTTTAATCGCACCATATCCAAGCGCTTCCCTGATCTGGCTTTGAGGAGATCCGCTTCCGCCATGAAATACAAAGTAAACAGGTTTGGGACCTGTTCCTAACTTTTCCTGGATGTACACCTGGCTATTGTGCAGGATCTCCGGCCTTAGTTCCACATTGCCGGGCTTGTAAACGCCATGCACATTTCCAAATGCCGCAGCAACCGTAAACAACTTACCAACTTTGCTTAATTCGGTATAAGAGTAAGCTACGTGTTCTGGCTGGGTATATAGTTTATCGTTTTCTACATCACTGTTATCCACGCCATCTTCTTCGCCGCCGGTAACACCTAATTCAATTTCTATGCTCATCCCCAAAGGTGCCATGCGTTTGTAGAATTCCACGGAAGTATGGATATTTTCTTCGATGGGTTCTTCGCTTAAGTCCAGCATGTGGGAACTATACAGCGGCTGACCTTTTTCTTTGTAAAATTGTTCACCCGCGTCAATCAAACCGCTCACCCATGGCAACCATTTTTTAGCTGCATGATCTGTATGGAGTACAACGGGTACACCATAGTGTTTAGCCACATTATGAATATGGAGTGCACCAGAGATACCGCCGGCAATATTTGCCTGCAGTTTGTCATTCGGCATGCCTTTACCTGCTACGAATTGTGCGCCGCCATTACTGAATTGTATAATTACCGGTGAATTTACTTTTGCCGCTGTTTCAAGTGTTGCATTAATAGTGTTAGTGCCAATACAGTTCACTGCAGGCAATGCAAACTGGTTATCCTTAGCGTCATTATATAATGCTTCCAATTCTTCACCATATAACACGCCGGATGTGTATTTACTCATAGTTGGTTGTTTTTTTGTAAAATTAAGAGAATTTGACTTTCTGTGAAATGTTATTTAAGCCGCAGAATATGAACGTTTAACAGGATGATCATTCACTTGTGCATTTCAGCGATCACAATCCTAAATAATTGACCGGGTCACAAAAAATAAAGGACGGACCTACCAATCCCGGTAGTCACCCGAGTCATTCTGTCAGCCTACCTGCAAGTAAGCGCATGACCTCGGTGTTCAGACGCGTTAGATAGGCCGGCGCCTGCAACAGTCTGCTTCCGTACCAGCTGAACATTTCGCCATCTACCAGTATCGGTGTTATACCAGGCAACTGTTGCCTTAGCTCTGCCAGATGTTTTTCTTTAAAAGGGTAGGGCTCACTGCTGAGCAGAATGATATCGGGCTTGAGCACACGGATATCCTCCAGCGCCACCACAGGATATCGTTCCCTGTCGCTAAACACATTCCGAAACCCTGCCCGTGCTATCATACTATTTATAAATGTGCAGGAGGCAGCCACCATGTAGGGCTCCTTCCAGATGAGGTAGCAAACACTAGCTGAAGGTAGCTCGGGCAGTGTGATAAAAAGAGCATTTATCCGTGTGACCATCTCGTGTGCCTCCCTTTGCCGGTTGGTGCGCGCGCCGATATCCCTTATCATAGCCGTTGCGTCTCCCAGTGTATTTACATCTGTGACAAGAACCGGGAATAGCTGGCCTAAGGCTTCCACCTGATTCTTTACGTTTTCCTCCCGATTGGCAATCACGAGGTCCGGATTAAGACTTATTACACGCTGTATATCAATGTTTTTTGTACCCCCAACTCTAATTTTATTGCGAAACCAGGCGGGTGGATGAATACAAAATTTCGTGATCCCGACGGTTTCTTTGTCGAGGCCAAGGTCAGAAAGCAACTCGGTTTGGGAAGGTACGAGTGAAACGATGCGCCGGGCCGGGCGGCCGGTTGCGGGTGGGGCGGAGATTATCATTTACCAAATGTATCAAAATGACGCAAATGAAAAAACTTCCACAGGAATTTGCTTTTGCAAAAAGGCTGTGGAAGTTAAATGGTTTACCAACTTTTCAGGGTTGGAGCAGGATCTAATCTTTTACATTCTGAGGGGGCTCATTTGTAATGCGTTGTCCTGGTTTCAGTGTTTTTCGGTTCTTCGCCATCGTCGCCCTGGTTGGAGGCATAGGCTGTTAGG
>JAYSYY010000083.1:0-81824 GCA_043727215.1 Chitinophagaceae bacterium | reverse complement strand
GGCGTGATATGGCTGGATGAACTGATCCAGCAGGTGAACAGCATCAACCCGGACAAAAAATTTATCTATCCCCGCTATGCCTACGTAGGCTGGATCAGCGGTTACATCATGGATAAGATCAATAAACAATATACGGGATTGGCGAAAAATTAAGAGAGGTGAGTGGTATTGGTCGGTTGGGAGTTGTAGACTTTAAAGGTTAAGGAGTTAAGCTTTAAATGTTACGAACCAACGTCTTTAACCCCTGGAACGTCTTTAACCTTTGAACCCCTTAAACTTTGTCCCACTTTAAAAACCATGTCCTAAAGGATGAGGCATTCCTGACGCTCTGGCGTGACGGTATGTCCAAAATTCCGAACCTGATCTATACTAGCCCGGCAAAAGCTGACTCCAGGGGAGCGGCTTTTTTTATGCCCAGTTCAACCACGAAAATTTTTTAAAACCGGAATTCCGCCCTTATTCTTATCCTCTTCATTTTGTATTTGGTGTAATAAAGAAAAGCATATTAAGTCGCATGCTGGATGCGGAACCTTCAATCGTTTTCAGCATATTGCCGATGGTTAAAAAGCAATGATTGGTCTGGCCGGCATTCATCTTCCGGCCCATTCGTGCATCCAGGTATAATTTGCCTTTGCCGTGAAGCGTGGTAAATCCGTTTGTAATTTTTTCATCTTGTGCCATAAAATGCGTTCCTGCATCCCTTAAATAAACAACTGCAGTTTTTTACCAACGAACGTACCGCGTTACGCCCAACACCATTTTACCAGCAGCTTATCCTGTTCCATTCAATGGCATTCTCTGGATCGATGCATCAGGCATCAGACTTTAAAAATAGGCAAACACAAGTTGAAGTTTTTTACCGTGCTTACAAAACACGCCAATTGCGGAACACAAAGCCGTTTATCTGTAACGTACCTGGAAGCGTGATGATTGGATATCAGTGGCTGAAAAAACCGCGGCCCGGCGCCCACCGGCAGTTAACTTTATTTTTGTAAAAGGCAAGTGTGAGACAGTGGGATCAGGATCAGACTTCATTCTGCACTTACCCAATGCATCGCCTCTGCGAGCTGCGCATGTGTAAATCCCCGCGATACACCCGGCACTACGAAAGAAAACATATCGGTGAAAGTTTCCACGGCGGCCTGTTCGGTCACTACCGCGATCCTTTTCCATTTTGTAAAGTGTTTGATACCTATTTTCATATCCTGGATCCAGGCGCCGGCAGTAAAATTACCTACGCCTGTATCCAGCACCAGCAGGTAATGAATAGCATCATACTTCTCTACCAGTTCCTGCAACCCTGGCACCAGCAGGTTCTCCAGGTCGTTTGCGGTTACTTCGCCTGTGGCCCGCAATCCCAGTACGTATGGCGGAAGATTCGGAATTTTAGTCAGCATAAAATGTTGTGTTTGTTTATTAATAGTTCAGCTTCGTATAAGTGAATTTACATCGTTCATTTTGTAAACTTTTAAGCCGCATTAAGTCACCTTTTAAAAAATAAACAGCATGCCAGGAATTGCCTAAATAGTATACTAAAAGCCCGACAAATAAAAACCGGCTTACCTCTTGCCAGGTAAGCCGGTTCTAAATGTGCTGGCAATTCTTACCCTGCAGCCTGGTCTCTCAATGCTTTAATCTCATCATGAGATTGCCTCAGCATATCTTTCTGGTTGCTGATAGTTTCCCTTAGGTGTGCAGGAAGGCCTTCTTCTTCTAGTGCAGCGTTATAAGCTTTTTGGGCAGCGTCTTCACCACCTTCGCACCACGAAAGTACTCCATGGCGATCCCTGGCACCAAAAGCGCCCTTAACATCCATCCATGCCCTGTAAATTTTTCCACTGGTCATTGTTCCCTCTTTCATTTCTCCACCGGCAACTTGTACCTCCTGCCCTAATGCATTCCGGTAATCCCTGCTTTCGCTGATCATTCTTGTGAATAAACTTACGAGGTCAGAATTGTTGGCCGCTTCATCGCCTTGTTTTAATTCTTCAATGGCTTTTTCATAGCCTGCAATACGATCATTATTAATTAGTACCAGATCGTTCAGTACACTTGTTATTTCTGACATTGTTGCTTCCATGATTGATAGATTTTTTACAATTAGCAATCAATTTCGTGCCAAGAGTTCTGCACCTATAATAAACGTGTTCAGCTGCTAAAGCTGGGGATTTGCGCCCTTATCTTGGTTCCTTTATTACACAGTTTGCCATAAATCACCTGTGCCAAACGGGAAAGTAAACACATACGGCAGCGATATTTTTCCACGCAAAACAGCGGTTTGTCGGGGGAGGCACCTACAGCTTTTTGCCTTAACCTGGGCGAAGCAGTTATTGGCCCTACGGTTTTACCATTCCTGGTATCACTTAATCCGTAGCCGTTGATAGAGCCGTTTCCTCTTTACCGGGCACCTGCCCGGTATCCTCTTTTTTATCTTCCACGATGGCAGGTATTTCTTCCTTGTAGATCAATCCCTGGGAGACCGCGTGTTCCGCCGCTTTTATTGAGTACTTTGTCAGGATCATCTCTACCGCATGTTTTTTCAGTTCGGCTGCAATTTTTTCCGCCGCTGCCTTCTTAGGCCCTGCTATCACATCGCGGATGTAGATGGAAATAATCCTGCCGGGATATCTTTTCACCACTTCATAATAGATCGGAGGATCCTGTTCGCCGCTGTCCCCGGCCAATACAAAATTCAGGTGCGGGTAAGTGTCGAGTATTTGTGCGATCTCTTTGAATTTGTGGCTGAGGTAATCACCGCTGGTAAAGGAATCACTTTGTATTCCAAAATCCCTTAACAGCAGGGGACCCGGGGGTATTTCATTGTGATCCATAAAATCGATCAACAAATCATACAGGTTCCATGGGCTGCTGCTTACATAAAAAAACGGATTGTTGCGTTTGCCGTTGCGGCCTAGTTGAAGCGCTTTGTAAAAAGCAGATACCCCTGCAAAAGGCAGGCGGGTGCGGGCATTGCCCATTAATACAGTTTTCCCCATGGCCAAAAGGCTGGTAGCATTCGAGCGGATAACGGTATCATCTATGTCACTGATAATACCATACTCCGCATCTGCCGGTGGTATCATCATCTCGGCATCCACTTTTATTCCATCAAAATCCGGGTGCAGCAGTTCCAGCGGAAAAGTGTGGTATAACTCATCGGTGATCAATGGTATTGCAAGGGTATGATTAAAAACAAAATATCCTTCCCTGTCGGTAACTGCATGTTGTTTTTCGTCAGGCAGGTGCAATTGTACGGTAGCCCCGGGTACCTCATCCGTTTCAAAACGTTTGTACATATTAAGGAGGTTGGTCAGCAGCTTATCCTTATCTGTGGCAACAGCTATTTTTTTATCTTCCAGCACACGCCCACGCACATATACATTAGTCGGTGTACCATAGGTTCGGTAAGCAACTACCTGCATAGAAGCTATTCTGCCCAGCCGCTGCCGCAGGCGAAGGATTTGTTCATCTGTTACATCATCCGCTTTTTTAGCTAGCTTAAGCAGGTTCGTTTTCCATCTTTGCATAGGGGAGAAGTTACAAATTTTGAACCAATAGAAAAGGGTAGAGGAAGGGGGAAGGTGGGTGCAGCGTAAAAGGTGGCGGGCTTAAAGCACGGGGAGCCTGATTACCGGACCTTTACTTTACGCACTTGCAGTTGAATTTGCCTGCGCTGAAGCAGCGTGCTTTCAACTTCTACCTGCAAGGTATTATTTAAGGGTGCACGAGCCTGCGACAGGTGGAAAAAATACTTCCTGCTAAGGATTTCCTTTCATCAGAATTTGCTATGACGGACATAGTTTTTTTCGTAATTTGTATACACAAATCTTACGTATATGGAAGACTTCGATATACGCGTGAAAACGATAGCTGGATCCAAATACTTCCATGTCAGTCTAAAAGTGATCGGCGAAAAAACCCTCTACGAAATATGGGAAGACAACCACCTCAAGTTTTCCCTGGAAAGCAACGATGATGCTGCTTCAACAGATGCGCTAAAACTATCGGATGAATTTTCTGACAAAGAGATCTATCCGGGATTTGTCCATGTTTTATCGGATGTTATTCATTCCAGTGAAAGCGATGGGCCGCGAACTAAAAGGAAGTAAAAGACATTCATGAGACCGATAGCTTTACCCGGGGTCCAGTGGTATGCGCCGCTGGTAAACCATGCCGGTGTTTAAAAGTAGCAATAAGGCAATAGCTTACAATACCTGACAGAATGGGGTGATTCATAAAAAAAGGAGTAAGAAAAAACGGGCAAAAGAAAAAATGGCCGGTGATTAATTATCTTGCTGTTCAGGATGAGATACCAGGTGTATGTTGTAGAATTATCAAAACGCGTCTTTACCGAAAATCACCGGTTCCGGGCGGCTAATCCCCAATTCAACGGGGTGCTGGAATGCCTCTATGTAGGCATGACGAGTAAGACGCCTGCAGAAAGATTGAAACAACACAAAACCGGCTACGTAAACAAAAAAGGCCACAAGCTGTCTGCTAATATTGTGCAGCAATACGGAGATTATTTACGTCCCAGCCTGTATGTTCATCTCAATACCAAACCCATGACCAGGCAGGAAGCTTTACTAATGGAAGCGAAACTTGCATTGCAATTAAGGCGACAGGGATATGCGGTTTGGTTTAACTAAAACGAAAGGTTCTTATTGCAGGTAAACCCGTTTTTTCATTATTGCCAGGCAGCCGCAGAATTTGCATCATTGGCTGGGGCACATACTCAAACAGGGGGAGTCGGAAAACGCGTTCAAGTGGTTTCACGAAGGTTTCACCGATTATTTCGCGCATATCGTGATGCTGGAGTTTGGGCTTCTTGACTCAGCTGCATTTAAGAAAAAGATCAATGCCATCTTCCAGGCTTACTATGGTGACAGTACCCACCAGTGGCCGAATGCGAAGTTACAAGAGGATTATTGGGTTTCCGCGGCTATGCAGCAGCTTCCTTACCAGCGGGGCCTGGCGTTTGCCTTTTACCTGGATGAATCCATTAGTACAACTGCGCGGGGTACCGCTGGTTTAAAAAATACTATTTTTCAAATGCTTGCAGAAGCCAGAACGAATGGAAGAAAAATCTCGCCCCCATGGATCTTATCGTTATTGGAGGAAGCTACCGGTAATGATTATACGAATCAATTGGAGCGGTTCATTACAAAGGGTATTTTCATTCCGATTGCTGAATGGGAGGAAGTGATTGACAAGTTGGCTTTGCTGCCTGCCAGAAGTTTTGACCTGGGTTTTCAAACTGACAAAGGGATGATGCAAGGTGCTATTGTAACCGCGGTGGATAAAAATTCGAATGCGGCCAAAGCAGGCTTACTGGGAGGTAGATGGTTGAAGGTTGAAGGTGAAGGATCTTCGTGCGCAGTTGTTTTTTCTCACCGTCATTTTTTTGGGCAGTAATTGGCTGATAGCTTGGCTGCGTTTGAACCCAGCGAATAGGCCGGGTACTTTTCCAGGTCGGGCCCTCCCGGAAAATAAGGAACATAAAAGTGGCTAGAAAATTATGACGGAACCCGTCCGTCCGGTGCGCTGACCCCTCATTTCGCCGGCTAACTGAGCGGTGAAATATCGCAGGAGTGGGGTTTAAAAAACATCATCTATTTGCTTTCAATGATCTAAAATATTATATTTATAACCCTGCCGGTAGGGGCGTGGAGCGCATTTTTTATCTGCCTGTCCCCCGGGCATATCTAAAGCCGGCAATTTAAAAATCAAAACAAAAAAATGAAAAATAATCTCCTTTTCATTTGTCCTTTTGTTTTCGCCGGCGTCGTCTCGGTATTATTGAATGAGCCCGGCTTTTCAGTCATAACCGCTTCGCGGCCCGCAAGCGTTGATGTGATAGCCTGTGCGCCGGTAAAAGAGGACCTGTTTTATGCGGATACAGATGGAAAATTTATCAGGATCTTACCCGGCTGGGGCGATCATGGTTACGCAATAGCTACCCAAAACGACAGTGCCCAACAGTATTTCAACCAGGGGCTGAGCATGTATTATAGTTACCATGCAAGGGAGGCTACGGCTTCCTTTAAAGAAGCCGCCCGGTTTGATAGCACCTGTGCCATGCTGTATTGGGCGCAGGCCCTATCCCTGGGACCTTCTTACAATTTTGGTTATTCTTATAAAATGCATGTGAATATTCCGTCGGTCATAAAAAATATGAATCTTTACAGCAGTAAGGCCTCCCCT
Source organism: Chitinophagaceae bacterium (assembly GCA_043727215.1). Taxonomy (GTDB): domain Bacteria; phylum Bacteroidota; class Bacteroidia; order Chitinophagales; family Chitinophagaceae; genus Ferruginibacter. Next base: position 75,620 of record JAYSYY010000083.1, on the reverse strand, counting down.
AAAGAAAGGGGCCTTGTTGCAGCAATGAACACCCGGTACAATGTGACGGATACGGCTGATAGGGAAAGAAAGAAGCTGAATATTTTATACGCGGATGCCATGCGGCCGCTGGTGAAAAAATATCCCGGCGACGTGGATATCAAAGCGTTGTATGTGGACGCCATCATGCTCCTCCATTCCTGGGACTTCTGGTACAATGATGGCCGGCCTAAAGAGTGGACGCAGGAGCTTGTGCAGCTTTGTGAAGACATACTGGAAAAAGACCCGCATCACCCAGCGGCTTTGCATTATTATATCCATGTAACAGAGGCTTCCCGCAAACCGGAAGTGGCATTGGCGGGCGCGGATTCCCTCATCAAATTATTTCCGGGTGTTGCCCACATGGTGCATATGTCCAGCCACGAGTACGAGCGCATTGGCTATTATGCAAAGGGTGTACATGCCAATGAAAAAGCAGATGAAAGTCTTTTCGTGTATGATTCCCTGGCCAAAGGCCTCTTCCGGGATGTCTACCATGTGCCGCATCATTTTGCGGTGGATATTTACTGTGCGCTCAGTGGTGGCATGTACAAAAAAGCCGTCAGCAAAAGTGTACAGCTCCGGAAAATGACAGAGCCGGCACACGATAAACTCTACCAGCAATACCTGTTGATGTACCCATCCCAGGCCGCGGTACGGTTAGGCAAATGGCAGGACATATTAACCGATACCATTACCATACAACCGGACTGGCAGTTTGCCGGCCTCCTGCATGATTTTGCAAAAGGAATGGCTTATGTAAAAACCGGCGCAGTAGGAAGCGCGCAGGAGCACCTGGAAAAGCTGAAGGAAAAGAAAAAAGACAAGCAACTAAAAGATAAATTTGCGCCACACGCGAGCAGTCCCTATGAATGTGCAACCGTAGCAGAAAATATCCTGCTGGCCAATATACTTTTTTACGAAGGCAAACATACCGCAGCCATCACCGCTATTAAAAGCGCCATGCTTGCAGAAGACAGCTTACTTTATTCCGAGCCCAAAGTGTGGATGCTGCCTGCCAGGCAATACCTCGGATTCTTTTACCTTACACTTAAACAATACCCCAAAGCAGAAAAAGTATACCGCGATGACCTGGTATGGAACCCTGGCAATGGCTGGTCCTTACTGGGTTTGTACCAGGCCTTGCAGGCACAAAAAAAGAAAGGGGAACCCGAACAAATAAAAAAGCTGTACATGAATTCTTTTTCTCATGCGGATGAGATGCCGCCGGGTTCGGTGTACTGAGGAGCAGATAATTCTTTGTAAAATAACCCCTACCGGCGCGGGTGTCTTACCGGACATTTTCCTTTTTAGAACTGATCTTTTACCGCAAAAGGTGGTGATAATTTGCGGGGAGTTCATCCATTGGAATCCTTTAGCAAGACCAGCCTCAACGAAGTAATAAAATCTATTTATTCACCTGGTTTAAGACAATAATTTTGTTGTCCGATCTTTTATGACCAATTAATTGAGTGTGCAACCTGTGGTCAGTCTACGATGTTCCCGTGAAGGATCTCCAAACTGGTAAGTCATGAGTTGGATATTTAACAATCTTTGCATACATTTTCATTCCTAAAAATAATATATGAAAAAGTTCGGTTTGACTTTTCTTTTATTATTGCCAATTTTACTTATGGCGCAAACAAAGAAGAAAGTCACAAAAGATTTCCTGCAGTCCTTCGCTGAAGCATTCAATGCTCATGATACCAAAGCTATCATGTCGCACATGACTGATGATTGCGTGTTTGAGGCTTCAGCCGGACCAGATGTTAACGGAGAAACATTTTTCGGCCAGGAACAAGTGCGAAAAGCATTTGAAAACGTGTTCACCGTATTTTCTGATGCACATTGGGGTAAAGCTAACCACTTTATTTCGGGAAACAGGGGCTTCTCTGAATGGATCTTTACTGGAACTAAGTCCGATGGTTGCAGGGTTGAAGTCACAGGATGCGATTTGTTCATTTTTAAGAATGGTAAAATTGCAATAAAGAATTCTTATAGAAAGAACCGTCTGCCAACGAATTAAAATTCAAGTCCTCTCTAAAAGTCATCCCCGGAACAGGCCGCTTTCAAATCTATTGTCTGACCTCCGACCGTTTTCTTATTTATTATTTTCCTAAATTTTCCATCTGCTGGTATTTGACCTGGCACTTCTATTGGGACGAATAGGGAAAAGATTTTAAATGGAAACGGGTACTCTCACATCTGAGATAAAACCAAAAAAAGTAATGGCATCACTAAAGACAATGGCGGTTTATTGTCCAGCCCTTTTTTTAGCACAAAAGTGAAGGCAAGGGAATCGGTCTCACCCTGGCGAAAGAGATCCTGGGCAACAACGGGTATGAATTTTCTTTAAGGACGCTCCAGAGGAGAGAGACGGTATGAATCCGGTTTATTTGGGAATCCTACACAAAACTTCAAAACACACCCGTTTATCAGAAAGATAGTTAAACAACGGTGTTCGTTTATTGTTAGGTAAGTTCAATATAATTATCAAGGGCAGGTAATGTATGCGAAAATCTAACCGGCCACTAATCAATTCTTTTTAATGGAGCAGACAGATATCGACCGGATCATCGAGATGGCATGGGAAGACCGGACCCCCTTTGAGGCCATCCTTATTCAATTTGGTTTTTCAGAGGCTGCAGTAATTAAATTGATGAGAAAGGAACTAAAGCGCAGCAGTTTTAATTTATGGAGAAAACGGGTAATAGTGGCGTCAGCCAAAAACATGCACAAAAACGAAACCCGGATATAACCCGTTTTAAGTGCAGCCTGCAAAAAACTATTTCCATGAATAAAATAAGCAAACGATAAAACAGCCCAGGTAAAACAATCCTTCAAAAATCTAACAGCATGATCGTAAGTAATGCAGACATCAACCAATTTGAGCAGCGGTACAGAGCTGCGTTTGTGAACTCGCTGGCCGGCTTCCGCCAGGCTGTTTTAGTGGGCACCAGGGCTGCTGATGGCAATACCAACCTGGCCATATTTAATTCCCTTATTCACTTGGGGGCTGACCCGGCACTTTTCGGACTTATCACAAGGCCCGGGTCGGTGCAAAGAGATACCCTGCAAAATATAATGGAGACTAAAGCCTATACCTTAAACTATGTTCCCGCAGGGTGTTATCAAAAAGCCCATCAAACCTCTGCCACGTACCACAAAGACGTCTCGGAATTTGACGAGGCCGGGTTTGAAGCCGCTTACCATCCATCCTGCTGTGCACCATTTGTTGCAGACGCCGTGGTAAAGATCGCAATGCGTTTTGAAGAGAAGATCCCGATTCCCCTCAATGGTACAGCACTCATTGTAGGAAGCATAATGCAGGTGCAGATCAATGAGGCGTTGGTAGCCCCGGACGGGTTTGTAAATTTATCAGCAGCAGAAGTATTGATCAGCCAGGGGCTGGATGCTTATTTTGTTTCCCATTCCATAGGCCGTCTTCCTTACGCTAAACCATGACCCAGGGCTGCCGCATTGTCTTCCCGGGTGAAGCGGTTCCATATCTTATTGGCTTCTGTATATATTTCCTGTGGCATAGGGTAAAGATGTCTCGCTGAAAAAATACCTGTTTATTTGTTTACCCACCAATTTATAGCCTGGCTTCGTTGCCCTGGAAAAAATGGGTAACGGCAGTGAGCACTGGCAGCGAATTTAGCAGGGACATATTGTATACCTAGGAATCTTATGTATATTTATCTTATGAAAGATAACAGCCTGCTGTTCAGGGGTACATTAACAACGGTTGTGTTGAAATTGCTGAGTGATCATGACAGGATGTATGGTTACGAAATTACCCGGAAAGTGAAGGAACTCACGGCCGGGAACATCCAGTTGACGGAAGGTGCGTTGTATCCCGCGCTACACAAACTTGAAGCGGAGGGGCTCATTGAGGCTACCATCGAACAAACCGGTAACCGCCCGAGAAAATACTATCATTTAACCCGGACGGGCAAAAATGAAGCGAAGTTTAAATTAGCGGATTTATCAGGTTTTATCGCGGACATCCAGCAATTATTGAACTTAAAGCCAACCCTTTAATATTATGGAACAGGTGAATAAAGATCTCAAACTTTCTGAAGCCGAAATAGAGCAATTATTCCGGTTTACTGCTAAAAAATTTGTGCATTGGTATGATCTCCAGATCGAGATGGTAGATCACCTGGCATCGCAGATCGAAAACGAGCTGCAGGCAGATGCCAGCTTATCATTTGAGGCGGCTTTAAATAAAGTATATAAAAGTTTCGGCATCTTCGGTTTTTCGCAAATTGTGCGGGAGAGGCAGAACCAACTGGCCCAGTCCGCAAAAAAAAGATGGTGGAGCGAGTTGCGCTGCCTGTTCGGATGGCCACGGATCCTCCTTATTTTGCTGATCGTATCTGCGGTGTATACGCTTTCGCTATCTGTGAATCCTGGTATCCTTAGCTCACTGTTCCTTGCCATCTATTTCCTGGTGAGCGTACTATTTTTTGGCTATGTGATAAGGGATGTCCGTTTGCAGAAACGGCTGCTACTATTGCAGAGTGGATCTACTTATGTTGCTCTCCCGTTTTCCTTTGAATTTGTGGTGGCCTTTATGTATATGGATTTGTCCCCGCTTGCTTTTACCCTTCTTCTCACGCTTGGAATATTGATCAAACTAACATCATTCGTACTATACCGGAAAATAAGAACGGAGGCGGAGGCACTCTTTCCGCAGGTGTTTGCTAAATGACCGTATACAGTAATCAAAATTTTTCGGAGATATATGTTCTATAAGGAAGCCGAAAAATTTTTAAATTAGTTTTTTGGGATACTCTTTTCAACTGTCGTTCCTAAAAATTTTATCAAACCCTGCCTAAGAAAAAACAGCGGGGTTTCCCCTTCCTAGTCCGTCAAATTTTAGCAGCACGGTGCGTGACCGGATGATCGAAAGAAAATCGTGATGGAATTGGGGTCGGGGAAGTTCCTATTTGCTGCTGTTTTTCGACCCGGGACGATTTCGCGGGGATAAGTTAATTTTTTCCGCTATCATCTCCTTCGCCAGGTCTTTGTTTCACCTTTAAGATGACGTCACATAGTTTTGGAGGCGACTCGTCCATCAGCACGCCGTTTGTATTGTAAATTATGTAATTTAAAAGGAAATTCATAGTCCTAAATTTGTTTTTTCTTACCCGGTATTTTCTGTAACTCCTGCAAAGAAATTGCACCGCTTAGGGTAAGCTTTTTACAGACGGATTCTTTCATTTTGAATCTCCGCTGCTGTCAGATTTATAAAGGAACCGGCGTTAGGTCTTGGGTTTCAGGCCGTAAAATTTCACCTCACATCCTGTTTCTTTTATTAATAATGTTTTATCTGCGCAGGATAATCCGTGATCAACGGGATAGGGGAACGGATAAATAAATGTTGCAACGGTCAATCTTCGGGGCGGAACAATTCTTTTTGCCCTATGATGTGGTAATAATTGCCATCTTCTTACTCCATTGTGTTTCTTTTTCCCAGCAATGTGCGATTGTTCGCCGCCGTTTTGTGCTTTTTCTTTGCTATATAAATCATCACACTAAAAAAAATAAAGCCATGAACAAAGGAAAGTACATCGATTACAGCATCCTTTTAGCCTGTTTATCAAAAAGGCTACCCGTCAAGGATAAATAGGCTACTGCATGCCATACCCGGAAAAATATAGCGGGCTATTACTTCCGGTCAGGTGCTTGCCGATTTTAGCCGGCGAAAATTTGAGAAGCAACCACATCATTTTAAAATATTTCCGTGGTTTTTCACATCAATGTGCGATTGTCCATTACTATTTACTGTTGTTTCTTTGCAACACAAATCATCACACAAATAAAAGTTAAGCCATGAAAAAAGGAAAGTACATCGATTACAACATCCTGTAGCCTGTTTATCTTAAAAGCCACAGGCCACAGTGACCACTTTTGCGGACGTTTCCCCATCCAGGGATATCATACAGGAATTCTATGAAGCCCTGGCCATACCGGCAGCGGTAAAATCACCAGGTCTGCCGTGTTGGCGATCGATCGGGAACACAGAGCCGGTTTGGCGTGCCTGCCGGGAAGGAAATCTTTCAGTATTCTCCGCCAATTACCCGGTTATTTAATGTTGCATATTTGCCTTTGAGTTCTGGAAGCCGTTTAGGCGTATGCGACGCACTCGTATCATCCAGTGTTTTTATAAAAGCAATAAGGGCTTTTTTCTCCGGGTCTGTGAGTTTCAGTTCCAGGGGGATGATCGTAAAAAAAGGCAGGTCCTTCATACCTTCCCGCATATCTTTCCTCAGTTTTTCTCCCGCGGCATGATCATAGAAATTGATCACCTGCTCCAGCGTTTTATACACCCCGTTATGCATGTAAGGTGCAGTCAAAGCGGCATTGCGCACAGTGGGCGTTTTAAAAGAGAACCTGGTGAAATCATTCCTGGTGGTGGTTACCATGCCTTCGTCGGGATCAATGCGGTATTTTTCCATCGTATCCTTCACTGGTACGCCGAGTGATTTATGGTCCGTTATGTCAAAAAAAGGCGGCAAAGCGCCATTAAATAAAGGCGCAAAATGACAGGTGCCGCAGCGGGCTTTGCCCATGTACACATTAAAACCCTGCACTTCCTCCGGCGAAAGTTTAGCGGCGTCACCCTGCATATACTGGTCAAACCGGCTGTTCATTCCTGTGACCGTTCTTTCATACACGCCGATTGCATTTTTAATATCATCCCGGCTTATTCCTTTTTTTTTCGTGGCCGGAAAGGCTTTGTGGAACAGGCTTACATACTCAGGGCTGGCATTGAGTTTATCTACTAACCCGGTAAATGAGCCATTCAATTCATGTGAATTGTTGACTACGGAATCTAGCTGGTCTTCCAATGATCCCGCACGCTGGTCCCAGAATAACTTTTTCTGGAAGCCCGAATTGATTACCGTGGGTGAATTCCTCGATAACACTTCTTCAAATTCAAAACCTACGCTTTTTTCTTTACCGTCTGTAAAAGCCAGGTCAGGCTTATGGCAGGATGCACATGCCCGTCTATTGTTACCCGACAGCACCGGGTCAAAAAACAGCAGTTCGCCGAGTTTCGCTTTCAGCGCAGAATACCTGGCGTCCTCGTTGGGCGCAAAATAGTCGGCAACAAAAACATCCTGGTCATAAAGATGTTTTGCGTTGCTACGAAGGGCAGCAGGCTTTTTCACAAAAGGCACTTTGAGATTCACTTGCAGGTCGTTCAAATAGCTGGAAAGTGGTATCAGGTAATTTTTAATGAAATACATCCTGTCGAAGCTGTTGAAGCCGGTGTGATCGGACAAGTACTTTTTTGTCTGCTGTTGCAGCGAGTAGTATTGCAACTTCAAAGTTTCCTTAGACGCCGGAAGTTGGCTCACTACTGCTCCTGTAAACAATAGCCAGCTGTCAACCGAACCATTCAGCGAAGGCATGCCGGCCTCTTCTATGATAAAATCCCCGTTGGCAATATCTATGCTGCTGATCCGGAAGATCTCTACCCGGAGGGCGTCGAAAAGGACCGGTGCATCCATACCTGCGAGATGGGTTTTGTAATTGCTGGTTGCAATAGCCTTCCGGTAGCTGCCAGCTATTGAAGTAATGAATTCTTTTTGATGCAGGCTGTCTGCACGGGTGTAGTACTTTTTTAAGTTGCTGTCGGCTTCGTTTCCTATCGGTCCCGTAAAGAGCCAATTGTCCGGGACCACGGAGAGTATACCTTGCCGCTCATTTTTCTGGAACTGGAAAGGGCCGATCAGTTTTTCATAATAAAGAGCGGGTTCATAATAGATGATAAAGTTGGCTGCCCGCTTAAAATAGTAAGCCAGTTCTTCATATTTTTTCTGCCTCGTGGCGTAATCACTTTCATAAAAATGCTTAGGATAAGCTTGAAGGAATGAATCGAGCCGTTCGATTTGTTCAGCAGAAAGTTCTGCAACCGATTTTAAGGCAGGAGCCAGGTTAACCTGTTTTTCCCCGGCAACCATAGATAGACAGAAAACAACTGATACGATTGTAAACAGTACAAGGAAATGTTTCATTGCGGTCGTTTTTAGTAGACATTTTTGATAGCAGTGCAATGAAATTAGCTTGTTTGGTGTTGGTATCAAAACTCAATGTGCAGAATGTACCTTTTAATTATCCACCGGTTTGTTTGGCCGTTAATTAGCTACCAAGGCCAGGCGGTCGAAAACCTTTGCATTACAAGTCAATTTTATAACCAGCATTCGCTGGAGACGGATACCACTAATTTTTTGTGCCAGGCTTCGCCTTAGCACGACATTCCCAAAATTAAATGAGGGTGATGCAGGAAAACTGCAGACTGTTCATGGTGATTGTATTCAAATGAGAGATAATTTATGTTTAATACTGGCTTTCCGAAACACCTGAAGTAAGCAGGTAACCAAGCTGGGGGATTTCAAGTTTCACGGATCAAATGATTTTCCGGAGCTGACGGGGACGGGCGAGGATATTAGCCGGACCTGATCTTGAAGAGTTAAAACTAATAGATACAAATGCAAGTGAATCTTACGAGAATGGTACGATAAGGTTGCCGCGACTACGCACATTATTCCCCAAATATTGCTTCGGATGGCAGATAAAAGAAAGTGGAGGAAAAATTCTGTAGAAAATGTGGGGCATTAACACATTTTATTTTTGCTCCTAGTGCGGTAGTTCGTTTGGTATCATAGTTGAGCAAGCTAATTACAACAGTTACATCGTAGATCAGGTATCATATACCGTGTGATGAGATAAGCCGACTCAATGAAAAAGATATGGAATTGGAATTACCTATAAGCCTGGAAAATGGAGTAAATATTTTGAGCCAGTCCGAAGACGGTTTTTTTTTAGTCAGCTACCCCGGCGCTGAAGGAGAAGACGCGCAGGTTTATTGGCCGGATCGGTTTAAACGTTTTAAACCAATCAATGCACAGGAGGATAGAGCCATCAGGATAGTGCAGGCATTTATCATCGAGCGCCTATGTAACCAGGATTACGATTCAGATCCGGATGGCTGATTCCGGTCATTAAGTCCCCTGATTGTGCAACCCGCCTGGGAGTTCCGGGCCCCATTACAATGTTTCCAGGTATTTTTTCATTTTTGCTTTTAAAAACTGGTCGGGTATAAGACCTTCCCCTGCCGCCAGCAATTCCCTTACATGAGTGGGATTTTTTGTAGCCGGGATCACGCAGGTGACTGCCTCATGTGCCAGGATATACTTTAGAAAGTATACAGCCCAGCTGGCTATGCCCATCTCCCCGGCCCAGGCAGGTAGCGGTTTCCCGTATACGATTTTAAAAAGGTTGCCTTGTCCGAGTGGCCGGTTAACAAGTGTAGCCACACCGAGATCTGCCGCGCAGGCAAGCAACCTTTTTTCTGCGTGTGGCGCATTGATAGCATAATTGAACTGGACAAAATCCAGGGGCTCTTTCCGCATGATGTTTTCCAGTTCCTCATGGCTGTCATCTGTATAATGCGTAATGCCTATATACCGGATCTTTCCCTGATCCTTCATGCGGCGCAACTGAGGCAGGTGCGTTTTCCAGTCTACCAGGTTATGAATTTGTACCAGGTTTATGCAGGTCCGTTGCATTTTTCTGAATGAGGTTTCAATCTGCCTGGTTCCATCCTGCAATCCGGTGGTCCAGACCTTGGTGGCATAGAAGAAGTCATCGCCTTTATCCATACTGGAAGTGATATTTCCAATAACTTCCTCCGCCCTGCCATACATTGGGGAACTGTCAATAAGCCGGCCGCCCCCGGCATGGAAATATTGCAATACTTCCAGCAGCGCAGGGTAATTACCGGCATCTTCCACATCAAAGGTTTGCCAGGTGCCCAGTCCTATTACCGGTAAAGACTCACCTGATGAAGGAATGACACGCTGTAGCATACCTGCGCAGTTGCTGTTGAGTGAAAATTTCCCTGGAAGACTTGCCGTAGCCCAGGGATTAATATTAGTGACTCTTCAATTTTCCGAGCGTAGAATCCAGGCTTGATTTAAGTTTGCCGATGGCGCCGCTAACTGCTTCGTCATAAGTATTGGCATTGCTGGTAACTGCTATGGGCTGCAAACCCTGCAGGCGGGCTTCCAGTACACACTGTTTATCATTTTGTCCCTCTTTTTGCCCATTGCTGTCAGAAAGATGTGCTTCAATCCTTGTAATGTAATCACTAAAACGATTCAGTTTTTCGGCAATTACTTCACTGAGGCGGGTGTTCATCGTTTCACTTCCATTGATGTTGTTAGCTGTGTTAAACAGGATGTTCATACTCAAAAATTTAAGGTTTGTCTGATCGTTTCCCTTCCTGCACAAAAATAGCTGATTTAGCGGAAGGTAATTTGCTCCTTTTTATTATCGCCTTTATTTAACACAGACCGTGCCTACTTAAAAGAATGTATCGGGAAATAACCAAGCCGGAGTATATCTTCTGCAAAAGCGGTTTTTGCCGGACTCAACAAAATGCCATACGTTTTTCGCTGAAGTGCCGGCAGTATATCTTTTATTTCATACATATCGTCCACATCGATACCATATTGGTCATCCAGATGGGAGGGAGCGGTTTTGAAACCTGTATGGCGATAAAAGGCAGTTTGTTTTGCTCTTCCGATCGCATCGCTTTTATTCATGGCCACTGTAAGCATTTTATAATGAAACTCTTCGAATTCACCAGGTTTATAGCCTCCCAGGTTGAGAAAAAAAGGCCTGTTCGTATTTTTCCCTATTTGGTTACTATTTTCTACCACTTGCACCGCGAAATTGTCCACATAATTAATTTCCCGCCACGCATCCAGGTGAAATTTATTTTTTACCTCCGGCCAGAAACCACTAATGGCCGGGAGCAATTCCCGAATGTTTTCTGCGATGCCAAAAAACACATCGTGTTGCTCGGTGTGCCTGCCCGGGGGTCTGCATCCTACCAGTGCCATGAATAGTTTAGGCATAAAATATTATTTTAAATTAACAACAACAGGCCCGCAACTCAAGAGGTGACAGCATAAACAACATAGCTATATATTTGTTATACTTGTTCTTTTGTTTGCAGGAAATACCGGTAAGAATAATTCGGTCGTATTTTTGGACAAGCAAAAAAATGACCAATAAAAATCCATTTATGAAATATCTCATTCTGCCGATAATATTGTTTTTTTCAGCAACTGCCTGCGCCCAGCGAAATGCGGATGCAATCGTTGGTAAATGGCTAAAGGTCCCGAAAAAGGACATGGTAATAGAAGTTTTCAGGGAAAACGACGAGTTCAGGGGGAAAATCACCTGGACAAAGCAGGAAAATAATAACAAGCCTAACGGGTTCCTGATAATGGATAACCTTCAATACAATCCGGAAAAACATATATGGGAAAATGGACGGATACATGATCCGTCTTCGGGCAGTACATACAGCGCCACAGCCAAACTGGAAGAAGGTGGAAAATTATCGGTACATGGATACAAAGGCATCAAGTTGTTGGGTACTACTAAATATTTTGAAAGGGTGGAATAGGCAAACAACTGCGGCTCTCAATATATCCCGGTTTATTTTTCAAGGTCTATCACCACTTTGGCATTTTTCTGCTCAGATGAGGAGATGAAGATTTCATAGCGCTTGTTCTTTGCCGTTATGATCATAAGGGAAGTGTTTGGTGGAATGCTGCCGAGGTTTTCGGCTACCATTATCAATTCATGATGTGATGCTTGTTCATCCAGTTTAAGTCGGATGGTTATTGGTTTTTCTGACAGGGCAGCGTTGCTTTTTATCAATTGGTTATTGTGGTAGATGCTCACGGTGTCCCCATCGATCTGCCCATTGTCGTATAAGGCTATTAGTAGCTCACCCGCTGCCATGTTGATCTGCCGGATCACCGGGTTTTCCCTGGTAGCTATAGGCTTAGGCAATGCAACTATTTTATTCAGTTCTTTTTTTTGTGCGCTCAGGGGAGCGGGTGCTTCAGAAGGGGTCGTTTTTCTTAACGTCGGTTCATCTGCCTTTTTTTCACCCACGGGCTTGTTGACTATCACCGGAATAGGAGCTGTCTAGGTTATTTTCTTTTGTACATTTTGGGTAGGTCGTGTTACAATGAACGGTACTGGCAAAACGCATTCCCGTAGGGTGATATCATCCAGGGCAAAATCATTCCCGCATCCTCCGGGGTTTTCATTTTCAATTTGCAGCGTGATAGCGGATACGTCTAGGGGCAGGGTAAATTCTGCCGAATACCTTTTCCATTCCGGATCGGGAACAGGGTGAATCTCACCTGTTATAAAACTCTTCACCAGTCTTCCGCCAGCAAATATGGAAACTTTTATCAAGGGAGGGATGGTGGTGCACTCGAATCCAGATCTGCAAATGTTCACGATCCAGTTTGCAAATTCATATGTTGCTCCGGGCTTGAGGCCGGCAATGTTAAGCATGAAAAAGAGGCCTGGCTTCTCAGCGGCATTTACTATCATCATTCCCCCTCCGGTATCACCGGCAGTATGATCGGTAGGAATACTGTGCCAGTGCCCTGCAAAGCAATTTTCGGTGTAGGCAGCGAATGCGTAATTGCCATCGTCCGGGCAGGAGCCTTCAATTTTGGTATAGCGTTTTATCAGCGAAAGATTGATGTCAGCATTCTTAGTGCTGTTGCCAAAATCGATGCTTATCAATGGGTCTTTAAATGTGCATCCGGCAGGTTGTGTTTGAGCAACCGCAGCCATCAAAAGGCAAAGACAACTTAGCAGATACCTGGGGCTATCCCAACGCTGATAGTTATTTTTCATGTTAAGAAAATGCAGTGGTGAATGCGACTATTAAGATACAGAAACTATCAGTTTTCACACGACGCTCATGTGCTTAAGCTTGCCACTGGTCATTTTTTTTCCACGCGTGCCGAATTCCTGGTATTCAAGATGGGCCAAGCCGGCGAAGCAGTTTTTATTATAGGGGTCTTGTACTGGTGATGCCTTTTAAACCATTCTCTCTTTATTTTGTTCCATGAACCATAGCACCTTGTCTTTCTACTGGAATGTAAAAAACAATAGTAACATTTACTTTAATTTTGAATCATGCGTCTACGTACTTTTGAATCGTTCTGGCTGGTGAAAAATGGCCTGCTTTATAGTTATCCTTCCCTGCAGCACAATATTGATACCCAGGTCGCGGTTATCGGCGGAGGTATCACGGGTGCATTGGTTAGCCATGCACTGATAGAGAAAGGGTATAAAGTTATCCTGCTTGATAAACGGGATATTGCCCAGGGTAGTTCCTCGGCAACTACAAGTATGCTGCAGTATGAAATTGATGTGCCTCTGGTGGAACTGGCCGGAATGATTGGCGAGGAAGGGGCAGTTGCCTGCTACAAGGCGGGGATTGACGCTATCAAAGACCTGGAAAATTTGATAAAAGCTGACCAGATAGACTGCGGGTTTCAGCCAAAAGAATCCCTTTACATTGCTCACAGCAGGCTTGCGGGTAAACAACTGTACCAGGAGTTTGAAATGCGGGATAAACACGGGCTCGGTGTTCAGTGGCTAGATGCAAAACAGGTGCGGGAGCGATACGGGCTTAAGAGCTTTGGCGCGATCCTTTCCCGTAGTGGCGCAAGTGTGGATGCATACAAACTCGCACATGAGCTTATACAAATGAATGCCCGGCGAGGCATGCAGGTATATGACCAGACGTTCATTGAGAGATTTAACCTTGATGCAGCAAGGCCGGTATTGCAGATCAGGGAAGGCTGCACGGTTACCTGCGATAAAGTTATCTTTTGCACGGGTTTTGAAAGCACCGAATTGCTGAAAGAAACCGTTGCGAAACTTTTTTATACCTACGCATGCGTGAGCGAAACCGGGATAAAGATCAGTGACCGTTTAAACAACACACTTGTGTGGGATACCGAAGACCCTTACTTGTACATGCGAAGCACGGATGATGGCCGGCTGCTGGTGGGCGGTGAGGATTCGTCAAATAACCTATCTTTTTTTCAGCAGAAAATTAAAGAACGCAAGTCTGTGAAACTGGTAAAAAAGCTGGAAAAAATATTGCCCGGTATCAATTTTATTGCAGATTTTAACTGGGGCGGCACGTTTGGTACCACAAAGGATGGTCTGCCCTATATCGGGGCTTCACCCGAGTATAAAAATGCCATTTTCGTTTTAGGTTTTGGTGGCAACGGGATTACTTTTTCGGTGCAGGCAATGGGCATCGTGCCCGTTTTACTGGAGGGAGGGGAGCATCTGTTGGCCCGATACTATGCTTTCGGCAGGTAGAATAATTAATTAGCCATTGGCGGTAAAAGGAGGGGCTTCGCCCAGGAGTTTATTAAATGCCGAGGCTGTATTTTTTATTCTTCTTTTGTTAAAGGTCAATGCAGCTTTTCCCTTTGCGCTTAGCCCATTTACGTTTGCCAGGCCTTGCACCATCCATTTACGGTTGCGGCGGTTTCTTGCGTGCCAGTTGCCTGCTGTTATTTCTTTGTCGTGAAAGATGTACCAATGTGGTTCTTTTACAAAGTGATAACTATGCGCATATTCGGTGACGTTAGCCGCCCAGTCATACAATGTTTGCAGCCTTGCCGAAGTGGAGGGGTCGATCACATAATATTGTATTTGCCCATCTTCACTTACCGGTAAAAGGGCAGCCACATGGTATTTCCAGTTTTGTTTGAGTTCCCCCACATGTTTTTTTAAGTATCTGCCGCTAAATACCCATGCTTTATAATTCGGGATGCCCCAGTTATCCAGCAGCAGGCATACGGCATCCGCCCGGGCTTCACACCCGTTATGGCTTTGCTCCCAGGGGAAAAGCGGGCTGTTACAAAAATAATCCTGCAGGCTAACAGCCAGGGATTTGGTTACCAGGTTGGCAGGTGCAACGGGGTCCGTCAACCGGAACTCCAGGAGAGTGGGAATGATAGGGAGATCTGCCATTGAAGGGAAGATACGATGATAAACCATAAGGAATATTGTTGCATGATTATTTGTTGGCTAAAGATTTGTAGGCTGTAGAAAGACGCGTATTTGCCAGCACCCTGTTTTAAAAGCCGCTGCTGATAAAAGTATCACACATTCAAATGCCAGGTGTAAAAATTTGTAACCTTTTAATAACTGTTGTTTTGATGTGCGGAACCCCCCAGGTCTCCCGCGCTTATTCCGTATTGACCCATGAAGCCATCGTAGACGCCAGTTGGGAAAAATCAATGCGTCCCCTGCTGAAAAGAAAGTTTCCAGGGGCTACAGACTCGGCTTTATTAGTAGCACACGCTTATGCATACGGCGGCGCCATCGCACCGGACATGGGGTACTTCCCATTTGGCAGCAAGCTTTTTACAGACCTGGTACATTATGTACGTAGCGGGGATTTCGTCAATACACTTTTACAGGAAGCAAAGGATGTAAATGAATATGCATTTGCATTGGGCTTTTTGTGCCATTATATGGCGGATAAACATGGCCACCTTTTAGGCACAAACCGCTGTGTTCCGTTAGTGTACCCGGAAATGAAGAAAAAGTTTGGCGACGTGGTCACTTACGAGGACGATGAAACTTCGCACAAGCGACTCGAATTTTCATTTGATGTCCTTCAGCTTGCCCGGGGAAACTATGCTTCTAAAGCCTACCATGATTTTATTGGATTCCAGGTATCCCGGCCTTTGCTGGAGCGGACGTTTCTGAAAGTATATGCTTTGGATATGAATGATGTTTTCGGGAGTTTATCCCTCTCTATCGAATCATTCCGGTGGTCCGTAAAAAATCTTTTTCCTGCATTGACGAGAGCGGCATGGGTCATGAAAAAAGATGACATTCTTAAAACACAACCTACCGCTACCAGCAGTAGTTTCCGGTACAAAATGAAACGGGCCCAGTATTACCAGGATTTTGGCAAGGTAAAACGCAAGCCCGGGGTATTAGCTACGTCATTCGGTTGGTTTATACGTGTACTTCCGAAAGTTGGTCCCCTGAAAGCCCTCAAGTTAAAGGCACCCGGCCCCCAGGCTGAAAAAATATTTATCGAAAGTTTTGATACGAGCCTGGCACGGGCCTCAGCGGCGATGCGAATTTTGCAGCATACCAACATCGCGCTGCCGAACATTGATTATGACACCGGAAAAGAGACTGCCCGGGGGGAATATGATATGGCGGACGTGAACTTCGACAACCTTTTACTGAAGTTATCCAGCAATGATTTTCGTCACCTTAACCAGGCCTTGAAAAAACAACTGCTTGGTTTTTATGCCACCCCTCCTCCCGGTCACGTGATCAAAATCACTAGCAAACATTGTGATAAAATAACAGCCGCACTCAGCCGCCTTAAACTAGCTGAACCTTTATAGCTTTTCTATTTTTTGCAGGTAAAGTGGACAGATGAGCCAGAAGGGGGACCTAAAAATAATTCTGCTGGGTTTATGCAAAAGGTCTGGCGGCGGCATCCGGAATAAAAACATTCCCCACATTTAAAAACTGCTGCTATGTCCCGAACAGTACATTTTTTCCCAAAAAATATGTTTCCCCGGCTTTTTGTGTCCACCTGTGTGCTGATGCTGCTGATCGCATTTACAGGTATTACCGCCCCTTTAATTTTCATTAAAGGAATGGTCCTTGATGAAAAAGCCCAGCCAATTGCATTTGCCAGTATCTACATCAAAGGCCAGAAAACAGCTTATCAAACGGACAAAAACGGGGGTTTCGTTGCCACTGCAGCTTCTCTTCCTCTCACGCTGGTTTGCAGTGCAGTTGGATATGAACCCGCCGAGTTTATTGTAAATTTTCACCTTTTAAAAGACGGGGTTGCCAGTACGGTGATTGTAATGAAGGCCGCCCGGGCAAGCCTTGATGAAGTGGTGGTGGTAGGCTATTCCACCAGCAGGAAAATGGAAATGACCGGTTCAGTGAGCGTAGTGTCTGCAAGAGGGCTGGAAGGGAGGGTCAGTGGGGTGAGCATTGCGCCTGCTTCCCCCCGTCCTGTGAAAGTGAAAGGTTTGCCCTTTACAAAGGAAAAAATCCCCGCGGCGGACAAGGCGGGTGCTGTACGCAGGGTGAAAGAAGTAAGTGCCGGAGGTAGCTATAAACGCAGCAAACTTTTAACTGCGGGAGAAGTTAATGATTTTAAAAAGTGGAAGATGTGGGAGGATTATAATGAGAGTGACTTTAAAACACATTCTACAAAATGGGACCTGTATGCCACGAAGCGGTACAGCGTGTTGTTGCAGAATCATAATCACAAAGCCCTTGCCGGGCTGAAAGTTTACCTGGTAAGTTTGCCAGGCGGTGATACTTTGTGGACGGGTGTTTCTGACAATACCGGTAAAGCAGAGTTATGGAGCGGTTTCGGTGGTAAAAAAGATACCAATAATCTTGCGATCGTGGTAGAACAGGAATCGAGACGATACCCGGCGATAGCTTTTGCCCAGGGGATCAATAAAATTACGGTGAGCCGGGCCTGCACCATTTCAAATACGGTGGAGATAGCATTTGTTGTAGATGCCACCGGGAGTATGCAGGATGAGATTGAATACCTGAAAGAAGAACTCGGGGATATTCTTACGAACGTTGCGGCAAATGATCCTTCCTTAAACTTTCATACAGGTTCGGTGTTTTACCGGGATAAAGGCGATGCTTATGTAACGAGCACTCAGCCAATAACAACAGGTATTGAACAAACGCTCGCGTTTATCAAACGCCAGTCTGCCGATGGCGGCGGAGACTACCCCGAAGCATTAAAAGAAGCGTTGAACGAAGCCGTGCACCAACTTAAGTGGACGGAGGAGGCGAGGGCGAGGATCATTTTTTTGCTGATGGATGCACCGCCGCACGATTACGCCAAAACAGAACTGGCTTCGCTCATCAAAGATGCCGCCAAAAGGGGGATCCGTATTGTTCCACTTGCCTGCAGCGGTACTGACAAGGCAACGGAATTTATCATGCGATCCATAGCGCTCGCAACAAACGGCACCTATCTTTTTCTTACCGATCACAGCGGGATCGGAAATCCGCATATCAAACCCACAACAGATGAGTTTAAGGTGGAATTGCTGAACGACCTTTTGCAACGCACCATCGGGCAGATGTGTTACGCCAGCAACTGTGACGCAAAGACAAAAGCTACCGAGCCCCTTTCTTTTTGTAGCAATGCTGAAAAAATAAAGTTATACCCGAATCCAAGTACAGGACCGGTTCTGCTGGAGACGACCAGGGAATTGAAAGAATTATTCGTATCGGATTTTACAGGTAAAATCCTGTTCCGGGCAGCCGTAAAAAATAAAACCGGCAGGATAAAACTTGACCTTTCCGGTTTTCCTTCTGCCACTTACCTGGTTCGGTACATTACTGCGGACAATAAAACGGGTGCGGAAAAGATAGTAATCGCGAGGTGATCCTGCGTATCCGGGCAGCCACAAAAATTAGTTAAATAACGGGCATATCCCGTGGAATACACTTCGTGCATTTTATCTTGCAGCTATAAAAATTTGCTATCATTATGAAACCTGTTTTTCTAAAAGTTTCGTTGGTCTGTACCTTATTTTTTGCGGGATTAAATGCATTTGTGCCCGCAAATACTTCTAATCTCGTGCAGGAGGTCCTAATTGAAACAAATGCTTTTCGGAAAAGCAATGGCCTTGTAGCGCTTGAGCTCAGGGACGAATTGAGTATGATTGCCCAGCAGCATAGTGATAATATGGCGAAGGGCAGCGTAACATTCGGCCATGCAGGTTTTGAAAAACGCAATGTATTGGCATTCAAAAGTATGACCGGGCTGAAAGGTTTTGCAGAGAATGTTGCTTTTGGTCACGCAACCGGCAGAGATGCTGTGGGCAAGTGGCAGTTGTCTTCCGGCCATCGGCTGAACATGCTTGGTAAATATCGGTTTATAGGAATAGGTATTGCAAAAAATAAACAAGGGCGTATATATTATACGCAGGTTTTTGGTGGTTAATATCAATTGGGTAATTCGTTTTACCTCGCGGCTCATGTTTTCATGAGCCGTTTTTTTTGTCTCCTATTGCCAGGACAGCACGGGTTCTCTTAAGCCAGATTTTGTTCTTCGCTGAAGTAAAATTATTGCCTCGACCCGTTTCTGATTGACATTACACCCCGGGGTTGCAGGTGTAGGGTGTAGTTTGTGGAAGGTGCAGGCAGAACCCGCCCCGCATCAGGCATAAAAAAGAGCAACTTCCGGACTCTTTTTTTCGTACATGGTTAGAAATAGCTTTTTAAAAACCGTTAACTTCAGGTATGTTTTTACAGTTCCCTCTTATAAACAGGCTCACTGCAGTCATCGGACTATTGCTGGTCTTTTGGCAGGTCGGATATGCACAGGGCGCCAGGGACAGTATATCGGTCTATGGTATGATGGATAAAGCAATCGAAGCGCGGGGCGGGCGGGAGTTCCTGCAGTCCATTCACAGTATGTCCACCGTAACAAAAACAACCACGAATGGTATTGAACTCGATTGGGTTGCGAAAGAAATGCTGCCCAACAAGGTCTCCTTCCAGATTGCCCAAAATAACCGCCTGGTTTATCATAGCTGGTACGATGGGAGTACAGGTTTTGAAATAGTGAAAGGTGTAAAAAAGAAACAGCTGCCCTGGGAGAATAAAGACCGCGCTTACAAAAAAAATCTTTTTCCTGAGCTTGATTACATTAATCCTTCGTTATGGAAACTTGCGTTGGTGGGAGAGGCGAATGTTTTGAATGATGACTGTTATAAAATTAAAGCAACCCTGCTCAATGGTTCTGTAAAATACCTTTTCTACAATAAAAAGTCCTTTCTTCTCATTATGGAAGAGAACATAATGCAACCGCAAAACCATTTCTTTAGTAACTTTATTTACCTCTCCTACAAAAAGACCGGGAAACTTGTGCATCCTTACCAGATAAAGTACGGGGAGTCCGGAAAATTAAAAGATGCAGTGATAGTGGAAGTGCTCATTAATGCAGGGGTGGAGGAAAAGGATTTCCGGTAAAACTTCCTGCCAGCGACAGACCCTCTGCTAACTGCTATTGTTAGACGCTCAGTTAAATAAATCTTCAAGCTTTCTCCTGCAACCGCTGACCCGGATTTCCGCTAATTATGCTTATCGGCCTTATTGTTTAAAGCATTATCGCTGACCTTGTGTACAGCAATATCTTATTCTGGCCACTAACAAACCTTGTGCCTACTAAAATACTTAAACATAAATTTCCCCATTCTGATTTTTGTTCCTGTAAAAACATACACCCCCCGGCGGATCTTATCAACTGAATGCGGAAGATACCGGTATTGGCATCAGCGAGGAAGAATTACCGACCATCATCAACCGCGTTAAAAAATCTATCCAGGAAGAAGAAGAAGGGTACGGGCTTGGATTGTCAATCCTAAAAAGTATTGCGGATTTTCATGGTTTTGAAATAGAGGTGAAATTGTGGTTGGGACAAGGGACGGTATTAAGTATTGTGATACAGGGCGAACATTTCGAGAAATAGGAAGGTGTGCGGTAGTGAGCGGGCCAAGGCCCGATCAAATTCCCCGACAGAAAAACCCCTTTCTTTTTTTGACAAATAAATGTATGTTTGTATTCGCTTATAAATCCCTCTAACCATGCAACCAAAACTTAAAACTGCCCTCAATTTACTTTTCCTGGGCATTACTATTTTCGCGCTTTTTATTAGTCCCTTGGCCTTTGTCAGGTCATATGACCAGATGGATAAACTGGACTGGAGCCTCGGCGTCATCAGCTGGTTTGCACTGGTTGTTTACACTGTATTTTTTATAAAGAAACTAAGGCGGGCCAGGGTTAAAAATACCCTTTAGTTTTTCCTCCTGGCCGGTCCTGCTGTCGCGTTAGGCTATCATTTGAATACCTGCATTTTTAAAGTGCCGGCATGTTTTGCCCGGGAATAGAGACATTTTTAGATTAATGTAGTATATTGAATATCCATAATATTACTACATTTACAAATACTGCTGTATGACGGGTTTAGCTTTTTCACAGTTCTTTTCAGCAGCACTTTTTGCTGGTCTTTTATCAATGGTCGCATGTTCCAAGAGGATGGAGCCGGAAGTTTTGCTCCCTGTTGAGGAAACCATAACAATGGAACGGAATACAATTGTATCAGCGAATGCCACCTGTGATTATACCCTCAATGAAGCTGCGATCCTTGCTGCTGGCTATACCAAAGTTTTTGAGGATGATTTTGCCTCCGATCTATCCAGCTGGAAGGTGTGGGTAGGGGGCGCATTTAATAATGAGTTGCAACACTACCAGGCTGCTAACCTGCAACTGGCAAATGGCAACCTTGTAATCACGGCCAAAAAGGAGCCCGTTATTGGGCAAACGAACCCTTTTGATGCTACTCCCAAAAGCTTTAACTATACTTCTGGCCGGATCGAGTGCCGCAGTCCTATTTCGGCCTCCCTGGCTACACCCAAAGTAAGGATAGTGGCCCGGGTAAAGCTGGCTTCCGGTTACGGGATGTGGCCGGCCTTCTGGAGTTATGGAGATCCCTGGCCGACCCAGGGTGAAATTGATATTATCGAAGCAAGAGGGCAGGAGCCATTTAAATACCAGACAAATTATTTCTATGGCAGAACGGCGAACAGGAATCTCGTAAAAAACCAGGTAGGTTTTATTACGTCCGATGTGAGCCTCACAGATTGTTACCACGTGTATGAAATGATCTGGAGCCAGAACAGCCTTACCTCTTTGCTCGATGGAACCGTTGTGGAGACGAAAACCGGTTCCTATATTCCAAATCTGTTCGGCAAAACGGAACGTATCGTATTGAACCTTGCAGTCGGCGGTAACTTTTTTTCGAACCTCAACCCGGCCCTGATCGTTACCGATACCATGTATGTGGATTATGTGAAGGTGTTTACCTCTAACTAAAACAAAACAGACGAGTATGGAATCAGAACTGAGAAATAAGAGTGTGGATGGCTCAGTAATTCGGTCTTTAAACCTCCTAAACCTTTAAACCCTCGAATCTCCTTAACCTCTACTGGCATACATATTGACATACAAAAACCAAACAACATTATGAAAATTGGCAACTGGACCATAACCGGGACTGCTATAACCTGGTCGGGCAATGACGGAAATAGTTTTTTGATCAACAGGGCCACCCTGCTGGAAACTGAGATGGTACGGGATGACACCAAGATGTACTCGTGGCTGGTACAGGCAACCGATGAGGACTGGCTGACCGAGGATGCGCTGTACGACCTCAATTTTGCCTTTGTTTTTGTTGCGGGCCAGGAGCCAGACAATTTTGACTATGAGATCCTCGAAGATACATTGGATTACCAGTATGAGGCACGCGAGGGCGATGAGGAAGAAGTAGAAGACAATGAGGAGGACGAAGAGGAAGATTAGTTGAATGAGTACCTCGGGAGAGTAGCCCTCACATTACAGTATCATAATATATCAAATGCGCCATGGGCCCCCTCCCTGGTGATGTTTTACCCTGTACCAGCCTTCCTGTACGATTTTGGAAAAACCCGCACCCGACTTGTGCTTTTGCAGGGATTCGTTGAGCTATTCATCACCTGGCGCTCCCTATGAATACTAACCACTCATAAGCCATAAGGCCTATCTTGTAGCATTCAACTCATAAACCCATTCCCGGTCCTATATTTGTACTTTAAAAAACCGGCCTTTCAAAACCAACGATGATTAAATTTCTACTTATATTTTTCTGGGTAATTCTTTCTACATCGGCCAGGAGCCAGGACCTCCCGGCCGACAAACTGCTGGACATGCTTTCTGTATCATTACCTAAAATACAAAGCCAGCTTACAGGGAGGAAGTATGTGTTGGCTGGTGCAGAAACTTCAGGGGATACTACTTTTAAATTTTACGAATACCGCCCTTCCTCGGCCACCCGGAAAAAACAAGCCGACGCAACAACCAGGAAATTGATTATTTCCCTGCTGAAGAATACCTCTACACTCACTTACCAAACCAGTTCTGAAGCAGAATATAAGAAGATAGTAGGGTCATTAAAAAAAGACGGCTTTCATTGTGAATATGAAAACGACAGTAGCTTTAAACCGGCAAGCTACGTTTACCAGCACGAACTTTACAGTGCAGAGGCCTGCATGAAAAATGCAGGAGGGATCGACTGTTATTCCATTACTTTTTTTAAAAAGATATTTTCCCCTACCAACACACTACAAACAGCTGAAGAACTACTTGAATTTACCTCGCACGAATACCTGGTTCATTATTTTGGAGAGAAGAACGTAAAAAAAGACCTCTACTATTTTGCTGATAACGATATCGTGAACTGTTCCGTTCTATTTATTAATACTAAAAGACAAGTGATATTTGTGTGGAAGGACGGACTGAACAGGCGCAGGGTATCTAACCTGTTTTTTGGTGGCCAGCATAATTTAAAAAGCCAGCAAACCTACGAGAGTGTGATTGCCGAAAATGCCTGGATGCTTAAGAGTGGTCTCCGCATTGGTATGCCGCTAATAGAATTGCGAACATTAAACGATAACAATATCTCTTTCTGCGGAGGGAAAGCACCCAACCCCGGACTCATATTGCCGGAATCAACCGGTAGAATTGATTTCAGCGGAGCCGATGTTATACTCGGGTGTAATAATTGCACCGACGATAAGTTCCTTGCTGCCCGTCAACTTAATTCAGACAAGGCACTCGATGACGGCAGGATCCTCTTTGTGCTGAGCATCGTATTATATCCCGTAGAGAACGGGGTATTTGAATAACCGGCAGTCTGAAAGAGTGAGGCAGCCCTTGCGGACGGTCGTCCGGCGCTGATTGCGTTTTCCAAATCCTTATCACCCGTGGTAAAAATGAAACGGATCAAAATGTGCCTTCAATTTAACCGAGAAGGTCTGCTGTCATCAACCGTAATTTTTAACAGGTGGTTTTATTCAACATCCATTGGTAATCAAAATTTACTCCCTTCAATAAAAGATTTTCTATTTCCCACCAGTTAAAGACCCTGGTGTGCCTGCCGGCATCAGACAGTTGGTTATGAGGCTGGTTAAATAAAATTGTTTTCCCGGGAAGCAGTCCAGGTTTTTAAAATGATCATCGATCATGATGTCTGCCCGGATAATTGTTTTTACACCGCAAAAGACCATTTGCTCCCAACTGATAAATGGGAAGTGTTTTTTTACCAAGCCTGTTTTTCTGAAAGGCATTGCGGAAATTCTGTGGCAGATGACACAATAAAAACCTCGTAGTTTTTATGCAGCTTTTCCAGCACTTCACGACTTCCGTCAATCACTGGCAAACTGCGAAAGAACCCTTCTCTATGGAGGTATTGCACCGCATTCGCGAAAGGGTCCTGTTCTGTTTTTCCCGGTGTATCCTGTAGGGTTTTTACTTCACCCGTATCATCGTTATGGTATTAGATAAGTTGGTCTACCACACTGGCCAAAACGCCATCCATATCTACTGCTATTCTTTTCATGGGATCCTGTTTTTGTTTTCTGCAGAAAAGTTTCTACCTGGAGTTTCATCCGGCTAATTATTTGAACCAGCCGGGATGAAACAAAAAAGTAGGCCCCGCTGAAAAGTTACCCCGGTGGGCAGTCCGCATAATGTCGCCCAACGCAACTTTCGTTGGTTCTTCTTGCCTGGAATTTTCGGGTTCCAATGGCTCCTGGGTATCATTAATGGAGCTGCTTCTGTAAACAGACGGGCGTGATTTTGCCAGAGGTCCAGCCGCCATAAAAAAAGCTTTTATCCATCCCAGGGAGTTAATCGTTAGTGTTTTCATTTTTGATTTTTTTTGTGCATCAAATATTTATTTGTTTCACATATGTGCATAACCGGCTTGTTCCATCAGGGAACAGTTCCCGAGGATGCAGGCAATAGGGCGCCACTACAGTTTGCATCCTGTTTTTTACATTAAACAATAAATATGGGGCAATCTTCCTATCAGAGGATCCTTACATTTTTACCCGCACTCAGTGCCTCGGTAACAGTGTTCATTCCTTCTTCATCAGGTGAAAGCAGGATAACGAGGTCTATTGAACCGTCCTGGATAATGGATTGTGCATCCTGCACAACTTCCGCTTGCGGGTAATGGCCTGCTCCTGACGCCCGACCCTTTATCAGTACTTTTTTTATGTGGTAATTGTTTGATTCGTTGTTGCTATCTACCGTATAAGGTGTAGCTAAATCCGTGTAATGAATCAATCCCACATTTGTAACCGTACGCATAATCGATGGATTTAGTGTGTAAATATGACGCAAAGGTAAGGGTTTATGTTTAATCGATTAACCACTTGTTGTTAAAAGTAGTAGCTTTGTGTATAAAGCGTTTGTTTTAAGGCTTTTAAATAGTCGGATGGGTATGCGCAAAGGGGTTTCATTAAAAGATATTGCACAAAAAGCGGGCGTCTCTGCAGCCCTGGTGTCCTATGTATTAAACGACAGCAGGGTGAACCGGGTAAATAAAGAGACCGCTCAAAAGATCCGGAACATTGCGGCAGAGCTTAATTACAATGTGAATCAATTGGCCCGCAGCCTCAAGACCAATAAGACCAACACAATTGGCGTCATTGTTTCAAACATTGGCAATCCCTTTTCCGCTACACTTGCACGCATCATCGAAAATGAATCCGCCAACCGTAAGTACACCAGCATTTTTGGAAGTTCAGATGAGGACGTCCTCAAATTTGAGAACCTGGTAAATACATTCGTGAACCGGAAAGTGGATGGGTTGATCCTCTCGCCACCTGCCGGTTGCGAACACGTCATCGGGAGGCTGCAGCAGCAGGGAATCAATTTTATTTTATTGGACCGGTATTTTCCGGCCCTTAAAACCAGCTACGTGGTCCTGGATAACTATGGCGCCGCTTTCAAGGCCACTGAGCATCTTATAAAAATCGGGAGGAAGCGGCCTGCCATGCTAGGCTATGACACTGAACTTTTTCACCTGCGGGAAAGAAACCGCGGTTTTATGGCAGCATTAAAAAAACACCATATCCGGTTCGACCCGGGTATGACCAGGCTTGTTAGTGTGGCTGATAAAAAGGCGTCTATCGAAACGGCTATTGACCTGTTGCTTCGCGAAGAACCGGCGATTGATGCACTGCTGCTGGGTTCCAATACCATTGCTACCTCCGGGATTCGTTACATAAATAGTCTTCCGGTGATCGTGCCGGACGATCTGGCGCTGATCAGCTTCGACCAGGCAGAGATGCTGGACGTTTTTTATTCACCCGTGACCTATATAAAACAGCCTTTAGAAGAAATTGGCCGGCTAGCCATCGAAACGATCCTGGCTCAAATTGCGGAGCCCGAAGGGCTGTTAACCTTAAGTGTGAAAGCAGAACTGGTGTTGCAGGAATCGGCCTGAAGGGCATAAATAGGGTGGTTGTTGTTAATCACCCGCCTAAAATCCAACACAATATCTACGCTAAACCTTGAAAGGAGTTGTAAGAGTACCCCGAATTAGCCGATTAACAAAATTGTAAGAAACATTATTAGAATCCTTTTCAGAAGTTCCTCAAAATTTATAATCGAAAGTAAAGACATCTAGGAAAAAGTTTAAACAACAAGAGTTGCCTTTTTTCGAAGGCAACTCTTGAAATGAGGAAGTTGTTAATTAGGAAATTTGAATAATCCTTGGTGGCTTTTGTTTAGCCTCCTCTTTTTTGGGAATAAGAAGATGCAACAAGCCATTCTCGTACTTCGCATGAATTTTCTCAATGTCCATTACTTCTTTCTGCAAAGTAAAAGTCCTTTGGAAAGATTGGCAGCTAAATTCTTTACGGGAATATCGTTCATCGTCTTTCTCCACTTTTTCATTGCTTCTTTCGGAACTGATTGTTAGGCAATTTCCGTCAAGTTCCGCTTTGAAGTCTTTGTTGGTCATTCCGGGTGCAGCCACTTCCACCTCATAATTCTCAGAAGTTTCTTTAATGTTTACCGCAGGAACTGTAGTGTTGCTGTCTGAAAAATGTTGATTTCCCCAATTAAACAAATCCCGATTAAAAAAATCGTCAAAAAGCACTGGCATTTGATTTAGCAGGCTTCCATTTCTTTTTACGAGTGTCATAGTTACCTCCTTTTTAATGGTTAACAAGTAATTTTAAAAAGGCCAATCAAGTTGTGTGCCATCGCAATTAGTAGTATTTTAAAATGAAAATCTGTCACAAAATGATTAAAAAAATGTCAGTGTTAAAGCCAAAACTTCTGCCTTTTAATGGGTCGCAGTTTCTGTCTGCTTTGACTTTTACGGTGGGTCGACGTATAGCAGGCAACGTCTGGGCCTGGCGTTGTGGTGACTGGGCGAGTTGGGCGATATCCGCCGCTTTTCAAGTGAAAAGCAATTTAGTTCATCGGTATCCTACCAGCCATACACAACATCGGTGATATGTTAGCGACTGCATGTTAATTTTTGTATCAAAGATAACTGAGCCACTTATAATGATGGGTAGATTTATACTTATTATACCAGCGACATGGAAAATAAAGAATGATAATGATGGCTATCCAAACTATATATGTTACTCCCAAAGAAAAACCAAAATCAGGTGGCAGGTTACTGTTGTTGAAACCCGTAGCATCTAGTTGCTGCCAGGTTCCGCCCGTGATAAAAAACAAAATAAAGGCAGATAAGTGAATTACCAGCAAATGTGCTATGTAGTAAAAAAATGGAACCTTTCCGAACACAGCAATTTTATTACTTGACATATTTGATACACTTTCGAGCCTTGATAAGACAGCTAAAGCTATTCCTATGGTTAGGAGAATAAATAATAATGACGGCGGGTATTTTGTTATTTTAATAAAATCAAGAAACGTATAAATTGAATTTCCTTTTTCCTCCCATTGATCCGGATCGCCATAGCTATTAATTGACCTTATAAGTACAAATAAAATTATCAAACCTATGCCTGTGTATAACAAAATATTTTTTCTCTGCTCAGCCGGAAAACTTTTAGTGTAAAGCGTTCCCATGCAATACCCCGTTATCATTAAACCTAGCCATGGAAGAAAAGGATATGCAACTAATATTCGCATGTTTTCAGAAATTGGGAATGCATGTCTTTGATGAATAAGTGCCCAGAGAAAAGATGAAAAACTCTCTCCCTGTATTTCTATACCGTCAAGAAGGTTGTGCCCGAATATGATTGCGATACCAATAAAAAACAAAACACGTATTGGTAAAAATATCATGACTGAAAATACCATCATACAGAGTCCTATTGCCCAAATTACCTGCAAATCAATCGAATTATAACTGAATTCCCAAAGAGGCACAATAATCAGGATCTCCACAAGCATTAACCAAAGACCTCTTGTCAAAAGAAATAGAGAAACTTCTTTTTTTGACCTTCCTTTTGCTTCAAAAAGAAACACAGATGTTCCGGAAAGAAAAACGAAAACAGGGGCACAAAAATGCGTAATCCAGCGGGTGAAAAAGAAGAAAGGGGTAGTGGTATCTAAGTCCATTGGATCTGCACCCATACTAGATCCAAGATGGAAAAAGTCACGGGTGTGGTCAAGAGCCATCATTACCATAACAATACCACGAAGCAGGTCAATTGAGTGAATTCTTTGCCTGGTGTTTGCTTGTAGGATCATGCTGGTAATTTTGGAGTCGTTGGTTGCCGCTAACGCCGGGCATTCCCGCACTTCGGGTATTCATACTGCACTTACCGGGCGCTTATGTAAATTAAAGAACGGAAATATCATTGTAACCACAAATGCGGTCTGCAGCATTAAGTGCATGACAAAAATCCGCAGGTGGACTAAAGAACGTGATGTCGGTTACTTGCTTCGCCAATTATCTCCATTTGCTTTATGCAGGCAAATCTCATCATTGAATTTTCGATAAATGTCGAAAAGTCGACTTCCATTAATATTTCTCAATTTCAGCAATCGCATCCAAAATATGCTTCAATCTAATTGGGTCGCCAAGCTCACTTCGCATATATCAATTGCTTTTCGCTGTCCACTATTGGCCTGATATATTTTGACATTCCGTTTGATGACACAAAATCGACTTTATTTTTTAATAGTTTTTCAAGATCAATTTTCATTTGTATAAACTGCAGACCAATTCTATGGGTATAGTCCGTCAAATATACAAATTCGCTTATAATAAAGTGCTCCCTGCCATTTCAGCCAACGCTAGGGCTCCTGCTGCTGTGCTGGCATTTATAATGTCCTGCCCAACTTGCACAAAGCCCCATGTTATGCGGTCGTTTTTTTCTTCGCTGTTAATATGGTATGTGTTTCAAATTCGTTTTCAGTTCTTTTAAAGTCCACCGTGAACATTTTTAATTGCTCAAAATTATATTTTAAGAGTTGTTGGGTCAAGTCGTGCAAGTTGTAATAATAAAAGAATACCCTGTCACCGCTGCTGGCAGTTTTAAAGTCAGATTTATTTGGATTGCCCTCAACAAAGCTTATATAAATTACTCCTTCTTCATTAAGTAAATTGTAACAGTCAGTGATTAATTTTTGGCTGTCTGTCTGCGATAAATAAGGTAAGCAAAAGCCACAAATTATGCCGTCATATCTTATTTTGATTTCGTCAATATGTCTACTGTCCATTATGGTGAAACTTGCTGTCGGATTATTCTTTTTTGCAAGTTCTATCATATTGGGTGCAATGTCAATTCCAAATATGTCAAAGTCTGGTCTTACTGACAAAAGGTACTTTGTAATGTTTCCTGGTCCACATCCAATTTCTAATAGTTTTGCATTATCCTTGGTAATTAAATTGCAAAAGAAATCATAGGTGGCATTATATAGGTCCAAGTCCATAAACTTGTCTTGATATAGCTGAGCAACTTTGTTCCAAGTTTCAAATGTTTCAGTATATCTATCCATTGTTGTCTCGTTTCCTAAAATGCCGCATAAATTATATTGATATTATAAGCAACAATGTACAAAAAAATATTGCACTGACAACCAAAACGATCAGAAGTATGGTGGGTAGTCCTGGAATAGGTGAGCTGCAATACCGCGAGGATACATTAGCCAGTGCATGCCCCGGAGGTTTACGTTATTCACAATCTTCGTTTCCTCAGTATCTGCTGTTTTTCCATCATATCTACAAGGCCGCGCAAATAAACCTTGCCTTCAGTTTTGAGTTTATCATATTCCATCATTTCAGAAATGGCTGAATAAACGATAACCTTTGTGTTGGCATCTCCCAGGTCACCTGTGATATAAAAGCTATTTTTGTATGCATTCGATCCGGGTTTATTCACTTCTTTCACATCTGCATTATTGGTTTGATGACCAAAACTGCTTGCCAGCAACCCGCCAATCCAACCAGAGTTCGCATTTACTTTTACACCGGGCATGAATTTCAGGTCTTCTTTCCTTTTTAGGTTAATCACGAAAAAGGCATCACAGCCCGTAGCTTTTAAAGAATCCATAACCTGCTCTATGGAGGGAGGCCTTGGATCGCGAAAAGAAGGCGGAAAAATGACTGTACTTTTTACCACCGGGTATCCTTTTGCAAGGGCTGCTTCCGACAAATCATTCTCCAGTTGCACCTTTGCACCTATATCAGCGGTGTTGGCAAGGATGAACAAGCGGTTAAACGCCTGGCCTTCATAAGTTACTTTGTCCGCTTTTTTAGAGGAAGAACAAGCGAGAAGAAAAAAACAAACAGCGGCAGTAAGAATTGGGGCTATTTTAATGGCGCTCTTAATTTCACTATAAGATACAATCTAATTTTCGTTTCGTTTGAACGGGTTTAAAAAGAGGGATGGAAACCCGGCTGAAACGGGTGAGGCGGATAGAGGCACGTAAATTTTTTCACTAGGGTGCAACCAGCGGCGTACAATACCATTTCCCCCTTAATTCGATCCGGTTACTTATATTTATAAAATAACACTTTCAAAAATGAACCTTCAAAGATTAACAGCAACTGCCAGCTTCCTTCTTTCTTTTACATTTGTCCTGCAAAGCACAGCCCAATCCACTCAACCCGAAGACTGCATCAGCAATATCATTCAGCAATCAGCCGTGGCAGGTCTTTCAGTAGCCGTAGTAAAAAACAATAAGATCATTTATACGCATTCCTTCGGCAGCAAAGACATCGAAACAAATGCCCTGCTCACCAATGATTGTCTCTTCAGAATAGCTTCCATTTCAAAATCATTTTCTGCCACATCTATTATGCAACTGGCAGAAGCAAAAAAATTGTCTTTGGAAGATGATATCAGCAACCTCGCCGGTTTTAGAATAAGAAACCCTAAATTTCCCGGAACCATCATCACACTTAGAATGGTGATGTCGCACCGATCCTCCATCAACGACACACAAGGTTATTTCACCCTAGATGCCATCAACCCCGGTAAAAACAAGGACTGGGCGAAATGTTATAATGATTACGAACCCGGCACCGGCTATCAATACTGCAACCTTAACTATAATATGGTGGGAGCGATCATAGAAAAAATCTCCGGAGAACGGTTTGATCAATATGTGAAAAAGCATATTCTCGACCCGCTAAAATTGTATGGCGGGTATTGTGTAGATTCACTAGACAAGTCCCGCTTTGCCACGCTCTATGAGTACAATGATTCATTAAAGAAATTCATTGCCGCACGCGCCGCCTATGCACCCCGTAGGGAAGAAATAAAGAATTACCAAATGGGTTACAGCACGCCCATATTTTCCCCCACCGGCGGTATGAAGATTTCTGCGCCCGACCTTGCTGCCTATATGATCATGCACATGAGGCAGGGAAAATACAAGGGAACCAGAATACTATCGAAACAGGGTGCAAAACAAATGCAAACGAAGTTGTCTGATAAAGATGGTTACGGGTTAGCAATTATGACCACTGAAAAACTGATTCCCGGCAAAACCCTGAAAGGCCATACTGGTTCCGCTTATGGTCTTTACAGTGCGATGTTCTTTCACCCTAAAGAGAAATTTGGTATCGTGGTAATTTCGAATGGCTGCGATCCTTCCTACACAGATGGTTTTAATGCAGTACTAAAAAACACAGTGAATTGTTTGTATGGGGGTTTTATTTTTTCCAGGTGAAGCAGTCGCTGTCGTTCTGTTCTATACTTTAAACGGCTCTCGTGACTCCACGTAACCGGATTTAAATGTTTTCTGTGCCATCGACAATCCCGAATGCGCTTTGCTAAACCAAATACACCCAATAATTTGAAAGCCCCGATAAAAATTTATTCTAAATTACAGTACAAGAAAACAATAATGATTAATGGCAACCATATTGAATATCCAAAACCTGGGTAAAACCTATCAAAGTGCAGGCCGCACGCTCACGGTGCTGGAGGATATTAGTTTTTCCGTAGAAGAGGGATCAACGATGGCGATTGTTGGGCCATCGGGCAGCGGCAAAACTACCTTGCTGGGATTGGCTGCCGGCCTGGATCGGAGCAGCACAGGCACCGTTGAATTAAATAATACCCGGTTAGACCAGTTGAATGAAGACCAACGAGCTAGCATAAGGAATCAATACGTGGGTTTTATTTTTCAAAACTTCCAGTTACTTCCCACCCTTACAGCCCTGGAGAATGTGATGGTGCCCCTGGAATTGCGCAAAGAAAAAAATATAAAACCAAGAGCAGTTGACCTGCTCCAGAAGGTGGGCCTGGCCAATCGCGGACACCATTACCCTGCACAGTTGAGCGGAGGTGAACAACAACGGGTATCCATGGCCAGGGCTTTTATCAATCAACCCCGGATCCTGTTTACCGACGAACCTACCGGTAACCTGGATGCGGAGACCAGTCGCGGAATTGTTGAACTGATCTTTAACCTGAATACAGAAGCCGGCACCACGTTGATCATGGTAACACATGATCTGGAGCTGGCAAATAAAACAGGCCGGATTATTAAATTGAAAGGGGGGAGGATTGTTGAGAGTTAAGAGTTGAGAGTTAAGAGTTAAGAGTTGAGAGTGATGAGTTGTGAGTTGTGGGTTGTGAGTTTTCCCGGAAGCATTCGGAATTTTTCGTCTCGGCTTGCTAGTCTCGCTCGTCTTGCTGGGCTAACGAGCCCAATGCTCCTGCATCGCTTTGAAAAAATCTAACCGGGTTATCAATCACCAATCACCCAATCACCAAATCATCCAATCACCAAATCATCCAATCCCAATCATCCAATCACCATAGATGAGTAAACAAACCAGTTTAAATTTCCCCTGGCTCCTGAAAATGGCGTGGCGTGATAGCCGGCGCAATCGTTCGCGGCTGTTATTGTTTGTATCTTCTATCATACTAGGAATTGCGGCGATGGTGGCCATATATTCTTTGGGGGATAATATGCGCTACGAAATAGACAGGCAGGCGGCGGGCTTACTGGGCGCGGACCTGGAGATAAGTACGAACAAACAAGTGAGCCCGGCTACACGAAAAATGGCTGATTCGCTGGGTGACAGGAGATCGGAGCAACAAAGTTTTACCTCCATGATCTATTTTCCCAAAGATGGAGGAACACGGTTGGTACAGGTGCGTGCATTGAGCGGCGACTTTCCTTATTATGGAAATTTACAAACTTTACCTGCATCGGCCGGAAAAACCTTTCGGAATGCACAAGCTGCTTTAGTTGATCAAACGCTGATGTTACAGTTCAATGCAAAACCTGGAGACTCCGTAAAAATTGGTAATGTTTCTTTTGTGATTGCCGGGACTTTGATGAGTGCACCCGGGCAAACAGGCGTGGCAGCATCTGTAGCGCCGGTGGTGTATATGCCGCTGAATTGGATCGCACAAACAGGCCTGTCGCAAAAAGGAAGCAGGATCAATTACAAGTTTTACTTCAAGTTCAACAAGGGCGTGAATATGGCACAATTGATGAAAAACCTTGAGCCCCGCCTGGAAAGGGAAGACCTGAACTTTGATACCGTGGAAAGTCAAAAAGAGGCTACCAGCAGGTCGCTGGCAGATCTGGCACAGTTCCTGGCACTGATCAGCTTTATCGCCTTACTGCTTGGCTGCATTGGGGTAGCAAGCGCTATTCATATCTATGTAAGGGAAAAAATAAATTCGGTCGCCATTTTACGGTGCCTCGGCGCAAGGGGTTCGCAGGCATTTCTTATTTATTTGATACAGATCGTTGCAA
The DNA here is from genome assembly GCA_043727215.1 of Chitinophagaceae bacterium. Taxonomy (GTDB): domain Bacteria; phylum Bacteroidota; class Bacteroidia; order Chitinophagales; family Chitinophagaceae; genus Ferruginibacter. The sequence continues at coordinate 41,591 of JAYSYY010000083.1, read as the reverse complement.
TAGGTTTTATTGGTTCAGTGGCTGGTGCTGGTTTAGGCACCATCATCCAACAGGTGTTGCCCATTGCATTGAAGGATTTTTTACCCGTAACCATAGATCCCCAGCTTTCCTGGCAAGCGATCGGGCAGGGTTTATTATTAGGTTTGGTGATCTCTTTTCTTTTTGCCGTATTGCCGCTGATATCCATTCGCAATGTTTCCCCGTTGAATACACTGCGTTTATCATTTCAATCACTTAGTTTATTTAAAGACCCGCTGAAATGGTTGGTATACCTGGCGATCATGGGTTTTATTTTTGCGTTTAGTTATATTCAATTAGAGAACCTGCAACGCGCGCTTTTTTTCTCCCTGGGTATTTTGATAGCCTTTTTGATATTGGTTGCCATTGCGGCCCTGTTGATGTGGGTAGTCCGTCGTTTTTTCCCGGAATCATGGAGTTATTTATGGCGTCAGGGATTGGCCAATTTATTCCGGCCCAATAACCAGACCACCATCTTGATTGTTGCCATTGGTTTAGGTACCGCATTTATCAGCACCCTTTTTTCTGTTCAGTCTATTTTGCTCAACCGGGTGATGCTCTCTGCCAAAGGCAACCAGTCCAATACTGTATTATTTGATATACAACCGTTGCAAAAGGACAGCGTCATCGCACTGGCACGCCAGCAGGGCTTCCCGATAGATGGCACCGTACCTATCGTGAATATGCGGTTGGAAAGGGTCAATAATACCACGGTGGAAATGCTGGAGAAAGACAGCAGCATTAAAATGCACGAATGGATATTTGACCGGGAGTACCGCGTCACATTTCGCGACTCGCTTACCAGTTCCGAAAAAATTGCAAAAGGAAAATGGTCAGGAAAAGTGGATCCATCCTCGGGTACTGTATTCGTTTCCATAGAAGAACGGTATGCCCGGAACAACAGTATCAATATTGGGGACACGATGATCTTTAACGTGCAGGGGGCTGTTATCCCGGCTATCGTTGGCAGTTGGCGGACAGTAGACTGGAACCGGATACAAACTAATTTCCTGGTTGTATTTCCTACCGGTGTGTTAGAACAAGCGCCACAGTTTCATGTTTTGATGACCCGTATCCCTACCAGGGAAGCCTCGGCGCGGTTCCAGCAACTAATGGTGCAGCGGTTTCCGAATGTTTCGATCATTGATCTGAGCCTGGTATTGAGTATAGTGGGTGAACTAATGGATAAGGTTGGTTTTGTTATTCGTTTCATGGCGGGCTTTAGCATATTCACCGGGCTCATTGTATTAATTGCTTCCGTGCTCATTAGCAAATACCAGCGCATACAGGAGAGTGTGTTGTTGCGTACACTGGGTGCAAGCCGAAAACAGATCTTTTACATCACAGCCCTGGAATATTTTTTCCTGGGAGCACTGGCTGCCGCTACAGGTATTGTTTTGTCATTGGTGGGAAGCTGGATGCTTGCAAAATTTATATTCAAAACGGAGTTTACAATTCAGTGGCTGCCTATGGTCCTTATATTTGTTGCCGTATGCCTGCTGACCGTACTCATCGGATTGATCAATAGCCGTGCAGTAGTGATGAGACCGCCGTTGGAGATTTTGCGGGAGGAGGTGTGATGGGGCGGGTAGAGGGTAGAAGGACTAGTAGGGAATACTTAATGGCGGGTGACGATGAGTTACCCCCGGCATGGAGGCGGTCCATGGTCTGCTCTTCTACAACAAATTTTCTAATTGCCGCCAAAGATTCTCCGCAACGATAACATGTCCCTCAGCAGTCGGGTGAATGCCATCTTCCTGGTTCAGGCTTGTTTCACCACCGACCCCTTCTAAAAGAAAAGGAACGAGCTCCATTGCATTTTTGGTGGCCAGTTCGGTATAAATATTCCGGAACTCCGTTGAATAGGTTTGTCCCATATTGGGTGGTACCTGCATGCCCGCTAAAACGAGTGTGGTTGCAGGATATTTTGATCTTACTTTGTCAATAATAGATTGAAGGCTTTTTTTAGTTTCTGAAAGCGGAATCCCGCGTAACCCATCATTGGCACCTAGTTCAAGCACAAAGATATCCACCCGTTGCCTAAGAATCCAATCGATACGGGTATTGCCACCGGAAGAAGTTTCGCCGCTTACCCCGGCATTCACCACCTGGTAGGGAAGGCCGAGCGAATCGATTTTTTTTTGAATGATTGCCGGGAAAGCCTGCGAAGGACTCAGGCCATAACCGGCGGTAAGACTGTTACCAAAAAAAACGATGGTTTTGTTTTTTGCAACAAGGGTCCTGTCCTTTGCTTTATTATTCGGATGGGTGTCTGTTTTTTTTTTATCAGCGTTACAACCCGAAAACAGGATAATGAGGCTGGCAATGACCCAGGATCCTTTGATCATCTTTTTTTGCATAGAGGAAGATTTAAAATTTTCATTGGAACTTACACTGCGCATTTTTATTACGGAAAAGCAAAACAAATATAGAACATCCTGCAAGGCTTGTTGCACTTCAGAATAAGAAATCAGAGATGATAAATAAGAAAGTGATACTTTTAAACCAAACTTGACCATGCAGGAAAATCAAACCGACCTGTTACCAGGGAATCTCCTCCAGCTAGACACGATAAGAAGAAAAAAACTAATACCGCTATGGATAAAGATCTTCACCTGGATATTCCTGGTCTTTGGTGTGTTGATCCCTTTTAGGTTACTCTTTGGAATTTTGGGTTCCAATTTTGAAATGAGCTTGTATGGTTTGGAAACCAGTGAACCTTTTTCTGTAACTGGCATAACGGTTTTTGTGCTTTTCCTGTTAAAAGGAATCGTTTCCTTCGGCCTTTTAAAGGAGAAAGACTGGGCCATCAACCTGGCGCTCGTGGATGCAATAACGGGCATCGTGGTTTGTATTTTTTTGATGATCTATCCCTCTATTGAAGGAAACGGGGGCTTTAATTTCAGGTTGGAACTTATTTTCCTGGTGCCCTATTTACTAAAGATGCGTGAAATTAAACCAGCCTGGGATATGAGCCTGCAGCCATAAAAGTCGATGAATTTCTTTGTTGTGCTTATGCTATTTCACAATTTGACACACCTGGAAATTTTGACCAGAACCTCCGCGCAATTAAGGCACATTTGAAAATTTCGCCCTGTGAGGCGCAGGGAATATGTACAACATTTGTTGAACCCACACAGATGGGAGGAAGAATAGAGCAACCTGACGAAAGAGATTAGGGGCACAAACACCTATTTTGTTTGCGATATTTTCAAACGATAATCTGCTGGCACACATGAGATCCATCCAGGTCCGGAATTCTCTTTTTCGCATAGGCAAAAAAGCAGATTTTAAAGATATGTGGCCACACCATAGGATATTTCTTCCAGGAAGGGCGCCGGCAACACTTTGCGAACACTGGCAGCACCGATAGATTGGATCGGAACACCCAAGGCGAACTAAAAATCACTGCAGAATTAACAGGCATCAAGCGATGCTTCGGCACCATTTTGCCGGTTTGAAAATTTTTTCCACCCTGAATCTCCTTTTATTACGCCAGGTATACTAACTTGGTAGACTTATAATAACAAAAAAATAATCATGTCTACAACGCCACTACATTTTGAAACCCTGCAGATACATGCCGGGTATTCGCCGGAAGCTACTACGCATGCAGCGCAGGTGCCCATTTATCAAACCAGTTCTTTTGTTTTCGAAAGTTCGGAACATGCCGCCAACCTGTTTGGACTAAAAGAGTTTGGAAATATCTACACACGTATTATGAATCCCACAACCGATGTATTTGAAAAACGGGTTGCTGCATTGGAAGGTGGTGTGGGCGCTGTTGCCACAGGGTCGGGCATGAGTGCCCAGTTTTTAGCATTGCATAATTTACTATTACCCGGCGACAATTTTGTAGCCTCCTCCTTTTTATATGGTGGCAGCTACAACCAGTTTAAAGTTTCGTTTAAGCGAATTGGTATAGAAGTTCGTTTTGCTGAAGGTGATAATGCCGCAAGTATTGCTTCCAAAATTGACGACAAAACAAAAGCCATTTTTTTAGAAACAATCGGCAACCCGGGTTTTAGCATTCCCGATTTTGAAGCCATCGCAGCGATTGCAAAGGAACACGATATACCGCTGGTGGTAGACAATACTTTTGGTGCTGCCGGGTACTTATTCAGGCCATTCGACTATGGTGCTAACATTATTGTAGAAGCTGCTACCAAATGGATTGGCGGCCATGGCAACAGTATTGGCGGTGTGGTAATAGACGGAGGAAATTACAATTGGGGCAATGGTAAATTCCCACAGTTTACGGAGCCGGATGAAGGATACCATGGTATGAAATTCTGGGAGATTTTTGGAGCTGGCAGCCCGTTTGGTAATATCGCTTATATCATCCGGTTACGGGTGTCAGGCCTTCGCACATGGGGCCCTTCGTTAAGTCCGTTCAATTCATTTTTATTTTTGCAGGGGCTGGAAACCTTGTCGCTACGGGTAGAACGTACCGTCGAGAATGCGCTTGCCCTGGCTTTATGGCTGGAGGCGCATCCACAGGTGGAGTATGTAAACTATCCGGGATTAGAATCCAGTAAATACCATACACTGGCTAAAAAATATTTAAAGCGTGGCTTTGGTGGTGTGTTGTCTTTTAAAATAAAGGGTGGAAAAACGGTAGCAGATACTTTCGTAAATGAGTTGAAACTGATCAGCCATTTAGCCAATGTTGGCGATGCCAAAACACTCATTATACATCCGGCCACCACCACCCACGAACAGTTGAGTGAGGCCGAACAAATTTCTGCCGGTGTAGAGCCCGGACTATTGCGTATTTCATTGGGCATCGAACATATCGAAGACATCAAGAATGACCTTCAAATTGCATTTGATGTGGCAAAGGTTTAAAACTGCCCCTATAATAAAAGTCCCCTGCACCTGCGGGGGACTTTTAGGAGGCGGCTAAGCCAATATTGAAGATGGGGAGCATAAAAAATTAGCTGGAATTGTTATGCACCCTAAAAAGCATCATCTTTATTATCCAAACCTGATTCTTATGACCAAAGACAGACCTGTTGACCCCCCCCCCCCGCAGCGGGATGAAATTATCTCCTACCAGCAACTCAGGGCCTTCATTGGGTTCACCGGCATTTTACTCCCTATTTTGGTGGTACTGGGTTGCGGATTCTTTGGAGCCGGCCCTTACGCCTGGCAGGTTTCCATCAGCCATTATTATTACAGCTTCATGCATATCACATTTGTAAGTATCCTCTGTGTATTGGGCGCGTTCCTGTTAACTTACAAAGGGAAAGACCGGTGGGAGAGCAGGTTATCCAACCTCGCCGGTTTTTGCGCATTCGGCATTGCGGCTTTCCCCAAGAAGTTTGAAGGTTTTCTGCCTGCACAGGAAGGCCGGAACCAATACCTCCGGTTAATGAAAGAGGTTACTGATTTTTGGGGCGGTTTACATTTTGGTTTTGCAGGGGCCTTGTTTACCTGCTTTGTTATTTTTTGCCTTTATTTTTTTCAAAAGCCGGATGATGAATATAGTGGAGAAGCAGAGAGAAAATTTAAAAAAAGAAAACTCATTTATAAGATCTGCGGCTGGGTGATAGTTGTGAGTATTATCCTGGTAGGCCTTTTCAATTTTGTGATCGAACCTCAAGAGGGCTTTTTCACTTACAGCACTTTTATTTTTGAAACTACGGCACTGTGGGCGTTTGGGATAGCCTGGCTCGTGAAAGGTTCCGCCGTACTAAAAAATGTGGCGGTAGTGAAAGACGTTGTTGAGCAAATAAGGTAGCAAGACTTTGTGTGCAATAGACTTCGCCGGGGCCAAGGCCTATTTATACAACCGTTGAAACGCTACAATTTGCCAGGTAATTTCACCTTCCATTATTTCGAAAGGATGGGTGGCGATCGGGTATATCTTTTGGGATCCGGTTAAACGCCTGGGAAAAAGGAAGAGATATTTCCCATGCCTGCAATTATTCCATTTTGCGTCCAAAGTTCAGATAGTTCTTGGTAGTCTTGATGAAGTACTTCCTAGTCGTTTGGTGCCGGCGCTCGTATGCTGTTGAAATCTGGTATGCAGATGGAAACGGAAAATTTCCCCAAGGGCGCACAATAAGAAGAAAATTGGGCCTTCGCTTCTCCGGCTCCCTGTTGGTAAGATTGGTTCCCTGTCATCCCCGCCGAAAAACCGGGAAATGGCGAACAGGTCTCATTTAAATATATAAACCTTAACTTACATCCATATTCATCCCTCCAAGAATTTAAAGATCTCCTGGTTTTCAGCTGTTTACAGAACTCCCTCTTTTTGCCAAGTGTTTCGGAGGGCATGAATGAGACCAATTTTTTTTATGCAAGGATCTTGGTTCCAGCATAAAGCAGCGTGTAGAATATTTCCGCCTTTTCCTCAGCCGCAGCAGAGCTGACAGAGTAAGCGTTTTAAAAGGTTTTGCGCAACTTGCGCGGATTTTTCACCATTAAAAAAGTGCACCATTGTATTACGCCGGCTATAAAGCGAATTATGATATTTTTGATAAGATCCCGGAGATTGACATGGGCAGCCTGGTGTTGCGGGGACTTGTTGCAGATTCAGCCTCAGAGGCAAAAGCTTATTTTGAAAATGCTAATAACAACTCTGTAAAGAAGTACCTTCCTAATGCCTATGCAGCAACTGAAGAAGCTGCATTTGGAAAAATTCACGATTTTGCCAGGTCTTTTCTTTTGAAAAAGGGATTATTGTTTGCAATTGCTTTAAAAGAAAATCCTTCTCCGATAGGGTACATTTTATGCAATTCTCCTTTACAAACATTTACGTCCAGCGACATTACAATAGATGAATGGAGTATTGATTTCTGGCTGGCAGAAGCAGCCAGGGACCAGGGTATTATGCGAGTGGCTATCAACACTGTTTTGAGTTACCTGAAAGGCATGGGAGTAACCCAGGTTTTTGCTTTCGCTGACCACAGGAATCAGACCAGCATCAACCTGCTTCGAAAATGTAATATGGAATACATCGATGATTCCTCTGTACAGAAAATGTTGACATTCGCGATTAAGCTCTGAATGGGTGTGTGGGTTAACGGAAAAAAAAGCAACTTTTTGTTTATCCACGATGTTCTGTACCCCTGCCCGATGGAATACGGGATTAAGCCTATCTTACAAACTTATTACTTGGTTATGAGCACACAATCAGAAATAATACGGGATCTTATTGATCACAATCATGAATTAGAAAATTATTTCAGGAACACCATTATACCGCAATTATTCGTGGATGCGGACCTTGTGCTGAGAAAGTTTACACCCCCTGCTATGAAGCAGTTCAACCTGACCGATATGGACCTGGGTAAATCGATCCTTGATATCAAGGATAATTTTCGTTTTCCGTCCATCGTAGAAAATATACAGGCAGTTGTTAGCAGCAACGAAATACTTGAAAAGGAGATACAGACTACAGATCTTCGTTGGTACCAGATGAATGTCATCCCCTACATCATCCAGCAACAGAGCAAGACAAACGGGGTCATCATTACCTTCGTGGAAATCACATTTCGTATAAAAGACCTCAAAGAACAGGAAAAACTCATCTCTGATCATGAAACGCTTTTGGATACACTTTCTCACGATATCAGAGCGCCACTTAGTAATCTCGTCCTGGCAATTGAAGAGTTTAAACTGGTGGGATTAAAGAACCCGGAAGAATTCGAAGGCCTGCTGGGAGTTGTGGAAAGGGCGTTGATGAAAATGCAGGTACTAATCGAGGAACTAAGTGAAACCCGCGAGGGTGAACATAAATATAAATCACACGAGGAGCTTTTAAACCTGGAGCACATCCTGGAGGATGTGAGGCTTACTTTGAATGAAGATATCCGGTCGTCCGGTGCAGTGATTAAAACTGATATAAAGGTTTCGGAGTTGACTTTTTCACGCAGGAAACTAAGGAGCATTATCTACAACCTGTTGAATAATGCGATCAAATACCGCTCGCCGCACAGGCAACCGGAAATTTTTATCAGTACCCGCCAGGAGGAAAAGTACATCGTGCTCTCGATAAAAGATAATGGCATCGGTATAGCGGCGGATAAACAGGAAGCCATCTTTTCAAAATACTACCGGCTAGATAACCAGATCATGGGTTCAGGCATCGGCTTATACCTTGTAAAGGAACTTGTAAGAAACTCCGGTGGAAAGATCCTTTTGGAGAGCGAAGAAAAAACGGGAACACTATTCAAGGTCTATATTAAAAACGAATAAGCTTATGGAGATTGGATGCGGATGAAGGGGATGGGCGGAAGAATACCACTGTTATTCCCGAGCGCCGTCTGTGCAGGTTGAAACTATTAATCAGTGGATTTGATCCGTTTTTTTGCAAATGTAACGTAATACTTGCCCTGGCAGATGAACCTATAACAGGATCTACTCCTGGAGCCCCGCTGCTCTTCTTCTCCACGTTATTAAAAGGATGCACTCAAAAACAGCATTCATTCTATTTATGATGAAGCCCCCTGAAAATTGCAGGGGGCTTCGTCATTTTATGGGATAAAGTCCTATGTGTTATTTCATTGCAGCACTGTTCAAAGCGGTGTCTGCAATGCTTGTCAGAAGCTCATCTGCCTTCTTCTCTTCCGTCAGTGTTGTGAGCAAATGTTTAAGTGCTTCCTTATGCCCCAACACTTTTGCAAAGGCTGCAAGGGTGCCATAGGTAGCTATTTCATAATGTTCCACTTTTTGAGATGCACCAATTATTCCTGCGTCCCTTACAGGACCGGGTTTTGTTTCTTCCATTATACCGGTGCCTTCTTTCAATAAGCCTTCCATAGCATCACATTTTTTAGCGGCGGCCTTTTTACCGATGGACGCAAATACTGCTTCCAGCCTGGTTACTTGCTCCTGTGTTTGCGCAAGGTGTTCTGTGATCGCTTTTTTTAAGCCGGGGTCAGTTGCGTTTTTTGCCATTTTCGGAAGTGCCTTGGTAAGGGCTTTTTCGGCCCAGTAAATGTCTTTCAAACTGTCCTCGAAAAGATCCTGTAACTCTTTGGCTGCATCCTTTTTAGCAGGTACTTTAGCCGGCGCTGATTTTTTAGTGGCTTGTTCCATAACGATGGTTGTTTTTTGTGTGGTGATTAAATATCAGAATCGAATACATCCTAATACCATGCCTGAAAAAATTCTATATAAAAAAGTATTGTCCTTTTTACTTTGGGGAAACATTACCCCGCAGTTGGTTAGCACTCCCCGGGGAGCAGAACATGAGGGATCATCAACGCTGGCTGTGTTGTTTGTTATTCAAAATAGTTGGATTACGGAAGCAGTGTGTTGTTACCCCTTCACCGATGGCAAACAACAAGAAACCCCCGGCAAGAAAGCCAGGGGTTCTAATTTTTATTCTATTAAAAGAGCAAGGTCTTAATAATTCCTCACTACCATTTCTGTTCTGCGATTTTTAGCGCGACCTGCAGAAGTCGTGTTATCTGCAACTGGCTTTAATTCTCCATAACCAGCAGACTTCAAGCGGGTTTCAACAATACCTTTAGAAACAAGGTAGTTTTTAACTGCGCCTGCACGGTTATCAGATAAAACCTGGTTGCTTTCCTCAGATCCCTGGGCATCTGTGTGGCCATCAATGTCAATCATTAAAGTTTCATCTGCTTTCATTAGTGCTACTACTTCATCCAATGACTTGTTCGATTTAGCAAGGAGTTTAAAACTACCTGTTGCAAAGAATACATTTTTAGCTGCAAAATTTATTTTTTCAATGATCTCTTTCGCAATTACAGGGCAACCCTGGTTGCTGGCATCGCCCGCACGAGTTGGGCATTTATCCAATTCATCATTTACACCATCACCATCTGTATCTGGTATCGGGCATCCTTCGTATTTCGCCGTTCCAGCTACCGTTGGACATTTATCCGACTCATCATTTATACCATCCCCATCCGTATCTGGTATTGGGCAACCCTCGTATTTTGCAATACCTGCAGCATCCGGGCATTTATCATCGGCATCAGCAATGCCATCGCCATCCCTGTCCGGGCAACCCATCAGGGAAGCAGAACCGGCCACATCAGGACATTTGTCATCTGTATCCAATACGCCATCGCCATCCCGATCTACCACCACAGGTACCGGGGGTGGGGGTGGAGTGCCTGGTATACGCTTACCGAACAATTTAAATTTAGCACCTGCCTGTATTTGCTGGTTGTAAGCGCCAGGATTGATCGAGGCATTCTCACCTATCCTTTTTAGACCATGTACATACTTACCGTAAAGTGTTACGCGGCCACGGGGAAAAATTTCAAACCCACCCAGTACACCCAGGGAATTGTGTTCAAAAGCATCTTCATTGTCTACTTCCACCGGTAAAGTTTTATCGGTCGCTTTCATCAGGAAATCTGCCTGTCCGCCTAAGTTAAACGCAAAATATTTGCCTGCATGAAATTTCAGGAACAATGGAACAGAGATATAGGTTAACTCCTGGTCGTAGGTCGTGGTGCTACCTGCTTCATACTTGGTGCCCACGCGTGAATACTGGCCCTGCAGCTCAAGGGAAACAGTCCTTCCAAACGGAAATGTAAGAAACACTCCGGGAGCATAACCAAATTTAAACTTCGTATCAGTGCCGGGGATGTCATCCGACAGCCTGAATTTGGAATAGTTTGCAGCGCCCAACACACCACCAGAAACGGTGTACCGGTCCGGGGTTTGGGCAAAGCTGCTTGTAACGCATAGTAATGCCGTCACAAAAAATAATAATGTTCTTTTCATACAAAAATTTTAGGTGTTTCGCACACACCTGCAATGGCCATGCCGAAGCTGGCATACAACGCAAATTCTATTTTTTTCGCCCCATATATGAATACAACTGCATGCGAGTCGGCTTTCGGGGAGAAAGTTGGTGATATTTATACCGCTATTGGTCATCCGCTCACCAGTTGGGTATTATTTGAATAGGAAATTGGGAAATGTGAAATACGAAATTAGGGTTGAGAAATAAAATATTAAAAATTGAATGAAGTTATTTTATTGAGGACCTAACGAGCAATGAGCAGCGTGCAATGAACAACCAGCAACAATCAACGGGAAACCGGGAATAACCAACTTACCAATCCTGGAAATTGTTGAAACAGGTGTTACTCCACATCAGTAGAAGGTGCTAAGCGGTTTTCGCTTCGCTTTTCCTTTGGTAATGTGCTACACAGAATTATCAGACCCGCTTATACACTTATACCTTCCGGTTACTCACTGGCAGTACTATTAATGGAAGAGCCTGATCTATTTTGAGCTGTAAACACATCCGCTGACAGGCGTGGAAATTCCCACTTCCCTGGCTTCGATTTCTTACACTCATCATTAAACAGCAACAAATGAAACATTCTTTTTTTACTTTTTCAACGCTCGTACTTTCCGTGATGCTGCTTGCCTCTTCCTGTCAGAAGGAAGCCATGACCCCAGATGGATCGGGCGTGCAAGCCCTTTCAGCGAATGCTGCTACCTCAAACGTCTTCAAAGGCCCGGTGCTGGCTATCGGCGATGGCCATGCAAGGTCATGGATACGGATCGGTCACGACGGACAGCCTCAGGAAATCGGTGTAGAAATCACCGAAGCAGCCCTTACAAGTTTGCCGGATCATAATTATCCTATGCTGTTAACTTTGCACCAGAAAGCAAAAGATGTCACGCCTTTTGATCACATAGGGTTCAATTATATGCGCCACGGGCATTTCCCTCCCGGCGTTTTTGACGTTCCCCATTTTGACGTGCATTTTTATCTGCAGTCCGTAGCAGACAGAGTTGCCATACCTGCACCAGGTCCGGCATCTTTGCCAATGTTTATGCTGCTTCCCCCCGGAGGATATATGCCTCCCACTTATACTCCCACTGCCCCGGAAGCACAGATGGGACTGCACTGGGGTCCACCACCACCAACCTTCCTGCCTTTTTCAAGAGTAATGATCTATGGAAGTTACAACGGTGCTTTAACTTTCATTGAACCCATGGTGACCGTTTCTTACTTGCAGAGTGGTGCCAGTTCCAACCCTTACCTGCAGCCGGCCAGGTTTGCCGAAGCAGGCAACTATCCAACAGTTTACAATGTGTACCAGGATACTAAGTCTGGCAGTCGAAATGTTACCCTGAGCAATTTTGTGGCCCGCGCCGCCAATTAAACCATACCAAAAAAAAGAAAGTAAAGCACGCTTTAAACATCCTGCAGTAACCAAGGGTTATTGCAGGATGTTTAATTTCTGGGGACAGGTTCACATTTTTTAAGTTTAATTATTTTTAAATAGTGTTGCGGTACTACATTCGGTTTCAATAACCAGGTAGCCTGTTTTTATTGGCTCTTTGTATGTAGCTAAAAGTACAATCCAGGCGGGCACAACTCCCACGCTGAAGGTCATGGTACCATGTCATACTCATCAGTCAGAAATAAAAATGAGGATAAGAAATAAGAAGTTGGCAGACTTACAACAGAGGAATGATTTCTCTATTTACTTTTTTTAAGTGATCGTTTTACAACTTTTTCCAACTCTACGACAAGAAACACGATTGACGATACCCCGGTTACGATCAATAATTCGATGAGGGTAAGTGGTTGTGTATGAAAAAAGGTATTGAGAAAGGGAATATAAATGACCGCAAGCTGCAACAATACGGTACCTGACACTGCAAGTAGTAATGGTTTATTGCTGAGTAATCCTACCTTAAATAGAGATCTCGTTTCACTCCGGATGGCCATTACATGCCAGAGCTGGCAAAAACAAAGTATCGTAAATACCATTGTTTGCCAATGGGTATCATTGGCTTTTATTGCAAACCATTGCGTGCCTACCGTGAGCAAACCGATGAATATGCCCACCCACAATACATGGATCCCGAGCCCTTTTGCAAAAATACTTTCATTCGGGTTTCGGGGTGGCCTGGCCATGGTATCCTTCTCTGAAGCTTCTGCAGCAAGCGCAAGGGCAGGCAGGCCATCAGTCACCAGGTTCACCCATAGAATATGAACAGGTAATAATGGGATAGGCAGACCCACCAGCGGAGCTAAAAAGATCGCCCATATCTCTGCTGTATTGCCGGTTAGAATATACTTAATGAACTTGCGGATATTATCATAAATGCGTCTTCCTTCTTTTACGGCTTTTACGATAGTGGCAAAATTATCATCTAGCAGGATCATATGGGCGGCTTCCTTTGTCACATCGGTGCCGGTGATGCCCATGGCTACACCGATATTTGCTTTTTTTAATGCCGGCGCATCATTTACGCCATCACCTGTCATAGACACAAATTGATTCCTCTCCTGCAACGTTTCCACGATCTTTAGTTTCTGCCCCGGTGTTACCCTTGCATAAACCCTTATCTGTTCAATTTCCTGCTTCAGCTGTTCATCATCCTTGCCTTCCATCTCTTTCCCGGTTACCACTTTCTGTTCATCATTGTCGATGATCCCGATTTGCCTGGCTATAGAACCAGCGGTGAGTGGATGATCGCCGGTGATCATGACTGGCACGATACCAGCAGCCTTGCATTCCGCAATGGCCTGTTTTGCCTCTTCCCTTGGCGGATCGATCAATCCCACCAGCCCTATCAGGACGAGGTCGTTTTCGATATTTTCCGGCGACATATCCGCGGGCAACTGATGTAGTTCTTTGCCTGCAAAACCAATCACCCGCATGCCTTCCTGCGCCATTTTTTCTTCCTGCTGCCGGATCTGTTTTTCTAAGCTTGCATCTTTATGCATGCCCGTGATAGTTTCTGAAGCACCTTTTGTTATTACCCAGTATTTGCCGGCTCTTTCATGTATGGTTGTCATCGCTTTCCGGTTGGAATCAAAGGGGATTTCCTTTATGCGTTTATAAAAATTCTGTTCTTTTGCGTACTTTACCATCGCCGTCTCGGTAGGGTCACCGGTATGTTCACCATCAATATTTTTTGTGTTATGATTCAGGCTCATTGCCTGTAAGAGTTCCTCTTTTTTACTTTCATCTGCTACCCACACGTCCTGGACCGCCATTTCATTTTTGGTCAATGTACCTGTTTTGTCTGTACAGATATAAGTGACAGAACCAAGTGTTTCCACCGCATAAAGTTTGCGGATCAGAACCCGCCGTTTCATCATACGCCCGGCGCCAAGTGCCAGGGATATGGTCACAACTGCCGGCAGTGCTTCAGGTATGGCTGCTACCGCCAGCGATATAGATGTCAGCAGCATCCTGTTAAGCTCTTCGCCCCGTAGGTAACCCACCAGGAATAAGGCAACACATAAGATGATGATAATGACCGTAAGTTTCCTGCTGAAACTTGTCAGCCTTATCTGCAGCGGTGTACTGCTTTCTGCTTTTTGCAACATGCCCGCTATTTTACCAAGTTCCGTGCGCATCCCGGTGGCTACTACAATTCCTTTCCCATGCCCGCTGATTACCTGTGTTCCTTTAAAAACCATGTTGAAACGGTCTCCCAGTGGCGGGGCGTTGTCCTCCAGCGCACCTGTATTTTTATCAACGGCATTCGATTCCCCTGTAAGGCTTGCTTCATTGATCTTTACCGATTCGCTTTCTGATAATCGTAAGTCTGCAGGAACGGTGTTCCCTTCTTCTATGAGCACAATATCGCCCGGTACTAATTCTATGGCAGGCAGTTCAAGTTCTTTTCCATTCCTGATTACCCTCGAGAATGGCGCGGACATTTTGTTCAAAGCGTCCATTGCTTTTTCCGCACGATACTCCTGCACAAACCCGATTACAGCGTTTAACAGTATGATTACTACAATGACGATGGTGTCGGAAAATTCCCCTATGAATGAAGAGATAATGGCTGCCACGATCAACACCAATATCATCACATCAATGAATTGCCGGAAGAAAATAGCCAGAGGGCTTATTTTCTTTTTCGCAGTCAGTTCATTTTTTCCAAATTCTGCCAGTTTTTGTTGCACACCGGCGTCATCCAGCCCGTCCTGCCTGCTGCCTGTTTGTTTTAATGTTTCCTCTACGGAGATTGCATACCAATTCATGATTTTTCGATTTTTAGCGCTTCATTGAGACACCTGATACTAGAACAATGTAGCGATATTGCGCCGGGTTTTGCCTCATCCACCTGATCAGGTTGCTACATTTATCATACCGCTCCTTCAATTGTCAGCGTTCAAGCCTGTACAAACATGCAAATAGGGAATGACAAATAAAAAAGCATTCCGGGAAGTCCTACCGGCATTTCAAGATCAGAGCATACCGCTCGTTGTCAGGAGATATTAAGAACCGGTTTGCGGGGTTTCCGTAAAACCTGGCTTATCCTTTTTCAATTTCCTCTTTTCCAGCCATCGTGCCCCGAGTACGAATCCACATTCAATTTACTGACCAGGCCACTGCTTGTACCGACGGGGGAGGTGGCCCCAAAACGTTCATAAAATATATCAGCAGAAAAACAGTCACAAAGCTCCAAAACACGAACTTTCGTTTAGGCTTCACATTTTTGGTAGTGAAGCAACATCGCAGATATTTTTCTATTTCGCTGTGTTAACCAGTGTAGACTAAAAAGCAAAACAAACGATTACTGACCGTCCTGGTTGTTTCAATGGCGATTGCTGCAATAGGAGCACTGGCCATGGGTATATTTTCACACGATGGGTTAGGTCCTTTCCACTTTACGTCTATCCGTGGGCAAAAAGTGACTACTTATGGAATAGGTTTGTATAAGTATATGTCGGCAGGAGTTGCCCCGCAGGACAACGCGCAGGATCATGTGACTTTGTTTGTGGGAGTACGGCTTTTACTTCTTTCAACACATGCAGCTAATTTTCGATGACCAATGTCTCCAACTACAAACCACTAACTGATGAGATATTTATTAATGGCCGCTCTGTTCATAGGCTGTTGGTCCTGCACAAAGGACACTGACCGGCCAGGAATGGTAGATGCCCTGGTACCGATCTATGGTCACCAGGCAGCATTAAAAACGATTACGCAGCAAACACCGCAGCCCATTGTTACCGGTGGAAAGATAGCCACTCTCGGCAATTACTTATTCCAGGTGGAAGACGGTAATGGAATTCATGTGATCAATATTGCAAACCCGGCCGCTCCGCAGAAATTATCTTTTATTAAAATTCCTCTCTGCAACGAAGTAACACTTAAAGGTAATTTTCTTTACACCAATAATGTAAATGACCTGGTAGTGCTTAATATCAGCGACATCAGCAACATCACCGTTAACGCCAGGATCGGTAATGCTTTTGCAAATCTGCAGGCGCAGCACCCTTCGCAAACAGGTGTATATTTTGAATGCCCGGATAATAGCAAAGGCCTTGTGATAGGATGGGAGTTAAAAAAAATAAATAACCCGACATGCAAAAGATAATTAAACTCATTCCTGTGTTTTTCTTCCTCGTTTTTGTATGCCATCTCCAGGGCTGTGAGAAGTCTTCAGACACTTCTGCCGCTAAAGCTTCTTCCGGGGCCAACGGGTCCCTCACAAGGTTCATCACTTACAGTAATTTTCTTTACATCGTAGACCATAATAATTTAAGGGCCTACGATATCAGCAACCCCACACCCGTGCTCAGGAGAACGACTAATGTGGGTTTTAATATTGAAACAATATTTGAGTACCAGGGTAAACTATTTATCGGTTCCAATGATGCCATTTTTATTTACGGGCTATCGAATCCGGAAGTTCCCGCCCTGATCTCCCAATTCACCTATTTTATTCCTGGCAGGGATCCGGTAGTGGCCATTGATTCAGTGGCCTATTCTACTACCAGGAACCTAAACGGCCCTGGCGGGAATCTGAATATTGTAAATATCAAGAACCTGAATGCCCCGATCGGTATGGGTCGCCTTGATCTGCTCTCTCCTTATGGCCTGGCGATAAATGGCAATGCGTTGTATGTTTGCAATGGTAGTAACGGTATTTCCATTTTTGACCGGACTGATGTTTACCGGCCCGCACTCTCCCGGGAATTTACATCAGCCAATGAGATATTCTATGATCTTATTGTACGGGGAAATACCATGGTATGTTATATCAAATCAGGTATCGTTATCCTGGATGTGACTAACCCTTTACAACCGGTATTTATATCCCGGTTAAAAAATTAACCGATATTCCAGATCCCCTCATGAAGACCTTCTATCTTGTAATTTTTGCCCTGCTTGGTCACCTGCCTGCCACCGCACAGCCTGGCACGTTCACCTTAACTTTAAACCCATTCAGTTTTGTAGAAAGGGATGGCGGTTTCACACCGGGCATCGGTTACCAGGTAAATGATCGGGTTGCCCTGTATGCAGACCTTGGCCTCGTATTTTTCACACCCGGGCGTTATGTTGGGGCCGCGGTGGAAACGAACAGGTCACTTGGGTATAAGTTTAAACCTGCCGTTCGGTTTTATGTAAACAAGAGTGACGTGGCACGGGGTTCTTTCTTTGATCTTGAAGGATTGTACAAACATGTGGTGTACAATGCAACGGATGAGATAGACGTGGAAGATAACAATGGAAATTTTGCATACACTTATATAGGGGGCTACACGGTAAAAAAAGATGTGTACGGCTTTAGTGTGAAATATGGGCACAGGTCTTTCCTGGACAAAGAGAGGAGGTTGGGGCTAGACTTCTACGTAGGTTTGGGTGGCCGCACGAAAGACTTTGCGGTAAGTGGCCTTCCGGCAGGTGTAGCACTTAATGATGATCCTTTCAATGAAGACAGGCCCTTTAGTTTTTTCTGGCGCAGGGGCAGCAGTGCTTACATGCCGGCGGGCCTTAAGTTATTTTATAATTTTTAAGCCCTGGCTATCATAATTGGTTTTTATTTTTCGGGTTCTTTCTACCGATTAGCAGCAGTTCTGCAACTGAAATTTACAGCCTGTTTTATTCCGTTGTCCGCGATCGGGCATTGTACCTCAAACCCTTAGTAATCCGCGAAACCCACGTGCAGCATAATAGGATTCAGCGCCATTGTGATAAACAAAAACAGTGTCAAACCGGCGATCGCAAAACAAGGCGCCGCCAAGTTTCCTGACAACAGCAGGTGTAGAGACCCAGCTCGATGTTTTAAGATCAAATCTGCCTAGTTGCTGCAGCCCC
Organism: Chitinophagaceae bacterium; assembly: GCA_043727215.1. GTDB lineage: Bacteria > Bacteroidota > Bacteroidia > Chitinophagales > Chitinophagaceae > Ferruginibacter. The sequence goes on along the minus strand of JAYSYY010000083.1, from coordinate 23,541 downwards.
CTGTATTGTTCCTGCGTGAGGAGTTGGATGCCCATGTCTTTCGCCATTTCGATGGCGCTGTTCAACGGTTTATTTTCTTTTCTTGATTTCAGCGCTTCATGATCGTAGCAAATACTTCTGCGTCCTTTGGGCGTTTCCGGTGAGCAGTCATAAAAAATGTATTCACCGGTTTTTTTATCGAAGCCGATCACGTCCGGTTCACCGCCTGTGTTCTCCATTTCGTTCAGCGACCAGAGTTTGTCGCTGCCTGATTCCAGCCTTGCGTGTACAGCTGTCCATTCAAGGCCTTTGTGCATTGCTTTATTTTTATCGAAACGGGCTTTCAATATAGTTAGCAGCTGGTCTCGCCGGGCTGTTGTCAACTTCTTTTTAATCATGGTGCAGGTATTTTTATTTAGCTTTTGAAAGAATGATTTTATACTTTCTTCCAATATATCTTCACTTATAAACATCAACCGCAGAAATCCTGCGAAGCATTTAAATAAAAAAACATTCATCTCCGTGCCTGCGTTTTTCAACCTTTGCCCTTCCACCTTTCATCCGTTCCCTCAATACGTCGTTGTCATATCTTCGTCTACACAAATAATAAAATCTGCTTTGTTTTTATTTTCTCCCAGCAGTTCTGTAATGTCTTTCTGCGAGACTGTGGTAACCGTGGCAATCTTTAGCTCTTTCCTGGCCTGCTGGACGTACCATACAATTCCATCATGGTTTTCGGAATGGTAGCTTCCGTTGTAGTGGATGAATAAACTGCCCCGCACGAAATATTTTAGTATAAAGTGAGCCATTGTAGCATCTTTGCTGGCCTGCGCCCGAAGCATGTTGGAAGATCCGTGTCCGGCCATCATGGTCATCATATTTTTATACCCGGGCAGGGTACTGTCAAATGAGATCGGCAGCGGGGCTATCCAGCTTTTCTCTTTTGGAGTAAGACTATCCAATACCCCGAATCCGCCCCTGGAGACCATCGAGGCATAACGGCGGGGGATATTCGTTGCCGCAAACGGGAGTTTCTCCTGCTTTGCAAAATTCACCAGCGGGGCATAATCCGTTTTGTAGTTAGGCCATAATCTTGCAGCGGAATCCAATCCTTTCGCAGAAAGTTTCCCCTGCAGGTATGCATCCAACGCAGCCTGGTTATCCTGTTCAAACATTTCTGCGCCCAGTACCAGGTCTCGTTTTTGTTTGCAGTCTTTGGTTATCTCCAGTTCCATCCAATGGCTGATAGGATTGTTGTGGTACTCGCCGATCAATACAATATCTTTTTCACAAAGTCGCCTGATCATTTTATCATACTTCACTTTTTTTCCGCTGGCATTAAATAAAGTATAGGCTGGCTTGTGTTGGGCAAACACGGATGCGCACAGTAAGAGCAACAGGGTAAGTGGTAATATTCTTCTCATAAAAATACTTGTGCTGGAAAGATAAACAGATTGCGGTACTCCGAAACATACTTCCGGGTTCAGCCGCCCCTTTTTTTAATCAGCCTGCAGGGAATTGTTATATTTTTTCTGTAGCACAGGGATGCCGCGCACATCTGTAGTCCCCGCAAAATAATTAGTACAGGCGCCTCCTTTACCCTACGAAATCCTGCAGGAGTTTCTCCAGGTATTTTCTCACCGGGAGGGCAGCCTGCAGTGTCCGGATGTACAACTTCTCATCGCCCCTTGCTTTTAAGATGCAAAGCCTCCTGATAATTTTTAGTAACTGTTTTTCCTTGCGGAGGTTGGGTGCATCCCATAGCAGCAAACCGGCCCAATTGTTTAATACGAATTGAAGATTCAGGTCTGCATCGTTATGAATGTCTAAAATCTCCGCCAGTTGCCCGGCGGCATTGGTGGAAGCACTCACCCGGTTGTTGTTGTATTTTTTTGCCAGGATGCCTGCCCAGGCACGGCTCAGGTCCGTGGCGTCGAAGTTTACGGCAGTTTTATCAAATACCAACCCGAGCCTCGACTGGGCCAGTGTCTTTAAAGTGCGGGCGGGCGTCCTGTAACCGGGAGTTGTATTTATCTTCCGTTCTTCGGCTGCCGCAAGTTCCCGCTGTTCCTTCATAAGGGGACGAAACCCTGCCTGGTAATACACCCAGAAAGCGCCGGAGTTTATGCCGTCGCTGTTGTGTTTGCCGATTTGATAAGGATCTACACTGAACCTTTTGAGCCGGTAAACTTCTTTATGCAATTGCAACACCTGTTGAAAAATATATTGCGATTCTCCGCCCCGGTATGCCGGGAAAACATTTAATCCGATCCTGGCACTGTCAAATATTACCCAGGAACCCGCATATGCTACCGGTAAGCCATTTTTAAAAACGGTGTACCCCATATAACTTTCCAGGGGATGCCGGCGCTCCTTCACCATTTCTACCAGCGCAATGGAAATGCCGCGCGATAACTGGTAATAATTTACCAGGCGAGGTGCAGTAAAAGTGATCGGGTTCATCTCCCGCAGGTGCCGTACCAGGATGATCCTGCTTGTTTCAATGATCGCCCCTGCTTCCGCCATAGTCAGTGTCTCAGGTATGGGTTTTAGCCCGGGAGTGCCAGTTGAAGGCTTCCTTTGGAGGGACCGGTGTGTGTAGAGCTTCACCAACCCCGGAGGGAGGCAGGCACGTGGCCCCACATTTATCTCCACATTCACGCCCATCGCATTCCACAGTTCATCTTTAATTTCCGGGCGCATTGGCGCGGTATCAAAGATCGCGACCAGGTTGTCCAGTAGGTCTGTCCCATTCTGTGTAAACTGCTGCAACCAATCCTTCCATTCCGCGTTTGCATCCTGCAGAATTTCGGATTCCACTTTAGGCATCACGGCTGAAAGGATAAATTTTATTTGATCACTAGTGGCTTCAAAGGAACTGAGGATGATTTGCAGGGGAAAGGTCTGCCGCATCCATTTTACGATTTCAAAACTGAACGCTGCACACACGGAGGTATTGGTTAGGCCGGTGTTGTAAAGTTTTTCTTGTATTTTTTCATTGGCAGCTATGAACTGGTCAAGTAGTTCCAGGGATTGTGCCGCTTGTTTATGAACGGTTCTGTTGTCAGGGTGGGCAATCATAAAAAGAAGGCAGTCGTAGTAGGCCTGCAAATCCTTTATCGAGGTGCCGGCCTGAATTTTGATCGTTTTGAGTAACTGCATTTTTTCCGCCGTAATTTGTTGCCCGTATTTGTTGCGGATAGAAAAAAGGCGACCGATAGAACTGTTTGACTTAGCCATGAGCAGTTGTTTTATGTTTACAGCAACCCTTTTTGGAGGGGAATGTAATCTTAATCATTTTTTACCATATCCGCATTTCCCCCTCCGAAGAAGAACCTGGCCGGCAGTGAGTTCTTTTTGCAATTCAGCAATTTCGATTGCCCTATCCAGGCACACGGACTCTCCTGCATCAGGGAGTGCCGGCGGTAAATCACTTTTTTACTGTAAGTATAAACGACATGGTAAGGTAGCGTTGGACAAACATTTAAATGAACGTTGCTAAGGAGAACCGGGCATTCGATACGCTGTGGAAATCACTTTCACAGTTTTTTCAGCTCAAAGCCGGCCGGGGAGTTGAGATTTTGCAATGATTAACCGCAGGCTGCGGAGCGTTATGTTTTACCAGACATGAGCAATTCGCCAAAAATCAACGAAGGTTCTTCAACTCCTTTTCGATGTATCCATTTTCAAAATAAGCATAAAGGTATTTGCCGGGGCAGGTCGTTTGTTTGGAGTAATCCCGGTGTGTGAGCAGGGAATCCAGCGGGATCTTAAATTTCCCCGAGGAGAAGTTGATCAGTTTGATCAGTGCTTGTAATTGCGCAGCAGGAACAGAGTCGGTCTCCCGGTTGCCCAGGCAGCAAATAAGCAAGTGCCCTGTTGGATCATATTCAGTAGAAGTCTCACCAACCGTGTAAGGGTCCCGGCCCTCGTAAATAGTGCCACCCGGAGCTATCAAAAAATGGTAGGGTATATCTGCCCATTTTTTATCCGGGCCCATTCCCCAGCGCTGTATGGCATTTATCTTTTTAGCGGCGTCATCCAGCAATTCGAGTTTGGTTCCTTCGTGGTGCACAGTTATCCGAACCGGAACTTGTGCCTTGTATGTTGTCGGCTGCAAAGCGTTCCAGCTACTTCGGGGTTCAATAAGAAGGACGGTTGTTACCTGGCTTTGCCTGCCGACGCTACAGGAAATGTATACCATTAACCAAAATACGGCAACAAAAAGAAGCACCCGTTGGGAGCGTAATGCGTACCTGAATTTATGGAGCTGTTGTTTATGCAAAGAAGATCGTTGTGCGTCCGAGGCAAATATAAGCTAGTTGTTCTAATGCAAAATTTACCTGGCCAACAATTGCAGGCAGGCAATTGTACTCAATGACTGAAGCCTTCAAACCGTGTTGATTTTTTTAAGGTGCCGTGTTGCTGAAAAAAAAAGGGCCAGGATAGAAATCCAGCCCTGCTTTAAAATCCAATATCCTATGAAAAACCGGTGCGAAAGTAGCTACTACGATTTAGAGGCGAAAATATTCGAATAGCCAAAAGGACCGAAATGCTAAGTTGACAATCTGTTCCGTTATCTATACTCATTATCTTCTTTGCAGGAAAATTTCGTTTCGGAAGATATTTGTTGGTTTTCCCTTGCCTCCTTATTTTATTCTTTAAATTTATCCGGCAGGAAGACAAGGGAAGGGCAGGTTATAGCAATGCTGGCGTAAACTATTTCTACTTCAACCAAATAAAAGTTATGAAAAAAATCAACTGGAAAGACATTCCGACGGAACAGGTAAATTCCAAGATGAAGAGACAATTCATTCACGGGGAAAAAATAATGATCGCGAAAATGGAATTTGAAGATGGGTTTACCGTGCCGTGGCATTCCCATGATAACGAACAAATAACTGAAGTGCTCGAGGGCACGCTGAGGTTCTGGTTTGATGATGATGAAGAAAACCCGGTTGACCTTTTACCGGGGGAATCCATCGTGATCCCGGGGAACCGGAGACACAAGGCCCTTATGATCGGGAAAGTGATAGAAACTGACAGCTTTTCCCCGCCACGCCAGGATTGGATCGACGGTTCGGATATGTACCTGCGGAAGTAAGGCCCGTGCAGGTTTTCGGCACCGCCCGGAAAATGATGAGCGGGAAGGACCCTGGGTAGAAGTTGTTTTTCTTTGAACAAATATTTAAACTTATTTGAATGCAAAAGTTTTTTCTTTCTATTTCGATTTTATTTACAACTGCCGCAAGTGCACAGCAAAAAATTGATTTTGAATCCTATAATCCCCCCTCTACGCTCGTGGTGCCGGAACATAAGATAAGCAAAGCTAAATTTCCTTTCATAGATATCCACAACCACCAGAACCGAATGGCTTCGATGGACCTTAACAACCTTACCTCCGAAATGGATAAGATGAACATGCGTGTTATGGTGAACCTTAGTGGAAGCAGTGGGGACCAGCTAAAGGATGCAATGAAAAATGCAAACGAAAATAAGCCGGGCCGGTTTCTCGTTTTTGCAAATGTGGATTTTAAGAAAGTGGGGGAGCCCGGCTGGGGGGAGCAGGCTGCAAAACAACTGGAAACAGATGTAAAAAACGGTGCCAGTGGTCTGAAGATTTTTAAAAGTCTTGGCTTTTCTGTAAAGGATATCAGCGGCAACCGGGTACGCGTAGACGATCCAAGACTTGATGCGGTCTGGAAAAAAGCAGGTGATTTAAAAATCCCTGTCCTGATCCATACGGCTGATCCAAAACCTTTTTGGGACTCTTTAGATAACCGGAACGAACGCTGGCTGGAACTGATCATCAACCCCAATCGAAAAAGGGCAGCCGACAACCCGGTGCCATGGGAAACCTTGATGAATGAACAACACAACGTATTTAAAAAACATCGCAACACGACCTTTATTGCCGCGCATTTTGGGTGGTACCCGAACGACCTTGCTAAATTAAGTAGCATGCTGGATTTGATGCCGAATGTGATGGTGGAGTTCGGCGCCGTTATCGCCGAGATCGGCCGGCAACCAAAGATGGCGAAGGAATTTTTTACCAAATACCAGGATCGTATCCTGTTTGGAAAAGACAGCTGGGTTCCCTCAGAATATGGGACCTATTTCCGGGTGCTGGAAACGGCTGATGAATATTTTCCTTATCATAAAAAATACCATGCCTATTGGGCCATGTATGGCATGGGTTTATCGGATAATATTTTAAAAAAAGTGTATTATAAAAATGCGCTGCGCATTCTTCCAAATATTAATAAGAGCGGGTGGCCGGAATAGGGAGTGAAAACCAGTGTGTGGGAAAGGTAGGGGTTACTGGAGCGTGGGTAATGGGATATTTTTCTGCTATAAAAAAATGCCATCTCCGTTTAAAGAGATGGCACTGGTATCATAGATAAATTACTTAAAGGGGATTTTGCGCAAGTGCAGGATTGGTGTTGATCTCATCCTGCGGAAAAAGGAATTGCCATTGCACATCTCCTGCTGGTATCGTGGAAACCAATATCAATGCGGGTAAATGATTAGGAATACCCACCCTTGACATTGGCTGGTTGGTGCGTTTAAGGTCAGTAAACCTGAAACCTTCTCCCCAGAATTCAACACGCCGGTTCCACATGATCTCCGCAATAAGCGTAGGCCCCGTACTGGTGGATTGGATATAAGCAGCATCCCTGTTTTTAACCAGGGTAAACAAAGCCGTTTGCGCAGCCAGGTTCTGTCCCTGCCTTGCCCTTGCTTCTGCCTCGATCAGGTACATTTCGGCGGCACGCATATAAGGCACATCACCCATACTTGCGGAGCTGCTTTGCGCCAGGAACTTTTTATTCTGGTAAGGCACCCTTGCACCTCCCGGAGGAACAGGAACGGTAGCCCCCGTAAGGTCCCAGCATTTTTTCCTGTTATCAGTTGCAGGGATGGCGTTGAATAAATTGGCATTAATTGCCCTTGGTTGTGTGCGCAGCACCGTGGAATTAAAATTAGCCGAGATATAGGCAAAATAAGAATAAAAGAAAGTGTTATGATCATCAATCTGCCGGCTTCCCCACATCCATTCCTGGTTAGAAATGTTGTTGAAGCCGGTAAGGTATTCTGCGTTGCTCATTAAAGTAAATCCTGCCCGGGCAGCGATCGCGTTGGTGGCTGCCGCATCCCAGTTTTGTTGGGTAAGGGCCACACGTGCCTTTATTCCTTTTACCACATTCACATTAAAATTAGACTTGGCTGCAGAACCACTGCGTACATAACCCGCCAGTAAAGTTTCGGCCTCGGTAAGGTCTTTGTTCACCTGCGTGTACACTTCCTCCACACTTGCCCTGGGTTGTCCTGCAAGTACATTCTCCAGCAACAGCGGAACACCTGGCTGATTATTTGGAACAGTGGTGGCGTCGTACCTCGCTCCCCAAAGTTGCACGAGCTGAAAATGTGACCAGGCCCTGTAAGTGAGCGCCTGCCCTTTGATCATTTTCTTTTCATTGGGGTCACCCTCCACTCCATCTATACCATTGATGAGCACATTTGCATTAGCGATCAGGCGGTAATAAAAACGATAGACGAAACGCATATCCCCTGCATTCACATTGCGATGGTTTTGCCATTGGATCCAGGTAATGTGACCTGCACTACCATTGGCCAGCGGGAAAACAATATCCTCGCCCATGTAATCCCTGAAAAGGTTAACGGACCCTTCCCCTGCCTGCCCCTGTGCATCATACTGTGTATACAAAACCCGGTGAATTCCGTTCAATGCTGCAATCGCATTTTTGGTACTTGCCAGGGCATCTGCAGCGGCCACAGCCGTGGTTGGAAAAGTTTCCAGGTAATCTTTCTTGCAGGACACACCCGCCAGCGAAAGAGAAACTATGGTAAATAAAAAATATTTTTTCATAACGATGAATTTATAAGTTTAAGGTTAACCCGGTAGTAATGATACGTGCAGGTGGATAAGCATTGGAAGTTACTCCGGAGAATGCCTGTTGGTTATTCAGCCCTTTGCGTTTGGAGCTGAATGAAAGATTTTCTGCACTTACAAATACTTGTGCATTGCTTACGTTAATCCTGGAAAGGATTGTTTTCGGTAACTCGTAGGAAAGATTGATCGTGCGGACGTTAAAGTAAGATGCGTCAATCAGCCACCTGGAGGAAGCCCCGTTGAAATCAACCAGCCTTCCGTTATCCATTCTTGGTACGTCTGTGATATCACCAGGTTTCTGCCACCTTCTCAAAATCTCTGTTGATAAAGCACCACCGTAGGTTCCGGTAGACATAAGTCCGGACCAGTTGGCATCATAGGTTTTACCGCCCACCTGGAAGGTAAATATCGCTGTTAAAGAAAGACCTTTGAACGACACTGTCGGTGAAAAACTTCCGTAAAGGTCCGGAATGGCGGTACCCTGGAAATTAAACTTTCCATTGGATATGGCTGTGGTCACAGTGTCTGTACCGCCGTCTTTATTCGTGATAAGTCTCCTGGTAGCACCGGGTGCTGTACTGTTGGCCACGTACAACGCTGCGCCATCAGCAGGATCCACACCATAAAAACTACGCAACCAGTAATCAAAAATGGAAGCGCCCACTGCGTATTTTTTTGTGCCGGTGATAAATTCAGGTACTGACTCCGGCATTTTTGTGATCTTGTTCCTCACTGTCGAAAGGTTAACATTCATATTAAACAATAGGTCCTTGTAACGGATAACATCAGCGTTTAGCTGTAGTTCAATTCCTTTATTGTACATAGTAGCGGTGTTCTGGTTAACCGTTAATGCCCCGCTGGACAAAGGCTGTGGTACAGCAAATAACAGGTCCTCTGAACGCCGGTCAAAATAATCGAAGCTACCACGGATCCTGTTTTTAAACAGGCCGAAATCTATGCCGATATCCATTTGTTTATTTGTTTCCCAACTTAGCTCCCGGTTCAGAAAAGCCGTCTGGCTTTGAACGATACCGGCTTCATTCGCGTTGTTGGCAAACACATATAATCCCTGGTAGGCATAAAATCCAATACCATCTGCCACGCCCACTTCACCGTAGGATCCCCTGATTTTTAGCTGGCTCACAAAAGGAACTTTGTTCATGAAGCTTTCTTTATCGATGTTCCATCCCATTCCTGCGGACCAAAAGGTTCCCCACCTGGATTCTTCCGCAAACCGGGAGTTACCATCCCTACGGATGCTGCCTGACACGAAATATTTATTCCTGTAGTCGTAGGTCGCCCTGGAAAAATAACTTTCAATCCGATACCTGTCAAGGTAGGAGGTAGCGGAGTTAATGGTAGTAAAATTATTTAATTCGGTATTGCCTGATAAAGACTGTCCCTGCTTAAATCCTCTTTGTCCATTGTCCAACTGGTTGTAGCTCTCATGTGCCACGAGCGCATCTACGCGGTGATTGCCACCGATCGTTTTGCCGTAGTTCAGGATCTGGCTGATAATAACACTTGTGGTAGATCCGTATTCACGGTCGGAGCGGCCTGCAGGGGCTCCATCACCTACTAGTGTGTTCTGAAAAGAGCCATTATATTGTCCCTGGTAGTCCATGGACACGTTGTTAGTAAATTTAAAATCCTTCAGGAACATCAGGTCCACGTAGTTTCTGGCACTTACTACCGTACGCCTGAAATCCTGCTGGTTTAAGACGGTTTCTGCCAGGGCATGCCTGCCGGCAAATCCGCCACTTGGCCTGTTAGGAACACCCATGTTACCGCCCATATTGCCAAGATCCCAAAACTTGTTCCCGTTGGCGTCCAGCAGAAATTCCCCAGTGGTCATATTATGTGCATACACGGGATAGATCGGACCCACATTCCTGGAATAAAAAAACGGGTTAACAAAGCTTGTTGAACCGCCATCACTGGCCGTGTTAGACTCACTCATGTTACCGGAGATATTCAGCCCGGTTTTTATCCAGGTCTTGGGCTGCACGTTCACATTCAAACGGGCAGAATAACGCTTCAGGTCTGACCGGATGGTGAAGCCTTTATCATCCAGGTAATTGAGCGAAAGAAAATAATCTGTTTTATCCGAGCCGCCATTGAAGTTGATCGAATAATCCTTCCTGGTTCCTGTTCTCATAACTTCGTCGGTCCAGTCCAGGTCGTTTCCATAGATCAATTGTGCATTGGGATTGATTTTTCCGTCTACGCTTACAATAGCATTATTGGCCACATTAAAAGGATTGTACGAAAGCAGTCCTTGAATACTCGTTCTGCTGGTAAGGCCGGATGCTACACGACTGGCAGAGTCAACAGATATACCCGTTCCTGTTGAAGGGTACACCAAAGAGTTGCGGTAGGCTTCCCACATAATCGGGTAATATTGCTGGGGATTCAGTCGATCGTATTCATCGAGGCCCCTTGAAGAAACGCCTTGCAGCACTCTTACAGAAATATTGTTTTTGCCCTTCTTCCCTCTTTTGGTAGTGATCATTACCACACCATTTGCACCCCTTGATCCAAAAAGCGCAGTGGCAGCGGCATCCTTCAAAATGGTGGTTGTTTCCACGTCGTCCGGGTTAATATTGGAGGTCCCTCCTGAATAAGGAACCCCGTCTACTACGAACAGGGGTTGTGAAGTGGCATTGATTGAGCCAAAACCCCTGATCCGAATATCGGGACCTGCACCCGGCTGACCATTCGCCGATCCGACTATTACACCCGGGATATATCCCTCAATGGCATTCGTGATATTGGTAACAGGACGTTTTGCCACATCAGCGGCCTTGATTTCCCCCACTGAGCCGGTCAGTGTTACTTTTTTTGCGGTGCCATAAGCCACCATAACCACTTCCGCCAATTCCTGGTCTATTTCAGACAAGGAAACATTTATGAGGTCACCCGTGCCAATGATGATCTCTTTCGGTGCCATGCTTTGGAAAGAAAAAAGCAGGCTTTTAGATTTTGCAGGCACATCGATGGAATAGCTACCCTGCTCATCGGTGGTGGTTCCTGTCTTTGATCCCTTTAGCACAATAGATGCGCCAGCTAGCGGTTTGCCTTGTTCATTGCTTACTTTTCCCGTGATGATTCTCTGGGCAAAAGTCTGAAATGAACAAAACATCACCCCTAAGAAAAATGTAAATGATTTTCTCATGTGTTGATATTTGTTTGGTGTATAAATAAAGCGGGCCTCTTTTCCAGGCACATCCTAAAAGGTGAAAAAGCTAGGCGTGCCTGGATATTATTTTTGAAGGGTTTCGGATCAGCATTGTAAGACACCAAAAATACTAACAAAAGGTTAAATTTGGTTTACGGCAGAGAATTTATCAGAAAAATACTGGTTATCAATTCTTTCAGTGCCAAGTGAAATGATTAAAAGGTGGAAGTCATGCATTTAAAATGAAGCAAAGCGCAGGCATATTGTTATACCGGAGAACAGGAAAAGCAGTTGAGTTTTTTCTTGTACATCCCGGTGGCCCCTTTTGGAAGAATAAAGATGAAGGCGCCTGGTCCATTCCCAAAGGGGAGTTCAGTGATAAGGAAGATCCTCTTGCGGCTGCAAAGAGAGAATTCCGTGAAGAAACAGGTATAAGTTGCGGCGGTGAGTTTTTATCATTGGGATCAATCAAAAATAAATCCGGCAAAAATATCTTTGCCTGGGCCCTGGAAAAAGACCTGGACCCGGCCGCTGTAAGCAGCAATTTTTTTGAAATGGAATGGCCACCCAGGTCCGGCAAACAACAATCTTTCCCGGAGATAGACAAGGGCGGATGGTTTTCTGCAGCGGAAGCAAAACAAAAGATAAATATTGCGCAGGTGCATTTTATCGATCAACTCCAGGTCACATTACAAAAGGATACATAATAGTGTCAGGGCTGTTCGGGTGCACTTTAAAACAGTGAAAAAGAATAACTGCGGTTATACTTTCAGGTTAGCTTATAGAAGTAGTAGCATTTGTTTACCCCCGGCAAGATCTGTCAATTTGACCAAAGCAAAACCATATCGGGGGTGAGGCCGGAGGGCGAGGATTCGCTCTTCAAAAGGAAATACCTACAACGATTTTCCTATTTTTACAGCTCAATTGACTCGCGATGAACTTCCCTGTTCTTTTAATTTCTACCTATTTACTAATGCTGTCGTGCAACGATCAAAGCACTGATGCCAAACTAAAAGAGGCGCAAACAGCAGAGAACGAGCGCCTGGAAAAAGAAAATGACAGCCTCCGTAAATTATTGCCGGCTGAACCGATCCTGCCCGATACAACAGCGGAATATCATCCGCCAGTTTCAGAAGAGAGCCTCCCGGAAAAAGCGGGTATTCACCCAATCAGCCTCCATTGGTTGGGATGGGATCACCCCGGCAAAGCCACTGTGAGCCCCGCCGGAGATGGTTGGTACCGGATCAGCGGTAAACAGCAGACTTCAAACTTCAATTATTTGAAAATGGATGGAAAGATCAGGCGCCTGTCGGAAAAGGAACTTGAATTTGATGGGACCATCGAAACAAGAACTGAAACCAACTATGGGGGGAAACCTTGCATAAAGACCGGGCTCCAGCGTTTTTTCGGAAAAGGGGACAGGACCTATTTCCGGTTGCAAAACATGGAGAATTGCATGGGAGAAAGTGTGGTGGATTATGTTGATATTTACCCGGGAAACAGTGGACTGTAAACCCCAACTTCTTAAACCTTTTGAACTTCTTGAACTTTTAAACCTGCTCACTTCCCTCGCACAGTCCCCGGGTAGGGTTCGCCATGATGACAGGTGATACAATTTACACTCAAAACGGTATCCCCGATCATGGGCTGCACCTGCCCAAAATAATTTTTATTGATCTCTATGGTCATCCGCATCATGGATCTTGCAATTTCTTTTTCTCCTTTGGCATCACTGGCAAAATCAAGGTCGGTACTGCCGGCAATTTTTGCATGACAATAGTCGCAGTTTACACCCAGCCCTTTATTAAAATCTACCTCCATTATCTTTTGCAGGGCTTGTTCTGTGATCTGTTTCGGAAGTACCTGCAGGTTTTTGAATTGCGTAACTTTATTCACGGGTTCTATTGCCGCTGCACAAACTATCACCAGTGATAACAAGGTAAAGGAGATGAGGAAATGCCTGTCCATTTACTAAAGATAATGCTGAATATTGAATGCGGGAAATGCTGCTAGGGAGATTGCTAATTCCATACCCGGCGGCTTTTTTTACAATATGACCCATCACTCGAGTGGAATTTTCATAGCATTGCCTGCCAGCCATTGCTCAAAGTTTTGCAATTGGGGATTCAATTCTTTAGAAAGCTTCACATCCCGCAATTCGTTCACCTTTTCTTCGAATTCATCGTACACCTGGAACATATTGCCAAGGTCTTCTGCGCCGGGAAAACCAAATCCACGGTAGACTTGCGCCGGTACTTTGTTGTATACAACGGGCTCGCCCAGTGCCTTACTCATGGCATCAGCCATTTCCGTTCCGGTTAAATGTTCCCCGGCCACACCTACGCTTTTACCAATGAAGGCTGCACCCTCTTTAAAAATTCCGTAAGCACATTTGCCGATATCATCAGACGAAATCCCCGCCATCTTAGCATTACCGATCGGCAGTGTTAATGCCAGTTTTCCATCGTTTCCTCTTTTGGGGCCGGCCCCAAAAAATATGAAATTGTCCCAGTAAAAGGAGGCATGTAAAAAAGTGGTGGGTACACCTGCTTCGGTAAACTGTTTATTTGATTCACCCTTTGCATCAAAATGGGGCACTTTGTATTTTTCCATCAGCGTAGGCATGCGGTTATCATGTAGCGGCACCCATTCGCGGGTATCTTCCAGCGTAGACCAGATGGCGTGTTCTATCCCGGCTTCTTTTGCTGCTGTTGCAAAAAGAGCAGCCTCTTTTTTTTCTTGCTCAGGTGAAAAATGTGCCCAGAAAAAAGTGACGAAAAAGGCCCCGTAAGCACCTTCGAGTGCTTTATGAACGGAAGCAGGGTCGCCGAGGTCGCCATAGACAACCTCCGCACCCATCGCTGCCAGGGCCTTGGCTTTGTCCGAACCGGTGTCCCTTGTAACCGCACGAACGGAGTATTCGCTCCCGGGATCACTGCAAATAGCTCTTGCCAATCCGCCTCCCTGTGCACCTGTGGCACCAAAGACCGTGATAATTTTTTTAGCTCCCATAATTTTTTGTTTTGGAATGAATGTAGAGGATTATCGAACGCGGTTAACAGTGGATATTAGTCTTTGTGGGAGATAAAATTAAAATTTAAAATCGATGAAGGAATAAAAATTTTGATGGCAACCTTTATGCATTCAGTGGAGTTCCAGCTGTTGGTAAAGAATTATGCATGGTAATCAAAAGCCTTATTGTTCTAAAAATTTTGAAAGGTAGGAGGATGTTTTACTTTTCTGTGACCCCGCAACGTCTGAGGGAGTTCCGGAAGCCACCAGGGTTCCACCTTCCTCACCGGCGCCGGGGCCGATATCTATTACCCAGTCACTGCCTGCGACCACCCGCATATCATGTTCCACTACAATCACAGTATTGCCCGCTTCTACCAGTCCGTTCAATTGGGCCAGCAGCTTTTCCACGTCTGACGGATGCAGACCGGTTGTAGGTTCATCTAATATATATAGGGTACTGCCATTAACAGTTCTCTGTAATTCCGTTGCCAGTTTTATTCTTTGTGCTTCGCCACCCGACAGCTCGGTAGCAGGCTGCCCCAGGCGCAGGTAGCCCAGGCCGACTTCCCTTAACACATTCAATGCCCGGCGCACAGGAATATCTTCTTTAAAAAAATCAAATGCAGCATCCACCGTCATTGCAAGCACTTCAGCAATATTTTTGTCATGGTATTCCACCTCCAGTGTTTTGGAATTGTACCTTGAACCTTCACAAGTAGGGCAAGGCGCATACACACTGGGAAGAAAAAGCAGCTCTACCATTACAAAGCCTTCGCCCTGGCAAGTGGCACAGCGTCCTTTGCTCACGTTAAAAGAAAATCGACCTGCGTCGTAATGCCGGGCCTTTGCCATTTTAGTTGCCGCAAAGCTTTTGCGGATATAGTCGAACAACCCGGTGTAAGTGGCCAGGTTGGACCGGGGTGTCCGGCCGATTGGTTTCTGGTCTACCAATACCAGCCTTTTAATATTTTCTAAACCTGATTGGATATGCCCTCCAAGGGTAACTACAGCAGCCTCCTGCAAAGGGTCGGCCTCTTCTTCTGCCGGCATGATATGGCCTAATGCTGCAGTCACAAGTTCCACCAGCACCTGGCTTACGAGGCTGGATTTGCCGGAACCCGACACGCCCGTAACCGAAGTGAAAACACCTAAAGGAAAATCTACGCTCAGGTTGTAAAGGTTGTTGCGGCTTACATTCTTCAGAGCCAGCCACCCTCTGGGTGTTCGTGCCGCGGGAGGTATAAATTTTTCTTCGTTAAAAAGGTAGGGACGGGTCTTTGAGTTTTTTATTTTTTCCAGGCCACCGGGTTGCCCGCTGTACACAATGTGCCCGCCTTGTTCGCCGGCAGCCGGGCCTACATCTATAATCCAGTCGGCCTTACGGATCACATCCAGTTCATGTTCCACAACGAATAAAGAATTACCGGAAGCCCTTAGCCGTTCCAGGGCTACCAGCAATGCTGCCGTGTCTGCGGGATGCAGACCTGCCGAAGGTTCGTCTAACACGTACACCACGCCAAATAAATTGGAGCGCACCTGCGTGGCAAGCCGCAGCCGCTGGTGCTCACCTGGAGACAGGGTGGGCGTACTCCGCTCAAGTGACAGGTAACCAAGGCCAAGGTCCAGCAGGACCTGCAGCCTTGCATACAGATCGGAAGCAATCCGCTGCACCACCATTGCCTTTTCCGGGTGCTGTTTATCATTAGCTTTCCCGGCCGCATCCAGTGAAATAAATGGTTTTAGTATAGCTGAAAGTTTTTTCATGGGTAAACGGGAGATCGAGCTGATGTCGTACCCGGAAAATTTCACGGCAAGGGATGCGGTGCGAAGTCGCTTGCCTTCACAGGTAGGGCATTGGGTACTCAGCATATATTTCGAAACCCGTTTTTTCATCAGCGGGCTGGTAGTATTGGCAAAGGTGTGCAGAACGTATTTTCTCACACCCGTGAATGTGCCCATGTAACTAGGTTCCAGTTTGCGTTTAAGTGCCCGCTGCACCTCAGCCGTCTCCCAGCCGGTGTACACCGGCACCACGGGTTGCTCGTCTGTATACAAGATCCAGTCCCTGTCTTTTTTGGGCAGATCCCGCCAGGGGCGGTCAATATCATACCCCAGCGTGATGAGTATTTCCCGGAGGTTCTGGCCATGCCAGGCGGGGGGCCATGCAGCTATCGCCCGTTTCCTTATGGAAAGGGAATCATCGGGTACCATGGTCTGCTCCGTCACCTCGTATATTTTTCCTAAACCATGACAGGTAGGGCATGCTCCTTCGGGTGTATTAGGCGAAAAAGATTCTGCATAAAGAATTGGGGCGCCTTTGGGATAATCTCCCGCACGGGAATACAACATGCGGAGTAAATTAGACAAAGTGGTCACACTGCCCACAGACGACCGGGTAGTGGGAGAACCCCGTTGCTGTTGCAATGCAACTGCGGGTGGCAAACCTTCTATTTCATCTACCTCGGGAATCGGCATCTGGTGAAAAAGCCTGCGTGCATAAGGCGAGACAGACTCCAGATAGCGTCGCTGTGCCTCCGCATATAATGTCCCGAATGCAAGGGAAGATTTACCCGATCCCGATACACCTGTAAACACAACCAGTGCATCCCTTGGTATCTGCAGTGAAACATTTTTGAGGTTGTGTTCCCTGGCACCTTTTACCTGCACAAAACCTGGGAGTGAGGCTGCTGGCTCAGTTTTATTATTATGCATACGGATGCTGTTCAACAATTATGCCTGCGGGTAAAGTAATTTTAAATGTTGAATGTAGAATGGGAGGCCGGGATGCAGCCGATTGAATGCAGCCCCGTGGAGGTTGGACCGTTGCTATGTTCCCCGATGCATCTTTTGCAACAAATTGCAAGATTGCAAATTTTCTGCATGGTAAGGCGGGGGCCAAAAATCTCTAAATTGAAAAGATCAATTCCAATATATTTACACTCAAATCAACGAAGCATTTTTTGTACGATATAATAGGTGATATACACGGTTATTGCGATAAACTGGAAGAGTTACTCACCAGGCTGGGTTATGAGGCTGAAGAAGGGGTATGGCGGCACCCTGGCCGAAGGGTTATTTTTGTCGGCGATTTTATAGATCGCGGCTCGGCGATCAAAGAAACCCTGGAATTGGTGAAAGCAATGGTGGATGCCGGATCAGCGTTTGCTGTAATGGGTAACCATGAATACAATGCTATTGCGTATGCCCATCGCTTGCCGGACGGTACCTATCTGCGAACCCATACCCCCCCACACACGAAACAACACCAGGCAACACTTGACCAGTTTGCGAACTTCCCGGGAGAATGGAATAACTACCTGGACTGGTTTTATTCCCTTCCTCTTTTCCTGGAATTGCCCGGCCTGCGCGTGGTGCACGCCTGCTGGGACGAAGAACATATCGATTGGTTAAAATCCCATAACAATGAACGATTGAATGAAGAGCTATTGATGTCATCACAGCAAAGAGGTACATCGGCCTACCAGGTGATTAACGATACGCTTAAAGGAAAAGAGTTTAACATACCGGAGAAATATATATGGCATGACAAAGACGGCCACCCAAGAAACAGCAATCGGATAAAATGGTGGGTGAGCCCGACAACTAAAACTTTTGGAGAATTCCTTTTTAATTGCCCACCGACCTTAGTGGATCAACCAGTCGATCCTGGTGTAGCTATTAACATATATCCTGCAGATGCCCCACCGGTTTTTTTCGGTCATTATTGGATGGAGGATAAATTCCCGGTGATACAATCCGAAAATGTGATTTGCCTGGATTACAGTGTAGCAAAAGAGGGAGCGTTAGTGGCTTACAGGTGGAGTGGTGAAGAAAAGCTGGCAAACAGGCATTTTGTTTTTGTGAGGTAACGTAACTGGAAAGTGTAACAGGCCGACCAACTTAAACCAATTATTCCACGGTAGAGGACAAGTTTACAAACGAATTCTTCTCCCGGATCACCAAACAGGCAATGCGAGATCATGATTTCCTAAACCTGCATTGCATTTTCGCCTAATTTAGAGTTTCATCCCTATTTTTTTAATTATGAGAAAGAATTTTTCTAATTACGGCCTATTCATTTTAGGTTTCATGCTGCTTTTCCTGCAGGAAACAATTGCGCAGACTATCCAGGCAAGCGCAGCCGCAAATACTGCAATTGATACCAGGCGATTGGCCCGGATCGATGACCTCGTGAATAATTATATCGGTAAAAGCTGGCTCACGGGAGCGGTTACGATAATAATAAAAGATAACCAGCTCGTGCAATATAAAGGCTATGGTGTTGCCGACATTGCAACAAAAAAGCCGATGGCTAAAGATGCGATCTTCCGGATAATGAGCCAGACAAAAGCAATTACCAGTGTGGGTATAATGATCTTATATGAGCAAGGGAAATTGTTGCTGGATGAGCCCATCGCGAATTTTATTCCTACCTTCAGAAAGCCGGTTGTGCTGGATAAATTTGCGCCTGCAGATTCTTCCTATACCACAGTTCCGGCAAAAAGAGAGATCACTTTTCGTGACCTTCTCACGCATACCTCGGGGATAGATTATGCAGATATCGGGTCAGCGGAGATGAAAGCAATCTATGCCAGGGCCGGCGTACCCTCCGGCCTGGGTTTTTTTAAAGCCAACCTGCTGGAAAAAATGAATGTGCTGGCTAAACTTCCTTTAAAAGCGCAGCCAGGCGAAAAATTTATCTATGGCCTTAACACAGACCTGTTAGGTGCTTTGATAGAAGTAATCAGTGGGATGACCCTCGACCATTTTTTCAGGGAAAATATTTTTGAACCGCTGGGGATGAAAGATACTTATTTTAATGTGCCAGCGGAAAAGGCATCACGTATGGCGGGGGTATACACGGAAGGGCCCGAAAATAAAATCATAAAATGGTCATCCACTTTTAGAAATATTGACCCGGACTATCCTTTGATGAACACAACTTATTTTTCTGGTGGTGCCGGACTTTCTTCTACTGCTTATGACTACGCCATCTTCCTGCAGATGCTGCTCAATGGCGGTAAGTACAATGGTTTCCAGGTATTAGCACGACGAACAGTGGAAATGATCACCAGCGGGCAGCTCGATTTTAACGTGGGTGGCAACGGGAATAATTTTGGCATCGGCTTCGAAATTACGTCGGAAAAAGCAGCAGCAAGATTACCGCGCAATAAAGGGTCCTTTGCCTGGGGCGGTTATTATGGCACCACCTATTGGGCAGACCCTAAAGCAAAACTGATCTGTCTTTTTATGACACAACAAAGCCCGAACAGCCATGGGGATATTGCTGCTAAATTTGAAGCGATTGTTTATAGTAGCTTGAGGTAGTTGCTGGTCCTTATTTCCTGTCCCGGTGTAAACTCCCGTCGCAAATATTTCAATTGGATCACGCTATCTCTAATAAATCGTTCATAGTTTGTACTAACCTTCGATGTAATAAAATCCGTCCTTTTTTCTGATCCGGGTGGTCGGTACCTGGAAGACCTTCATGATTGGTCAGATTGATATGGTTTACGAACAGGGGACCATCTACCAACCCCAACAATCTGTTAAAACCTCCCGGCCGGTTTTTCTTTCACCAACTTTCCCGGTCATAGGCTTCAAATGTAATTCTTTGTAAAAATTATTTTTGAAACCCTATGAATAAGATCATGCTCCTCCCAGGTTTGGTATTTTTTTCAATTGCCACATTGGCCGCCACAGAAAAACCCGCCACTGCCATTGCAAAGGAGCTGGTATTCCCCATCTCCGGAAAGTCCAGCATTGGTAGTTATTGGGGAGACACTCGCGATGGCGGCGTAAGAAGGCATGAAGGCATTGATATCTTTGCCGCTAAAGGCACTGCTGTGGTAGCCGTAACAGATGGATATGTAGTGGAGGTGACGGAAGATGGCATCGGCGGCAAAAGTGTAACGATTCAGTCTGATGATTACAACTGGAGATCCTACTATGCTCACCTGGATGAACAAAAAGTTGCCCGTGGGCAATTCGTAAAAAAAGGCCAGTTGATAGGAACAGTCGGGAATACGGGTAATGCGAATTCAACCCCGGCTCATCTGCACTTCGGGATCTATGAAGGTGGTTCGGCAATGGATCCTTTGCCTTATGTGAAGACCTCCCCTAAGATTACTTCCCCAGTAAAAGCAGGGCCGGTTGTTTATAAACAAAAAGGATCTTCCGAACCTACAGTAACGAAATCTTTTCCTAAAAAAAACCGGAAACTATCTCCTGCCATCCGGACGACAGCAGTAAATATTTTAACCGGAATTTTTTCCAAAAAGATAAGGGGAGTCTTAAATTAGTTCGCCTGCCCCCTTTTTTTCAACATGCTTGCGCAAGGCATTGATATAATCAATGCTAAAGTGAGATATACCGACTATCCTGATCAGAATTATCCTGCTCCCGGTAATTGGCTTAACCTCAGCAATACCCTGGTCTTAACTGCCCAGGCTTTTATGCCACCAACCAAGGGACTTAATCTTTTCCAGAACTGTAGTCTTTATCAAATCTTCAAAAAGTACCGCGACCTTATCCAATTCTGGCTCAGGATAAAACATGGTATAGCCAAACAAATAGTTTATAGGCTAACCAGGCCAGGCCGGCAACAAATACAAACAAAATCACTAACAAAGGAAGCACAACTTTCCACGCACCTCCGCGGTGCCTTCCTTCCACATAATGTTCTTTCATCAGTTGCATATTCCTTTGATTGGCCTTGAATGCCACATCAAAAATATCGCCCAGAATGGGAATCGCCCCGAATAGGGAGTCTATCAAAACATTCAAGGCCATCCTTGCCAATACAAACCCGCTTGCTCCATTTTGGGCGAGTACGGTGAGCATATAACCAGAAATTAAAAATGTGGCAAAATCTCCCGCACCTGGGACAAGACCGATCAGCGCATCCAGGCCAAACCTGACCTTCGTACCGGGAATGGTGAACTGTCCATCCATTAGTTTCGCGAGGGAATCCAGGTTTCTTAAGGCAGGGGGCGTGCTCTTTTTTGTGATCATGAGAATGTTTAGTGCATCCTTATACTAATTTAGTGCCGGATGTGGGACCGAAGGGAACATCACGGGGAGAAAAAAAAGGTTTTGGTATCTTGTCAAAACCTTTTAAAATTATCTGGTCTTTTTTCCTTCTATATCCCGTCCGCCCTGGTGCAATATGAGACTGGTGATCTTCCCGGTTGCATCCTTATTAAAATCGATACTGGCTTCCACTACCTTCAGATAAAAATTGCCGGGTTTGCTGGCAAAAAGTTCAAATTTTTCCTGTCCTGTTGCCTGGGCAAAAAGTTGAGTGCCAACGGCTGTTACTTCGATCAGGAATGCTGGTGTGAGCTCGTATGTGCCAACGTACTGTTTAAGAGAGAGGGAATCCCCGACCACTGAAGCGGCTGGCACGGTTGTTTTATTAACGGTTTCAACACCCTTAGATTTGCGGATCCGATCTTTTAATACCACAGTTTTTTTTCCTTGTTCTTCGCTGAATTCATATTGGGAGAAACTTCCTTCAAAGTTAAAGGTGGCCGGGCCTGTAGCTAACAATTTAACCCTGGGCCCACCCTGGCGCTGGCTGTACAACTGGCCGTTTTCTAAAATTACCGTCCTGGAAAAAGCATAAATGCCTGTCCATTTTTGTAACTGCGATTCCGGGAGCTGCAAGCCGGGTCCCGTATTGGCCCGGTAGGGTTTTCCTGCGGCCATCGCTGCGAGTTTAATTGTGATGTCAGATGGAGAGCTCCCACTATTGTTTGTCAGCACGATCACATAGATGTTTTGTGCCGGTACGTAAACGCCCATTGTTGTGTAACCGAAAATGCCCCCGCCGTGCTCGATACTCGTCAAGCCATTGATCTCATTGGTTCCCCAGCCATAGCCGTAGTAGGTTGGTTCGCCATTGTTAAGGGTATAGTTTGTAAACGCTTTTTCCCTGTTTTCTTTTTTGATCAACGTATTATTGTGAAGAGCCTGGCTCCAAAGCAACATATCTTCCACGGTAGACATTAAAGATCCGGCCGCGTAGGGTAACGACATACTCAGGTAATCTGCATTCGCAAAACCTCCTTTTGAGGGTTGATACCCACCTGCCCGGTTCGGTATAATTTCAGATTTGCTCCCGTACAATGAATGCGTCATACCCAGTTTATTGAAGATATTTTCTTCAATAAAACTTTCGTATGTTTTACCAGAAGCTTTTTCAATGATGTATCCCAGCAGTATGTATGCTGAATTGTTATAACGCCATTGTTCGCCGGGGTCAAAATCCATCGGCTCATTTTTAAAACTGTTGATCAGTTCCAGGGCTGTCATATCTGTACGGGCGAGCTTTCTAAAACTTTCCATGTCCGTGTAACTTTTAATGCCTGATGTGTGATTCAGCAAGTGATGAACGGTAATTTTCTTTTGATGCGTAGGATAGTCGGGTATGTATTTAGTAAGATCATCAGACAAAGAAACTTTACCTTGCTCCATGAGCATAATTATAGCAACGGCTGTGAACTGTTTTGTGATAGACCCAAGTTCAAAAACATTTTCCAGGTTCAATGGCACGTCCAATTCCAGGTTGGCTTTACCGATCGCCTTTTTATAAATGGGCTTACCGTTTTTAGCAACAAGCACCACCGCGCCCGGGCCGCCAGGCTTGTATTGTGTAGCTAAAAGTTTGTCGGCTTCTCCCTGAAACGACTGGCCGGCCAGGTTGAATGATACGCAAAGGCCAATGACAAGAATAAAAAAATGCTGTTTCATGTTTTGCATGTGGGCAGTTTTGGTTGAATGATGAAATGAGAAAAGGAAGTCGTTTAAGATACACAATAGCCCTGGCTCCTCACGAAAATTATGATTTCCGGCAAATCATAGGTGCCTCTAAAATTTACGCGCCACTTTATTATGGATCTTCGGGACGGTTTTAAGGTATGCAAAAATGGCTGCTGCTTCCCTGTCTGTAAGATTTGTGTAGGGCGACATGGGCTCGCGCAAGGCCGGTTTGTTATCAGTCACTTGTCCGTGTTTCAATGCCTTTATGAATTGTTCCTCTGTCCATTTTCCAATACCTGTCTCTGTTTCCATAGTAATATTGAGCGTGCGAATAGGTTTTCCTTCCGAATCATTTAAGGTATTACCCCCGCCAAAAAATCCCTCAGATTTTGAAGGGGTGAGGTAGTCATTTTTTGCAAAATCTTTTGAATGACAGGCAAAACATTCCAATTGGTAAAGGGCGATATACTCCCCGCGTTTTACCGGTTTGCTGGTGTCCGGCCCGGGCACCCGTTCAGTGGGATAAGTAAATGGTTTAAAGGCTCCGATATTGGTGAGGAACTTTGAAAGGAAAGATGGCTCCGTTTCTGGTTGAACGGTGGGATCGGGTTTCAACCATTCATGCTCCCTGCGCAGGAGGGCTATAATGGAATGCAGGTCCTCATCCGACATATGTAGCAGCTTGGGCATG
>JAYSYY010000082.1:0-1508 GCA_043727215.1 Chitinophagaceae bacterium | reverse complement strand
ATACCCGCGGCTTTGTGCCAAGATCTTCCATGAGCCTGTATCCTGCTTTCTCTTTTATCAGGTCGCTGAAACGAAATGTTTCAGCACCGTTTGTTACGGCATCTTCATTGAGATCACCAAAAAAGAAAACACCATTCGGACAAGCTGAAACACAGTGTGGCAACTCGCCCTTTCTTGCCATATCCGGGCAGAAGTCACACTTACTAACCGTACCTAATTTTTGCGGCATGCTCATCTCACATGAGTAATCGCTTTGAGCTACTTCTTTGGTCAGAATGGGTTCCTCCCAATTAAATACCCTTGTTGAATACGGGCAGGCGGCCATACAAAAACGACAACCTACGCAGCGGTCGCTATCGATCAACACAATTCCGTCTTGTCGCTTAAACGTTGCATCTACAGGGCATACCTTAACACAAGGTGGCTCGTCACAATGCATACATGTAGTGGGTTGCCAATACGGTGCTGTAGCTTCTGCATCTTTCATCTCCAGCACTTTTATCCAATTTTGGCCTGGATTCAACTGGTGAGCATGATTACATTCGGTTCGGCAAGCGCCCACATTCTTACACCGGGCGAGGTCGATAACCATTACAAATTTTTTACCCGGAATTCCTTTTCTTTCTTCCTTATTGGATACATGAACTACCGGCACCGGTTTCAAAAAGGCCTGATCGATTTCGATTATTTCCCCATCCACGGATAAAAGCTTTACGATCTTGCCGGACGCTTTAACCTCTTCGCCTGCATAATCACTAAAAGGATTTTTATTTTCGGAACAACCTCCAACAACAGAGGCTAACGCGGCAACAATGCCTGTTGATAGAAAAGTTCTTCGTGATGGCTTACTATTTTCCATTGTTGTATTTAGTTTGAAGGCCGCAGTTATACCTGCTTTTTATTTACCCAGGTTTTTAGCTGATTGTCCGTGATTTGTTTTCTCCTTCTTCCTATGGTTCTCATTGCATCAACTTCAACGAGCACGCCGTCTTGTGTAAGCATCTTTACTGTAGTGCTGTTTTTTTTCTTTGCAATAAATAGAAACCGGAATGCTGTTAAGAGAGCTGCGGTGTTTATGCCGGCTACAATAAATTGTTTTCGGCTCTGAGCGTGAAATTCGTCGATCATGATCTTAAAGTAGTTTAATAAGCGAATGCCGGAAATTGTAATTTGCTTTTTTAGTGATTAGATGAAAATCATCTTCATTTTTTAAACGTCCGCATATAATTCACCACTTTCCAGAGGTCTTCAGCATCGGGAATTTTTTTCTTAAAGCTTGGCATATCTTCCCTGCCTTCTGCTGTTTTATAATACAAAGCTCCATCGGATTGCTTTTGTGTTGCAGCGAGGGAAAAATTGCCGGCTTCTGTTTTTAACTGGGCTGCCTTAGGCCCATCTCCCAGACCCGATTTGCCATGACATGATTGGCAGTGTTTTGCCCAAATTACTTTCCCTTCTTTCACTGAGGTTGCATCAGATGGTACCGGGTTTGGCATCTTTACAAATTT
>JAYSYY010000081.1:0-84064 GCA_043727215.1 Chitinophagaceae bacterium | reverse complement strand
TTGCATGGGTAGCCAGCAATGGCGGTAACATTGTATCCGGTGCTAATACTGCTACTCCATCGGTGAATGCAGCAGGTACTTATACATTGACTGTTACTAACCCGGCTAACGGTTGTACTGCAACTGATGTTGCCCTGGTAACATTGAATAACACGCCTCCAAATGCAAATGCAGGGGCAGATAAAGCAATCTGTACTGGAACTTCAGTGAGTTTGAGTGGTTCATCCACTACAATGGGTGCTACATTCTCATGGGTAGCCAGCAATGGTGGCAATATTACAGCTGGAGCCGGTACTGCTACACCAACAGTGAATGCAGCGGGTACTTACACTTTAACTGTTACCAACCCGGCAAATGGCTGTACTGCTACAGATTTTGCATTGGTAGTTGTGAATACAGTTAGTCCAGGCTCTATCGCCGGTGATCAAACAATCTGTTTTGATGAACCAGCTGGTCCGGTTCCATTTACCAGTGTAACTGCCGGTTCAGGTTCAGGAGTTGTTACTTACCAGTGGGTAAGCAGCACTACCGGTTGTAATGGTCCATGGACAGCAATCGTAGGTGCGACCGCTTCAACTTTTGGAAGCTTCGTACTGCCGCTGACCCAGAACCTTTATTTTAAACGCGTAACTATCTCCACTTTATCCGGAGTAGCTTGTAGGGATACTTCTAACTGCGTGGCGATCCTTAGCGGACCATGCGAAGGGCCATTCCCTTTTGATGCCTGTACTTATACACAAGGTTACTACGGCAACACCAACGGTAATAGCTGCGATGGTGATGTTACCTACCAGAGTCCAACAGACCTGATCAGGTTCTTGTTAGGCTTAACTACTACGCCGGTTGCTCCTCTTGACTTAACCGTAGGTCGTGCTGGCCGTAGCGTAACCGTTCCGGCAACAGATGCGGGTGCGATCAAACTGAACAGCATCATGCCTGGCGGAAGAGCCGCGAATATTCTTCCAATGGGTAATTGTGTCATCACCGATGCATCCTGTGTGGGCAGGTACCTGACCACGCAAGGCAAAATCAATAACGTATTGTTGTCACAAACGATCGTATTGAGCCTGAATGCCAGGATGAATGACGGAGTACTTGCTGATCTGCCAATTGATTATGGCTGGCTGGCTACAAGGGCAAAAAATGGCTGCGGCGAAGACGCTGAGCCAGTTGATTGTACCCTTGGCGGCGGCGAGGTTAAATCCTGGCTGATGAACAAAAATGTAGTTGATTATCTCACAGATTTCGGCGCAAACCCTGCAGACCTGAGCGATCTCTTAGCTCTTGCAAATGACCTGCTTGGCGGAGTGTTGATACCAGGCCAGATCGGAGCCAACGGTAATGTGATTCCTTCTTACAGCGATGTAAACAACGCGGTAGATGTGATCAACAATGCCTTTGACGGATGCAGGCAGGGAATCGGTTACTTCGAGTGTGCTAAAAATTGTGACAACCTGCTCTTACCATGTGTGACCTTGTTACCATTAACAAGCACCCAGGTAGGTACAGTTGAAAACCAATTGAAATCAAGTGTCTATCCAAACCCATACAGCGATGCTGTTAGCCTCAGGATCAATTCTCCTGTAAGCGGTATGGCAATGATAGAGTTCTACGACGCAACAGGAATACGGTTGTTTACTAAGTCACAATATGTGATAGCCAACACCGAAACTTCTGTTCAGCTGAAGGGACTGATCAGCTCCACTTCTTTACATTACAAAGTAAATGTTGGTTCTTACAGAACCACAGGTACTGCTTTGAGGTTGAGGTAATCTCAATAACCGAAATAATAAAAAAGTCTCCTTAACCGGAGACTTTTTTATTTAACACCTAATTTAATGATATTCAATATGTTACTATTACAAAAAAGAATGGGAAGCAGGTTCGGGTTAACCGGTTGATAGGTTCACACAACAATAAAGGTTTCCAAGATGCGTTAATACATTGGTTTTTCATAGGATATTGGATTAATACGGGCTTTGATTTCTATCTCGGCCCCTTTTTTTTGCCTATACCCAACCAAAGCGTCATTTTGAAGGCTTCTTTCCCGGGTCATTTGTTGGCTTTTTCCTGGGCGGTGTATCACCTTTTTCAGTTTCAATAATTTTAGGTTCCGGTAATTTGCCCCGTTTATAAATAATCAGTCCATTCAGAAAATTCCGCAATACCTGGTCGCCGGCTTCAACGTATCCCGGATGATCTTCATTCCTGAAAAGATCGCCAAGGGCACCTTTAGATATTTCAAAATCAACAAGGGATAATATTTCGATAATATCGTCATTGCGAAGGGAAAGCGCTACCCTTAATTTTTTTAGTATGTCGTTATTGCTCAGCATAAGTGATAGTTTTAAAGTTTTAAAATACTGCTTTTTCTTCCTGCGGGAATAAAAAAACTCCCATAAAGGGAGTTTATAATTTTATCCAGGCAATTTATCAAAGGATGAGCATGGAATCACCGTAGCTGAAGAAACGGTACTTATCCTTGATCGCTTTCTTATAGGCTTCCATCATCAGGTCGTACCCTGCAAAAGCACAGGCCATGATGAGCAAGCTTGTTTTTGGGAGGTGAAAGTTGGTTACCAAAGCATCTGCTATATTAAAATTGTAAGGCGGGTGGATGAAATGATTGGTCCAGCCCTCACTTGGTTTCAATAGTTTTTGAGCGGTGTAGGAAGTTTCCATTGCACGCATGGTTGTTGTTCCAATGGAACATATGCGGTGACTACCTTCTTTTGCTTTGTTTACAATAGTGCAGGCCGTCTCATCAATATGATAATATTCTGCATCCATTTTGTGTTTGCTCAGGTCTTCTACTTCAATAGGGCGGAAAGTACCAAGCCCTGTGTGTAAAGTAACTTCTGCAAAACGGACACCCTGGATCTCCAGTCTTTTTATTAGTTCCTTGCTAAAGTGAAGGCCGGCCGTTGGTGCAGCAACTGCACCTTCATGCTTGGCGTAGACAGTTTGGTAACGCTCTTTGTCTTCCTCTTCGGGTTTGCGTTTAATATATTTTGGTAGAGGTGTTTCTCCCAGAATATCCAGCATCTGGCGGAATTCGAGATCAGTTCCATCCCAAAGAAAACGAATGGTACGACCACGGCTGGTCGTATTGTCAATAACTTCTGCTACCAGCTCATCACTTTCGCCGAAGTATAATTTATTGCCAACACGGATCTTACGTGCCGGGTCCACGATCACATCCCAAAGTTTATTAGCCTTGTTCAGTTCCCTTAACAGGAACACTTCGATCTTAGCACCCGTTTTTTCCTTGCGGCCATACATACGCGCAGGAAACACTTTGGTGTTGTTCACCACGAATACATCCTTGTCGTCAAAGTACTCCATGATATCCCTGAACTGGCGATTTTCGATATCCCCGGTTTTGCGGTTTATCACCATCATTCGGCTGTCTTCGCGTTTTTTGGTTGGGTGCTGGGCAATAAGGTTTAGTGGTAAATCAAATCTGAACTGGGATAATTTCATCAGGAAGTATTTAGTTTTTTTTGTGGGATGGACCTGTCGGAAAAGCCGGTTGTGTTGAAAAAGCCTTTGGAAGATTCATGCAGTTATTAATCTTTTTTGTTATTAATCACATGCCGGGCACTGTAACATTGTGCTGAGATAGGAAACCTTTTGATGAGAAAAAGGCATATATCATGTTACGGCATGATTTTAAAGTGGGCAAAGATATCAAATTATAACCGGAATAAATACGGTATTTTTTTTAAAACTATCGAAATTTATCCGGGTATTTTATATCAATCTGCATTTTTGGGTGCAAAACCAGGCGGCCCTCATTTTATTTGAATATTCTTTGTAATAGTTGCAACTTTATGCAGTGACAGTACGTCATAAATGAATATGAAATATTTGAAACCGGCTTTCCTGGTTTTTGTGGGTTATTTTTTGTGCAGCAACGCCGTTTCACAAACGCAAAAAAATTACCAGGGGTTACTTTGGGAAATTACAGGTAACGGGCTTTCCCGGCCATCCTACCTTTTTGGCACCATGCATGTGAGCAATAAACTTGCCTTCCACCTGAGTGATTCCTTTTATTATGCATTAAAGCAAGTAGACGCTGTTGCACTGGAACTCAACCCAGACCTGTGGCAGGCGCAAATGGTACGGCTCGCAGACCTCAACGGCAATTATACAAGATTCACACAAAATGCGGGTGATGATTTTTTAACCGAAAACAGTTTTAAGATCGGGTCGTACGAGGATCAGTTGAAATCGGCCCTTAGTTCCGAGCCCCCGGTGGTAAACAGTCTTTTGTACCGGTCCTACAAATCAAGGGACGATTTTGAGGAAGATACCTTCCTTGACCTTTATATCTTTCAGGCCGGAAGAAAGCTGGGTAAGGCTGCTGCCGGCGTAGAAGATTACTACCAGTCGGAAAAACTGGTGATGGAGGCCTACCGCGACATGGCTATTGAAAAAAAGAAAAAAGATATCGACCTCGATGGGGAAAGTGTGAACAGCCTCCTTCAAAAATTACAACAGGCCTACCGCAATGGAGACCTGGATATGATGGATTCTCTTGACAATAAGATGGAAAAGTCGGAGGCTTTCCGTGAAAAATTCCTGTACCGTCGCAACGAGATCCAGGCCGATGCCATGGACAGTATCATAAAAAAAAGGTCCTTGTTTGCCGGTGTGGGAGCAGCTCACCTTCCGGGCGAAAGAGGGGTAATAGAATTGTTGAGAAAAAAAGGGTACAAACTAAGGCCGGTAAAGATGGCAGACCGGGATGCCGCCCAGAAGGAAGCGCTCAGTCAAATGAAGGTGAAAGTGACTTTCAGCACCCAGTATGCGGAAGATAGCATGTTCACGGTGCAGGTGCCCGGTCCGATGTATGCATTAAAAGGAAACTACCAGCAACTGAACCGTTCGCAATATGCAGATATGAGTAATGGCGCTTACTACCTGGTGACACGGGTAAAGACCTACGCTTCCTTCCTGCAGCAAAGCCCAAATGACGTAGCTAAGAAGACCGACAGCCTGCTCTATGAGCACGTTCCCGGAAAGATCATCTCTAAAAAAGCCATCTCCAAAAATGGGTACCCTGGTTTTGATATAGTGAACCGTACCCGCCGGGGTGATATGCAGCGGTATAATATTTATATAACACCATTTGAGGTAATCATTTTTAAAATGAGCGGGAAAAATGACTATGTGGATGGTGAAGAAGGGAAGCAGTATTTTGGGTCTATAGCGTTAAAGGAAATGGATACATCACCAGCGTATTTTAAACCAGCTCAGGGAGGATTTGGCTTGCAGCTTCCGCAGGCGCCTCACCATTACTTCAATGACGACGATGAACAAAGATGGGAATATGAAGCCATCGATAAAAAAACAAGCGAGGCTTATCTCCTGTTGAAAAAATCTGTTTATAATTTTAATTTTCTTGAGGCTGATAGTTTTGATCTTGCACTTATTGAAACCTCATTCAGGAACAGGGAACAGTTTGAAAAACAGTTAAGCAGGCAACCAACGACCATCAATGGTTTTCCGGCGTTACTGGTGAAAGAAAAACTAAAGAACGGCTCGGTTGTAGAGGCCGCGTTCATCATCCGGGGGCCTCACTATTTTGTGCTGGCAAGGTCTTCGAACGGGAAGTCAGTACGGCCGGATTTTAATAAGTTACTTCAGTGGGAACCTCTTTTTTATGATGCTCCCCGCAATTACGAAGATAGCTTCCTGCATGTGGTACTGCAAACCCCGGTAGTTCCCGAACTGGATGAAGGTATAAGGACCATCATAGAAAAGACATCAGAAGATGCAGCCAATGGCAACAATGCTTCCGGGTATATGACTTATTGGAAAAAAGTGATCAATGGTACATTCCGTAATGCCAATACGGGTGAAATGGTCTCTGTGCAGGTTCAGGAATACCCAAGGTATTTTTATGTGAAAGACTCCTCCAAATTCTGGCAGGCGGAGCTGGATGATTACCTGAATAAAAAGGATATGTTCCTACACGAACAAGAATCCTTTTTTAATCAGGAAGAAGGGGTATCGGGCATCAGGTTCTGTATTCGTGATACAGGTTCTTCCAGGAATATAAAACGGCTGGTGCTGTTGAAAGGAAAATATATGTTCACTGTCACTACGGTAACGGATACGCTCAGCCGCGATAGTGATTTCACTGCTGCTATTTTCAGCAGCATACAACCGCACAAAAACGCGTTGCCCGAAGATCTGTATAGCAATAAGCTGTCTTTATTTTACAACGATCTTTTTAGTAAAGACAGTGCATTACATAAAAGGGCGCAACAATCCATTTCGAATATCTACTTCGGTGCAAAAGGTACTGCCGACCTTTTTAAGGCTATCAACAGGCTGTCAATAACGGACAAAGATTATTTCGACTCCAAGTCGAAACTCATTGCAGAGCTAGGTTATATCGATGATTCCACAAGTAATGTTATACCAGTATACCTGAGAAAGATCTACGATCGCACGGCAGACACCAGCCTTTTTCAAAACGAGGCCATGGTGGCATTAGCCCGTCTGAAGACGAAGGAATCTTTCAGGGTATTGAAAGAACTGATGCTGATAGACCCACCCATCTTTGAAGATAACAGTGACTATAGTACTTTTTTTGGGCAGCTGCTGGATACGCTGAAATTGAGTGCCGGCCTGTATCCTGAGCTATTGCAATTGTCTCCCCTGAATGACTATAAAGAACATATTCTGGAATTGCTGGTAAAGCTGGTAGACAGTGGTTATTTAAAGGGAGCAGATTATGCGGGGTATTTCCCGGTGATTTTTATCGATGCTAAAGTAGCCTGGAAAAAACAACAGGGTAAGGAAGAAAAAATCCTGGAAGCCAATATGAAAAAAACCGAAGAGGCAGACGAAGAACCCGAGCGGGAATATACCGCGACGGGTGCTAGTTCCGGTCTGAATGATTATGCTGTGTTGCTGGTACCTTTTTACGATAGTAACAAAAATGTGCAACAGTATTTTTCACGGCTGCTCAGGAGCAGGGAAGACATCGTGAGAATGAATGCAGCCGTGCTGCTTTTACGCAACAAAAAAGCTGTGCCGGATAGCATCTTTCAACAGCTGGCCGCCGCGGACAAGCAACGCGGCCTGTTATTTAATAAACTGGAGCAGGCCGGTAGGCTGGATAAGTTTCCTAAACAATACAAAAGCCAGCTTCATCTTGCCAGGAGTTATATGGTAATGCAGAATGAATACGATAAAATGGATTCTGTGGCTTATTTGAAAAAGCAGCATGCGTCCATTAAAGGCAAAGCAGGCCAGCTTTACTTTTTTAAATACCGCATCAGGAAAACGGATGACTGGAAGATAGGAATAAGTGGTATGCAACCTTTAAAGGAAATAGAGCTTAGCAGTAATGATGACCTGGCTGCACTTACTGATAAAAAACTTTTGCTAAACGAACCCCTGGACGAACAACTGGACAGGGAATTAAAAAAGATCATCTTTAGTTACTATAACAGTTCGAAAAATTTTTATAATTCCGCGAATGAGTACAACAATTATAAATTCCTGGGTGAATATGAAAGGCTGGGTCTTTAGCCGATCTCCGGGATGGCCTGGATCAGTTGTTTTGTGTACTCCTCCTTTGGCGCAAACATGACCTGGTCTGCTGTTCCTTCTTCCACTATCTTACCATTTCGCATTACAAGGATACGGTCACTGATATAATGCACCACTGAAAGGTCGTGGGAAATGAAGATCGAAGTAAAATTAAAATGCTGTTTAAGTTCATTAACCAGGTTGAGCATCTGGGCCTGCACACTAACATCCAGGGCCGAAACGCTTTCATCGAAAATGAGAAAAGAAGGTTGAAGGGCCAAAGCACGGGCAATACAAATACGTTGCCTTTGCCCGCCGCTAAACTGGTGGGGAAAGCGGTAATAAAAATCCGGGCTAAGGTTTACCTTCTCCAGCAGTTGCATCACTGCATCTTTGCGCTCACGGTTATTGGCATGAAGCTGGTGAACCCTCAGTGGTTCCATGATAGCCTCCCCAATGGAGATGCGGGGATTTAAAGAGCCGTACGGATCCTGGAACACCACCTGCAGGTCCTTTCGTGCTGTTCGCAATGCGGAAGCAGAAAGTGAAGTAATATCGGTCCCATGTAAAAGTATCCTTCCCGCCGTAGGTTTCACCAGTTGCAGAATAGCCCTGCCCAGCGTAGTTTTTCCGCAGCCACTTTCGCCTACCAGGCCAAGGGTTTCATTATTTTTTACGTGAAAACTTACATCATCCACCGCCTTAAAATAACCCCTCGGATTACCAAAGATATTTCTCGCTGCGGGGAAATAAACTTCGAGCTTTTCTACTGTAAGAATACTTTTTTCCCGGGAATCTTCAGAAGGAGCAGGCGCATCAATTGTTGATCCGACCACCAGGGGCGTTTTTTCCGTTTCAAAAAAATCAGGGACGACTGACAGTTTTTTTCCTTTGCTTCCTTTACGGGGCCTGCAGGCGAGTAAGGCTTTTGTATAAGGATGCTGCGGATGCTGCAACACCGTTTTCGCTGCGCCCTGTTCCACTATTTCGCCGCGCTGCATTACCAATACTTCATCTGCAAAGGCATTAACAAGGCCAAGGTCATGGGTAATAAAAAGCACAGCCATGTTATGTTGGTCCTGTAATTTTTTCAGGAGTTGCAGAATGTTTTTTTGCACCCGCACATCTAATGCCGTCGTAGGTTCATCTGCGATGAGGAGGGCGGGATCACAGCACATGGCCATGGCGATCATGACCCTTTGTTTTTGTCCCCCGCTGATTTGGTGTGGATAGCGGTTAAGCATAGCTGCGGGATCAGGTAATTCTACCTGTTCAAATAACCCGATCGTTTTCTGACGGGCCGCTTTTTTTGACATTTTTTTATGTTGCAACAAGCTTTCCATTACCTGGTAGCCACAGGTAAGCACCGGGTTCAGGGAGGTCATCGGTTCCTGGAAGATCATAGCGATGTCATTCCCCCGAATGAACTGCATGGCTTTATCACTGGTAGTAGCAAGATTCAGCTTTGTGTCACCCCCGGCATTAAAAAGAATTACTCCTTTTATTACCGCCTGTTTGGGGAGTAATTTTAGTATTGCTAAGGAAGTCACGGATTTCCCTGAGCCACTTTCGCCCACAATAGCAGTTAGTTTACCACGGCTAAGCTTGAACGAAATGTCTTTTACAGCGGCTGTTGAAATGGCATCCTGCGTAAATGTGATAGACAGATTGGAGACGGAAAGAAGGGGAGCCTCTTCCTCCATCCCTTTATTTTCCGGAGAGCGTGGGGCGGCTTCACTATTTTCATTCATCGATAGAATTTGGACTTAACATGTTTATTCTTAAAAATCTTATGCGGCCAAATCAGTTACAGGATCTCCGCTCCAGGTTCG
The DNA here is from genome assembly GCA_043727215.1 of Chitinophagaceae bacterium. Taxonomy (GTDB): domain Bacteria; phylum Bacteroidota; class Bacteroidia; order Chitinophagales; family Chitinophagaceae; genus Ferruginibacter. The sequence goes on along the minus strand of JAYSYY010000081.1, from coordinate 74,681 downwards.
CTCTTCAGGAAGCCAGGCGGCTAAAACTTCAAATGCCTCACCGTCATTCCATCATTAATGAGTTGTTTCAATGAGTCAATACCGATCTTCAGGTGATTTTCTACAAATTGCGTGGTTACCGACTTATCGCTGGCTTCAGTCTTCACACCCTCGGGTACCATTGGGCTATCACTCACAAGTAACAAAGCACCGGTGGGAATTTTATTATAAAAGCCGACAGTAAAGATCGTGGCCGTTTCCATGTCTATGGCGTAGGCTCTTACTTTTTGGAGGTATTCTTTAAAAACCTCATCATGTTCCCAAACCCGTCTGTTGGTAGTGTAACATACGCCCGTCCAGTAATCACATTCATAATCCCGGATGGTGGTACTGATTGCTTTTTGCAATGCGAAGGCAGGGAGTGCCGGTACTTCGGCAGGCAGGTAGTCATTGCTGGTACCCTCGCCCCTGATCGCAGCGATTGGAAGAATCAGGTCTCCTATCTTATTTCTTTTTTTCAGTCCGCCGCACTTTCCCATGAATAAAACTGCCTTTGGTTTGATAGCAGTGAGCAGATCCATCACCGTTGCCGCGCCGGGGCTCCCCATCCCGAAATTGATAATGGTAATATTATCCGCAGTTGCGCATTGCATAGGCCGGTCCAGGCCTACGATATCTACTTTGTTCCATTCTGCAAACATCGTAACATAATTGGAAAAATTGGTCAGCAGGATGTACTGCCCGAAATTATCCAGTTTTTCGCCGGTATACCTGGGAAGCCAGTTTTCTACAATTTCTTCTTTTGTCTTCATTCCTTTTTTTTAACTCCGATAAAAATACAAAAAAGAAAATTGGTATTACTGTGCAGATGAAGGGCAAATAGCTTTAGAAAAAATTAAAGCACCCAAAAGCTTTTTATTCGGCGGTATAACTTCTATTTTCATTGATAAAACAACAACTGAGATGAAAAAGATTATTTCGATTGCCACTGCCTCTATTTTGTTCCTTGCCTCCTGTAAGAAAATAAGCGAAAGCCCCGAACAATATCTTCCTCTTCCTGAACCGCTTTCTACGGGGCATATCAATGATTTTATTTTAGGGGAACTGGCCGCCACAGGGCGCTTTGAGTGGGCCTCGGCACCGGAGGCAATGGTCTGGAGCGCATTGCAACATACAGATAAACTGGCAAGTATTGGTTATAAACCGGCAGGTTATGCGTGGCGGGATGAAGACATTGCCACTATCAACGTAAACGATGCGGCCTGGAAAGCAGCGCGCGAGGCGGTGATAGAGTTGGTAGTGGCTTCCGAGCAACAACTGGACAAAACGATTACGCGGGAAAAAATATTGGTCCTGGCTGATGAGCAACTCCCTTTTATCAATATCACCGTTCAAAATCCTGAAACTGTAAAACTATTACGCAGCAGCAGCCTTGTACGTTATTCCGAACCGATGGCCTATGAACCGAAGCCTTCCGTAATGCCGGATAGTGACAGTGGCTGCGGAAGCAATACTGCACAGAATGGTCTTACAGAGGGAGTGGATTATTCCAGCATCATGCCTGACTCAAAACAATCCTGGAATTATGCTTACCATAATGTTCCAAATGCCTGGACAAAATCAACCGGGGCCGGCATCAAAATATTTATCATTGATACCGGGTGCGAGTATGACCAGGAAAATCTTGGCGGTAGTTTTAACCAGGGGGCTTCTGCCGGGCGCACGGTTGAAAAAATTGTGACGCTGCCCCGGGCAACTCTTTTCGGTATCCCTACAGGTTCGGCAGAAACCTCCGATGACGGCTGCGGCCATGGTACCTCAATGGCAGGTGCGGCTGCGGCCCCACGAGGGATTGATGGCGCAGCCTGCGGCGTGGCGTATAACAGTAACCTGGTTACCTGCCGTGCAGGCCAGGATGTGCTGATTGATGCGAGCAGGGAGGTAACTGGTGTTACCAACGCCTATAAAAACGCGGCAAACAGGAGTGATGTAAGAATCATCAGCATGAGTATGGGAAGAACCAGCGGCAGTTCACAGATAACAGATGCCATCAATTATGCATATAGCAAAGACAAACTGATGTTTTGTGCAGCAGGTACTTCCTTTGGTTGGTCTGCGGGATGGTATGGTGTAATTTTTCCTGCCTGGCTCAGCAATGTAAATGCGGTCACCGGTGTACGGGATAATAATTATAACCAGAACTGTTCAGCCTGCCACAAGGGATCTGAAACAGATTTTACGATTGTGATGGAAAAGGCTGTTAACGAACGCCACCCGCTTACGCTTGCCATGAGTGGGGATGCGCCTTCTACAGTTGGTGGATCTTCTGTAGCTACAGCTACCGCTACAGGTATTGCTGCGCTGGTATGGAGTAAATTTCCAACCTACACCCGCGACCAGATCCTGAATAAATTAATTACCACAAGTGCAAACTATCCCACTAAAAACAGCAGTTACGGTTGGGGGAATTTAAATGCCGGAGCAGCGACGAATTAGGATGGGTGAATGAGTCAAAGAGTCAATAGTGAATGGTGATTAGTGAAAGAAAGAAGGTGGTTATATGGCATTGTAATATCTTTAGGTTTGGAGCCAAAAAGTTTGTTCTGAAAAACTTACCGAACAAATTATAAACCCCAAAGATTTCACTACTCACACTCATAACTCACCACTCACCAGTACAATCCACTACTCAACTCTAAATGATCAAAATAACCTATCCGGACAAGAAACCTGCAGTAAGGATAGAAACTGGTAAAGAATACATTTTTTGTGTCATTCGGAAACGTTGGATGATCATCACAGCAGAGGAATGGGTGCGGCAGAATCTTTTATTGTATTTAATAGAAGTTTTAAATTACCCTGCGTCTTTGATTGCGGTGGAAAAGCAGGTTCACCTGGGCGAATTGCAAAAGCGTTTTGATATTGTTGTATACAGGCAAGACGTTCCTTTTATGCTAATTGAGTGCAAGGAAATGAATGTACCCATCAATCAGAAAACATTAGACCAGGTATTGCGGTATAATATCAACCTCCGGGCTGCTTATTTTATTATTACGAATGGGACTGGCTGTTATGGATTTAAAAAAGAGGATGGGGTGATGAAAACGATTGATAGCTTTCCTGTATTTTAAATTGGCTGGCTGCCTGTTTATTTCACGCTGGAGACCTTCCTGGTTGAAGATCTTTTCTTCAACCAAACGAATGACCTCTACCAGGATAAGAATTATAATGACCCACTCCAATGCTACCCAATTCCTGTTTTGCAATAGGTCTTTAAAAAGTTCCAGGTTTTCTTTTACAAAGCCAGGCCTTCCTGTAGGATGCGGAAGCGGGGCTGACGGTCAAATATCTATTTTAACGGGATGTCCGGTTTAACCCTCACCCCTTTTTTCTAAACCAGGTTAATTTTTTCCTGAATAATTATTTACTGCTTACAGAAATTTTGAAATCCGTTAAAATAAACACGGTCATAATAACTGCCGAAAGAATTATATAATAATAAAAACCAAATTCACTCCCGGTATTATTATAGAACCATAACGCAAGGCCAGCAAGCGCCAAAGAGACAAACACTTCTATAAGGCCATGAATCCTGAATGGGATCAGTTTTATGATACCCAATTCAAAATCAGTAAGTGCTGTTATGGCTAAATGAGTTAAGCCTAAAGCATACGTTATAATACTTAGATTGCCCTCCATCTGAAAAAGGGTAGGTGAGGCTAATAAAAAAAGAGACAAAATATAATCCAGTATTCCATGTGCTTTTGATGACAGAATTTTCATAATATTTTCTTTGTTTATTGTAAGTTAGGCAATCTAAGATTGATGAAGCATTAAAGTAACTCATTCTACGTGGTAACACCCCGACGTTCTCTGACTTAGCAGTGAAAATTACAATGTCTGAACGGAGGTTGTTTAAGTTTTATAGTCAGAACATAATCCGTTTTTTATTTAGCTGTGGTAAATATCCAGACTGATGCGATTAGACTTTATTTTTTATCTGGAGGTCTTTTACGTACTGCGTTGGTGTTTTGACGAACTCCAGTTTATAGGCTTTGGTAAAATACGGTTGTGGCTGGATGCAAAAAAAAGCCCCGAACCAATATGCGGGGCTCTATAAAAAATCATCATAACTCTTATGGAAAAATCCCTAACTCAGCATAACTGGTAGCTACTTTATTAATAGCGCTTACATAAGCCGCTGTACGCATATCAGGAATGGCAGGATTGCTTTTCCAGATATGTACAATTTCTCTGGTAGCTGTTATCATGGTTTCTTCCAGCCCACTATGCACCAGTTCAATTTCATCTGCACCATGCTGGATGATATCGCGGTCTTTGGGGCTCACTTTTTTACCGGTAAGGCTTTCTATCTGGCCCAGGATCTGGCTGTTCTGGTTTTCGGTAAAACGTTTTTCCATACGGCCATAACGAACATGGCTCAGGTTTTTCAACCACTCAAAATAACTTACGGTGACACCACCTGCATTCAGGTACATATCCGGCACACATAAAATTCCTTTTTGAACAAAAACTTCATCAGCTTCAGGTGTACAAGGGCCATTAGCGGCTTCACCGATGATCTTTGCTTTCACCCTGGGTGCATTTTCTCCATTGATCACATTCTCCAGGGCTGCAGGAATAAGGATATCGCATTCCAGTTCCAGTGCATCAGTGGTTTTTGCCAGGTTAGTAGCACCCGGGAAATTCAGTATTGAACCAGTAGCTTTCCTGTGTTGAAATACTTCTTCTTCGTTCAGGCCATTGGCATTGTAAATAGCACCTTCATATTCTGCAAGGGCTGTTACAATTGCGCCTGCTTCACGGAAAAATTTGGCTGAATGGTAGCCAACATTTCCCAGGCCCTGCACCACTACAGTTTTGCCTACAATGCCTACAGGTAATCCTTGTTTTTCCATCATATCCGGCATATCACATACCTCACGGATGCCGTAGAAAACACCGAGGCCGGTTGCTTCCTTACGGCCGCGAACACCACCTTGTGTTACGGGCTTACCGGTTACACAACCCGCTGCATCGATCTCTCCTGGTTTTAATGAAGCATAGGTATCCACGATCCAGGCCATTTCTCTTTCACCGGTACCATAGTCAGGTGCGGGAACGTCAATGCCGGGACCGATGAAATTTTTCTTTACCAGTTCACTGGTATAACGGCGGGTAATTTTTTCCAGTTCGTAAACACTGTAGTTTCGTGGGTTGATCTTGATACCTCCTTTGGCTCCACCGAAAGGCACATTCACGATCGCACATTTATAGGTCATCAATGCGGCCAGGGCCATTACTTCGTCCTGGTTTACTTCATTACTGAAACGGATACCTCCTTTGCAGGGTGATTTGTGCTGGCTGTGCTGAACACGATATGCTTCAATTACTTCAATACTCTCGTCGTCTCTTTTTACTGGGAAACGCATCTGGTACACGCTGTTGCATGCCTTGATCTGTTCTAAAATTCCGGGGTCAAATTTTGTAAAAGCTGCTGCTTTATCAAAGCTTCTTTCCACACTTTGAAAAAAGCTATACGGCTGTTGTGACATATGGTTGGTTTTTATTTATAAATAGGGATGGCTTCCCCGCAATCATTTTTTTGTGAGTAGTGAGTAGTGAGCGGTGAGTTATCAAAAAATTGAAGCGTTTCAAGGTAAAGGACCAACTTCAAAGATTTCACAACTCATAATTTTTAACTCTCAATTCTTAACTCTTAATTCTTAACTCTTAACTCTTAACTCTTAACTCTTTAACCCTTAACTCCCCTTCTCCAGCTTCCTCAGCTTCCTGTCCACACTCATTACATAAAGGAACAATCCTACAAGTATAATGAGGCATACTGCTACTACCACGTATATTTTTCCATTGCTGCGCATGGTATCCGCCATTTCCACCTGTTCCTGTGCAAAAGCAAATGACCCCATGAGCATACACATAACGGCTAACCACAAACGAGATACAATTTTTATAGCAGGCTTGTTATTCATTTTATAAGTTTTTTAATATAATAAAGTGAAGGGTGGTTGCGTGTTTTCCATCAAAAAGAATGGCAAAAATAACAACAAACTTAACGCAATAAAGCCTTATCCTTCAGCAACTCTATCCTGATCTTCAAGGTGGCGATCCACACACCCATTAACGTCCACCCGATGATTGCAGGGTAAAAAACCATTCTCAGCCTGCTGTCAATATCATTAAAATTTAATGCGGGGTTTCCACCTTCACCTCCGGGTGCTCCGGGGTGGAGGCTCCCCACCATCCGTGGTATGATCCAAATGCTGGGAAACAACATAGCAAATGCAAAAATGTTATATACTGCGCTTACCCTTGCCCGTTTATCAAGGTCTGTAAATGAACCGCGGAGTACAAAGTAAGCTCCGTAAATAAGTATCGCTATAGCAGCGCCGATCAGTTTTGGCTCCTTTAATATACCTGCCAGGCTTTGCCCCTGGTCAGATACCCAGGTGTAGTTGGCCCAAAGTGCGCCCGTTGCATACCCCAACACGCCGAATAATGTTCCTACCGCCGCAAAATTTTTGGCATAAAGGTCAAAGCGATAATTAGTGGTATTTAAATATTTAATACTGTAAACAAAACTCACGATAAACAGGATCATCATGGCAAACCACATGCATACATGGAAGTAAAGGTTGCGAATGGTTTCATTCAGGATAAAAAGACGGGGAACATCCAATAAAAACCCCCCGACAATGGTATAAATTAGTAGAACGAAGGATAATATTTTCCACCAGCTTTTTTGCACTGCTACTCACTTATTTGATTAGTGGCGCAAAGTTATGGGAAACAGATTCAAATAAACTTTCCTTTTACAGGTAAAATTTTACTATTCTGCTATTCGTATGGCAGTGTAAAATTACCATTCCCGTGAGCATACCCCGATTGATCATTTAAATTGCGGCATTAAAGGAAGGATCTTTTAAAAGCTGGTAATTTTCTGCCATTGGTGGATTGTTCAAATGCAAACGCGAAACCCAGTAAAGCAGCTTCAGTATAAGGAGATCCAAAAAAAGAGAAACCGACTGGTAACTCATATACCGTGCCTGCAGGTACCGTGATATGCGGGTACCCGCTGGCGGCAGCCGGTTGAGTAAGAAAGACGTTTCCCCAACGATCGCCGTAAATATTATCTATGCTGCAGGCCGGCCCCATGGTGAGGCCACCTATGGCGTCCAGCTTGTTTTTTTGTATCACTTCATCAAGTATGTTTTTTGTGCCTTGGTGGTTGTTCTTCAACGCTTCCCGGTACGCAGCAGTTTCCAATCCATTTTTCGCCTCGCTGCTTTCCAGGATTTCCTGCTTAAAATAGGGCATGGCGGTATCTTCGTTTTGTGTGTTGAACGCAATTACATCAGCCAGCGTTTTTACAGGCGCATTCGCCAGAGCAAGGTATTTATTCAGACCTTCTTTAAATTCATATTGCATTACTTCAAATTCGGCGTCTCCGAGTTTACTTATCCTATCCATATATTCTATCTCTACAAGGGTTGCTCCTAATTTTTCCAGTGTAGCTAATGCCTGTTTCTGCAAACGGTGCAAAAACTGGTTGTCGCCCGGAGGTTTTTTCTCTATCCCGATCCTTTTACCAGTCAGTGCATTCTTAGTTAGAAACGCTGTGTAATCTTTTTGGGTTTTACCCTTACTCTCACTGGTCACGGCATCTGTGCCATCCTCACCTGTCAGCACTCCCAGCAGCGTGGCTACATCGGTAACCGTCCTTGCCATGGGCCCGGCGGTATCCTGTGTGTGCGAAATGGGAATGATGCCTGTTCTGCTAACCAGGCCCACTGTTGGCTTTAGGCCCACCAGGCCATTCACTGCGGCAGGGCAGGTGATAGATCCGTCTGTTTCTGTGCCAATAGCCACCGTGCATAAATTAGCAGAAACAGCTACTCCCGAGCCGGAACTGGAACCACATGGATTATGATCAAGAATATAGGGATTTTTAGTTTGCCCCCCGCGGCTGCTCCATCCTGAACAGGATTTTGAAGAACGAAAATTTGCCCATTCACTCAGGTTTGTTTTACCTAATAAAACTGCTCCTGCCTCTCTTAGTTTTTTCACTATGAATGCATCCCTGCCTGCTATGTGGCCAAGCATTGCCAGGGAACCAGCGGTAGTTTGCATTTTATCCCCGGTATCAATATTATCTTTTATCAGAACCGGCACGCCATGAAGCGGACCCCGTAATTTTCCTACTTTTCTTTCTGCATCCATAGACCTTGCGATTGCTAAAGCGTCCGGGTTGAGTTCAATGACCGAATTAAGACCAGGGCCACTTTTATCAACAGCTGCTATGCGTTCGAGGTACAGCTTGGTTACCTGTTCTGAACTGTAGACGCCTGAGCTGAATTTCTCCTGCAGGTTTTGAATGGTGATTTCATTTAGTGCAAATTCATCCTGGCTTTCACCGGATACCGGGGTATTTTTTGTGGAGTTCTTGCCTTCATTGCAGGAAAATAATATAGAGCTTATCGTGGCGGAAGCAAGAGCAGAACTGGTTATAAAATTTCTTCTTTTCATCAATAGCAGTTTTTTGAAAACAGTTAAATGGTGAGCTTTTAAAGATAACGCATAAATGTTTTTGAAGTTCAACGCCCTGTGACCTTTTATCCAAAATTCCTTTGCCTGTAGATAATTATGCAACAGTTTGGAGGGAAGGGTAAGCGAATCAAAAAAATACTTTTGTCGTTTGTTATAATTACGGCCGTGCAGGTACCTGCACAGACAAATACTATTCAAAATAAAAATTTAATTTTAACAACGCCGCTAAACAGGACAAGAGTGCTGGATACGCGCAGGCAATAAAAGTAGCAATGTATTATACATATCCTGTTCGGTAGTACGCGATGGTACTCCCGACGGTATCACGAGCGTATATTACATTACAGAAAACGCTGGAACATTATGGTGCGAGCTTTCAAAACGTAGTGAAAGAGAACCTGACACGACAGCTATGGAGGCCATGAACAAATACAACGAAAGCCGCAAGTTTCTTTACAACGTAGATGTTCCTGCTTCCCGAAAATCAACTGATCTGTTGCATCAGCACATTCAGCATCATGTAAATCCTTGCGGTTTTTATGGACCCATTTTCCAGGTCATAAAAAACGGTGCAGGGTACCTCTACATCCCGGTTGGTCGCGGGAAAACCTGCAAACTCCCCGATATGCCTGCCGGTAAAAACAAATTCCAGCACGGCATTTTTGTCTGTGATCAGTTTATTCCTGAGCACAGCTTTTGCGTCAAAAGCGACATGATACATAAAATGCAGCATTTCAGCGATGGCTTCTTTGCCGTGGGTCTCTTCCCCTGTGCCCATATTAATAAACAAAGGATCGTTGGCCAGGTATTTAACATCATGGCTCTCAAAATAGGATTCTACGGCGTGTCTTCCTGTTAAAGGCATTGCTTTTTTTAAAACTGCTTGTGACATAATGGAAAATGTTTAACGTGAAATAATTCTTGAACAAAATTGTTTTCAAGGTTCCTGATCAAACTTTTTGGATACGGTCACATCACCTGTTTTAATATTTCTCTTTCTGATGAGCGCACCAGGCTTTTGAATTTTTCATACCAGGCCGTCCAGTCACTTCCGCCCAACTCTTTTTTAAGATCCTTTTCATAATCAGCCAAGTTACCGTAAGGTAGTTCAATGATCAGCCGGTAACCTTCACCGGTAAAATCGGTCAATATGCGGGTTCCGGAGGGTTGTAGGAGTAGGTGTTTTTGCATGGCTTCATCCAGCAGGTTTTTAGCTTCCCGGTAGCGGCCAAAGCGAAGGTGAAAGATTTCCCTGATGATGTACATACAATCGGTTTAAAATGAATAAAATCATAAAACCTGGTCACACTCTGCCAGCCTTGACCCCTATAAAAATAGAACTAAAGCTTGGGTTTAACAAGGTTCTTTTTTAGTAGGTAGTGAAAAAATTATGGGAGCAATGACTATACCTAATCTTTCCATAAAAATGGGAAAAGAATCACAGCGAGTACGATCACGAGCAGGTCCATAAGTCCAATGAGGCCCGCCAGCTGGAGGATAGCACCTTCTTTGAAAATTTCAGCGAATGCCGCTTTACTTAATCGCATCAGCAGTAACAGGATAGGAAGGATCACAGGGAAACCAAGGATGGCAATTAGTGCGGCGTTTTGTTGTGCTTTTGCAGCAATTGCACTCATGAGTGTAAAAACAAGGCTGATACTTGTGCCACCCAGCAAAACGATTCCCGTGAACCAAAGGCTGTTGGAAACCGGATTGTCCAGGAATGTAAAAAATAGAAGCAGACTTACCAGGCTCATAAGCGTCATGAGTAGTACATTGAAAAGGAGCTTGGCAATTATAAATTCTACCGGGGAAGCAATTGAATAAAAATAAAGCATTCGCCCCCGGCTTTCCTGCAGGAAACTTTTCGCGACCGTATTTACACAAACAAATAATTGTATCACCCAGAAAAGGCTATTCCACACATTGGCATCCGGGCTTTCGGGCATGGTAAGATGAAGAACAAAAATGGTGGATGCGATGTATAACAGTATACCATAAAAAGTGTGCTGCTGTCTTAATTCCAGCATAATATCCTTTTTTAGTAAAGCTGTTATTCGTCTGATCATCTAAATAATTGAAGAATCGGTTGGGTTTAAACTTTGATCTGTGCACAGTGCCTGCACCTGGGCTCATATATATCTTTTTCACCGAGTAAAACCTGCCCTTCCTGGGCGGTCTTCCTGTAAGAAATATTTGCAATATTGCCGCATTTAACGCAGATAGCATGAAGTTTTGTTATGTAATCAGCCCTGGCCAATAGCCCGGGCATCTGGCCAAAAGGTTTGCCCTGGTAGTCCATGTCCAGCCCTGCCACGATCACTCTCATACCTTTCATAGCCAGGTGTTCACACACGTTACCGATCTCTGCATCAAAAAACTGGGCTTCATCTATACCCACCACATCCACATCCTGTGCAAGAAGCAAAATAGTTTGTGAACTTTCCACGGGGGTGCTTTGAATAATATTGGTGTCATGGCTCACGATATTCACTTCATCATAGCGGGTGTCTATCGCCGGCTTGAATATTTCAACCGACAGATTAGCAATTTTTACTCTCTTTAACCGCCTGATAAGTTCTTCTGTTTTACCACTGAACATACTGCCGCAAATCACTTCGATCCAACCTCTTCGCTCTCCTTTCAGATTAGGCTCAATAAACATTTAAATAAGTTTTTAAAATACTGTTAGTAACTTTATGGCAGATCGTGCAAAGATTAAAGATTCTGCCCACAGGGCAAAAGAAATTTTATTGCATTGCCTGGTATTTTACACACTAAATAAGCGCTATGGAACGAGTGGAAACACTCTGTAATAAACTGCAGGAACAATTGGCACAAAAAGCATCACCCGATCAACTTCTCCTCACTGTGGAGATGCTCCAGTCTGAACTAATGCACCTTAAATTGATCCAGCCTAAAAAGGACACCCCATCTCCTGTGGCGGTGAATATCGCTAGCTCGCAGAACCCCGCGCCCGAACGTAGCGAGCAAACCCCCGCAGCGGCCATGGAAAGAACGGTGGAGGTGCTTCAGGTAGACGAGGCAGAACTGGAAGCGGAACTGGAAGAAATCAAAAAAAATGCACAGGCAAAAAACAACCTTGGCGCCCAGCATAAGCCCACTTTGTTATTTGATCCTATAGAAGATATTCCTACGCTTACGCACCAGCAACCGACTGTGCAGCAAGAAAAGCCGGCGGAGGTTCACCAGGCTATTTCTAAAGGGACAAAGGATTCGCTCAATGACCAGCTTAAACAACCCCAATTGGAATTAGGGGACAGCCTGCAGGAAGTTCCGATCAAAGACCTGAAAAAAGCCATTGGCATCAACGACAAATTTTTATTTATCAATGAACTTTTCCGCGGGGATGATATTATGTATGAGCGGAGTATCAAAACCATCAACAGCTTTGCCATCTATGCTGAAGCCGAGTATTGGATAAAAAGAGAATTGAAATTGAAGTTAGGCTGGAACGACAGGAACCATGTTGTGCAGCAATTTGATCAACTTATCAAGAGACGTTTTCTCTGAATATAATCCAGGATATGGCCGGTAGCTCCCTGGTGTTCCTGCACGTATTGCCGGGAAATGTTACCACATGCCTCCAGCATTTCTTTATCACCCAGCAATTTATTTAGCAGCGCTTCCAGTTCAAGTGCGTTTTCAATCGGAAAGGCGCCCCCTGCATCTACGAGTTCCACCGCTTCTGCAAATTTTTCATATTCCGGTCCAAAGATAACGGGCTTGCCGTAAACAGCTGCTTCCAACACATTGTGGATACCACTTTCATTAAAACCTCCTCCTATATAAGCAACGGTAGCATAATTATAGAGTCGCGACAAGATCCCGATCGTGTCAATGATCAGTATATTGGAATGGATAACGGTTGATAATTGCCGGTTGATCAGTGAAGAATATAACAATGCTTCCGGAAATTCCTGCTGAAGGTCATGGATCCTGGCTTTACTAACTTCATGTGGAACAAAGATGAACCTGATCTGCGGGTATGCTTTGGCGTAATGAATCAGTTCTTCTTCATCTTCTTCCCAGGTACTGCCTGCTACGATCACCTGGTGGCCTTCGCAAAACTGCTCCACAGGTTCCGCGAGTTTTTCCCACTGGCTGGCAATGGTCACGACCCTGTCGAACCTGGTATCCCCCGAAACGGTGATATTTTCTTTGATCCCGATCTTATTGAGCAGCGCTGCAGAGATTTCCGTTTGAACAAAAAGCTGGTCAAAATTTTCAAGAATTCTCTTCCATATGCCGCCGTACCATTTAAAAAAAGGCTGGCTCTTTCTAAAAATGCCGGAGATCAATAAAACTGGTATATTTCTTTTTTTTAATTCGAGCAGGTAATAATACCAGTATTCATATTTCACCCAGAGAACAAGTGATGGACGGACAGCTTCGATAAATTCACGGGCATTATTAGGCCCATCCATAGGCAGGTAAGCCACCAGGTCGGCTCCTATATAATTTTTTCTTATTTCATAGCCACTAGGCGAAAAAAAAGTTAATACGATTTTATGGGAGGGAAAGCGTTGCTTAGCGGCTTCTAAAACCGGCCTGCCCTGCTCAAATTCGCCAAGGCTGGCGCAATGCATCCAGATGATCGGTGGGTTGGGAGAGCGTGGTGAGTTCGGAGTTATGAGATGTGAGTTGGAAGTGCTGAGTGATGAGCCTGTAATAAGTGGGGTGCCCTGAGTGTTTGAATGCAGGCGGGAAACGGACATCTGCCAGTTTTTTCTGCCATTGACCCAAAGCCTTGCTTTTGGATTCCAGATAGCTGCCACCCGGAGAGCTGCCGTATAAAACAATAGGAAGAGATTGTAGAGAAGTAGGCTCAAAGCAGGCTTAATTTGAGTCAAAAATAGAGGGTATTCACCGTTAAAGCAATTTTCAAATCGTAATTCCGGATTCCTGATTCAAATCTTATCTTTGCGCCGCTTTAAATATTTACACAATGAGACCTTTACAAATGGTGGATACCAGGACACAATATCAAAAGATCAAAGCGGAAGTAGATGCGGCTGTCATTGCTGTAATGGAAAGCTCTCAGTTTATAGGTGGCAAGGTAGTAAACGATTTTGCAGAAAACCTGGCTGCCTACCATGGCAGCAAAAACGTGATTCCATGCGCCAATGGTACAGACGCATTACAAATAGCCATGATGGCCCTGGGTCTACAACCAGGTGATGAAGTTATTACTCCCTCATTTACATATATAGCTACAGTGGAAGTGGCCGCCTTGCTCCATATAAAACCCATTTTTGTGGAGGTGGATCCCAGAACTTTTTGCATTGATCCCGTTGCTATAGAAAAAGCCATCACTCCAAAAACGAAAGCGATTGTGCCCGTGCATCTGTATGGGCACGCCGCAGAAATGGATGCGATCATGGATATCGCAAAAAAGAACAGCCTCTTTGTGATAGAAGATAATGCCCAGGCTATCGGCAACGTTTATACATTTGCAGATGGTACGTCAAAAAAGACAGGAACGATCGGTCATATCGGCTGCACTTCTTTTTATCCTTCAAAAAACCTCGGTGCATTCGGAGACGGAGGGGCGATGTTCACAGACGATGATGCACTTGCCGGGAAAATAAGAATGATCGCCTCACATGGCCAGAGCAAACGATATTATCATGATGTAGTAGGCTGCAATTCAAGGCTGGACGCCATGCAGGCTGCAATACTGGATATTAAACTAAAACAGCTGGATGAATATATTGCCGCCAGGCAAAAAGCAGCTGATTTTTATGATGCAGCTTTTGCAGGAAATGAAAAAATTACTGTTCCCTACAGGGCGGAAAATAACACACACGTATTTCACCAATATACTTTAACCTTAGAGGGAGTAGACCGTGATGCGCTTCACCAGTTTCTGGGTGACAATGGCGTACCATCCATGATTTACTATCCTGTACCTGCTCACCGCCAGAAGATGTTTGACAGTTTTGGGGGTAGTGCGTACAAACTGGATACTACAGACTGGCTTACAGAAAGAGTGATCTCCTTACCTATACACACAGAATTAGATGAAGAGCAACAGCACTTCATTGTGAGTAAAGTACTTGCGTTTATCAATAAATAGAATGCTAAAAAACACCCATTAATTATATATGAAAATAGCTGTTGTAGGTACCGGGTATGTAGGTTTAGTTACAGGTACCTGTTTTGCAGAAACGGGGAATACCGTCACCTGCGTGGATATAGACGCCACTAAAATTGAGAAATTAAAAAGCGGACAAATTACGATCTATGAGCCGGGGCTGGAGAAGTTATTTTTAAGAAACCAGAAAGAAGGTCGTCTGCATTTTACGACCTCACTTGAAACAGCCGTCAAAGACGCAGCCATCATATTCCTCGCGCTTCCGACTCCCCCGGGAGAAAATGGCCATGCCGACCTGAAATATATACTGGGAGTTGCAAATGACCTGGGGAAACTCATCAAGCCCACAGATTACAAAGTTATAATCGATAAAAGCACGGTACCGGTGGGCACTGCGGAAAAGGTACGGGACGCGATCAATAAAAGTTCCTCGGAAGTTTTACCCGGGGGAAAAGACCTGGAGGCATCCGGGGCATTTGATGTGGTGAGTAACCCGGAGTTTTTACGGGAAGGCGTAGCCGTAGAAGACTTCATGAAGCCGGATAGGGTAGTGATCGGTACGAGTTCTCCCAAAGCCATTAAGCTGATGAATGACCTCTATGCACCTTTTGTGCGCCAGGGTAACCCTATCATATTCATGGATGATAAATCAGCAGAGCTTACCAAATATGCAGCTAACGCATTCCTGGCCGTGAAGATCAGTTTTATGAATGAGATCGCGCAGCTTTGCGAGAGATTAGGTGCGGACGTAGATATGGTTCGCCGCGGTATCGGTAGTGATGAACGTATCGGCAAAAGGTTTTTATTTCCCGGTATCGGGTACGGCGGAAGCTGTTTTCCTAAAGATGTGCAGGCGCTTGCAAAATCATCTCACGAAGTGGCCTATGAATTTAAAATACTTGATGCGGTGATGGATGTAAATGAAAAGCAGAAACTCCACCTGATGCCAAAACTCAGGAAATATTTCCAGGATAACCTGAAGGGCAAACATTTTGCCATCTGGGGCCTGGCGTTTAAGCCCAATACCGATGACATAAGGGAAGCGCCGGCTTTATATATGATAGATTATTTATTGGCAGAGGGCGCCACGATTAGTGCGTTTGACCCGGAAGCCATGCCCAATGTAAAGGAGTTGCTTGGCAATAAAATAAATTTTACAGATAATCAATACGACGCTTTGGTGAATGCAGATGCCCTGATCATCGCCACTGAATGGAACGAGTTCAGGACACCGGAGTTTGAAAAAATTCACAGTATGCTCAACAATAAAGTGATTTTTGATGGCCGGAATCTTTTTGACCTGGAATATATGAAACAACAGGGCTTTCATTATGAAAGCGTAGGGAGGAAAGCGATAACAGCCTGACAACCCCCTGAAGGGGAACCCGGGCCTGAAACTCATTTATAACATTATAACTTTTCAAATTGGATACAACTCGGGCAACGAATAATACATCGAATCAAGGTTCCCGCTTTAGGGGGTCAGGGGGTCGCGTTTTGATCACCGGTGCCGCCGGTTTTTTGGGATCACATCTTTGCGACCGTTTTATTAAGGAAGGGTTTGATGTGATAGGTATGGATAACCTGATCACCGGTGACCTGAAGAATATTGAACACCTGTTTAAACTTAAAAACTTTGAGTTTTATCACCATGATGTTTCCAAATTTATCCATGTAACCGGCAGGTTGGATTACATTTTGCACTTTGCTTCACCGGCAAGCCCTATAGACTATTTAAAAATTCCTATTCAGACATTAAAAGTAGGGTCATTGGGAACCCATAATTGTCTAGGCCTGGCCAAGGCAAAAAATGCACGTATACTAGTGGCGAGCACCAGCGAAGTGTATGGTGATCCGCTCGTGCATCCCCAAAATGAAGATTACTGGGGAAATGTGAATCCAATTGGTCCACGAGGCGTATACGATGAGGCAAAAAGATTCCAGGAAGCCATCACCATGGCTTACCATACTTTTCATAAAGTGGAAACCAGGATCGTTCGGATATTTAATACATATGGGCCACGTATGCGCCTGAACGACGGCCGTGCATTACCTGCATTCATCGGCCAGGCTTTGCGTGGGGAAGATCTTACAGTGTTTGGGGATGGAAGCCAGACCCGGAGTTTTTGTTATGTGGATGACCTGGTTGAGGGAATTTACCGGCTGTTAATGAGCGATTATACTTACCCGGTAAATGTGGGTAACCCTGATGAGATATCCCTGAAGGACTTTGCGGAGGAGATTATTAAACTTACGGGGACCAAACAAACGATTGTTTACAAACCGCTGCCGGTTGATGATCCGAAGCAACGACAACCAGACATCACTAGAGCAAAAGAGATCCTGGGTTGGCAGCCAACGATAAGCAGGGCAGACGGGCTGAAAATTACATATGCGTATTTTAAAAGCCTTCCGGAAGAAGAACTGAATAAATTGCCGAAGGAATTTCAGAGCAGGTGAGAAGGGGTAGTGAAGAGTCGGTTGTGAGTTGTAGGTTAATGGGGAATAGTGAAATCTTTGGGCACTATCCCATGACTTCTGGTCTTCCTATTTTGACTATTCGATATTGACCAATTCACCCATTCCCCCATTGACCCATTAATAACTAAAAGAAGAACAACTGTAATTACAACCTTTAAAATGATGTACCAGGATTTAATAAATAAAAAAAAGAAATTAGCAGTAATCGGCCTCGGCTATGTAGGGCTACCTATTGCATTGGAGTTTGCAAAACAGATCCAGGTGATTGGTTTTGATATCAATGCTGATCGAGTAAAGATGATGCAAAATAAAATTGACCCCAGCCAGGAGTTGGAGAGCAGTGCTTTTGACGGATGCGATATCGAATTCACGAATGACCTCGAGGTATTAAAACAGGCGAATTTTTTCATTGTCGCAGTGCCTACACCAGTGGATGAACACAATGTGCCTGACCTGATTCCCGTACAGCGTGCCAGTGAGACCATCGGTAAAGTGATAAAGAAAGGTGATTATGTTGTTTACGAAAGTACAGTATACCCTGGTTGCACAGAGGAAGATTGTGTGCCTATCATCGAAAAACTTTCGGGACTTAAAATGGTGGAAGATTATAAGATTGGCTACTCCCCGGAGCGGATCAATCCCGGAGATAAAGAGCACACGATCACCAGTATCATTAAAGTCGTGAGCGGTTGCTGTGCAGAAAGCCTGGACACCATTTCAAAAGTATATGAGCTGGTTGTGAAGGCGGGTGTACACCGTGCATCCTCCATAAAAGTGGCAGAAGCAGCTAAGATCATTGAGAATACCCAACGGGACCTGAATATCGCCCTCATGAATGAACTCTCCATTATTTTCGACCGGATGAACATCAATACATTTGAAGTACTGGAAGCAGCCGGCACGAAATGGAATTTTTTAAAATTTCAGCCGGGGCTCGTAGGGGGTCACTGCATTGGCGTGGATCCTTACTACCTTACCTATAAATCCAAAGAATTAGGCTATGACAGCCAGGTGATACTCGCCGGCCGTGTTATAAATGATGGAATGGCTGGTTATGTTGCCAAAAAGGTATTGCAATACATTATCCAGAATAATGGCAATGTGAAAGATGCGAAAGTGCTTGTAATGGGTGCCACTTTTAAAGAGAATGTAAGTGATATCAGGAATAGTAAAGTCGCCGATGTGGTAAAGGAACTCCAGTCATTCTCATTAAACGTACATGTTACAGATCCCCATGCAGACAGCAAAGAATTAATGCATGAATATGGCTTTGCGCTCACGGAAGAGATCAGCAACGACTATGATGCAGTTATTGTAACAGTGCCACACAACGACTACAAAGATTTGGAGGACAGCTATTTTGCCTCCATTTCAAAACCAATGGCACTGGTTGCAGACCTGAAAGGCAATTACAGGAATAAGATCACGAGCAGGAATTACTGGAGCTTATAAAACTTCTGTGCTGTCAAGATTTTTTCTTGTAAAGGGCCAGAGGAAAGAGTTGGATGCTAAGTATGATACGGCAAATAAAAGTGGCAAACCATTCACATGATGACTTTTCACACAAAAGATATTTCGAACAGTAATTTTTTAATCACCGGTGGAGCTGGTTTTATCGGAAGTCACCTTTCTGAATACCTGTTGAAAAATGGGGCCGCTAAGGTGCGGGTATTGGATAACATGGTAAATGGGTTTGACACTAACCTTGCAAAATTAAAAGAGTTTCCTGCATTCGAAATGATGCAGGGGGATATTCGAAACGCCGAAGTTTGCCGGCAGGCTTGCCAGGGTATCGATTTTGTAAGCCACCAGGCAGCGCTGGGTTCAGTTCCCCGCAGCATCAAAGAACCTGTGTATTTTAATGAAGTAAATGTGGGCGGGTTTATAAATATGCTCAAGGCGGCTGTTGATAATAACATCCAACAATTTGTGTATGCTTCCTCCTCTTCTGTGTATGGAGATGAACCTACCTTGCCGAAAGTGGAGAGTCGTATCGGTAATTGTTTATCGCCTTATGCGGCTACCAAAAAAACGGATGAATTGTATGCACAGGTTTTTGCAGACGTTTATGGAATCAAGGTGATGGGGTTTCGTTATTTTAATATTTTTGGGCCAAGGCAGGATCCTGATGGTCCTTATGCGGCGGTGATACCTTTGTTTGTAAAAGGTATCCTCAATCGCACACCTGTTTACATTAATGGAGACGGAGAGCAAACCCGGGATTTTACCTTTGTGGAAAATGCGGTCCAGGTCAATGTAAAGGGAATGTTGAGCGAGGATACCGAAGCTTTAAAACAGGTTTATAATGTGGCCGTGGGAGAGCGCTTCTCCGTGAACTATTTGTATAATGCCTGCCAGCAGCAGTTGGGCAGCAACTGGGCACCCACCTACAGGGAACCAAGGGCAGGTGATATCCGCGATTCGCTTGCGGATATTTCCCTCGCAAAAAAGTTACTGGGCTACCAGCCCACCAAAAGTTTTGAAGACGGACTCAAAGAGACTATTGAATATTTTAGAAATTTATACACTAATACCAATGGATAATTGATAAAATTACAATGGATAAAGAACCATTCGGGCTCAGCCATTCTTATTTATCAGCTATTCCATTATCAACTACACCAACATGCCTTTTATTAAAACAGGAATTCCCGACCTGCTCATCTTTGAGCCTAAAGTGTTTGAAGACAGCAGGGGATATTTTTTTGAGAGCTACAATCAAAATCTGTGCAAGGGCGAGGGCGTGCATATTGACTTTGTACAGGACAACCAGGCGAAGTCGTCCTATGGCGTGATCCGTGGACTTCATTACCAGCTGGATCCTCATGCCCAGACAAAATTCATCCGGGTGCTGAGCGGAGCTATACTGGATGTAGTGGTAGACATGCGGAAAGGATCACCCTCTTTTGGACAATCTTTCAGTATTGAGTTGTCAGCGGAAAACAAATTACAACTCCTGGTTCCGCAGGGTTTTGCCCACGGCTATTCCGTGATCAGCGATACCTGCGAAGTATTTTATAAATGTGACCAGTTTTACAATAAAGAATCAGAAGGGGGTATCGCATACAATGACACTTCATTGACCATCGACTGGAAAATACCTGCGGGTAAGGAGATAATTTCTGAAAAAGACCTGCACCATCCAGGTTTTGAAGGCTGCCTGAATAACTTTGTTTACATGCCCTGACAAAAAACTTTCCATTGAGTAAAAGCAAGAAAAATATTTTAGTGACCGGAGCCAATGGACAGTTGGGGATGGAATTTCGCGATCTGCAAATGAAATTCCCGGCTTACAATTTTTCATTTGCCAGCAGGGATGACCTCGCCATCGGTGATCCTGAGGCCGTTAAAAATTATTTTGCGGGGCACGCTGTTGATTACTGTATCAACTGCGCGGCCTACACTGCAGTAGATAAGGCTGAATCAGAAAAGGAACTGGCGATGTCGATCAATGCCACTGCTGTGGCAAACCTGGCCGCTGTTTGCGCAACTTATAACAGTGGGTTTATACATTTTTCTACAGATTATGTTTTTAACGGGCGGTCTGGCAAGGCCTACGCAGAATCAGATCCCACGGACCCGGTAAATTTTTATGGTTACACAAAACTAGAAGGCGAAAAAGCAGCTATCCTCAATAACCCGGCATCGGTCATCATTCGAACTTCATGGGTTTACAGCCGGCACGGCAAAAATTTTGTGAAAACAATGCTACGTCTTTTTGCAGAGAAATCAAGTATTGCTGTAGTGGCAGATCAAATGGGCACTCCTACCTATGCCGCAGATCTTGCAGCGGCAGTGTTGCAAATCATCTCCGGGGAGGCACTACGGCCCGGGTTGTACCATTACGCCAACCAGGGAATCATAAGCTGGTATGACTTTGCCACCGCTATACGAGAAATAACAGGCAGTAGCTGTGAAGTAAAGGCTATCGACACTGCTGATTATCCCACACCGGCTGCACGCCCGGCCTATTCCGCTTTCGATACATCCAAAATTCAGAACGTATACCACCTGTCTATCCCAAATTGGAAAGAAAGCCTCGAGATCATGCTGCAACAACAATGAGCAGGAAGATCCGTTTTTTATCTGCTACTTATATTTTTCGGGAACTTCGTTGCAACTGATCTTTTTTAAAATCTGCCCGCTGTTGAAATTAATAGCTGCAGGATTGCTGAAATAACTTGTACGAGCTTTTATCGCCATTTTGCCGGTTCCGCGTAATAGTTTGTCTCCCTCTTGTTTAAACCAGACTTCCATTACACTCTTCATTCCTTCTGATTTGAAGCTATACATAGTTTTAGGATGTCACCATAAGTTGTACCAGTTACATTTCCTGAACTGCCATCTTTCTCGTAATTGTCAAAAGACAACTTTCCTGCCACAGCCGCTCCCATCGTCAAAAAGCTGACCCCAAAAGTATCCCGCGCCATGATCTGCCAGTAACAATTGCCGGCTTCAACCTGCTGATCATACCGGGTTTGTGTTATCGGTCTTACATCGGAAATTTTTGTGGCGTTGTTCCGGAGAGAAGTATTTGTTTCGGTTTGATTCTTGTTGCCTGTGCAGGATAAAAGAACCACCGGGATCCATAGTGAAGTTTTCATACAATCTTTTATTACTGAATAATAGTAATTATGCCACTGTCAAACAAATTAAAATCCCCGCCCAAACAAGGCCATGTCTGTTTACATCTCTTTTAATACTGTTTTACGCGCCGTGTGGCATCCCGGGCATTGTGTTTTGTTTTAAGCCGGCAATGATGATACCTTTACCGCATAACCAATTTATTGTGAATTTATTTTCCATTCAGAGCCGTATCATTATTACATGCAGTAACCGGCTGTCTCCCTGGTTACAGGCAGAAATAGCAGAACTTCGATTCACACCCGTGAGGGTGTTCAAGACAGGAGTGGAACTTCATGGTAACCTGGCCGATTGTATACAACTAAATTTAAATCTGTGCTGTGCCAGCCAGGTTTTGTTTTCCCTGAAGGAATTCAAGGCGTCCAATGCAGATGAACTTTATAAAGAACTCGTGAAAATGGAATGGGAGAAAGTTATTCCCGCTGAAGGTTATTTTTCCATCAGCAGTAATGTGAGCAATGACACAATCAGTAATAATTTATTTGCAAATGTAAAGGTTAAGGATGCTATTGCGGACCATTTTCGTGAGCAAACAGGCGCCAGGCCTAACTCCGGCCCTGAACTGAATGCTGCCGTTATTCACCTGTACTGGAAAGATGATGAGGCAGAAATCTTTCTGGATACATCCGGGGAAACATTATCTAAGCATGGCTACCGAAAAATTCCGGGTAAAGCGCCCATGCTGGAGTCACTGGCAGCCGCCACCTTGCTTGCAGGTAAATGGGATAAACAATCCCCTTTTGTAAATCCGATGTGTGGTTCCGGAACCCTTGCGATAGAAGCTGCTATGATGGCCACAGGAAGAAAGCCGGGACTTTACCGCAATAATTATTCCTTCATGCATGTATGCGGGTATGAAGAAGCGTTATACAACGGCTTGTACCACGCCCTCGAAAAGAAAGTGACCGAGGCCCCGGCCGGCCTCTGCATCATAGCATCAGATATTAGTGAAGATGCGATCCATATCTCGAAGGTAAATGCCGGTATTGCGGGGGTGGAGGAACTGATAACATTTGAACGTTGCGATTTTGAGCAGACCACCGTTCCTGCGGAAGCCAATGGCGTTGTTTATTTTAACCCTGAATATGGTGACAGGCTGGGAGTGGAAGAAGAACTGCAGGCCACCTACAAACGGATGGGTGATTTTTTAAAGAAACAATGTAAGGGCTATTACGGTTATATATTCACGGGTAATCTTGAACTCGGAAAAAGGATCGGCCTTAAACCAAAACGAAGGATAGAGTTTTATACCAGTAAAATTGATTGCCGGCTTTTTGAATATGAGTTATATGCAGGTAGCAGGGAAAATAATGTGCCTGTTTAAAAAGTAGGTCCGGCAGTTGTGACGGGCCTTTCGCAATTCTCCTCCGGAACTTCTGTCGTGCAAGCCCTCCTGTTTCAAGGCTTTTTTCAAGTGTGAATAAGGGTCCGGATCCGGGCCATACATAACTCCTGGGGCTGTTAAATCGTAGATGAACAACTATTGCAACCTCTACGCTCTTCTTACTCCAATGCCGGGATTTCTGTGCCCGGGTGACGACGGGTGTAGTATCCCCATTTTCGTATTTATAATTTGATCAACTTATGTCGGGTCTTCCCATCCTATGGTGATGAAATCATTTGGAAGGATCAGTCAAGCTGCTGCCGCACCAAGTTTCATCTTTTCTTCAGTGTGCCAATCAAGAGGGTTTTATCTTCCAGATTATATTAACTTTCATATTATTAGCAAACCGGGTGTTAATCAGGTTACAGCGAAACTAAATGAAATCATTCGGATGATTGAGATGACGGCCATTGATAAAATTACTAATCGAGAAAAATACCTGGCAGGGCTGCGGTCAGAGAGACAAACCTGGGATATCATCGTAATTGGTGGTGGTGCCACCGGGCTTGGAATTGCTTTAGACGCCACCACACGGGGGTACAAAATTTTATTGCTGGAGCAATCAGATTTTGCAAAAGGAACTTCCAGCCGCAGCACCAAACTAGTACATGGTGGCGTTCGGTACCTGGCGCAGGGTGATCTTAAACTCGTCAGGGAAGCAAGCATAGAAAGAGGGTTGCTTCATCAGAATGCGCCTCACCTGGTAAAAAACCAGACTTTTATCGTCCCGGTTTATACCTTTTTAGATAAACTTAAATATAGTATCGGGCTCAAATTATATGATCGCATAGCAGGTAAACTTCGGCTGGGGCCTTCGGTGCTTATTTCCAAAAAAGAAACCCTGGATAAAATGCCCGGCATCCGTTCAAATGGATTAAAAGGAGGGGTTGTTTACCATGACGGCCAATTTGATGACTCACGGTTGGCACTTAACCTGGCTCAAACGATTTTGGAATCCGGGGGAGATGCTTTTAACTATATAAAAGTTACGGGATTGCTTAAAGATAGGACTGGCAAGATAAATGGGATTACAGCCGCAGATGTGGAAACCCAAGAAACATTTACGCTGAAAGCAAAAGCAGTCGTAAATTCAACAGGTGTTTTTGTGGATGACATACTGATGATGGATAAGCCTGGTAGCGCAAAAACAATTTGCGTAAGCCAGGGTGTACATGTGGTTATCGATAAAAAGTTTTATCCCTCAGCCCATGCGCTGATGATCCCTAAAACAAGTGATGGCCGTGTGCTGTTTGCTGTGCCCTGGCATAACAAAGTAGTGCTGGGCACAACCGACACACCAGTGGAAAATCCTTCGCTGGAACCACAGGCACTTGAGAAAGAAATCGCCTTTATCCTGGAAACCGCCGGGAGCTACTTCGATCTCAAACCGCAACGCAGCGATGTCCTCAGCGTATTTGCCGGCCTTCGACCATTAGCTGCCCCCCAAAACGGTGAGCAAAAAACAAAAGAAATTTCCAGGAGTCATAAAATCATCGTGTCGCCATCCCAGCTCTTTACAATACTTGGCGGCAAATGGACTACCTACAGGAAAATGGGAGAGGATATGGTTAACCGCATTGAAAAAGATTTGAAGTGGCAGCATCTGCAACCCGCCACAGCTTCCCTGCATATTCATGGATATGCCACTAATACTAACTGGAATGATCCATTGTATTTCTATGGCAGCGATGCAAGCCTGGTACGGGAACAAACCAATGAGGATCCCGGTGAATGGTTAAGTCAGGAACTCAGGATCCATAGATCACAGGTTACCTGGGCCGTGAAGTTTGAGATGGCAAGAACGGTGGAAGATATTTTGTCCAGGCGAACAAGGGCACTGTTACTAAATGCAAAAGAAAGCATTCGCATCGCTCCCGAGGTCGCGGCTATCATGGCTGCAGTTTTAAAGAAGGATGAAAACTGGATTAAAGAACAGGTAGCCGGTTTTAATACACTGGCCAGCCAATATTTTTTAGCATAAGTTTTTCTGCGATAAGACTGTCGCTGAGGACTTAGTCATTACTAATTATCAATTACAATTGCTTGTATGAAACTTGTATTTCTTTGTGTCCTAAAAAATAGAGAAGTACCCCTCCCTGTCTGAAGGTGCGTTTTAGAATCTTATCGTCATCATAAATAAAAAAATTGCTATGTCCGATTTTATTTTATCCCTGGACCAGGGTACAACCAGCTCACGAGCGATTATTTTCAACAAAAAGGGAGGCATAGTAGCCACTGCACAAAAGGAGTTCACCCAAATATTTCCGAAACCGGGATGGGTGGAGCATGATGCCAATGAAATATGGAGCACCCAATTAGGTGTAGCAACGGAAGCGGTGCTGAAAGCCGGGTTGACCGTTAATGATATTGCAGCAATTGGTATCACTAACCAACGGGAAACAACGGTTGTATGGGACAGGGCAACTCACCAGCCAGTATACCATGCAATTGTGTGGCAGGACAGGAGGACGGCCGGTTATTGCGATAAGCTAAAAACAGATGGTCATGCTGAAAAAATAAAATCAAAAACAGGACTCGTTACAGATGCCTATTTTTCCGGAACTAAAATAAAGTGGATCCTTGATAATGTTGCAGGTGCCAGGGAGCAAGCAGATAAGGGAGAATTATGTTTTGGTACAATTGACAGCTGGCTGCTTTGGAAATTAACCGCTGGTAAAGTGCATGCTACAGACGTATCCAATGCCTCCCGTACACTGATCTACAATATTCATACCCTGGAATGGGACAAGGATTTACTGGCCCTCTTTACTATACCGGAAAGTATGTTGCCGGAAGTACGGTCCAGCAGCGAGGTTTATGGTTATACGGAGCATATCCTGACTGCAGCAAAGATCCCGGTGAGCGGAATAGCGGGTGATCAGCAGTCTGCCTTATTTGGCCAGATGTGTACCCAGCCGGGCATGGTAAAAAATACCTATGGCACCGGTTGTTTTATGCTCATGAATACCGGCAGTAAACCTGTTAGCTCTGATCATAATTTACTGACCACTATTGCCTGGCAAGTAAATGGCGAAGTACAATACGCCCTCGAAGGCAGTGTGTTTATCGGGGGTGCTGTTGTGCAATGGCTGAGGGACGGGCTGAAGATCATTCAAAATTCCGGCGATGTGGAAGCGTTGGCAATGAAGGCAGAAGATAACGGCGGCATTTATTTTGTGCCTGCATTTACCGGGCTTGGCGCTCCATACTGGAACCAGCATGCAAAGGGGACGATCGTCGGGATCACCAGGGGTAGTACTGATGCCAACATTGCAAGGGCTGCCATTGAGAGTATCGCATTTCAATCTATGGACCTCATGCAATCAATGGAGGCTGATGCAGGCTTACCGATCAAAGAAGTAAGGGTAGATGGGGGCGCTACTGTCAATAACCAGTTGATGCAATTTCAAAGCGATATCTTAAATACAAATGTGGTACGCCCGATGATAACGGAAACAACTGCACTGGGTGCGGCTTATCTTGCAGGGCTCGCTATCGGCTTCTGGAGCAGCGTGGACGAATTGCAGCAATACTGGGAAAAGGACCATGTATTTGCACCCTCAATGAAGGAAGCGAAAAGAAAAGATCTACAAAAGAACTGGAAAAAAGCGGTGCGGGCTGCCCAGGCATGGACAGAAGAATAAATTTTGTTGAAATTTTTTAACCCCTCAATAATCACTTTCTAAAATTAATTTCTATGTCTCCTTTTTTGGGTGAATTTGTAGGTACCTCTTTACTCATCATCATGGGTAATGGGGTTGTGGCAAATGTTGTATTACACAAAACCAAAGGCCATAACAGCGGCTGGATTGTTATAACATTTGGATGGGCCATGGCGGTATTCCTCGGTGTGTTTGCCTCTGCGAAACTCGGCGGCGGAGGCCACCTGAATCCTGCTGTAACACTATCTCTGGCTGCGTTTGGAGACTTTGATTCTTCGTTGCTCCTGCCTTATATAAGCGCGCAATTGTCAGGAGCGCTGCTAGGTTCCATTATAGTCTGGATCACCTATAAACAACATTTCGCTGCCACAGAAGATAAAGACTTAAAACTGGCCGTATTCTGCACCGCGCCGGCGATCCGGAGTGCAGTTCACAATATTATCACCGAGATAGTAGGAACCTTTATACTACTCTTTGCCGCGTTGGCAATTTCCCCCGCTACCAGTTCGTTGGGTACATTGGATGCACTGCCTGTAGCATTGCTGGTTTTGGGTATCGGCCTTTCCCTTGGTGGTCCCACGGGTTATGCGATAAACCCGGCGAGGGATCTGGGCCCCAGGATCGCACATTTTTTGTTGCCCATACCCGGAAAACGCGATAGTGATTGGGGTTACAGCTGGATACCGGTAGTAGGCCCGATTATTGGTGCAATGTTGGCAGGTTATGTTTTCAGTTACATCTGACTTTGAAGAATAATTGGTTTAATTTTAGAAGGCTTTCCTGGATGCAACCTATAGATCCTTGTTAGGAAGCTTACTGTTACAAACGCCTGTTCCAGTAAAATTAAAAAGTACGACGATGACATTTAATGAAATGATCAACTCAGATAAACCCGTCCTGGTAGATTTTTCTGCAGAGTGGTGCGGTCCTTGTAAGGCACTCGCCCCCATCCTCAAAGAAGTAAAGGACGAGGTAAAAGATACTGCAAGCATTATTAAAATTGATGTAGATAAAAACCCGCAGGCCGCAGGCGCCTACCAGGTAAGTGCCGTACCCACGCTCATTATTTTCCGGCAGGGAAAAGCCTTGTGGCGCCAAAGTGGGGTAGTGCCAAAGAGCGAGCTCGTTCGGAAGCTGAAAGAATTTCAGTAGCAAATTACAGCGCAGTTTTATCCGCAAACCTTTTTGGGCCGGCAGCATGATGGAGCTGGAAGAGTAGGTAACCCGTGTTCATACAAGTGATAACTCAGTTCCCCCTCATTTCCATGACCAAGGTCCTGGCAGCATTATCCTCCACCTATCGCAATGTTTATACGGTCGAAAACCTGGCCCGGGAGGTTAATGCCGGCAAAATATTTTTTACCAAAGTAGAGGAATCATGTTCCCCCAAGGCACCTGCATTGGATAGAAAATAAATCGCGTCCCGGGGTCACATGCTGCAGGATATTTTCGCCCTGGAATTTTTTACTTAATACAGATATGATAAGGGAAAACAACAGCACATAAAAAATCCCCTTGATATTTTCCATTGAAGGAATATATCCGGTAGCCATAATTGCAGCAAAAGACAGAATAGTGAACAAAATAGTTGCAGCCGCTTTTTGTGATGTATCCCAATTCTTAAAATTTTGGTACCTTATATAACCGGTCATATTGAATCAACTAAAAATGGAAGTAATCTCCATCATTCGGTTGTGTAAATGGCGTTGCCGGTTACACCATCTATCATATCGTTTTGCATAAAGCGTTTTTTACTGTGGTGAGGAATCACAGTGATCCTCCTTCCCAGTTGTTCCCGCAAATGTTTCCCCCGCTTTTACTTTTGTAAAAAAAAGCCCCGCGGGGAGCGAGGGCACTGTTTTAGATAGTCGTAATCTTTAGCAATTTATTACATGCCCATTTTTTTCTGTAGGTTTTCATCTATTGCATCCAGGAATTCCTCGGTGTACAGGTAATGTTCACCGTGGTTTACTTTGTTTCCATGGATACATACAGCAAGGTCTTTTGTCATCTTCCCGCTTTCCACTGTTTCAATACAAACGGCTTCGAGTGCCTGACAGAAATCGATGAGGGGTTGGTTATTATCTAATTTCCCGCGAAAAGCGAGGCCCCTTGTCCATGCGAAAATAGAGGCGATGGGGTTAGTGGAAGTTGGTTTTCCCTTCTGGTGTTCGCGGTAGTGCCGCGTAACTGTACCGTGGGCAGCTTCGGCTTCCATGGTCTTGCCGTCTGGTGTAACCAGCACGGAGGTCATCAACCCCAGCGAACCAAAACCTTGCGCAACGGTGTCACTCTGCACATCCCCATCGTAGTTTTTACAAGCCCATACAAAGTTGCCGTTCCATTTGAGTGCACTTGCCACCATGTCATCGATCAGCCGGTGTTCATACACGATGCCTGCTGCTTCAAAGTTTGCCTTGAATTCGTTTTGGTACACTTCTTCAAAAATGTCTTTAAACCTACCGTCGTATTTTTTAAGAATAGTGTTTTTTGTAGAAAGGTAGAGCGGCCATTTTTTGCTCAATGCCATATTGAAACAGCTACGGGCAAATCCATAAATACTTTCATCTGTATTGTACATGCTCATCGCTACGCCGTCTCCCTTAAAATTGAATACTTCAAAAACCTGTGCTTCGCCGCCACCTTCAGGGGTGAAGGTCATCGTAAGTTTTCCTTTCCCTTTGATAACGGTGTCGGTTGCACGATATTGGTCTCCAAAAGCATGGCGCCCGACAATGATCGGTGCTGTCCAGTTGGTTACCAGCCTTGGCACATTTTGCATCACGATAGGCTCACGGAAAACGGTGCCGTCCAATATATTGCGGATAGTGCCGTTGGGGCTTTTCCACATTTGTTTTAATTTAAATTCTTCTACCCTTTGTTCGTCGGGGGTTATAGTAGCACATTTTATACCCACACCGCAGGCTTTTATAGCATTGGCAGCATCAATGGTTACCTGGTCGTTTGTTTCATCCCGGTATCCCATTCCCAGGTCATAATATTGGATGGGCACATCCAGGTAAGGCAATACCAGTTTGTCTTTGATAAATTTCCAGATGATCCTTGTCATCTCGTCGCCATCCAGTTCTACCACGGGATTGTCTACTTTAATTTTTGCCATGTTGGTTGTTGTTTCTTAATGTCTAAAAATAATTCATAATAAATAGAAATATTACAAACTGGAACTTTTCTTTAGTTGGGCTTCGCCTGTGACTACTCCCATATTGGTGATGATCTCATCGCCAAACTCGGTTGTTTTCAACAGGGTTGCACCTGTCATCAGGTTGTAAAAGTCAATGGTTACACTCTTACGCATGATGGTAGCCTGCAGGGCGGAAGTGATCATATCTGCGGCTTCCTTCCAGCCGATATACTCCAGCAGCATACAGCCACTCAGGATCACGGAAGACGGGTTCATACTATTGGTACCGGCAAACTTCGGGGCGGTGCCATGCGTGGCCTCGAATACCGCATAACCTGTTTTAAAATTTATATTGGCTCCCGGTGCAATCCCGATCCCTCCTACTTCTGCCGCAAGGGCATCAGAAATATAATCACCATTTAAATTCAGGGTAGCTACTACAGAAAAATCCTGTGGGGCTATCAGGATCTGCTGTAAAAAGTTATCAGCTATGATATCCTTCACCAGCAATTTTCCTTCATGTAATGCTCGGCGCTGCACCTCGTTTGCATGCGCCTCACTGTGGTCTTTTTTTAATTGGTCCCATTCATCCCAGGTAAAAGTTTTATCGCCATATTCCTGCCTCGCCACTTCGTAGCCCCAGGTTTTAAAACCACCTTCGGTAAATTTCATGATATTGCCCTTGTGCACCAGGGTTACTGAGGGCAGGTCATGTTCCAGTGCATGATCTATTGCCGCACGAACAAGGCGCTTGCTTCCTTCATTGGAAACTGGTTTTACCCCGTAACTGGAATCGCCTGGAAAACGGATGTTGTCCACGCCCATTTCTTCTATCAAAAACTTTTCAAATTTTTGGGCTTCAGGTGTACCGGCTTTCCATTCTATACCGGCATAAATATCTTCGGTATTTTCCCGGAAAATAACCATGTCCACCAGCTCAGGATGAACGACGGGAGAGGGGACGCCTTTAAACCATTTTACCGGGCGTACACAGGCATACAGGTCAAGGTCCTGCCGCATAGCGACATTCAGTGAGCGGATGCCACCACCGATTGGTGTTGTTAGCGGTCCTTTTATGGACACAATGTAATCCTTAGCTGTTTGAAGGGTTTCGGCAGGGAGCCATTCCCCGGTTTGTTTAAACGATTTTTCACCGGCCAGCATTTCTTTCCATTCAACTTTCCTTGCGCTGTCGTATGCTTTCTCTACTGCTGTGTTAAAAACTTTTTCAGCCACTTTCCAGATTTCGGGACCGATGCCATCGCCCTCAATGAAGGGAATAGTAGGGTAGTGGGGAACAATTAATTTTCCATCACTGCCCATTGTTATTTTTTCTGCCATAGGTTGTTTTTTTATTTGCCCTGCACCAGGTTTTCCAGGTAAATGAACTGGCTGCATTTTTTGCATCGCACCTCGTGTCACCTGGATGTTTTTGGAACAGGGTAGATGAATATTCCGGGACGTTTCAAAAAAGACCGAAAATATCCGTACCCTTTTTAGTGCCGCAAAAGTACGAACTCAAAATCTTCTTTTGATCTTGCACAAATAAAAAAGCTCCCTGGTCACCGGAAGCCTTTGTTACTTTTGAGTGATAATTTTTAGAATTAGCCCCTCACGCGGAAAGAACAGGTAATGTTATAATCCTTGTTGGTAGGAGCGGCACTCCTGAAAGTACCTGATACGCTCAAGGTCTTCCGCTGTTAGGTTTATCCAAAAGGCGTCTACACTTTCAGTTCCGGTATAGGCTTTGCCCGTTGTGGCAGTACCAAGGCACGTGCAGACAGGGAGATCTTAATTCCCTGGTAAGTGTCACTGATCCTCCTGCTCTTTCGAAAAAACTGCCGGAAGTAGTTCTCCGAATTAATTTAATTCTTACTAAGGCCGCTTTGTTATGCTCCACGATAGAGGTGCGGATACCTGGGAAATAACCTGCTACACTTACGGAAACGGAAACGGCGGCGGTTTTCTCTGCCTGCTCATTTCGTATTTCGAAATAGCCATACTCATCCGTATTCACTGTCTGCAGCTGATCTTTTACATGCGCGGACTGCGCGGGCGCATCATTCTGATCCATTAATAATCCCGAAACGGAGGAAGAAACTGTTGCTCAATCCAGAGGAAAGGAGGGCGTAACTACCCTATCTCACTGACCTGTTCCTGGCAAAAAAAACAAAAAGTAAGCGTGCGCCAGGATAAATATCCCACAGGTTTTTTTACTTGTAAAAGCGGTCATAAAAAAAAGATTTGGTATTAATTGTACGATATATTACACTTAACTATAATTCATTTGTATGAAGATAAAAACCACTTAAAAGTTCAAACTGCAGTTTAACCAACCGCCATCGAAATCTGCATTGTATTTTTTATAAAAGTTAATCGCTGGTTCGTTCCAGTCCAGCACCTGCCACACCATCCCGCTGTATTTTTTTGTTTTGCACTCCTCTATCAGTTGATCAAAAAGTAATTTTCCCGTTCCCTTCCCCCGCAACTCTTCTGTCACCAACAGGTCTTCCAGGTACATTCGCTGGCCTTTCCAGGTGCTATAACGAATGTAGTATAAAGCAAAGCCTATCACCGTTCCACTCGTCTCTGCTACGAATGCCTGCCACACGGGCTGCAGACCAAAACCACTTTCCACGAAATGGTCAAATTCCACCGTCACTGCTTCCGGGGCTTTTTCATAAACGGCCAGTTCACGGATCAATTTGATCATGTCAGCACAATCTTGTTTGCATGCCCTCCGGATAGTAATGTTCATTGTCTGATTCAGTTCATTTGTTGAGGCTACGAAATACATTCATTTCAGCTAATACACAAAATAAAAACACGAATAGGGATATCCTATTCGTGCAAAATATTCCTGGCGAAAAAAATCAGTTGTGGTCAATCATTGTTAAGGTCACACCGTATGAGCCGTCTACAAATCTGCCCCCAAGGCCCGGTGTTGGCGGCTGGTATTCTGTGTGCAAAAACTTCCGGTACACCATGCCGATGCCGGCCGCATATTTCTCCATACTGTAATTAACTTCACTATAGGAATTTGGGTCATTGGGGTTCCCAATGGTCTCATCTCGCTGATCAACCCTCAGGGTATTGTCTAGCGTGAAAGTGCCTACAACTGTAGCAATACCTACACTGTCATAAGTGTAGTC
Source organism: Chitinophagaceae bacterium (assembly GCA_043727215.1). Classification (GTDB taxonomy): domain Bacteria; phylum Bacteroidota; class Bacteroidia; order Chitinophagales; family Chitinophagaceae; genus Ferruginibacter. The sequence continues at coordinate 41,551 of JAYSYY010000081.1, read as the reverse complement.
CCAATCGCCCAGGTACTTTACATCTGAATTCAACGAATAGGTATCGATGTAGGAATTACCCTTCCAGGTATACAGGTCCCTTACGGGGGTTTTTAATTTCTGAAAACGTAAATTATTTTCTGTAAAATCAATGCCTTTCCCTGTATTGATGGCCAGGAAGGTTGCGTCGGCCATCCATGGGTTGGCGGAAGTCTTACGAATATACCGCACGATGCGATATGCAGGTGAATCCAGGTTGTCTGTGATTTGTGCATCCACCGTGTATTTTACTTCAAAACTCCTGACAACCGCACTTGTGCCGAAATTGATGAATACAAGCGAATCCAATTTATAGCTTATGTATTTGCCCACGCTTAATGGAAAATATTCTGTCGAAGGGTTGGGATTAAAATTCTCGGTTTCTTTTTCACAAGCCGTCATCGTGCACACTGTTGCCACCAGGAGAATGAGAGGTAATATTTTTTTCATAAATTCAAGATACAGTTTTATAGTAATGGAGAGCAGGGAGGGGAGAAATATGCTGCGTCTCAGCCCAAAACAGGCATATTTCGCTGGATGATCCCACCTCCGATCACATCATCACCGTCATAAAAAACGGCACTCTGGCCCGGGGCTACTCCCTTTACATCTTCGTAGAAACGTACATTGATACCTTTTTCGTATGTAGATAGCTGGCTCAGGGCGCCTTTATCTTTATACCTGATCTTGGTCACAGCTTCCATTCCCTCCGTGATACCGTCATATTTCATCCAGTTAATACCGGTCACCTGCATCTCGGTGCGGTTTAGATCCCCTTCTTCGCCCAGCACAACCGTATTTGTTTCAGGTATGATCTCCGTAACAAAGGCGGGTTTTCCTAATGCAATGTCAAGGCCCTTTCGTTGGCCAACAGTATAAAATGGGTATCCTTTGTGTTTACCAATTATTTTTCCGGCGGGATCTACAAAATTGCCCCCTGCTACTCTATCTTCCAGGCCGTCTACCCTGCGTTTCAGGAAACCACGGTAATCGTTATCGGGTACGAAACATATTTCGTAACTCTCATTCTTCTTTGCTAATTCGGGATAGCCAAAGTCGTGCGCCATTTGGCGAATAGCCGTTTTATGAAAGGTGCCAAGTGGGAGCAAAGTGCGGCTCAGCAGGTCCTGTTGCAAACCCCAAAGCGCATAACTCTGGTCTTTGCTTTCATCCAGTCCTTTCCTAATGAAATACCGGCCATTCTCGTGTTGGTGAACCTGGGCGTAATGCCCGGTAGCAATATACTCGCAGCCCAGCGCGTCTGCTCTTTTTAGCAGTGCCCGCCATTTGATATGGGTATTGCACATTACGCAAGGATTGGGCGTGCGGCCAGCGATATACTCATCCACAAAGTTTTCTATCACAAAATCGCCAAATTCTTCCCTGATGTCGAGGATAAAATGAGGAAAACCGTGTTCAACTGCCGCCATGCGGGCATCGTTGAAACTATCCAGGTTACAGCAGCCGGTCTCTTTTTTCCCAGTGGTGCCCACGGCAGTAGCATAATCCCAGGTCTTCATAGTGATTCCCACAACATCATAGCCTGCTTTGTGCAGCATCAAAGCCGCAACGGTACTATCTATACCGCCGCTCATCGCCATCAATACTTTACCTTTTTTGCTCATATTTGTTTCTCCGGGTGTAAAGATAATGAATCTCCCTGGCCGATGGCCGGCTGCTGCAATAATGTCCTAGCGCTTCATTTTGTCTGTGAGTTCATTGGATGGTACAAAGGCTTTAGAACCATTTTCCAACAATACCCGGTAGAAATCCTTGCTGTAAGACTCAGTTTTCAATTTTACTGGACCCGTATTGGTTAAAGGATTTTGACGGGCGGGTGAAGGGTAAAGCTTTGTTTTTGAAGATGTTGTGTACCACTCATTTAGTTGTTTGGCGGCCGGTTCCCCGGGACTGCTCACTAGTTGCACAAATGTGAGGGGATCTACGGGCCCGGAGCGGCCATAAATACCAAAATGTAAGTGAGGTGCCGTGAATTTTGCATTGCCCGTATTTCCCACGGTGCCGATAATATCTCCTCGTTTCACCTGCTGCCCGTCCTTCACAAACTGCGTATCCAGATGCGCATAATAAGCCGAAAATGGCTGGTCCGAAGGTCGAAGAGAAAGGATCTTTCCGCCGATATTCGTCTCATTCACATTCCAGATAATACCATCAGCAACAGCTAGTATCTTGCTGCCCTTCTTAGCAAAAATATCAATGCCCTCATGTTTGCGAACGCCCGCATCCCTGGCATCCCCCCAAAAGCTGCCAATTTTCGGTTTTGCAGCGGATTCAATCGGAAAACCAAGCATTGGATTCACAAGAATATTCAGGGAGTAACTTCCTTTTACCGCCAACTGGGGCTGCATTCTGAGGATGTAATTGCCCGGTAATGCGGTCGCATGTTCAAGTGAATTCAGTAGTGTATCAGCAGTTGATAGTAGTTTATGTTCCCCCCCTGCATCCGCCTCCCACAGTTCCAGGTAAGTAGTCTGCAGGCCTGGGCTTTGTTTTTTAAAAATCACATGGATCTTTTGCCCCGGCTTCACTGAAAAATAGAATCCCGTGGCGTCTGGTTTTTCCCCGGAAATATACCCCGTTTCGGCGTAAGGTACAGGAATACTAAGAGGGTTTTGCAAGGCCAGGTTGCCGGCATATTCCCAGGCAGCCGACTTGGCAGGGACGGCCTTTTCAATTTTTTCCGCATACTTTTCGCGGGGCGATTTTTTGCTGAACAGGCCGGTTCCTCCAGTACTGCAACCACCAATAGCAAAGGCAGATAACAAGAATAAATAGAGGCTAGTAAATATGTTTTTCATACAAGCTACAAAAATACCAAATGAAGCGGCAACGAACTTATCTACAGGCTATACCCAACCAGTTCTTAACAGTAATTTTAGTAAAATCTTTTTTTTTCCTTTTCATTAACTTGCGGGTATGCAGCAGTATTTACAGTTATTGAGACAAATCGTGGAGACGGGCACAGACAAATCTGACCGGACGGGTACGGGTACCCGTAGTTTATTCGGTCACCAGATGCGGTTTAACCTTTCAGACGGGTTCCCCCTTGTCACTACCAAAAAGACACATTTAAAAAGTATCATTTACGAGCTGCTTTGGTTTTTGCAAGGGAATACCAATATCAGTTACCTCAACGAACACGGCGTAAAGATCTGGGATGAATGGGCAGATGAGAACGGCGACCTGGGACCCGTATACGGCAAACAATGGCGAAGCTGGCAGGGAGCAGACGGTGTGGAGGTTGACCAGGTGAAGGACCTGATCCACCAGTTAAAAACGAATCCGGACAGCCGGCGCATGATCATCAGTGCATGGAATGTGGCAGAATTGCCAAAGATGAAACTGATGCCCTGTCATTGTTTGTTCCAGTTTTATACTACGCCACCTGACCCGTTGAAAGGAGAACTCCGGCGGAAATTATCCTGCCAGTTATACCAGCGTTCTGCAGACGTGTTTTTGGGTGTTCCGTTTAATATTGCTTCCTATGCATTACTCACCATGATGATCGCCCAGGTTTGCGATATGGAGCCGGGTAAATTTATTCACAGCTTCGGCGATGTGCATTTATACAATAACCATTTTGAGCAAGCAAAACTCCAATTAACGAGAGCACCGTTTGCCTTGCCACAGATGAAGATCAATCCTGCCGTGAATGATATTTTCGATTTTAAATTTGAGGATTTTGAGTTGTTGAATTACGAGAGTCATCCGGGGATAAAGGCACCGGTGGCGGTATAAAAATAAGGAATGAGAAAGAAGGAATAAGAAAGTTGAACACTCTAAAAGTGCAGGCTATTTAAAAAGTCAGTAGTCCGGTTGTGAAGCTCCCGTCAGCCTTTGATTCTTTTTCGCAGTTTCTATGCTTTTTATGAAGATGGCCATTAGTTCGTTGCATTCGTTTAATGCCAGTACGCATTTTTCATTCCTTACAACTGGCTTTTCGTTAATTATCCTCAGGCTTATCCTCGTTTCCCGGATTTCCTTTAGGACCAGTTTCATTTTGTGAATAAAATCAGCCGGGGATTCAGCAGCCTGTGCCTCACCATAATTTAAAGCCGGGGCTGTTCCACTTTTTGAAAGTTGGTGATCCAGGTTTTGACCAGTTCGTGAATTAGGCAGCAGGTCACAAACTTCCAGGCACATATAAGCAAATCTTACAAGCCTGTCCTCAAGGTGATAGATTTTTTTAGTGAACATAGGCGGAGTGAACTAGTTAGCCTAAGGTAGGTATCACTAGTTTCATGGTCAAGGATATTTTTACCCTTTTTTGTTGGGAATAAAGGTGCCGGTATAGATGAAAGCTAACTGGATCATTCCTCATTTCTTCTTCAACTAACCATGGATAAGGGTCCCCCAACTGCCAATAAATTGTCGTTCGTTACCCTGACGACGGCCCACTTCCTTATTTCTCATTCCTTATTTCTTATTTCCCCCCTGGCATATTATTTCTCCTTTTTTTACGTTCTATTTTAGTCCAATGCTATTTTATGAAAAAATGCTACCTCGTACTATTACTGCTTTTATGTTTTTTTGTGGGCTACGCCCAACCCTCCCTGGACACCGCCGGTAAGCTGATCGCCCAAAAAGAAAATGTAATTAAAGAGACCACGATCATCAAGGTGGAAAACCTGGGTCAACTGATCAATACGGAATACCCGGAAATGCGGCCGACCATCTCTGCAGATGGTGACCTGTTATTTTTTATCCGACAGGGCCACCCGGCGAATGTGATGGCAGAAACGGTTCCCAATGCACAGGATATCTGGTACAGCACAAGGGATAGTTCGGGTTTATGGACCAGGGCGAAACACCTGAATGGTTCTGTGAATGCTTCGCATTTTAATGCCGTGTACTGGATATCTCCCGATCTGAATACGATCTTATTGAAAGGTGCTTTTACGGAAGGGCAATACCTGGGCACAGGAGTAAGCATGATCCACCGGCTGGAGGATAACAGCTGGAGCCCTGCTCAAATGTTACGCATCCGCAATTTTCACAAGTTCGGTTATACCCAACAGTTAGGAGCTTCCATGGGGCAGGATGGTAAAACACTTTTGTTTTACATGACGGATAAAAAAGAAAGTTACGATAATGATATATATGTTTCCTTCCTGGAAGGTGGTGATATCTGGACGGCGCCGAAAAGCCTGGGTAAAAAAATAAACCTGGCGGATTTTAATGAAATGAGCCCGTTCATTGCCGCAGATGGTGTCACGCTTTATTTCAGCAGCGACCGTCCCGGCGGCCTTGGTGAAAATGATATCTGGATGAGCAAAAGGCTGGATGATAGCTGGCAGAAATGGAGCGAGCCTGTGAATCTTGGGAGCCCGATCAATACAGCTGGCAGCGAGGCTTTTTTTACACTGGATGCCGGCGGCGAGTACGCCTACCTCACCAGCAGCGATGGGGCTTACGGAGAAAGTGATATCGTGAGAATAAAACTGCTGGAAAAAGAAAAACCGGATCCTGTTTTACTGGTAAGTGGAAATGTATATAACGAAAAAACAAAAGAGCCACTGAGCGCAGAATTGATCTATGAAACCCTGCCCGATGGCACTGAAGTTGGGAGGGGCACATCCAGCCCCATCGATGGATCTTTCAAGATCGTGTTACCTTATGATAAAAATTACAGCATCCGCGCCTCAGCAGAAAAGTTTTTTGCTATATCTGAAAACCTGAACCTTGATTCGCTGATCAAAGAGGGGTATAAAGAAATTCATAAGGACCTTTACCTCGCACCGATTGAAATTGGCCAGGTCTTCCGCCTGAATAATGTATTTTTTGATTTTGATAAATATGAATTGCGGCCCGAGTCCTATACAGAGCTGAACAGGGTGGTAATGTTCCTGAATGAATACCCGAAAATTGAAATAGAAATGAGTGCACACACAGATAGCCATGGTTCTGATAGTTATAACGTAACGCTGAGCCACAACCGGGCGAAGTCTGTGATGGAATATATTTTATCCAAGGGAATTGCCACATCGCGCATCACGTCCAAAGGATATGGTGAAACAAAACCGGTGGCAGGCAATACAAATCCTGATGGCAGCGATAATCCTGAAGGCAGGCAGCTAAACAGGAGAGTGGAGTTTATGATTATGAAGAATTAGAAATAAGGAATAAGAAATGAGAAATAAGAAAGTTGCAATTCTCAATAATCAGGAGTTGGTACACTCACCCAATTCAGAAATGCAAGAGTAGAGAAGGATGCTAAAATAAGAAAGTAAGAATAGCACTCTATGGCAGCCTTAAAAACTTGAAGGGTACAACTCCCTTATTGCTTATTTTTACTTTCTTATTCCATATTTACCATGATTTCCTTAATCGTCGCAGCATCTGCTAACAACGCCATCGGCAAAAACAACCAACTGCTCTGGCATTTACCCAAAGACCTTAGATTTTTTAAGAACACTACCTGGGGTATGGTGGTGGTGATGGGCCGTAAAACTTTTGAGAGTGTAAATAAACCCCTGCCCGGCCGCGTAAATATCGTGATCACCTCCAACCGGGATTGGATGACGGAGGGTGTCTGGGTTGCCAAAGACCTGGATGATGCCATAGCCCAGGCCAAAACCACGAACTGTAAGGAAATATTTATCATTGGCGGAGGGGAGATATATCAACAAACCATGCCCATCGCCGACAAGATCTACCTGACCCGTGTACAGACCCATATTGAAGGGGATACATTTTTTCCTGCCATAGATGAGGCCGAATGGCAACTGAAGGAGAACACGGATTTTAAGGCGGATGAAAAACATGCCTATGATTTTTCATTCCAGGTTTGGGGGAGAAATTCGGAATTGAAAATGAGAACCGAAAAAGGTTAAGGGTGGAGAGCTCAGTCCGCAGCTACTACCTTTTAAGGGGTGCATCGGCTCCGGCGTTTTTTCGAAATGGTCAAAACTTCCTTATTCCTTATTTTTACTTTCTTATTCCTTATTTCCAATGTATTCAGTTACCCGGCTGGCGAAAAAATATTTTCAGTATTATATTTCTGCTTCCAACAGCAAGGGCCATGGCATTCACTCTCCCTTCGTATTTGAGTTTATCAAATTTGTAAAAAATGACAAACGTCATTATACCTGTTATCATGAAATAGAAAAACTGCGGAAAAATTTATTAGCGGATAAAAGCTGGATAGAAGTAGAAGATTTTGGAGCAGGTTCTGCTGTCATCAAAACAAACAGGAGGGCGATTTATAAAATGGCCCGGTCTTCCCTTAAACCAAAAAGGTTTGCCCAACTATTATTCAGGATTGTACAGCATTACAAACCGAAAACCATTGTTGAATTGGGAACTTCTTTCGGCATTACCAGTTCTTACCTGGCTTTTGGCCACTCGGATGCAAAATTGTATACACTGGAAGGGGCTCCTGCCGTTGCCGGTATTGCCCGGCAAAATTTTCTTGATCTTGGCATAAGGAATGTTGAACTCCTGGAAGGGGATTTTTCCATAACCATGCCGTTGCTTTTTTCCCGTATTCACCAGGTAGACCTGGCTTTCATAGATGGTAATCATCGTAAAAAGCCCACACTGGAATATTTCCACGCGCTGCTTAAATATGCAACAGCTTACAGCATTCTTATTTTTGATGATATACATTGGAGCAGGGAAATGGAAGAGGCATGGGCAGCAATAAAAGCGCATGAATCGGTTACCCTTACCCTGGATCTTTTCTTTATAGGCATTGTTTTTCTAAGAAAAGAGTTTAAACAAAAGCAACATTTCCGTATCCGATTTTAATTTTGCCTATCTTAGTTCCAATAATCAGCTTATGATAATTGGCGTATTAAAAGAACCATCTCCTGAAACGCGGGTATCCTTATTGCCCGAACATATTGCTACTTTAAAGAAATGGAACACCGAGGTTTCGGTAGAAACTAATGCAGGGATAAATGCATTTGCATCAGATGAAAAATATGCCGAAGCAGGCGCCTCAATCGATTCGAGGCAGTCCATTTTGCAAAACGCAACTGTTATTTTATCGATCAGCCCACTGGAAGACACCGATATTAACCAATCTAAGGCAAAAATGTTGTTCGGCCTTTACCAGCCTTTATTCAATGCCTCGCTTGTAAAAGGCTGGGCAGAAAAAGGTTTCAGCGTCTTCAGTATAGATATGCTTCCGCGTACCACGCGCGCACAAAGTATGGACGTACTTAGCAGCCAGGCTAATATTGCAGGTTATAAAGCTGTCTTGCTCGCAGCAAATTTATACCCTAAATATTTTCCGATGTTTATGACGGCAGCAGGCAGTATACCGCCTGCCAAGCTATTAATCCTTGGCGCCGGGGTGGCGGGACTACAGGCTATCGCTACAGCAAGAAGACTAGGAGCAATCGTGGAAGTATTTGACACCCGCCCTGCCGTTAAAGAAGAAGTGATGAGCCTGGGTGCAAAATTTGTAGAAGTTGAAGGAGCGGCCGATGCCAGCAAGGCCGGTGGTTATGCTGTGGAACAAACAGAAGAATTTTTGCAAAAACAAAAAGCCAGGATTGCAGAGAGCGTTGCAAAATCCGACATCATAATAACAACCGCACAGATCCCTGGTAAAAAAGCGCCGATACTGATAACGGATGAGATGATGGCCGCCATGAAAAATGGCTCGGTGATCATTGATCTTGCTGCAGCCACCGGGGGTAATACTTCGCAAACAAAAAATGATCAAAATATAGTTTACAATGGTGTAAACATCGTCGGAAACAGCCGCCTGGCTGCCGATATGCCGAGTGACGCCAGTAAGTTATATGGAAAAAATATTTTGAACTTTTTGCAACTCATCATTAAAGAAGGCGAATTAAACCTGAATTTTGAAGACGATCTTGTGAAGGGGACCTGTATTGCGCATGAGGGGCAGGTTACAAATGAAAGAGTATCAGATAGCCTGTAAACAAAGGCGATTAAATAAACCAAGTTAAATAATTTTTATTGCATGGAAAGCATATTGAACTTTATCAATGCCAATCAGGAGATCATCTACATAGTGATACTTATGATCTTTGTTGGCATTGAGGTAATTGGAAGAGTTCCGAGTGTACTGCATACACCACTGATGAGCGGTGCCAATGCCATTCACGGTGTGGTGATCATCGGTGCCATCATTGTAATGGGTAAGGCAGAATCTGATAATTATTTTGCCCTGTTGTTAGGATTCCTGGCGGTGATTCTTGGAACTTTAAATGTGGTTGGTGGTTTCGTGGTTACAGACCGGATGCTGGAAATGTTTAAGAAAAAGAAAGAGCCCAGAACACCATAAACTTACTGCTCACGATTTGAATTGTAGAAATATTAATAGCTGTAACTTTTTTTAAATTTAAAAGCCCCTTTAGGGGTTTTGGGGATTATGGAACTAAACCTACTCACACTTTGTTACCTGATTGCTTCAGTAACATTTATACTTGGTCTTAAAATGCTGGCTAGTCCTTTGTCGGCACGAAAGGGTAACCTGGTGGCAGCTTTCGGAATGGGAGTTGCGATTTTTGGGACTATCTTTCTTTATGAAGACAATGGGCAGAAACTTCATAATTATATCTGGATTTTCCTCGCGCTGATCATTGGTACCATCGGCGGTACGCTATCTGCCAAGACAGTAAAGATGACAGCGATGCCGGAGATGGTGAGTTTGTTTAATGGAATGGGTGGCGCTTGCGCAGCTTTGATATCCGCCGCTGAATTCTACCATATCTACGAAGCAAATATATCTGCCCCGCAAACAGCTTTCGCTGATATTGTTTCTGTAGGTACTTACATCACCATTGCTGCAGGAGCCATTATCGGTACTATTTCCTATGTAGGAAGTATTATTGCCTGGGGCAAATTAAACGGACGTATCAAAGACTTTGCTTTTAAAGGGCAGCATATAGTGAACCTGGTTGTGCTCGTATTGATCTTTGCCAGTTCCATATGGGCCTACCAATCTACCATGGAAGATATTTTTCTTCCATTTTTGCTGATGGGCTTGTTTGCATTTATCTACGGTGTTTTATTTGTAAGCCCGATCGGGGGTGCCGATATGCCGGTAGTTATATCCTTACTGAATTCTTTTACCGGGGTTGCTGCAGCCTGCGGCGGGTTCCTGTACAATAATAAAGCGATGCTTACCGGTGGTATTCTTGTGGGAGCTGCAGGTACCTTGCTTACCATGCTCATGTGCAAGGCAATGAACCGTTCTCTCATTAATGTGCTGATAGGTTCCTTTGGCGGGAATAAAACATCAGGGATCTCAGGTGCTGGCACAACCGCGCAAGGGAATTACAAGGAAATCAGCCTGCCTGATGCCGCTATGCTAATGGCTTATTCCAACAAAGTAATAGTAGTTCCCGGGTACGGGCTGGCTGTAGCACAGGCACAGCATGTCTGCCATGAACTGGAAAAAATACTCAATGAAAAAGGCGTCGAAGTGATTTATGCGATCCACCCGGTAGCGGGGAGAATGCCAGGTCATATGAATGTACTATTAGCGGAAGCCGATGTATCTTATGAAAAGCTGCAGGAAATGGAACAAGCTAATGATGAATTTAAAACGGCTGATGTCGTGTTGATCCTGGGCGCCAATGACGTGGTGAATCCTGCTGCTAAAAATGATCCCGCATCGCCAATCTATGGTATGCCCATCCTTGAGGTAGAACTTGCCAAAAATGTTATTGTGAATAAACGCAGCATGAAACCGGGCTATGCAGGAATTGAAAACGACCTTTTCTTCCAGCCCAAAACATCCATGTTGTTTGGGGATGCCAAAAAAGTATTACAGGATCTTTGCGCAGAGATTAAAGCTGTATAAGGTTTCTGAGAACTTTCAACTCAGTTTTTCAGGAAGTCTTTTACCAGTTTAAAAGTTGCCTCCTGTTCCTCCACCTGCGGGTTATGGCCGCTTTTTTCAAACATTACAAATTTTGCCTGCGGGCAGTAGTCCTTATATTTCATTTGCATCCTGGGCACTGCTACGCGATCGTACCTGCCGGCGATGATGAGTACCGGCATCTTTAGATTTTTTAGGTCCTTCCTGAAATCAAAATTGCCAATATCGCTGCCCACAATAAAATCTCCGTCCCTGCCTACCATCTGGTAGTATAACGCGGTATTAAAAACGTTGGGATAGGGCTGGGTTCTGCGGCGAAGAAAGTTTGTTGGATTATAAGCATACAAAAATCCGTAGGGTACCCGCCCGTAAATCTCCTGGTGCAATGGATCACTTGATACAATACCCTGCTCCCTCACCTTCATTAAAGTGTCCCACACTTCAGGGTAATTTGTTTCGATCTCCCGGTTACTGTTGTCATCATTTTCCTGCCACATTAAAAAACTATGGAAACCATTCGCAATCACGAGGTGACGGGTATGCTGCCGATATTTCAGCGCGTAACCCTGCGCTACCAGGCTGCCATAAGAATGTCCATAAAGACTGATCTTGTCCAGGCCCATCGCCTTCCTCAATCCTTCCAGGTCCTCAATATCCCGGTGCAGCGAATACGCAGCCGGCGTTTTGGCTGTGTCCGATTTACCTCGTCCGAATCCATCGAAGTAGATAACCTGTAAACCAGAATTTAATGCGAGGGAATCCATCACCCTGTATCCAATATGACTGCTGCCGGGACCACCCGGAATTATGAACAACGGTGCGCCTTTGCCTACCGTGACAGCGTAAATTTTTACACTGTTCACTGAATAATATTTTCCACCTGTGTAGCTGTCAGGAAAAGGCTGCGCAAACACGCTATAAGTGATAGGGAACAAAACCAATAGAAAAAAAAGCTTTTTCATGTGCAGATAATTAATTTTGAAAGAAACCAAATATAATTACTTGTCGCAACAAATACCATCAGCGCTTTTGTCATCCTTGCACACAGCAGCGGGCTTTGATGAAAAAGCTTTTGTAGAAATACACCGATCCGAAAAGCCGCTGGTGTCGGTCAGGATAAACCCGGGCAAGTACATAGCCGGCATCCTGGGTGGAAATCCGGCATTTGTTTTTGAATCAGCAGTACCCTGGAGTAAAAACGGTTATTACCTGGAGCAGCGGCCGTCTTTCACACTTGATCCACTCTTTCACGCAGGCGTATATTATGTGCAGGAAGCCAGCAGCATGTTCCTGGAAGAAGCCATACTACAAACCTGCGACCTGCCCCAACCCTTGCGGGTGCTGGATCTTTGCGCTGCACCTGGAGGGAAATCTACATTGATACAATCATTGCTCTCCAATGAAAGTTTGCTGGTAAGTAATGAAGTGATAAAAGCCCGCGCTAATATTTTGGCGGAGAATATAATTAAATGGGGTGCAACAAATGTGATTGTGACAAATAATGACCCGGCGGATTTTCAAAGACTGCCCGATTTTTTTGATGTGCTGGTAGTCGATGCACCCTGCAGCGGAAGCGGGCTGTTTAGAAAAGATCCCAGGGCGATCGATGAGTGGAGCCTCAGCAATGTGGCGCTGTGTAAAGAAAGGCAACAGCGGATTTTGTCAGATGTGATGGATACACTTCGCCCGGGCGGTATTCTTATTTATTCAACATGCTCGTATTCGGTGGAGGAGGATGAAGAGATCTGCGACTGGCTGATGGCCAATCAGCCAATGGATACCTTCCCCTTAAAAATTCCTGAACATTCCGGGATTGTGGAAACCATCTCAAAAAAACACTTGGCACATGGCTACCGGTTTTACCCCGATAAAGTGAAAGGGGAAGGTTTTTTTATAGCCGTTTTTAAAAAAAAAGGGATGGGTTTCCAAAAAAAAGAAATAAAGCTAAAGCTGAAGCCTGTCTTGTTATCCCGGCAAGAGTTGGAAACAGTACACTCATTTATACAAAATCCGGGTATTTATGCGTTCATAAAGTGGAAGGAGGAAGTTTTAGCGATTCCATCGCCTCTTTACGACGCTTTTTTAAAATTGCAAGCCACATTGTACATCAAAAAAGTGGGGGTAAAAATGGGCACTATTATTCGCAATGAACTGGTGCCAGACCATGAATGGTCTTTGAGCGTTGCAAGCATGAAAAACCTGCCAAAAGTGGAGGTGGATGGGATCACTGCCCTGGATTATTTACGTAGAAAAGATATTATAATAAATGCAGATGCCAGGGGCTGGGCCACCATAAATTACAGGGATATTGCGTTAGGATTAGTAAAAATACTACCCAATCGCATCAATAATTACTATCCCAGGGAGTGGAGAATTCTTAACAAGTAAGGCTGTTCTTCTACCAACTAAATTCTGCATCTTTGTAAACACTAGTTAATATGAAAAATTTTATAGCATTTCTTATATTTTCATTGCCGTTGTCTGCGGCAGCTCAAACCACGCACACCGTCGCAGCAAAGGAAAGTTTGTTTTCTATTGGCAGGTTATACAATGTTCATCCCCGCGAATTAGCCACCTATAATAACATTCCTTTTGAAGTAGGACTTACCATCGGCCAGGTATTAAAAATACCTGCAAAAGGGAACATGCCACTTCCGCCCGCACCGGTACCTGTAAAAACAGAACCGCTGAGAACAGAACCGGTGAAACAATCGGTGAACAGGAATAGTAGCCCGGTATATCACACGGTAGCAAAAAAAGAAGGGCTATACAGCATCAGCAAAAAATACAATGCAACCATAGCAGATATAAAAAAATGGAACAACCTGAGCACGGATGCCCTGAGCGAAGGCATGAATCTTATTGTAGGGTATTCCTCCACTGCATCTTCTGAAACAAGAGCGGCGGCTGCTCCCCAAAATAGGCAGGAGGCCGCAAAAAATACTGAAATAAAAACTATAGCAAAAGAGCCCGTAAGAACATCTAATCCCAACCTCGGTGTGACCCGCGGCGTAGCCAATTTTAATGGAGGTTATTTTAAAACCAGTTACCAAAAACAGATGGCTTCTAAACATGTAATAGAAGACCGAGGGATGGCAGGTATTTTTAAAAGTACCAGCGGGTGGGAAGATGGAAAATATTATTGTTTGCATAACTCTGCACCTGCAGGGTCTTATATAAAGATCAGCAACCCGGTCACACAAAAGTCAGTATATGCGAAAGTGTTGGACCTGATACCGGATCTTAAGCAGAACTCAGGCATCATTATCCGGATCAGCAATGCTGCAGCATCGGAGCTTGGTGCCGCCGGAACTAACTTTGAGTGTACACTCCAGTTTTAGATGAAATATGAAACAGTATTTTTTAACGGCAGTGTTTACTGCCTTTTATTTTTGTGCTATATCGCAAGATATACCCCCTGCGATTGTAAAAGATTTTACAATCGAAAAGATAAATGAACCCACGCCGGTAAAAGACCAGGCCATGACAGGTACCTGCCGGTTTTTTCTGCTATAGCATTGGTGCAAAGCCAGCTGATCAAAAACAAAACCGGTGTTGTACACCTCAGCCTGGTGGCCTAAAGCAGCATTGGACAAAAATTTGACTGCAAAACTTAAATTGGACTAACAGGCCCTGCCGGTGCCGGTCCTGGTGGAGAGGATTGATTGATGTCACTGCCCTCTTCATCAGATAATCATACAAACCTATACCCTCTCAAAAAATCTTCAACCTTCATTCTTTTTTTGCCTTCCAGTTGCAGGTCAAGTATGCTGATATAGCCATCGGTGCAGGCAAATTGTAAAAATGATCTGCCATCTGTTTCAAAATCTCCCGGCGAAATGGACAAAACTTTTTCTACCTTACTTACTTTGTAAACTTTTAATTTTTTGCCTTGTAAAAACGTAAAAGCCGCCGGGTAAGGAGAGAGACCACGAATTAAATTATAGACTTCATCCACTGGCTTTGTAAACTCGATGCGGCAGGTTTCGGTGAATAGTTTAGGAGCGTGTTTTAAGGTGGACGGTTCCGAAGTTTCCATGTTAGCTTTAAAGTCCTCATCTTTTGACCATTCACCATTGCCCATTGACTTTGTGCCTGAAAAATCCTGAGATACTTCCATTAAAGATCCATCTGCCAATCCTTTCACGGTTTTAAGCAACACCTGCGCCCCAATTTCCATCATTCGGTCATGCACCTCACCCCCGGTTTCATTTTCACCAATAGGAAACCTTTCCTGCATTAAAATATCGCCGGTATCAATTTCATGTTTGAGTTTAAACGTGGTAACGCCTGTTTCTTTCTCCCCATTAATCACAGCCCAGTTAATGGGAGCTGCGCCACGGTATTGTGGTAACAACGACCCATGAAGATTTACAGAACCCATTGCTGGCATGTTCCACACCAATTCGGGCAACATACGAAATGCTACGACTACCTGCAGGTCCGCATTTAAGGACTTTAATTCTTCTAAAAATGCCGAATTCTTTAATTTTTCCGGTTGCAGCACACGAAGGTTATTTTCTACAGCATATTTTTTAACAGCACTTTGTTGCATTTGCATGCCCCGACCGCCAGGTTTGTCGGGCGCGGTGATCACGCCCGCAATATTGCAGCCAGCTTTTACCAGCGCATCCAGCGATGCTACGGCAAAATCAGGTGTTCCCATAAATATGATCCTTAGTGATTGAAAGTCCCGCATGGTTACAAAAGTACAGATCGGTGGTTAAACCGTCCTGCAGACTGCTGATTTAAACGTGTTATTCAAAATCTTTGTAGAGTAAATATTTTTTGCGAATGGCTTTAAATGTCGTTAAACCTGGCTGCCAGCTTTCCCTGATCTCGGTTTCCATTTTGCCTTCTTTGATCTGCTGTTGGAACACATCATTCCCTGCGAGCTTGTTGATAAAATTGTTCTTGAGGAAAAAACTGTCTTTGCCCGGAAACAATTTATACGCGTCAATGAAATACCTGAGTTGTATTTTATTTCCTACTTTTTTTAACACCTCTTCCTGGCTGCCGGCCAGGCTCCACCCATAACATTTCAGGTAAAAGTTTTTGCTGCTTTTTGCCCCTGCATTAGGTTTGGGTGTAAAAGAAAAAAGATTTTTTGGCATGGCCGGATGGCCAAAATATTGAAATGGTTTATCTGTACCCCGCCCTTCGCTGAAAACAGTGCCTTCAAACAAACAGGTGGAAGGATACCAGTAAATGCTCTGCATTTCTTTTAGATTCGGCGAAGGCATTACCGGCAGTTCATATAGCGTGTGATGATCATAGTTCTTATTTTTTATCACCGTCACATGAAAAGGTGTATCAGCATTCGGCGTAGTGGTCATATTGTAAGCATTGACCTCATTTGCTTTTTCACTCAGCCATTTTTCTCCGGTAAGCATCAGTGCATATTCTCCTATCGTCATCCCGTGTACGATCGGCACAGGTTGCATACCGATGAAACTTTTAAATTTTTTATCCAGCACGGGGCCGTCTACATAAAAACCGTTTGGGTTTGGCCGGTCCAGGATCATCAACGGTTTGTGGTTTTCCAGGCATGCTTCCAGCATGTATTCAAGGGAGGATATATAAGTGTAAAAACGGACACCGACATCCTGTATATCGAAAACAACCACGTCCACCCCGGTGAAATCTGCAGGGGTTGGTTTTTTATGATCGCCATATAAACTGATCACCGGAATAGCGGTTTTTTTATCCAGGCCATCACCAACGTGTTCGCCGGCATCTGCATCGCCCCGGAAGCCATGCTCCGGCCCGAAGATCTTCACCACTTTTATCCCGCGTTTGAGGAGGGTATCTACGAGGTGTGAATTGCCCACTATACTGGTTTGATTAGCAAAAACAGCTACTGATTTACCCTTTAGCAGGGGCAGGTACAACTCCATTCGATCGGCGCCTGTTATCACGGGTGCAGCAGGAGTAAAAGGCAGCGGTTTGGTTTGGGCGCAGGAAGCCAGCGAATTGATTACCAGCAGACAAAGAATTAAGGATCGTTTCATCTGGCTAAGTTGCGTAAATATTTTCAAAGCGATTGCCCATTTATCATTTACTTTGCATCTCAAATTTGTCCGGTCCTGGCCGGCATTTTATTTAATCTTTTAAACGCATTCTCTAAATACTTTGGCCATGCCAAAAGTGAAAATGGGTTTAATAAAAAGCAATCAATATGGCACAAGTAAAAAACGGGGATGTAGTAAAGGTGCACTACACGGGTAAACTATTAAGCGGCGACCAGTTTGATTCTTCTGAAGGCAGAGAACCGCTGGAATTTACCGTGGGTGCAGGCCAGATGATAAAAGGTTTTGATGCGGCAATGCCAGGTATGGCAGTCGGGGATAAAAAAACGGTGAACATTCCGGCAGCAGATGCTTATGGTGAAAAAGATCCATCAGCTGTAATAGAATTTTCAAAAGAAAATGTGCCTGCTGATATGAAGCTGGAGCCTGGCATGCAGTTAACGCTCAGCAACCAGGAAGGCCAGCCTTTCCCCGTTGTAGTAACAGAAGTTAAGGAGGAAGTGATTGTGTTGGACGCTAACCATTTCCTTGCCGGGCAGGAATTGGTATTCGATATTGAACTGGTGGAGATTGTTTAAGTAAAGAGGCGGCATAAAGCGGATAAAAAGTACACAGGGTATATTAAGTAATTGAACCTCTTTATATACCCTGTCTGCTTTTACTGGAATCTTACAATTCTTCGCTCCTCCATTCTTAATTCTCAACTCTCAATTCTTCACTCTCCGTGAGTACCACCATCCCAGCCATACAGCCGCCAGCCCAAAACTGGCAAGAATGTCAATCCCTTCGCCTTTTAATACCGTCCACGGCGTTTCAAACCAGTTGTGCTGGTTATACCAGACAAAGAAAAAACAGGTAAACCCAAAACACATCACAGTCGCAAATATATTTCCAAAGCTTTTTACGGCTAACTTCTGTATCACCAAACACACGATCACTGCACAAAATAGTGAGATTAGAAAGCCACGAATGATCGGTGATACCATATCATTTTTGTAAGCAGAATGGTAAGTGACCACCGCCCAGGGTTTTCCCTTCATCTCTGCCCCCATCTTTTCCATTTCTTCGGCACTGGCACCCGGCTTCGATCTCGGAACCATATACTGCCCGTCAGCCGGTAAGTTGGTGGTCAACGCATCTATCACCGTCTTTTCGGCAGGGGTATAAATATATGCATCGTCATGGAGGTTCAGCGCTGTCCATGAAAGCGACTGCCAGCCAAACAGCAGGAGGCCGGCCACAAACGAGCCGATAATTAATTTTTTCATTTTTTTGGTTTTGGTTGCCCGAAAAGTATAGTTTTTCCATGAAAAGGAGAAATTGGTATAATTTACAAATGAGGTTAGGTGACATCTGGTTTCTCCATTGTATGTTTGCATTTTAAATTTTAAGTATGATCGCAGTTAATAAAGCAATGCTCAGCAGCCGTTTCATGCAGTATGTACAAGTAGATACGCAGAGTGATCCTAACGGTACAGGATACCCCACTACGGAGAAACAAAAAAACCTGAGTAAGATATTGTTTGCCGAACTGCAGACGATGGGACTCAGCCAGGTGGAGACGGACGATTATGGATACGTGTACGCAACATTGCCTGCCAACAGCCCAAAAAAAAATATACCCACAATCTGTTTTTGTTCGCACGTGGACACGGCACCTGACTGCAGCGGCACCGGAGTGCGACCGATTATACATGCCGAATATGACGGTAAGGATATTGTTTTACCCGATGACCACTCGCAGGTGCTGTCAATAAAAAATTCTCCTTACCTGGAACAGCATATCGGTCATGATATCATTACCGCAAGCGGTCGAACCCTGCTTGGGGCGGATGATAAATCGGGTGTTGCTATCATTATGCAAACTGTGCAAACCTTGATGGATAACCCGGAGATATTGCATGGCGAGATTAAGATCGTGTTCACACCAGATGAAGAAGTGGGAAAGGGCACCGCAAAGATTGATATGAAAAAACTGGCAGCTGCTTTCGGGTATACCCTAGATGGTGGGGAAGCAGGAAGCCTGGAAGATGAAACCTTTAGTGCAGATGGCGCGAGCATCGTTATCCACGGGGTGATCTCGCACCCGGGATATGCCAAAGATAAACTGGTCAATGCAATGAAAATTGCAGGCGAAATACTTGCTTCCTTGCCAAAAGCTGAGTGGAGCCCTGAAACTACGGATGGAATGCAGGGATTTGTACATCCTGTTTCTTTAACCGGTATTGCAGAAAAAGCAACGATCGGTTTCATTGTAAGGGATTTTAAAACTGCAGAACTCGCTCATCACCATGCCAGGCTGAAAAAGATTGCCGAAGAAATTGTTGCCAGGTTCTCCGGGGCTACAATGGAATACGTGGAGCAGGAGCAGTACAGGAACATGAAGGATATTTTAGTACAACACCCCCATGTGGCGGATTATGCGGCCGAGGCCATCCAACGTTCGGGCCTTACGGTTAAAAAAGAAAGCATACGGGGTGGCACTGATGGCAGCCGGCTGAGCTATATGGGCCTGCCATGCCCTAATATTTTTACCGGTATGCAGAATATACATAGCAAACTGGAATGGATCGGCCTGAAGGATATGGAAAAATCCGTAGAGACCCTGGTGCATCTGAGCAGGATTTGGGAAGAAAACACAACCGGCTAACCCTATTGCTTGTTACGTATTTTTTTGAAAAGTGCAAACAGCGCCTGGCGGGTGCCTTCAAAAAAGTCTCCATTTTTAAAATGAGGAACCATCACGCTGTCGATGATCTGTTTGTCTCCTCATCTGTCAGGATTTTTTCAATCCCGTAACCATTCTCTATCCTAATCTTTCTCAGGCCGGGTGCGATACCAATCAAAATACCATTGTTTTTTATTTTTTTCTCCAGGAGCGTGCTAATGTTAATGTGTATTCTTCCAGTTGACAACCCCCTAACATTGATTCTTCTATTGTAACAACCGCTATTTCATCCCCAGATTTTTGTTCATGTTGTGAGATAATGGAATCCAGCGTAGATAATTGTGCCGGGAGGAAGATTGACGCAAAATCATTCGTCCAGCACCGGGGTTTTGGTAAAACTACACCGCATGCCAGGTCACTTTTTACGGCTGCTGTATTCCGGGGAAAAGGAGCGAACGCGAGGAAGAGTGCCGGCAGGAGCGCAACCACCATTCCCCCAATTAGTAGCCACTTTTGTTTCTGCCTATTGATCATAGAATTATAAATCGTTTCCTGGCAGCGATAGCAAGGTTACAAATATTTCCCGGTCCGTAAATGAAACAGTAAGATAAATTATTATAAAAACGGTTATCTTCAGCAAAAATTAACTGCTATGGAATTTTTAAAAGATTACTGGTACATCATCCTGATTGTGTTGCTTGTTCTCAGCAGCTTTGTCACTATCAACCAGGGCTTCATCGGGGTGGTAACCATGTTCGGCAAATACCAGCGCAACTTGCGGCCGGGACTACGGATGAAGATACCTTTCGTGGAACAGATCTACAAAAAGATCAGTATACAGAACCGCTCCGTGGAACTTGAATTCCAGGCGGTAACAATTGACCAGGCGAATGTATATTTTAAATCGATGTTGTTGTACGCTGTTCAGAATGAAGCAGATGAAACGATTAAAAAAGTTGCATTCAAGTTCATCAGTGATAAAGATCTTATGCAGGCCCTGGTTCGCACCATTGAGGGGAACATCAGGGCTTTTGTGGCCACCAGGAAACAATCTGAAATTTTGGGCCTTCGCCGTGATATCGTGGAATTTGTAAAAGAGCACGTAGATGCTTCCCTGGAAGAATGGGGCTACCACCTGCTTGATCTCCAGATAAATGACATCACTTTTGACCAGGCAATTATAGAAAGTATGAGCAAGGTGGTGGCCAGCAACAACCTGAAGGCAGCGGCTGAGAATGAAGGGCAGGCTTTACTCATTACCAAGACCAAATCCGCAGAGGCGGAAGGTAATGCAATCAAAATTGCAGCCGAAGCAGAAAGGCAGGCTGCACAGCTCAGGGGACAGGGCGTAGCATTGTTCCGGGAGGAAGTGGCCCGGGGTATGAGCCAGGCCGCGTCTGAAATGAAACAGGCCAACCTGGATACGAACGTTATTTTGTTTAGTATGTGGGTGGAAGCCATCAAAAATTTTGCAGAATACGGCAAAGGCAACGTTATATTCCTCGATGGAGGTAGCGACGGGATGGAGAAAACGATGAAACAGATTATGGCCATGACCCAATTGCAGGAGAATAAGAAATAATTAGTACGGGAAGTTTATAAGAATGTGCTGTATTTTTGCAGCACATTTTTTTTATATCATCTAAACATGCCTTACGTTAAACAGGATAGACCTTTTAGATTTCCCACAACGGATGGAAAGCTAATAGAAGAACATGTGGGATTGGTCAGTAACGGGGAGCGAGGTCATAGCATAGCCCATATGATTGCACCTGCCGGCTGGAGCGAACCGTTTCAAAATCCTGCTTTTGATGAGTATACCCTGGTGAGCCGCGGGAAAAAACAATTTGAGATAGACGGGGATTCGGTCATCGTAAATGCGGGAGAAAGCATTCTCATAAAAGCAGGTAGCCGTGTACGTTATAGCAACCCGTTTGCAGAGGAATGTGAATACTGGAGTGTCTGCATTCCGGCATTTTCTATAGATACGGTGAACAGGGAGGAATAAAAGCCAGTAATCATTGGCCGCAGGCAGGGCTACGGGGAATAAGTATTAACATTTCATTATGCAGCGTATAGTAAATTGTTTCGTTTACTTGCAGGAAGTTGAATAAGCCGACTTGTAAATTGATACAGCAGATTTTAACCTTCAACAACACAATATGTTTGATATTTTATTGCAGGTAGACAGTACAGGAACAGCGAATGCTGTAGCAAAAACAGAATCGGTCTGGAGTTTATTAAGCAAAGGCGGGCCATTGATGGTACCACTCGGTATTTTATTTGCGCTGGCAGTATATGTCTTCATTGAACGCCTGCTGGTAATTAAGAAATCAAGCCAGATAGATGAAAACTTTATGAGCATTATCCGTGACCACGTTGTAAACGGAAATGTGTCTGCTGCAAGGAGTCTTTCAAAAAACACCAATAACCCGGTTGCGAGAATGATTGACAAGGGCCTGCAACGCATAGGTAAACCCATTGATGCTATTGAAAACAGCATGAGCAACGTCGGCAAGCTGGAGATGTACAAGATGGAAAAAAATCTCACCATGCTTTCAGTGATAGCACGTATTGCCCCTTTGTTCGGATTCGTGGGGACGATTGTGGGGCTGGTTCTACTCCTGAAAAGTTTTGCAACCATCAGCAACCCTTCCATCAGCCAGATCGCCGATGCCATGTACATCAAGCTCATCACATCTGCCACCGGCTTAATCATTGGTATGCTTGCATATCTTGGTTACAGCTTTTTGGATACGCAGATCAACAGGACTGCCAACAGGATGGAGGCGGCCAGCAGTGAGTTTATTGATATTTTACAGGAGCCAACGAGGTAGAGGGTTAAGTGCAAGGTTTAAGGTTTGAGGTTTTTAAACGGAGTGATGTAGTAAGTTGGTCCGAAAGATTCACTATTCACTATTCACAACTCACCATTGAAACATGTCTTTAAGAAAAAATAAATTAAGAGAGGAACATTCAGAAGTGGATACGGGCCCTTTGAATGATATATTGTTCATCCTCCTGATGTTCTTCCTGATGATCTCAACATTGGCTAACCCTAACGTAATAAAAATGAGTGTGCCCCGTTCCAGGAGTGATACCAAGCAAAAGCAAAGTGTGGTTGTAAGTGTAGATAAGGATAAAAATCTCTATGTGGGTTCTAAGCTTATTGCCCACGACTCCCTGGAATCTGTGTTACGCAAATACATTAACGAAGGCGATAGCGTAAAACCTGCGGTGGTGATCAATGCTGATTCCATCGCACCATGGGGTGAGATCGTGAACGTGATGAAGGTAGCCCGCAAATTGGGTGCTACGACTTCGGCTACCGTGACGGGTAATGAGTAGCCACTACCATCCTCTCTTTCCCGTAAAAATCTTTTTCTATCACTGCATCATATCCTTCACGGATGAAATGTTCCTTTACAGCCTTCGCATAGTCTTCATGCGTTTCCATGAATATCTTTCCGTCTGCAGCCAGGTGATTTCCCCCGAACGCAGCAATTTTTTTATAAAATAACAGGGGATCGATATCCGCCACGAATAAAGCCAGGCCTGGCTCATATGCAATAACGTTTTGGTGCAGTTTGTCTTTTTCATTTTCCGGTATATAAGGCGGATTACTGATAATCACTTCATACTCCGGCAGAACCTGCCAGGTGGATTCATTGAGGAAATCCAGCTGCAGCCATTTTATTTCTGTGTGATGTGTCTGTGCATTTTCTTTAGCTATAGCGAGCGCAGTTGCACTGATATCAATTGCTGTGATAAGTGCCCCGGGGGCATTTTTTTTTATGGTCACAGGGATACAGCCACTACCCGTTCCAATGTCAAGGACCTGTCCTTTCCCGGCAGGTTGCAGGAATTGGATAACTTTCTGCACGAGCTCTTCCGTTTCCGGTCGTGGGATAAGAACATCCGCAGTTACTTTAAAAATCAGATGATAAAACCAGGCCGTGCCGAGAATGTACTGCACAGGTTTATAGGTTTTTAGTTCCAGCAAGGCATCTTCCAATTTTTTAATATCACTCTCCGCTATTTTTTCCTGCGGTTGCGTAATGATACGGGCCTTGTTGACTTGCAGGAGCTCTTCAAAAACCATCCCCGTGATTACGGATGCTTCATGCCCCTCGTAAAAAGGGCGGAGCTCGTTTAAAAACCAGGTATGTAATAGCTTTAAATGCATGACAACAAACTTAGTTTATTTTTGCTTCCTTACTTTTGCGCCAGTGACAGCAGATGAAACATATATGGCTCGTTGCCTGCAGTTAGCGGGATTGGCAGTTGGGCTGGTAGCTCCTAATCCTATGGTTGGGGCTGTGTTGGTCTATAAAGACCAGATTATAGGGGAGGGTTATCACCAGACTTATGGAGGGGGCCATGCCGAGGTTAATTGTTTAAATAGTGTGGCGGAAAGCGACAGGGAATTTATTCCCAAAAGCACTTTATATGTTTCCCTGGAGCCCTGCGCTCATTTCGGTAAAACGCCGCCTTGCGCCGATCTTATCATCCAGGAAAAAATCCAGCAGGTGGTGGTTGCCTGCAGGGATCCTTTTGAAAAAGTGAATGGCAGGGGTATTCAACTTCTAAAGGCAGCAGGGATCATTGTCCGGGAGGGATTACTGGAAGTGGAAGCGCTGGAGATAAATAAACGATTTTTCGGTTTCCATAAGAATAAGCGACCCTATATTTTTTTGAAATGGGCCCAAACTGCTGATGGGTTTATTGCAGGGAGCGATCACCGGCCATTGAAAATAAGCAATGGGTGCAGCGATCGTTGGGTGCACAAAATGCGGAGTGCAGAAGCAGCCATAATGGTGGGCACCCAAACAGCGCTTAAAGATAATCCCTACCTTACTACCCGGTTATGGACCGGCACCGATGCGGTGCGGATTGTAATTGACAAACAACTACGTATACCGGTGGACGCAGCCATATATAACAACTCTTCCCGGGTGGTCGTGTTAAACCAGGTGGGGGATGAAACTGTTGGGAATACCAGGTTGGTTAAATTCCCCGAAGGTGATGATGTCCTGGGTTTTTTAATGAACTATTTACATCAGGAGAACATCAATTCCCTGGTTGTAGAGGGTGGGAACATTCTTTTGCGGTCTTTCCTGGATGCCGGCCTTTGGGATGAAGCTGTCGTGATAACAAATAAAACCTTATATATTAAAAACGGTATCCCCGCCGCGCCGATACCACAAACTGGTTTAAATGCCACCATTAATTATGGCACTGACATTATCCAGGTCTTTAAAAATAAGCAACGATGATCTTTCTCCTCGGCAGTATTTTATGCTCGACTTTTTTAACCGTTGCTTTTAAATTATGTGACCGTTTTGGCATCAACAAATTCCAGGCAATCCTATTCAATTACCTCACCTGCCTTATTACGGGTTCGATTGTAAACAATTCCCTTCCATCTTACGGCAATGACATGAGTCAACCATGGTTCAAGTGGGCATTGGTCATGGGGGTCGGTTTTGTAGTTTCATTCAACCTGATTGCACTTACCGTTCAAAAGAGTGGCCTGGCCATAGCTTCCGTAGCCAGTAAACTATCCCTGGTCATACCTTTTGTTGCCGCTATTTTTTTATATAATGAGTCTGTTTCATTAATTCATATCGCAGGCATTGTGCTGGCGATCATTGCCGTAGTTTTCACCCTGTATACCCCTCTAAAAGACCCGGCCGAAAAAAAAGGGCAAACCTTAAGGACCGCCACCCTCATCCTGCCGCTTGTTGTTTTTCTGCTAACGGGATTCTTAGACAGCCTGGTAAAATATGTTGAGCAAAATTTCCTTGATGGATATAATAATGATGAATACCTGGTGATGGCCTTCACTTCGGCCTTCGTGGGTGGCATGCTCGTATTTCTTTATAGGATCGCCAGGGGAGGCGCCGGTTATCAGGCCCGGGCAATCCTGGCAGGGATAATCATAGGCATACCCAACTATTTTTCGATCTGGTGCCTGGTGCGAGTATTAAAAATGTTTCCAGGACAGAGTGCAGTAATGCTTCCTGTAAATAATATGGGTATCGTTCTGGTCAGTGCTGTAATGGCTGGCTTTGTTTTTAAGGAACACTTGCGCAACATCAACTGGATAGGTATCATCTTATCAATCATTTCAATCTGCCTTATCGCGTTTGGATAAAATATTATTATGACGGAGTTCTACACCACTATCACACAGTTGGGCCAGGCAGAATACAAGGACAGGGGCAGCAAGTTTTTGGCATTTGCCTATCCCATTAGTTCTGCGGATGATTTTAAAAAGCATTTACTGGAATTAAAGAAAGAACACCCTAAAGCCGTACACTATTGTTTTGCCTATCGGCTAGGGCTGGCTGGCAATAATTTCCGGGTAAGTGACGATGGTGAACCCTCGGGAACGGCCGGCAAACCTATATTGGGCCAGTTAGATAGCAAAAATATTACTAATGTATGTATTATAGTGGTGAGGTATTTCGGCGGCACACTTCTGGGTGTGCCGGGGTTGATCAACGCTTATAAGACTGTTGCATCATTGGTTCTGCAGGTGGTGCCACTTGTGCAAAGAGCTGTGACAAAAAAGCTTGCCCTGCATTTCGACTATACACAAATGAATGATATAATGCTGATTTTGAAGCAGTTGCAGGTAGAGGTAGTCAGCCAGGAGACGCAGTTATTTTGTTCTTTGGAAGTCGCCGTTCCGTTAAACCGCAAGGAAGAACTGGTTTATAGATTAAAAAACCTGCGGGATGTAGAAGTAGCGGATCTATTGTGACACCAGTATAACTGTCAGGCTCGTGAGATTTTTTTAACACTTTGTTATATTGGTCTGATCGAAAGTAACATGCAACATCTTACACAACTGCTGTATATGGCCTTTGGACTCTCTGCTTTGAAAGCCCAGCAACTCCATTTTACAAGTCAGTATCCCAGCACAACGCAATGTACAGCTCCAAGGGGTACCATCATCCACATTCTCTGGACCCCCGCCACAGGCTTCAATACAACAAGTATTTAAAATCCCGAAGCCAATCCCGCGGTCAACGCTTTACACGCTCACGTTGAGGAATACGAGGGGTTGCGTGGCATCAGACAATTTGTTAGTTACTGTTGTTCTATACTGTATCAAAGTTAAAAATACGTTCACTCCTAACGGTGATGGCCAGAACGATCTCTGGCAGATCTATGACGATTATGCCTGCCGAAAAATGTAAGCCTGCATGTATTTAACAGGTACGGTAACAAAGTTTTTGAAACAAGAGATTATCGCAACAACTGGGATGGAACTTATGGAGGTAAACCCGTGCCAGATGCAACTTATTATGCCGTTATCAATTTCACCCTTATCACCGGAAAAATGGTAACGATCAGGACTGATTGAACCATCTTAAGATAGGAAAAACCACTTCATTTTTTTTTGACGCCCCTGTATTTACAGAGGCGTTTTTTATTGTTATCTTTATCAAGAACCATTTAATGAATGAATATTGAAGAGATACGGCAATATGTTTTGCAAAAAGAAAATGTAACAGAGCATTTTCCTTTTGGAGAAGACACGCTTGTATTTAAAACTGCTGACAAGATATTTTTGCTGGCGGGACTCGAACAATCCCCTCTAAGTATTAATGTAAAGTGTGACCCTGAAACTGCAATTTCCTTACGAGAAGAGTACCCCGACAATGTGCTGCCGGGTTACCACATGAATAAAAAGCACTGGAACACGATCGTTGTACCGGGGCTTAAAAATAATTTTATTAAACAAATGATTGATGAAAGCTACAGGCTTGTGGCTAAAAAGAAAAAGTAAATACCTGGTCTATGAAAAGTAACACCCTTACTATTTTTCTCATCATCCTTGTTGCTGCCGCCTTTTATTTTTTAGGCCGTACAAATGGTGCGGGAAAAACAAAAACCTCCGTTGTACAAAACGTTGCATTAGTGAAAGAGATCGCCCAGCTGGCTTCGCTGCAGGTGAATGGGTCGGCAAATGTAAAAATGAGTAACAAGGATAGCGGTGATGGCGTGTGGAATAAATTCAAAAACTTTTTTACGGAAAATACCCTGCAGGTCTCGCTTCCCTACGAAGCCAAATACGGGGTGGATATGAGTACCCACAAAGTTAGTATCGATACAAAATCAGGATTGGCAACCATTTACCTTCCCCCTGTGAAGCTAATGAGTATGCAGCTAAGGATAGATAAACTGGAAAGTATGAATCAGACCGGTTTGCTCAATACCACCAGCATAGGGGATTTTGTAAAAGCCCAGAAACAACTATATGCCACGGTGTCTTCCACGCTGGAGACGAACAACGAATTCATAAAACTTGCTGAGACCAATATCACCCATACGCTGGAGAAATATTATTCACCCCTGGGCTACAAGGTGAAATGTGTATTTGGTGAAAGCACCAATGTAAGACCCTGAAATAACGAAAACTTTTAATCCGCTTTATAAACCTAAAAAAATGAAAACATGCAACAGCAAGGCAAATTTCCAGGAGACAAAACAGAAACCCTGCAGATCGAAAATGAACTGCTACGATTAAAATTGAAAGCGCAATATGGTGACGCATTTTACATGGAAACCAATGACAACCTTCCGCCGGAAGTAGAAAACCAGTTTCTCAGAAATATTATCGCCTTTGAAGACGCTAACCGGGACCCGGAGGTCTTTACGGTGTTCGAAAAGCTGGGCAGACCCTCTTACCGCTCAATGGATGAACTTACTACCGACCAGATCGGTGAAGAATTAAACAGGCTGACTGCGCTCCTTGATGAGAACAATTTGAGCCTGAACTTCTGTAATGGTCCGTATCCCAACGAAGAGATCTACAGGTTCGTCACTGAAGAATTATTTGCTCATGAACTAGGTATGGTACCGCTGGAAGGGATGTCGTTAAATTTTATTTATGAAGAATTTCATCCTAATAACAAAGCCGATATAGAAAAAAATACACACGAGTTTTTTAAACATTGGATCAACAGAAGTTTTGACGATTTTTCCAGTGAACTGGATTATAATTTTGTTACATCAGCAGGAAGACATATGAAACGGGGGGAACTCTATAAAGAAATGAAATATTTTTTTGAGAGTTTTCAACTCTTTGAAAATGACGGATATAATATCGATACCGTAGATTTTAAGGAACAGGAAGATGGAACTGCGATGGGTTTTTCTGAGGGTGTTTGTAAATATGATGCTTTAATGGAGAACGCGGAAATACAACATTATAAAGGACCTTATAAATTATATATGCGGAGGGAGTCCAATTCCTGGCGCATTTTTTACTTCATCCTGCCGGGATTTATTTGGAATGACTAATAAGATATTAATGATTGATTATAAAATGGAAGAAGCGGCATTGTAAAAGTAATGCCGCTTCTTCGTATAAGTTTATAAAAACTATTTTTTAAAATTCCCGCTCACGACGAGGTCTTTACTGCCCGGGGAATAATGATAAAAACCCTCGCCTGTTTTTACACCCAGCTTTTCGGCCATTACCATATTTACCAGGAGAGGGCAGGGCGCATATTTGGGATTGCCAAATCCATCCTGCAATACTTTTAAAATACTCAGGCATACATCGAGGCCGATAAAGTCTGCAAGCTGCAATGGCCCCATCGGGTGGGCCATTCCTAATTTCATGACGGTATCTATTTCCTCCACACCAGCCACTCCCTCATACAAACTACAGATGGCTTCGTTTATCATTGGCATTAGTATCCTGTTGGCGATGAATCCGGGGTAATCATTCACCGTGCAGGGAACTTTGCCGAGGGTTTTGCTCAACTCTACAACGGCATGGGTCACTTCCGGCAAGGTAGCATAACCATTGATGATCTCCACCAACTTCATTACGGGCACCGGGTTCATAAAGTGCATACCAATCACAAACCCGGGCCTCTTAGTGATAGCCGCTATTTTTGTTATAGAAATAGAAGAAGTATTGGTAGCAAGGATGCAGCCGGCCGGGGCGTAAGTATCTAGTTGTTTAAAAATTTCCAGTTTCAGGTCCACATTTTCTGTAGCCGCTTCCACAACCATGCCGGCCTCTTTCACGCCTTCTGATACCGCACTTACCAGGTGAATATTTTTTAGGGTCGCTGCCTTATGTTCTTCACTAATCGTGGACTTGCTTATTTGCCTGTCGAGGTTTTTTGTTATTGTGGCCAGGGCCCGCTGCAGTTGAGATGGATTAACGTCCACCAGGTTTACCGTAAAGCCATTTTGCGCAAATAGATGTGCAATACCATTGCCCATGGTGCCCGCGCCGATGACGCTTATGCCCTCCCCGGCCCCTAAAAGGGGAGCTGGCAACTTATTAAATTCGGAAGGGTTGTTCATCTGTTGTAAGTTTATTGCTAAATTTTATTGGTTTTTTTCGGATAGCGTTCCAAATATTACTGTCTTCCCAGGTTCCCCCTTCATGGGGCGGAGGGGGACCTATTTAAACGCATTCAACCCCGTCACATCCATTCCCGTTATTAATAGATGTATATCATGTGTGCCTTCATAAGTG
Source organism: Chitinophagaceae bacterium (assembly GCA_043727215.1). GTDB lineage: Bacteria > Bacteroidota > Bacteroidia > Chitinophagales > Chitinophagaceae > Ferruginibacter. The sequence continues at coordinate 11,495 of JAYSYY010000081.1, read as the reverse complement.
ATCACACTTTCCAGGTTCATCATGTGGCGCATCACCGGGTATTCGCCCGTGATGCCCATTCCACCCAGCATCTGGCGTGCATCGCGGCAAATATTGGTAGCCACTTCACAGGCGTTGCGTTTAGCCATGCTTACTTGTTGTGGCGTAACCTTTCCTTCATTCATTAACACTCCCAATCTCCAGTTAAGCAATTGTGCTTTGGTAATTTCAGTTACCATCTCTGCCAGCTTTTTTTGCTGCAGCTGGAAACCTCCGATTGGTCTTCCAAACTGGATCCTTTCCTTGCTGTATTGTAAGGCGGTATCATAACAATCCATCGCTGCACCAATCGCGCCCCATGCAATGCCGTAACGTGCTTTTGTTAAACAACCCAATGGGCCTTTCAGCCCTTTCACATTTGGAAAAATATTTTCTTTTGGCACCTTTACATTGTCAAATACCAACTCCCCGGTGGCGCTGGCCCTCAGGCTCCACTTACCATGCGTAGTGGGTGTACTGAATCCTTCCATTCCCCGCTCCACGATCACTCCCCGTATTTCATCCTGCTCATTTCTTGCCCATACCACCGCCACCTGGCTGAAGGGGGCATTGCTGATCCACATTTTGGCGCCGTTCAACACTACATGGTCCCCTGCATCTTTAATATTAGTGAGCATGCTGCTGGGATCGCTACCATGATCGGGTTCTGTTAAGCCAAAACAACCCAGCCATTCCCCGCTGGCTAATTTGGGTAAATATTTATTGCGTTGCTCTTCGCTCCCATATTGATAAATGGGAAACATCACCAGGCTTCCCTGCACGCTGGCGGTGCTGCGTACCCCACTATCCCCGCGCTCCAGTTCCTGCATCATGAGGCCGTATGAAATATAATCCAGTCCTCCGCCACCATACTGTTCAGGTATGGTAGGCCCGAAGCAACCGAGGTCACCCAACTGTTTTACGATCTGTTGAGGAAATTCTGCACGTTGCGCGTAATCTTCAATGATAGGGGAGATCTCCTTTTTCACGTAATTGCGAACGCTCTCCCTGATGAGTTTATGCTCTTCTGTCAACAATTCATCTACATTAAAATAATCAGGCGATTGAAAGTTGTCTGTCTTAACGGCCATGGTAATTTTTTATGGGTTTACCCGTTTGGTATAATCACTAAACGAACATTAATAAATAGCTTCAGTATATTTTCTGCCGGGGCAGAATTCACTTTTAATTTATTGCATTTCAGGCTTATCAAATAGCGTAGAATGGCAGCGCTGCAAATATAAAGCTTCTGGCATTTATGTTCGAATGTTGTTCAACCCTCTGCTGATTAGATTTATACCATATTTATTCGCCAAAATTTAATCGGCAGTCGGGAGAAAAATATATGGCCAGTTTAAACGTTGATAGAAACAACCAGTCAATCCAACAAACAACTGCATGAAATATTTCCTCCTTATACTTATCCTTGCCCAGTTGGGATGTAAAAAAAGCGCGGATACTCCGGTGCCGCCGCAAACTCCTGAGGTTTATTACTATCCACCCCTCACCGGTGATGTATGGGACACTAAAACAGCCGCTTCACTGGGCTGGAACGAGGCAAAGCTGCAGGAGGCATTTGACTATGCCGGAACCAAAAACAGTTTTGGACTGATCATTTTGCACAAGGGAAAAATAGTGAAGGAGCAGTATTGGAATGGATGGAACAAAGACAGCAGGTATTACATTGCCAGTGCCGGTAAAAGCGTGGTAGCTTTATTAGCCGGTATTGCACAAAAGGAGGGTATCATCGGTATCAGCAACAAAACATCGCAGTACCTTGGTACCGGCTGGACCTCCCTTCCTCTGGTTAAAGAAAACTTAATCACTGTGAAGCATCAGTTGAGTATGACGACTGGTCTTGATGATGGGGTGCCTGATCAGGATTGCACCACTCCTTCCTGCCTGATATACAAGGCGGATGCAGGCACCAGGTGGTCATACCACAACGCTCCGTACCATTTGCTGCAAACAGTACTGGCCAATGCAAGTGGCAAACCTTTTAACCAATACAGCCGGGAAAAATTGTTTGACAAAATCGGTATGCCCAGTGCTTTCTGGCTGAATTATATTATGTACTGCACTACCCGCGAAGCTTCAAGATTTGGTTTGTTAGTTCTAAGCAAAGGAAAATGGAACGGTACGGCTGTACTGAATGATGAAACGTATTTTAACACGATGACCAATAGTTCTCAAACCTATAATTTAAGTTATGGGTATTTGTGGTGGCTAAATGGAAAAGCTTCTTCAATGGTTCCCGGCAGCCAGCTGGTATTTCCCACTTCGCTTGCACCCAACGCACCTGCAGACATGTACATGGCTTTAGGCAAAGATGATAAAAAAATATATGTTGTACCCAGTCTTGATATGGTAGTAGTGAGGCTTGGTGATGACGCCGGGGGTGCCGCATTAGGCCCAAGCAGTTTTGACAATGAGTTGTGGACGAGATTGAAGGCTGCGATCAATTATTAAAGCTCTCCCGGTATTATTTGCATGCAACGTCAATGCACCGCGTCTTTTTTATTTACATTTAGGTATGAGTTATACTTACCTGGCTTTAGGCGACAGTTATACCATAGGTGAACAGGTGATGATCAGCGAAAGTTTTCCTTATCAAACTGTACAGCTATTAAGGCAGGCCACCCCCGGGTCCCAAAGCCAGACACAGGGTGTTGGTTTACCATTTGCTGCCCCGGAAATAATAGCTAAAACAGGCTGGACAAGCGATGAACTGGATACCGCCATACAACAAACCATTTTCCTGAAGCAGTATGACATAGTGAGTTTACTCATCGGGGTAAACAACCAATACAGGGGCAGGAGCGTGGAGGAATTTAAGAATGGGTTTACTGCACTTTTAGAAAAGGCAATGGACTTTGCCGGCGGCAGCCATCACAGAGTTTTTGTGTTGAGTATCCCGGACTGGGGCATAACGCCTTTTGCCGGTGACAGGGATATTCAAAAGATTGCTGGAGAGATCGATGCTTACAACGAGGTATGTAAATCAGTTTCGGCTGACTTTAACTGTACATACATTGATAATACCCTTTCGCAAAGGATCGACGGGAGGAAGCCGGAATTTTTAGCTCCGGATGGTTTGCATCCTTCCCGCCTGGAATATGCAAAATGGGCGAAACAGCTGGCTAATGCAATAAAGTTGAACCTCTTTAAATCTCATTTTTCCTAAATCGTTCGCTGATAATGGTTAACTGGGAAGGAGTCAGTTGGGCTGTGCGTTTAAGCACGTTGATGAAATTTGCTACTTCTTCTTCGTTAGCAGGACAGCCGCTGTTTTTTCCTTTTACGGTCAACGGCTCGCCTTCCTTGCGAATATAACAGTCGCCTAATAATCTGCCATTACTATCTGTGATAAACCAAAAGGGTATACCCTGGTTTGTATCACCATTATATTTTATCCTGGTTTCGTTTGCGCCGGGATTTTCCAGCTCTTTTTTTCCTTTTGATTCATCAACAATCAACTGTACGATGACAAAATTATCATCAAAAAACTTTTTGCAGACCGGATCTTTCATAGAGTCATCCATCTTATGACACCAGCCACACCAACTGGCGCTAAACTTTGCAAAAACATTTTTCTTTTCTTTTTTTGCCCGGGCAAAGGCTTCTTCCATAATTTCTGTGGCCGTGCGTGAGGGCTGGGCAAACGCAGCAATTACTACAAGGCAAAAAGCAACAAGGAGTTTAATCGTTTTCATTTTGAACGAATTTAAGTTTTCAGTACTAGTATTCAATTATTTTTCTTTCGACAGTTCCATCATTGTGAAAATCAAACAATGCATATGCAGGAGCAAAATCCTGGAAAGCACCGTTCCACCAATTTCCGCTTACGGCGCCATTGCAGAAATATTTGATGCCCAGATAATTTACTTCATCTTGTAAATGAATATGGCCACTAAGGCAGGTTTTAATATTGGCGTGTTGCTTAAAGAGCGCTTTGATTTTCCGTGCGTCTGTGTGTAGCAAGGCCCTTGACAACTTCCAGTCGCCATTTGGCAGCATATCTTTAAAGAACATGGCGCTGCAAAAAGAAATGATAGGAATATGAGAGACGATGCAGATAAACTTTTCTTTATTATTGTTGAGTTCGTTTTCCAGCCAGTTATATTGTTCCGTATCCAGTAACGCGATATAACCACCATCCGTATTTTCCTGTGTGCTGTCCAGCACAATAAAATGCCAGTTACGATGGGTAAAACTATAATAAGTTTTGGCATAACCTGTTTCTTTCAGCCACCAGGTTTTTCCATACAGCGGGTCATTTTTTACGTCATCTTTCAGGTGCCAGCCCCAGATGTCATGGTTACCCATGCAATGTTTTACCGGCAACTTATTTTCTGCTGAAAGTATTTTATTAAAAAGCTCCCATTGGATACGGGTCTTTTCTTTATTTACAGCGAGTGCATCCATGATACTATCGCCACCATTGATGATAAAATCAGGGGTTTGTTTCAATTGGTTGATATGCCGAAGAACGTTCTTCATACCTGCTTCGGCTATTTCAGAAGGCTTCACGTGTATGTCGCTCATAAACGCCGCGCTGAATTTCTTTTTGTTTTTTCCAGCTGCCGCCACAGTGGCTAAAGGCAGGCTGGCTGCTGCAGAAAGCAGGGTTATATTTTGCAGGAATTTTCTGCGTAGCATACGAATGAGTTTTTATATTTTAAGATAGCCTGCCATTTCTGTTTGGTACTGGTGGGCAATCGCCGTGGCCTCCGCAGCAAAATCTTCTTCATGCCCTGCATAAATAATAGCACGGCTTGCATTCACAAGCAAGCCACAATCTTTGTTCATTCCATAGTTGCTTACATCCTCCAGGCTTCCGCCCTGGAAACCCACGCCGGGAACGAGTAAAAAATGGTCAGGAACAATATTCCGGATATTTTCAAACTCGGTCGCCTGGGTAGCTCCGGTTACAAACATCAGGTTATCTGGTGTGCCCCATCGGGAAACTTTTCGTAATACTTTTTCATACATGTAATCACTCCGTAAATGCTCCTCAGTTGTTCCATAATTGCTCTCATCACCCGCCACTTTCAGTAGCTCAAAATCACTGGCGCCTTTATTACTGGTGAGGCCGAGCACGATCGTCCATTTATTTTCATATTCTAAAAAGGGGCGTATGCTGTCTTCGCCCATATAGGGAGCTACAGTGATTGCATCAAATTTTAATGTCTCAAAAAAGGCTTTGGCATATTGTGAGGAAGTATTGCCGATGTCGCCCCGTTTGGCATCTGCAATTTTAAAGTGCGTGGAAGGAATGTAGTCTACTGTCTGTTCCATGGCTTCCCAGCCTTTGATACCCAATGCTTCATAAAAAGCGGTATTGATCTTATAACTCACGCAAAAATCTTTAGTGGCGTCGATGATAGCTTTATTGAATTCAAAAGCAGCATCTTTTTTACCTCTAAGAAAAGCAGGAATTTTAGACAGGTCTGTATCAAGGCCCACACACAGGTACGAGCCCTTTTGTTTGATCTGTTCTATAAGCTTATGGCGATTCATAATCTGGAAGTAATTTTTAATTTGAGACTTTTTGATGGCTTTCAGACCTGCAATGTTTAAGGGGTTCACAGCCTTTCAAACTTCTTAAACCTTTTAAACCTCTGAAACGTCAGCACCTGTTTTTCATTTCGTTTGCAATAAACTGATCACCCGGTTCATTTCGTTGGGTTAGGTGCTCAATAATTGCCGCCTGGTCATTGTTGTTCCTGTCCTGGCTTAATTTAAATACGCTCTCCAGTGAAACCACTTCTATTGAAAAGCCTACGATTGCTTTCAGCATATCATTCACATAACTTTTGGGTATGCTGGAGAAGGATGCTGGGCTTTCGGTGCCGATGTGTTTATCTGTTAATTGTTTAATGGCTTCGAGTGTGCCTGATTCATCGGTAAAAGAGATCTTACCCCTTGCGTGCACAGCCATATAATTCACTGTACTCGCCTGGGCTTTGATTTCATACCAGCCTGCACTGATATAGGCATGCGGGCTGTGAAAGATCACCAGGACATTTTGGTTCTTTTCAAATGCAAGGTGGTGATCCGTTTTTTTCATGAGGTGCCCGGTTAAAAATAATTTGTCACCGGTCTCCACTACTTCCAATGGCAACTGTGAGGCAACAGGGAATTGTTCTCCAATACCGGTAACCATCGCAAAAGAATGTTCTCTCATAAACGAAAGCATCTCCTCGCGGTCCCGCCCGGTATAATAAGCTATTTTGTACATGTTACTGCTGTTGAATTTTATCGAGTATAAGCTGTTCTACGGCTTCGGTACCCCATCTGGATTCGATATTGTCCAATGCCATTACTTCATTCATGATGCTTTGTTGAAAATTTCCTTTGCTTAAAGCTTCGCTGTACCTCACGTCTGGCCGAAAGGTGACGAGGCTGTAAGCAGGCGTCCATTTGTCAGGGTGTTTCGCGCTAAAATTAGCCTCGATCTTTTTTTGCAGTAAAAACTTTGGATCAGCTACCTTATCTCTCATTTCCACAAAATTATTTAAGGCGAGGTCTGCAATAGCATCTGCATCCGGCTTGCGTAATTGCTGGTATTCATCCAGGATCTTTTCCCAATCATCAGCATGTTTTTCTACCAGGTTATTCAATACGGCGCAGTCCTCGAAACCACAGTTCATTCCCTGTCCAAAAAATGGTACAATGGCGTGGGCCGCGTCACCGATCAGGGCAAATTTGTCTTCTCTTATCCAGGGGTAACATTTCACTGTGACTAAAGACGACGTTGGATTATTAAAAAAATCTTTAGCCAATGTGGGCATTAGTTTTGTTGCATCCGCAAATGTCTCTTCAAAAAAGACCTGCACTTTTTCGATACTGTCCAAAGATCTGAAGGACGGTTCGCCCTCGAAAGGAAAAAATAAGGTACAGGTAAAACTACCATCAGGATTGGGCAAGGCAATCATCATGTAATTGCCGCGGGGCCAGATGTGCAAGGCATTTTTTTCCAGTTGGAAACTGCCGTTCCCGCCTGCAGGTATGTGCAGTTCCTTATACCCAAAATCGATATAAAGCTGCTGGTATTGAAAACGGTCGGACTGCAACTGGTGGCAAAGCCTTGTTGCAGAATAAGAGCCATCACTACCAAACAGCAATTGAAATTTGACAGCTGATAATTCATGGCTGATCGTATGCTCAAATATTATTTCGTTTTTTCCCCAATCAACATTTTCACATTTTTCATTAAAGAAGATCCTCACCCCGTTGGCTTCTGCAAGGTCCATTAGTTTACGATTCAGTTCTCCCCTGGATACCGAATTGATAAACTGGCCATCTCTCCCATATGCCTGGTAAGGCGTACTGCCATCGGCATAATGCATCTGGCGGCCATGCATGGGAATGGCTATTTTTCTTATTTCATCCATGATACCGACCTCTTCCAGGGCTTTGATCCCGCGGTCGCTTAGGGCAAGGTTTATTGACCTGCCCGCAACTATTTTTTCTTTACGCATGTCTGGCCTGCGTTCATATATACTTACCTTGTAACCTCTTTTAGCTAAGTAGATAGCTAATAAGGAACCTACCAGGCCGGCACCCGTTACTGTTACTTCCTTCTTCATGATTCGTTATTTAGCACTGATGAAATGATATCGCCGAACCTGTACACATCTTCATAACTATTGTATAGAGGCACTGGTGCAATTCTGATCACGTTGGGCTCTCTCCAGTCTGCTATCACGGATTGTTTTTTAAGTTCCTCAAAGATTTTTTTTCCATCTCTCAGCATTAGCATACTTACCTGGCAGCCGTGTTCGGATGTTTTCCTGGGCGTGATGATCTCTATGGCTGTTTCTGCGGTTGCTGCATTGATCTGGTCAAGGATATAAAAAAGATATTGAGTAAGAGAAGCAGATTTTTCAACCAGCTTGTCCATCCCTGCCTGTTCAAAAATACCAAGGGCTGCTTTATGTGCAGCCATACTCAGTATGGGCGCGTTACTAAGTTGCCAGCCTTCGGCAGTGGGTATGGGATTAAATTCCTTGTCCATTTTAAACCGGCTCTCCTTATCATGTCCCCACCAGCCCGCAAGCCTCGGGACATTTTTATCGGCCACAAAACGTTCGTGAATATATACCCCTGCAACACCCCCAGGACCGCTGTTCAGGTATTTGTAACTGCACCAGCAGGCAAAATCCACATTCCAGTCATGTAGTTGTAAGGGTATATTTCCTGCGGCGTGTGCCAGGTCAAAACCACAATATGCACCTGCAGCCTGCGCCGCTTTGGTGATCGCTGGCATATCCAATACCTGCCCGCTGTAATAATTTACCGCGCCAAACAATACCAGCGCTGTTGATGACCCGTGCTCCTGAATACTCGCAAGGATATCCTCGGTTCTTAGATTATGTTCACCTTTTCTTGGGCTTAATTCAATAATGGTTGTTTTCGGATCCAGCCCATTCAATTTTACCTGGGATTCTATTGCGTATTGGTCAGAAGGAAAAGCCTTTGCCTCGCAGATTATTTTATCCCGCCCGCTGGTAGGGCGGTAAAAACTTGTCATTAGCAGGTGCAGGTTTACAGTGAGTTGGTTCATGGCCACCAGTTCATTTTCCTTTGCTCCCACAATTTTTGATAACAGTACCGGGAACATTTCATGGTAGCGGATCCAGGGGTTTCTTGCGTGGTGATGACCTTCTACTCCATAATTCGCCCAGTCCTCCAATTCGTTTAATACATAATCCTGCGTTGTTTTTGGCTGAAGCCCAAGGGAATTCCCGGTAAAATAAATGGCTTCCTTTCCATTCACGAGGGGAATGTAAAAACTTTCCCTGAATGTCCTCAACGGATCCTGGTCATCCAGATACTTCGCATAATCCAGGGTGTTTTTAAAATCAATTCCTAACCCGACTTTTTGTTCCATACAAAAATTATATAGTGGCAATTACTTTTAATTCGATCGCAATAGGGGTGGGAAGGCTTTTTACTTCCACGGTAGTGCGGCAAGCTTCCACCTCTTTAAAATATTCTGCGTACACTTTGTTATACACCGGGAAATCCTTTTTCATGTTAGTGAGAAACACCGTGACATCAACGATCTTATCCCAGCTGCTGCCGCTGGCTTCCAGCACTGCTTTTACATTGGCGAAAACCGAATGGCATTCTGCTTCGATATCGTATCTAAGAATATGGCCCGCCGCATCCAGCTCCAGCCCGGGTATCACATTGTCGATTGCTCTTCTTGAGCCAATACCAGAAAGGAAAAGTAAATCTCCGACACGTCTTGCATGTGGATAGGCACCTAAAGGTTTAGCTGCTGTGACCGTTTTTATTATTGTTTTGTTTGATGTTTGGTGTTTGGCGTTTAGGGCGACTTCTCGATTCATAAATTTTTGTCCTTTGTGGGATGTCTTATTTAAATATTGCATCAGGGCGGCAATCTTGTTGCCTAACTTCTGAGAAGTTTCAAATGCCTGATCAAAAATTGTCTTGTCAATATATTTCTTATCATAAGATCTTGCTAACTGGGATTGTGTTTCAGTTATAGATCCTTTTGCTATACTCAAAAACTGTATCAATTCCAGTCGGCTTCCTCTTCCAAATCCTTCAGCTATATTGTCCATGACGGATCCGGAAGAACGTTCGATCTGGTCTTTTAAAGCAAAATCTTTCGCAAAAGAAACTGCTCTCGTTAAAGAAGTGATTTCCTTATTTAGTTGATGTGCGATTTGCCAAATTTCTAAATCTTCAAATCTCTTTATTGTAGCCATCGGTTACCAAAAGTTTTAACTAATAGAAGGTACTACCAAAACGCCAAACGCCAAACGCCAAACCTCTTTTCAAAATTCAACACAAACATTCTTCACCTCTGTAAAAAAACGCAATGCTTCCCATCCGCCTTCTCTTCCCACACCACTATTTTTCACGCCACCAAACGGAGTGCGCAGATCCCTGAGCAACCAGCAGTTTACCCAAACGATGCCGCTTTCAATTTTAGCCGCCACGGTGCCTGCTTTACTTATATCCTGGGTCCATACCGTGCATGCCAGTCCATAGTCCGTTGCATTGGCCAGTTGCAGGGCTTCTTCTACGGAAGTGAAGGGTTGCAATGTTACAACTGGTCCGAAGATTTCTTCGCGGTTTGTTTTACAACCAGGTCCGAGCCCTTCAATAATCGTTGGCTCAATAAAATAACCGTTCGCGCAGCGACCTCCTGGTTTCACGGGGTTGCCGCCACAAAGAATTGTACCACCTTCCTGTTTAGCAGTTTCAATGCAACTGGTAATTTTATCAAAATGAAATTTACTTACGATGGCTCCCTGTTCGTTGCTGTCTGTAAGCGGATCGCCGATGCTAAGTTTTTTGGTTCGTTCAACAAATTCCTTTTTAAATCTTTCGTAAACACTTTCTTCTACCAATATCCTGCTCCCGCACAAACAGATCTGTCCCTGGTTGCTGAACGAAGATTGTATGGTGGTGGTCATCATTTTTTCCCAGTCACAATCGGCGAAAATAATATTGGGATTTTTCCCGCCAAGTTCCAATGATAATTTTTTAAACATCGGCGCAGCGATGGATGCTATACGCTCGCCGGCCCTTGTGCTCCCGGTAAAAGAAATGGCTTTCACCTGTGGGTGTTTTATAATCGCCTCCCCACAACCGGGGCCCGTACCATGCACAATATTTAAAACGCCGTCAGGCAATCCTGCCGCTTTGCATATTTTTCCCAATAAAAAAGCGGTGACCGGCGTTATCTCCGATGGTTTAGCAATAACGCAATTGCCTGCGGCCAATGCCGGGGATATCTTCCATGTAAATAAATAAAGCGGAAGATTCCAGGGAGAGATACAACCAACCACACCAATAGGTTGTCGCAAAGTATAATTAATGGCTTTGTCTTCCATATTATGGCTCTCGTTGGCGAAATGCATGAGGCCCGTTGCGAAAAACCGGAAGTTGGCTGCAGCACGGTAGATATCTACTTTTTTACTGAGCCAAAGCGGTTTACCATTATCATTTGTTTCAGCTAAAGCTAAGGCCTCAAAATTGGCATCGATCAACTCAGCAATTTTATTGAGGATGAGGAAACGCTTTTCCAGCGCCATGGTACTCCAGGTCGGAAAAGCCCGTTGAGCTGCGTGCACTGCCACACTAATATCCTTTTCATTGCTGTCGGGTATCTGCCCGTAAATTTCACCTGTTGCGGGGTTTATATTGTCGATGAATTTTCCGCTAAGCGGCCCGATGAAATTCCCCCCGATAAAATTTTCCAGGTGATATGGAATATCCAATTGCATGATTCAAAAATAGGTTATTTTTATGCTCCATCATTTTCGAAAAAATTGTTACGTTTATTACCGTCCAACAGGATAGCAGGTAATCTTAAAAACAAAAACTATGGCAGTATCAGCCCCTTTTAATTTAAAAAAATGGATCGAAGAAAACCGGGACCTGCTTAAGCCTCCCGTAGGAAACCAATGCATTTATAAGGATGCGGAAAATTT
>JAYSYY010000080.1:0-28715 GCA_043727215.1 Chitinophagaceae bacterium | reverse complement strand
GCATTGGCGTGCTACCCAGCTTTTTTCCCGCAGCCATCAGTTTGTCAAAGGAAGCTTTATCACCCTTGGAAGCCGCAAATAAGATGGCAACCTCCGGTTTTCCTGCCGTATCCTTTTTAATATCGGAAATGGAAAGAAGGATATCGCCTTTATTTGCCTTAACAAAATCATCCAGGTTAAAGCCAAACTGGGAAGTTCCCATATTAACGAACCCATCTACACCAATTAGTTTCAAAAATTCCTTGATCCCCCCTGGTTTGAAATTCATCGCAAAAAATACAGCCACATCTTTTGCCGGTACGCGTTTTACCATTTCAGCATCGATTTTAGAGCCACCATATTTTTTCAAAAGGTCGGTCATCTCTTTACCAGCGTAAGACTTCATGTCCACATCAATTTTCCCATTTTCAAACTGAACCGTACCGGCAGTGAATGAACCTTCGTAAAGTTTCCTGATATTTATCATGGCCATACCCCCAACGCCTGGTGCGGCTGCATAAAGTGCTTCAGAATTTGCCCAAAAATGAATGTCGCCCTTGGTATTTACCAGCTCACTGAATTTTTCATTTTCTGCCAGGCTATTATCCTCCTTCAATGCATAAAGCAGCGCTGCCGTGGAAACACCATTCCTTGTGGATTTGGGCCGGGTAACGGGCGTACTGTCCTTCCTCATCACTTCGTCAAAATCATTCATCTGTTCCATTTCCGGTGCATCAGCAACAACTATGAATTTGTCCTTATCCCAGGAAACGGTAGTCCTCTCTGACACCATAAATTGAACACCATTCTTTTCAGACGAGGTTGCATTTTTTAAAGCAGCAGCATTGTAAGCTTTGAATTTAGTCGCATCCTTTACAGTCCCAATGGCGGCAACATAACCACCCGAGGAATCTTTTACCATAAAAAACACCAGGTCTTTTTTGATATCGATGCCGGTATTTTCAGGATTATCCAGTGCAGCTTTTGTGTAGTTGCTTAAAGAAGTGTCCGCATAAATCGTTTTGAAAAGGTCATTTTGTTTAACTTCCTCCCAGGGAAGTTTTGCCGAAACAGACGCTGCATTTACATGCACGACTATCGCAGCATTCGCAGGTACATATCGGCCGATCGTATTTGTTTTTTTACTGCAAGAGGACATCAGGAACACCGCTGCAATCGAAAGGGAAAGTACAGGAGCAAGTTTTAATCGCATAAAATGATTTGTTTTTTAATACAGTAATATTTTTTGGTAACCTAAGCTATTGGTTAATTTTTTTAAAGAAATCAGGTAAACGGATAAGCGGTATTATTTGCTGGTCAGAAGTCCGCAGGTTCTTAACGACAGCTTCCTCACGTTCAATCTCTTTGGAACCAATGATAATAACATAAGGTATAACCTTTTTCTCAGCATACTTAAACTGTTTGTCCAATTTTGCTGGCTCATGGAAAATTTCGCAAGGGATGCCATTGTCTCTTAATAGCTTCATCTGTTCTAAAACGAAAAGACTTTCACTGCTGCCCATGTTGAAGAACAATGCCCTGGTACTTGATTGGAGATTTTCTGGGAAGAGCTTTAGTTCCTCCAGGACATCGTAAATACGGTCCACGCCAAAACTAATACCTACCCCCGGGATACCGGCTACACCGAACAAACCTGTAAGATCATCATAGCGCCCTCCTCCACCAATGCTGCCCATTTTAACCGAGGCAGGGGCTTTTGCTTCAAAAATTATTCCGGTATAATAATTTAATCCCCGGGCAAGCGTGAAGTCGATAGCAAGGGAGACGTCCTTGCAGTTGTTAGTAATATACCTCAGTTCGTCAATACCTTGCCTGGCGCTTGCATTTCCCTCGAACAAATTTTGGGCTGCAGCCAGCTTTTCGGCATTGGAGCCGCCCATGTCCAGGTAAATCTTTATGGTGTCAATCTGTCCGGCAGTTAACCCCCGGCTGGCCAATTCCTCTTTTACCTTATCGATCCCGATCTTATCTAATTTATCGATGGCAACAGTCATATCGGTCATCTTACCGGCACCACCGCATAGCTCAGCAAGTCCAGCCAGTATTTTCCGGCTGTTTATCTTCAGGTTGTACCCGGTAAGCCCCATATTTGTAAACGCAGAATGGTAAATATTGCTAAGTTCAATTTCGTTGATAAGTGAAGTGCTTCCCACGATATCTGCATCACACTGGGTAAACTCCCGGTATCGTCCTTTTTGAGGACGGTCTGCCCTCCAGACAGGCTGCACCTGGTAGCGTTTATACGGAAACGTTAGCTGGCCATGGTTCATAGCAACGTACCTGGCAAATGGAATGGTAAGGTCGTACTTCAAAGCCCTTTCTGTTAATTCCACACTGTTTTTACCGGCCATGAGTTTTTGAAACCCAACTTTCGCTTTATCCGTATTTTTTGGATCGTTTAATCCGTTGTTCAGAACTTTAAAAATAAGTTTATCACCTTCCTCGCCGTACTTGCCCATCAACGTTTCCAGGTTCTCCATGGCGGGGGTTTCCAGTGGCTGAAAGCCGTAGAGTTCAAAAACTGCCTTTATATGATTGAATATGAAGTTTCGCTTACGAATGGTTTCGGCCGAAAAGTCCCTGGTACCCTGCGGTATACTTGGTTTGCTCATGCGCTGGTTGGTCTTTGTTGGTTGGCCAAATAATTTTCAACGATCCGGTTGCAGGTTGTGTCTATTAAAGCAAATACCTCATGGTAACCCGCTTCCTCCCCAAACCAGGGATCTGGAACATCCCGGTTTTCCCCTGGTTGTAAAACATTCAGGAAGAGATCCGTTTTTTCTTTATCAAATTTTGCCCCGCTCATTCGCCTCATATCTGCCAAAACATCATTCGCCATTGCATAGATCTTGTCGTACCTGTCAAAATCATCAGGGCTGAACCTTGTTGCCACCTGGCAGCTGATATCCAGCCCGTTCTGTTTCGCTACTTTCTGGCTAAGCTGGTGAGGGGCTTCCCCTGTATGGTAGGCGTTTGTACCCGCACTTTCAATAGTCCAGTTGAGACCGGCGTCCGCTGCTTTTCTCTGCAAGATGCCTTCTGCCAGCGGGCTGCGGCAAATATTTCCCAGGCATACCATTAAAATCTTCATGCCGCAAAGATAAGACGGGAGTTGATAGTTAGTCCATGGGCCATGGACCATAGGCTACCCCAAACCTCCGCTTTATGGATTTCCTCCCGGTATGCATCTCATACCAAACAGGCGCCGGTTTTTGAAACAATTCCTATCATTTCAAAAACTACCTTCAATGAGATCTGAAAATATTTTATCCGCAGACATCCTCGACCTTATTTTTGAGAACCGTAATAAAAACTATGGCGCTTATGTGCTCCGTAAACAGTATAAGGGCCACCTGGCAAAAGCATTGGGTTTAGTCTTCCTGGCTGCAGCCGCCTTGTTACTTATTACCAGGATGTACAGGCCTGAACCAAAGTCAGCCGCATTTATTCACGATGTTTATAAAGTGCAGATACTGCCATTAATTGAATTGGAAGCGCAAAAAAAACCTTCCCGGCCCGTCACACCCCCGCCACCAGCCACGAAAGGGGCCACAGAGCAGCGGGTGAGTGCGGTGGTGATGAATGAAACGGATCACGACAAGCTCAGTGATAACCTGGACAGTGCTTCCATTGGGAGTAACAAGCCGGCAGGCCCTGACAGTGGTCCTCAGGAAGGGAAAGATCCGGGCCCCCAGGAATCGGGCGGAGGAGACGGGGCGGCCCCGGCGAAGACGATTGATAAGCAAACTCCAAGGATGGTAGCCGACCTGATGCCCGTATACCCCGGCGGAATGGACGCATTGAGGAAATTTTTGCTGCGAAATCTTCAGAATCCTGAAGACATGGAGCCAGGAACTGTTATTTCAGTTAAGATCAGGTTTCTTGTAGGTTATGATGGAAAGTTGAAATCTTTCCAGACCGTGGAAGACGGAGGCCACATCTTTAATAATGAAGTGGTGAGAGTGTTAAAAAAGATGCCGGTATGGATACCCGGCAAAACCAATGGCGAAGAAGTGTCGGTCTATTATACTATTCCGGTAAAGTTTACTGCGGCAGAGTAACCAGCTTGCGGAATATGTTGTATTTTGCTTTTCCAAAAAATGATCATAATGGCATTGGAAGAATTCGAAAAGGAGGAGATAAGTGAGCGTGACCGTGGTTTTATACGGATGCGAAGCTGGATGGATTACGGGATGGGGCTTATGTGGGCGGCTATGGGCATTTTTCTGATCTTTATCAGGCAGTTCAACACCGGACTGGAAGCGCGTTTTGATGATCCGACAATGAAGGCATTTGGCGGGGTATGTATATTGTATGGCGGGTTTAGAATTTACAGGGGTTATAAGAAAAATTATTTAAGGGAACGATGAGGCAGTTAAGGGTCACCGACGTTTTTTGTTTTTTGCTACTTTCTATGCTGGTCCTTTCCTGTAATCCTGAGAAAGACAAAAAGCCGGATTATGATACGCCTACACAGGGAAGAATACATATCAGTGTCGATGAATCCTTCCGGCCGGTAATGGAGGAACAAATCGAGATGTACCAGGCATCTTACCCGGGCACCCGGATAATTGCGCATTACAAACCTGAAGCAGAATGCCTCCGGGATCTTTTTCGGGACACTTCTAACAGGATGGTTATTATTACCCGTGGCCTGACAGATCAGGAGGAAAGATTCTTTATCGACTCACTTAAATACACCCCGGCATGGAATGCGGTAGCAACTGATGCTGTGGCCGTGATACTCCACAATGAAAACTCCGATACCCTTTTTACCTTACCACGCCTGAGGGATCAGCTGCTGGGCAAAATAAACCGGGAACAGGTAATTGTTTTTGATGGGTTGAATGCAACCAGCACTGTGAGATTTATTACGGATTCAGTTTTGAAAGGACAAAAATTTGATACATCAGTGGTTAAAGCTGCAAACACAAGCAAAGAAGTGATTGATTATATCAGCGGGCATAAAAATGCGATTGGCCTGATCGGCATCAACTGGATCGGTAATCCGGAAAATCCTGAACAGGTGGAGCAACTTAAAAAGGTGAAGTTAGGATATGTGGAATGTGTTGTATGTGAAGATACACCATATGTAAAACCAATGCAGGCAAGCATTCTGACTAAAAGGTACCCTTTGGTACGCGGTTTGTATTACATCAACAAAGAAAACTATCCGGGCCTGGGAACGGGCTTTATTAATTTTTTAAAACATGAAAGGGGCCAGCTTATTTTTCGGAGAGCCTATCTGGGACCAGTAATGTCTTTCGGCATCAGGAATGTAAAGCTTAACGAGAAGTTACCAAATAATTAATTCAGCCACTTTAACGGTTCTTTATAAATTTTTATAACATTGCAGCAGTCAAAAAACAAAACGAAAAAAATGGATAGAAAAATTACAGCCGGCATATTCCTTTTAGGTTTTCTTCTCTTTGCAGGTACCCTATCTGCACAAAGCGTTGAGGACGGAAAAAAGTTTATGTATTACGAGCGATTTAAAAGTGCAAAAGATGTGTTTCAAAAATTGATCAGCGCTAACCCTAATAATGAGGAAGCTACGTACTGGTTGGGACAGGCCGAAATCGGCCTGGAAAACGTCCCCGCTGCAAAGGCGCTTTATCAATCAAAGCTTTCGGCAGTTCCGAACAGCCCTTTGGTAATGGCTGGCCTTGGACACATTGAATTACTGGAAGGAAAGACCCAGGATGCGAGAAATCGTTTTGAGACTGCTATATCTCTGAGCCAGGGCAAAAGTATCCCGGTACTAAATGCTGTAGGTTTTGCGAATGCTAATTACAACAGCAAAAATGGGGATGCCGCATACGCCATTGAGAAACTTAAGCAGGCGACTACTATCAAAAAGTTCAACGACCCAGATGTGTATGCTAACCTGGGGGATGCTTACCGAAAATTTGCGGATGGCGGAAATGCAGTGCAAAGCTACCAGGCAGCGTTGGCCTTAAACCCGAATTATGTTCGTGCATTATACAGGATGGGCCGGGTATACCAAACCCAGGGAGCTTCACAGGAGTCCATTTTTATGAAACATTATAATGATGTAATTGCTAAGGATCCTAATTATGCGCCCGTTTACGAGACATTGTACCAGTATTATTATGAAACCAATGTGGGTAAAAGTGCAGAATACCTGGACAAGTGGTTATCTACTTCAGACGACGATCCAAAAGCATGCTCTTACAGGGCATCTATGAAATATGCCCAGGGCCTATTTGCCGAAGCGGTGAGTAAAGTTGACGAATGTATTGCTGCGGGCGGCGCAACTCCATACATCAATCTTTTCAAAATAAAGGCTTTTGCTTACAACCGCTTGAAAGATTCGATGAATGCGAAAACCAGTTTTGAAGAATATTTTAAGCGCCAGGCTCCTGATAAAATTGAGGGCGGGGACTACTCAGCATATGCCGCAGTATTGTTGCAATTCCCGGGCAATGAGACCAGGGTTGGCGAACTGGTAGAAAAGGCAGTTGCGTTGGACAGTGTTGAGGCCAATAAAGTAGCCTACCTTAAATCGCTCGCAGCCGCTTATGAGGGACAAAAAAATTTCAAAGAAGCAGGGGACTGGTATGGTAAAATATTGAGAACAAAAAAGAATTTTTCAAACGTAGATTTATTCAATGCCGGATATGCTTATTACCAGGCTGGTATATATGATTCTTCTACAAGGATCTTTACCCAGTACGTAGAAAAGTACCCAACTGATATTTTTGGCTATTATATGCTTGGGAATACAAATGCAATAATTGATTCAACCGGGGTTAAAGGATTGGCTGCACCTTTCTATAAAAAAGTCCTTGAACTGGGTGAGGCCGATCTTACAAAACCAAATGCTAAGACCAGGGTGCTTACTGCATACAAATTTTTTATCGGGTACGAATACAATGTAAATAAAGACCAGGCGGCAGCGCTAGTCTATGTCGATAAAGCCATCGCGCTCGATCCGGCAGACGAGTCTCTTAAGACAAACAGGGAATTTATTAGCAAAAATGATCCGAAAGCACCTGTAAAAAAAGCGTCTCCTGCGGCTACAAAGCCCAAAGCCGGATCCGCACAAAACAAAAAGTAACTACATAAACAAAACTACCAAAAGCCTGTTATTGAAAATAGCAGGCTTTTTTTATGAGGCATAATTATAATTTCATCATTGGATATTAATAATGGTGCCTTATTTTTGCGGCAGTAATACCTCTAAGTCTATGCAATTCTTTTTTTTACAGGCCGGAAATGTCAATGATGCAAGTAACTATTTGCCAATCGCATTGCAATTGATCTTTGCAATCGGGCTTATTGCTGCCATCATCATTGGCTCAAATTTTTTGGGTCCTAAGAGAAATACAGCTGACAAACTTGTCAACTTTGAGAGTGGCATAGAAATAAAAGGCAATGCACGCCAGCCAATGGCTATCAAATATTTCCTGGTCGCCATTTTATTTGTGTTATTTGACGTAGAGGTGATCTTTTTTTATCCATACGCAGTCAATTTCAGGGAACTTGGTAAGGAAGGCTTTATGGCGGTTGTGCTCTTTGTCGGCTTATTTTTAACCGGCTTTATTTATATCTTCAAAAAAGGGGCAATGAAATGGGAGGAGTAAAGGTTCAAATCAAGTAATTAGCTAATGAGAGAGGGCGAAAGTTTTTACAACCGCGAGGTTTTGGATAATTAAAGAAAATAAGGAATTCGTTAATCGCCTAGTTATCAAATTATCAAATTAAAATTATGTCTCGTCCGGTACAATATAACACCACAGTAAAATTTGAAGGTATCCCGGAAGGGTACATGGGGGAAGGTTTCATGGCTACCAACTTTGAAAAAGTTGTTGGCCTGGCCCGGAAAAACTCTATCTGGCCGCTTCCTTTCGCGACCAGCTGCTGCGGTATCGAGTTTATGGCTACAGCCGCAAGTCACTATGACCTTGCGCGGTTCGGAGCAGAAAGGATGAGTTTTTCTCCCCGGCAGTGCGATGTCCTGCTGGTAATGGGCACCATTGCCAAAAAAATGGGTCCTATTGTGAAGCAGGTGTACCTCCAGATGGCCGAACCCCGTTGGGTGATCGCAGTAGGGGCATGTGCATGCAGCGGTGGCATATTTGATACTTACTCTGTTTTACAGGGCATAGACCAGGTGATACCTGTGGATGTGTACGTACCGGGTTGCCCTCCCAGGCCGGAAGCAATCCTGGACGGGTTCATGAAAGTGCAGGAACTGGTTCATAATGAGAACCTGAGAAGAAGGCATAGCGACCAATATAAAGATCTGCTTGCCGGGTATGGAATTAAATAAAGGACCGGCATATCAGCGGGTGGTCGCCGGGCGAAAATAAACATAAAACAACCAGATTACTTGATGATGTCGCTTTCAAACGAAACCATACAGTTGAGGCTTACCGAAAAATTCGGGGATGCTTTAACTGATTGGAACGAACCTTATGGCATGTTGACCTTTACCGCTTCAAAGGACCTTAACCTTAAAATATTACAGTTTTTATTTGACGACGAACAACTGCGATTCAGGTTTCTTACTGATTTGCAGGCGGTGCATTACCCGGATAATCCCGGTGCAGAGCTGGCCGTGGTCTATCATTTACATAATCTTATAGATAATGTACGCATACGGTTCAAGGTATTTACCGATATAATTACACCTGATGTATTCAGTGCTACCGCGCTCTACCGGTCGGCTAATTTTATGGAAAGAGAAACCTTTGATTTCTACGGGGTAAAATTTATAGGTCATCCTAACCTGATCAGGATATTGAATGTGGATGAAATGGATTATTTCCCAATGAGGAAAGAGTTTCCGTTAGAGGACCAGACAAGAATAGACAAGGATGATGAAATGTTTGGCAGATGATTCTTATCCACTGCACATTCATAAGGGTATTCTATTTTTTAACTTCTTAGGTCCAACTTGGATTTAAGATAAAAGCCCCCTGGGGTTTTTGGGTATGAATGATCACATTTTACTGCCGGAAGGAAGCATTGAGAAGCAAACAACTACTCTTAACCTGGGTCCAACCCACCCGGCAACCCATGGCGTATTCCAGAATATCCTCGAGCTCGATGGAGAGAGGGTAATGAAATCCACTTCCACTGTGGGCTATATCCACCGGGCTTTCGAAAAAATTGCCGAACGCCGCCCCCTGTACCAGATCACCCCTTTAACGGATAGGCTGAATTATTGCTCTTCACCTATTAATAACATGGGATGGCATCTCACCTGCGAAAAATTGCTTTCCGTAAAAACGCCGAAACGTGTGGACTACCTGCGGGTGATCATAATGGAACTCGCCCGTATCTCCGATCACCTGATTTGTAATTCTATTGTGGGCGTGGATAGTGGGGCTTATACCGGCTTTTTGTATGTAATGCAGTTCCGCGAACTAATCTACGAGATCTACGAAGAGGTATGTGGTTCCCGGCTTACTACCAATATAGGGCGCATCGGTGGCTTCGAAAGAAATTTTACCAATACCGCCTTTCAGAAGTTAGAGAAATTCCTGGATGAAAAAAGCGGCTACCCGGCACAGTTGAGGGAATTTGAAAACCTCTTCACCCGTAATCGTATTTTCATGGAGCGCACGATTGGCTGTGGCCCGATTGGGGCGGACCGGGCGCTGAATTATGGATTTACCGGGCCTAATCTCAGGGCAGCCGGCGTGGATTACGACGTACGCGTGCATACGCCTTACAGCAGTTACGAAGACTTTGATTTCACTGTTCCGGTGGGAGCTACCGGTGACTGTTATGACCGTTTCCTTGTTCGGAACCAGGAAATGTGGCAGAGTTTAAGTATCCTAAAGCAGGCTTACCGGAAAGTTCAGGAATTTAAGGGTTCTGAGGCGGAGATATTTCATGCGGATGTGCCTGCTTATTACCTCCCCGAGAAAAAAGATGTCTACACTAAAATGGAAGCCCTGATCTATCACTTCAAGATCGTAATGGGTGAGACTGATATGCCGGTGGGAGAAGTGTATTGTTCAGTGGAAGGCGGCAATGGTGAATTAGGGTTTTACCTGGTTAGCGATGGCGGCAGAACGCCTTACCGGCTGCATTTTCGCAGACCCTGTTTTATTTATTACCAGGCTTTTGAAGAACTTGTAAAAGGTGGAATGCTCAGTGATGCAATTATCACGATGAGCAGCCTGAACCTGATCGCGGGCGAAATGGATGCCTGACGAATGATAGATTATTTAAGAAGAAAGAAGTAACAAATGGATATTGTGTTTTCACCAGAAAAAATTACAAGGGTTAATGAGCTTATTGCCCGTTACCCCGAGGGAAAGCAGAAGAGTGCTTTACTGCCAGTCTTACATTTAGCCCAGGAGGAATTTAGCGGCTGGCTGGATGTCCCGGTAATGGATTATGTGGCAGGTTTGCTGGATATTGAACCAATAGAAGTGTACGAAGTAGCAAGCTTTTATAGCATGTATAATCTTAAACCCGTGGGCCAACACCTCTTTGAAGTTTGCCAAACCGGTCCCTGCATGTTGAACGGCAGCGATAATATGATCGAATACATTAAAAAGAAACTGGATATTAAAGTGGGAGAGACCACCGCAGATGGTTTGTTCACCCTAAAAACGGTGGAATGCCTGGGTGCATGCGGGTATGCCCCGATGATGCAATATGGTGAAACATACCGGGAACACCTCACAAAAGAGAAAGTAGATACCATCATAGAAGAATGTAGGAAGAAATCAAATTAAAAAAATGAAAAGCTTGTTATCCGTATTATTTGTTGTAGCCAGTTTCGCTGGATATAGCCAGGTTGCGCCGGAAGAAAAGCTCAAAGAAACTTTGAAACAATTTCACCAGGACCTGGTGAAAAAAAACACAGTGTCTATTAACCAGCAAACCGATAAAGCTCTTAGCTACGGCCATAGCAATGGTTGGGTGGAGACAAAAAATGAGATGATCAAAAACCTGGAGACAGGTTATCTTTCTTACCAGTCGTTTAAGGAAGACAGTATAGTGGTCAGCATTAATACAAATGTAGCAAGTGCAAGATTTATCGCTGATATCCGTGCGACACTAAATGGAACAGCTTCCATTTTTAATTTAAGGGTATTGGAAGTTTGGGTAAAGAAGGGGAACCGGTGGGTGCTATTTGCAAGGCAAGCCGTAAAAGGATAAGCTGCAGACACTAATTTGGCATAAAATCAATCTAAATAAATTCCTTTTGGAATTGGCAATATGGGAAGAAAATTATTATTAGACAAAGTACCTATTCCGGGTATTCGAAGCTACGAAGTGTACCGCCGCGAAGGTGGATACCGCAGTGTGGAGAAAGCATTAAAAATGCAAACTGCGGACATCGTGGAAGAAGTGAAAAAAAGCGGCCTTCGAGGGAGGGGTGGTGCAGGATTTCCTGCCGGAATGAAATGGAGTTTTATTGCAAAGCCGGAAGGTGTACCGCGCCACCTTGTGGTGAACGCCGACGAAAGTGAACCGGGGACTTTTAAGGACAGGTACCTGATGGAATTCATTCCCCACCTTTTACTGGAAGGAATGATCGTATCTTCTTTTGCCCTGGGAAGCAATACCAGCTATATATATATCCGAGGGGAATACAATTGGATAACAGACATACTGGATGAAGCCATTGCGGAAGCCAAACAAAACGGCTGGCTGGGAAAAAATATCCAGGGAAGTGGTTTTGATTGCGAGATATATGTTCACCGGGGTGCCGGGGCTTATATCTGCGGGGAGGAAACAGCCCTGATAGAAAGCCTGGAAGGCAAGAGGGGTAACCCGAGAATAAAACCACCGTTTCCCGCTGTAAAGGGTGTTTGGGACAGGCCCACCGTAGTGAATAACGTGGAGACAATTGCGGCAGTAGTGCCAATTATTAATGAAGGTGGCGACGAATATGCGAAGATCGGAGTGGGTAAATCAACTGGTACAAAATTGATCAGCGCCTGTGGCAATATCAACAAGCCGGGTGTTTACGAAATCGATATGACCATCAGCGTGGAAGAATTTATATATAGCGATGAATGGTGTGGTGGTATTGCCAATGGTAAGAAATTAAAAGCATGCATACCCGGCGGTTCTTCCGTCCCTATTTTACCAGCTAACTTATTATTGACTACAGCAAAAGGGGAAAAGAGATTGATGAACTACGAAAGCCTGAGTGACGGTGGTTTTGCCACCGGTAGTATGATGGGGTCGGGCGGATTTATTGTGCTGGATGAAGAGCAATGTATTGTTAAACACACTTATACACTTGCAAGGTTTTATCGTCACGAGAGTTGCGGACAATGCAGCCCATGCCGGGAAGGTACCGGATGGATGGAAAAGATTTTATTGAATTTAGAGATGGGTAAAGGCAAGATGAGTGACATAGACCTGCTATGGGATATACAACGTAAGATTGAAGGCAATACGATCTGTCCACTGGGGGATGCAGCTGCATGGCCGGTAGCAGCCGCTATAAGGCATTTCCGGGATGAATTTGAGTGGCATGTGAATAACCCCGAAAAATGCCTGGCGGAAAATTATGGATTGAGGCATTTTGCTGATCCGATACACGCTCCGGGAGTAGTAGCTTCATAGGCTGTCCCGCTGAATAATCGGGACAAGCTATAGGGACCTGGAGATTTATGTGGATCAGTGGGAATGAAAATGACAGGTTCACGTTTTGAACTAATATAGGAAGGTTAATTTTTTTAACAGCTTAATTCCCTTTAGGGGTTTGAGGTATGGATGAAATCAAAAAAGCAGCACCCGCGAATTTTAAGGTTACCATCGATAATATTACCATCGATGTTGCGCCGGGTACAACAATATTAAATGCGGCCCGCCAGATCGGAGGTGAGGTAGCGCCGCCTGCCATGTGCTATTACAGCAAGTTGCAGGGAAGCGGAGGAAAGTGCAGGACCTGCCTCGTGGAAGTGGCAGCAGGTTCCACAGCGGACCCCCGGCCTATGCCCAAACTGGTGGCAAGCTGCCGCACCAATGTAATGGACGGCATGATCGTAAAAAATATCACGAGCGAAAAAGTGACAGATGCAAGGAATGGTGTTGTGGAATTTTTATTGATCAATCATCCCCTGGATTGCCCCATCTGTGACCAGGCGGGGGAATGCCACCTGCAGGATCTCGGGTATGATTATGGTAAGGAAGGTACCCGTTACCAGTTTGCCCGCCGCACTTTCAAGAAAGAAGATATTGGCCCCTACATACAATTGCACATGACGAGGTGTATACTTTGTTACCGTTGCACCTACATAGCCGACCAGATTACTAATAAGCGGGTGCATGGTATAATAGACAGGGGTGATCATGCTGCTATCTCCACCTATATTTCCAAAGCCATTGATAATGATTTTAGTGGGAATATGATCGATGTTTGCCCGGTTGGAGCTTTAACCGATAAAACGTTTCGGTTTAAAAACAGGGTTTGGTTTACCAAACCCATGGATGCACATCGCACCTGTGAAAACCCGGAGTGCTGCGGTAAAGTTACTTTGTGGCTGAGAGGAGAAGAAGTTTTCAGGGTTACCGCCCGGAAAGACCAGTGGGGAGAGGTACAGAGCTACGATGGTAAGCCCGGCTGGATCTGCAACACATGCAGGTTTGATAAAAAACAAACAAGCGACTGGACAATAGAGGGGGTCACAAATATCAGCAGGCACTCTGTTATGGGTGCCAATAAATATAAAGTGCTGCAAACACCGAAAGAAACCATTAACCGGGTGATGGGTGGCAGGGCACCGAAACTGGTGATGGATATCCATAGTATCAGTGGCGTAAATAATCCCACCATAGAATTAAGCGATCTCCAAAGGCCGGCTAATTCCGGAGATTTTAAGGCAGATCCCGATCCGTCACTGGTGAAAGAGAAATAAAGAAAAAATAAAACGGCATTATGTTGTTAT
The DNA here is from genome assembly GCA_043727215.1 of Chitinophagaceae bacterium. Lineage (GTDB taxonomy): Bacteria > Bacteroidota > Bacteroidia > Chitinophagales > Chitinophagaceae > Ferruginibacter. Next base: position 14,820 of record JAYSYY010000080.1, on the reverse strand, counting down.
TAATAGACCTGGCATTTATTATTGAAAAACTGGTACTCATTCTCATTGTGGTAATGTCATCCCTGGTGATTGCCATGTATACCACTTTTGCTGAAAGAAAGGTGGCGGCGATCCTGCAGGACAGGCGTGGCCCGAACCGGGCAGGTCCGTTCGGTTTGCTGCAACCCCTGGCTGACGGGTTAAAATTATTTTTTAAAGAAGAGATCATTCCAAATTTTTCTTCCCGTGCCCTTTTTATCATGGGCCCGGGACTAGCCATGCTCACAGCAATCATGACCAGTGCCGTGGTGCCCTGGGGAAACACGGTGGAGTTATTCGGCAGAACCATATCCCTGCAGATCGCTGATGTCAATATAGGGATCCTTTATGTTTTTGGCGTGGTGAGTATGGGGGTGTATGGGATCATGATCGGTAGCTGGGCAAGTAACAACAAGTATGCTTTGATGGGGGGGTTAAGAGCCGCTTCGCAGATCATCAGTTACGAACTCGCAATGGGAATCTCTCTCATTGCATTATTAATGGTTACGGGCACCCTCAGTCTCAAAGAAATGGTTGTGCAGCAACAGCAAGGGGGCTGGGGCGGCCTCCTGAGCTGGAATATTTTAAAGCAACCACTTGGATTTTTTATTTTTCTTGTTTGTGCTTTTGCGGAATGTAACCGTACCCCTTTCGATCTGCCGGAAGCAGAAAGTGAATTGATTGGCGGGTACCATACGGAATATTCCTCCATGAAGCTTGGTTTTTATCTTTTCGCTGAATACATCAATATGTTTGTAAGCAGTGTGATAATGGCCACCCTGTTTTTTGGCGGGTATGATATTCCGTTTGTGAATGAAGCAAATCACTCACCGAATCTCATGGCCATCCTGGGGGTAATGGCATTAATGTTTAAAGTGGTTTGTTTCATTTTCCTCTTCATGTGGGTGCGGTGGACGATCCCGAGATTCCGTTATGATCAGCTGATGCACCTTGGCTGGAGAATTTTGTTACCATTGGCCTTGTTTAATATGTTATTGACAGGGGCGTTCATTTTGTACTTTAATAAATAGAAAGTCAGGTTTTTAAAACATTATTTTTGCAAACTTTATAATATGCAGGCATTAACCAACAGGAGACAAGAAGTGAGCCGTAAACAATTAAGTTTTATGGAGCGGCTGTACATCCCCGCAATCCTGAAGGGAATGGTAATTACCTTCAGTCATATTTTTAAAAAGAAACCCACCATCAATTATCCTGAACAAACCAGGCCGTTTAGCCCGGTCTTCAGGGGATTACAGATATTGAACAGGGATGAAGAAGGGCGGGAGAACTGCACCGCATGTGGCCTTTGTGCTGTGGCCTGCCCCGCGGAAGCTATTACGATGGAGGCAGCAGAGCGCATGCCAGGAGAAGAAGATCTATACAGGGAGGAAAAATATGCCGCCAAATACGAGATCAATATGCTGCGCTGCATTTTTTGTGGATTATGCGAAGAGGCCTGCCCAAAAGATGCCATCTACCTCAGTGAAACATTTACACCCGCAGATTACCAGCGTAAACAATTTATATATAACAAACAGGACTTGTTGATCCCCCATCCTAAAGAAAATCCTGAGCAGTATAAAAAGGCTTTGGGCAACAGAGCTAAAAAAGAAAACATTAATTAATCATTTTATAAACAGCCTCCCGGCTGCCTGGTCTTGTGGCCGGGGTTGAAAACAGGGAGTATAAAAAGGCTTATGAATATTGTTACACTTTTGTTTACCCTTTTATCAGTTATGGCTGTAGGAAGTGCATTAATGATGTTGATAAGTAAAAACCCGGTGAAAAGCATTCTCTGGCTGATCGTTGTCTTTTTTGCTATTTCCGGCCATTATATTCTGCTGAATGCGCAATTCCTCGCCATTGTAAACATAATTGTCTACGCAGGCGCAATCATGGTACTCTTTCTTTTTGTAGTGATGTTGATGAACCTGAATACCGCATCTGAACCGCCCAAAAATTATCGTTTGCAGCTGTTAGGGGTTATCACCGGAGGCTCCCTTTTACTTTTGCTGCTTGCAGCATTTATGAAGACAGGCCAGGAGCAACTGGTGATGATGAAAGTGGGAGAAGCAGGGCTCATAAAAAACCTGGGGAAGGTCCTGTTCACTAATTATGTTTTACCTTTTGAAGTGGCCAGTATACTTTTTCTCAGTGCTATGATCGGTGCTGTGATCATCGGTAAAAAAAGTTAAACCCAACTATATGAAAAAATCCATCCTCCCGGCTTTTGTATCGCTGCTTTTGATGTTTGGCAGCATAGGTGCATCTGCGCAAATAAAGATCGGCGATCTCCCGATTGATATTGATGCGTTATTAGGAAAAGTAAAAGTGCTTAAAGTTAAAAAAGGCTTTAACCCAAAGTTTATATTAGGTGACGTACAATTAAATAAGATAGGTCTGTTTGGGGAAAACCTGAAAGGCGTGAAACTATTAGGAGATGTATTTAACAGGAAGAATATAGAGCAGGTAACAAAATTATATAAGACATATAAGACAGGTCTCGTGGTATTTAAAGTACTTGCGGCAGCAGGAACGGCTGTCACTACTTACAGTGCGATCCGGGGGCTTACGGATGAACAGAAATTTGACGACGGCACAGTGAAAAAAATGTTGTACCCCGCACTTGGGTCCATAGCCACCGGCGTAGTAACGAAGCTGTTGACAAAAAAAGCGTCTTACAAAGCAGTGGATATTTTTAATGGTATTGCCAGGAAAAAACTCGAAGATATTTTTTCAATACAGCCCGCCTCGTCCACATTGGGGATTGGTGTTTATGTGAAACTGTAAATCATGGATATAAAAGCATACATATTTTTATCGCTTACCTTGTTCACAATTGGTATCATTGGTGTGTTGGTTCGCCGGAACGCCATATTGGTATTTATGTGTATAGAGTTAATGCTAAATGCAGCGAACTTATTGCTGGTAGCATTTTCTAAAATGCATGCCGCCAGCAGTGTTGCAAAGGCCTCTGCCAATTATGTAGCCGATGCCCAGATCTTTGTTTTTTTTATAATGGTGGTGGCGGCAGCAGAGGTTTCCGTGGGACTGGCCATTATAGTTATGCTTTATAGGAATACCCATTCTGTAGACATTAATTTTTTGAACAGGTTAAAAAATTAGTATGCTGCGCCCGGAAAAATGTTCCTGGGTGACCAGTTTTATCAAAACGGAAATAACATTCCGGATAATAGTAACGGTTTATGAGTAAGATTTCAACATTAGTATGGTTGATCCCGGTCCTGCCTTTAATCGGCTTTCTGGTGAATGGCCTTTTCAGGAAAAACTTATCAAAAGGCGCCAGTGGCTTTATTGGCAGCGCGGTGATCCTGGCTTCATTTGTGTTGAGTGTAATGGTTTTCGTGCAGGTGAAAAATGGAGAAGTTATGAACCTGCACTATTTTGATTTTATCAGGTTAACAGCTTTCAATATTGGTTTTGATTTTAAACTAGATGCACTCTCGTCCCTGTTCCTCCTGATCATCACCGGCGTAGGGTTTTTAATTCATGTATATTCAACGGCATACATGCACGAAGAGCCCGGGAAAGATTTCGCAAAATATTTTTCTTTTCTTAACCTGTTTGTATTTTCCATGCTCTTGCTGGTAATGGGCGGCAATTTTGTGATTCTTTTTATTGGTTGGGAAGGTGTGGGGCTTTGTTCGTACCTGCTCATCGGCTATTGGTTTAAAAGAGAGGAGTATACAGATGCAGCCAATAAGGCGTTTATCATGAACCGCATCGGTGATCTTGGTTTTTTACTCGCGGTTTTCTGGCTGATCGCTAAAGTAGGGTCGGTGAGTTTTGACGAAGTTTTTTCAGCAGCCAGCCTGGCAAAATTATCTCCCACAGATATCACCGGCATTACACTGCTGCTATTTGTAGGGGCTACAGGAAAAAGCGCACAACTGCCTTTATACACGTGGTTGCCTGATGCCATGGCGGGCCCCACACCAGTGAGTGCGCTCATCCACGCCGCGACCATGGTTACCGCAGGTATTTATATGATCGCCAGGAGTAACGCCTTGTTTTCCCTGGCGGAGGTTACACAAACGGTGATCACAATTGTTGGATTAGCTACGGCACTGCTCGCAGCCTCGATAGCGATCCGGCAAAATGATATTAAAAAAGTCTTGGCATATTCTACTGTAAGCCAACTCGGGTTCATGTTCATTGCCCTGGGCACTGGTAATTATGTTGCCGCTGTTTTTCACGTGCTCACGCACGCATTCTTCAAGGCCCTCATGTTCCTTGGCAGTGGTAGTGTGATCCATGCAATGGGCGGTGAACAGGATATCCGCAACATGGGCGGTCTGCACAAGCACATGAAAATTACAAGTGTAACTTTTTTGATTGGGTGCCTGGCCATCTCTGGTATCCCTGGTTTCTCAGGTTTTTTTAGCAAAGATGAAATATTAGCGGGCGCATACGGGCATGGGGTTTTACTATATGCTGTTGTATTGTTTGCGGCTTTATTAACCGCATTTTATATGTTCAGGTTATACTTTATCACATTTACCGGAAAATTCCGGGGTACACATGACCAGGAGCACCATCTTCACGAAAGCCCCGTAGCCATGACCATTCCACTTATTATCCTGGCGGTTCTTAGCGTGGTAGGTGGATTTGTAGGCGTGCCCGAAGCATTGGGTGGTGACCACCAACTCGCACAATTTTTATCTCCTGTGATGAAGTCAGCCGAACATTCGCTGGAACACAGTACCGAATATTTACTAATGGGCCTTTCCAGCGTGCTGGTAATCATTTCCATCCTGTTTGCCTGGTTCCGGTTTAAGAATTACAAAGGGGAGGCGGATGCTACAGGTTTTGGAAAAGTCTTACAAGACAAGTGGTATGTGGATGAGCTCTATCAGTCAGCGATTGTTAATCCATTGAGATCTCTTGCGGGTTTCTTTGACAGGATAATAGAAAAAAGAGGAATCGACGGCTTTGTTAATGGCATAGGCAAAGCAGTGAGCTACGGCAGCCGCCAGATGCGACTGGTACAAAATGGCCAGGTTGGTGTATATGTGCTGTTAATGGTATTAGGCATGCTGGTTTTATTTATCATACAATTGTTTGTGTAAAAAATTAAAGAGTGGGTAGTTACATCACATTTCCGGAATTATTTATTTGGCTGCCAATCCTGGCGGGCATAGGCTGTTTTTTTCTGAAAGGGGAACAGTCTCCGAAAACATGGGCTTTTATAGCTTCCCTGCTGGTGCTCGGTGTTGCGGTCACTAGTTTGTTTTATACAGATGATACAAAATATGCGACTTATAATAATGTAAATTATTACTGGCTGAAACAAATAGGCAATAGTTTTTTTGTGGGACTGGATGGAACGGGAAGGATCCTGGTGGTCTTAACCGCTGTCGCTTTTCCAGTCATTTTTCTCAGCACACAGAAGAATACCTATAAAAATAGTTCAGCCTTTTACGGCCTTATGTTGCTGGCACAGGGAGGGCTCATGGGGGTGTTTGTGGCAATGGACGCTTTATTGTTCTACTTTTTCTGGGAGCTTGCCTTGATACCTGTTTACTTTTTGTGTAGCAAATGGGGTGGAGAAAAGAGGATACAGGCGACGTTCAAGTTTTTTGTCTACACATTTGCCGGTTCTCTTTTAATGCTCATCGGGATTATTTACGTGTACCAGCATACACCACAACGGGTTTTTGAGGATGGTACTATTTCAGCTCATTCTTTCGCATTGCATTCTTTTTTGAAGGCATCGCTGAGCATGGAAGAACAAAACTGGCTTTTCTGGCTATTTTTTGTAGCTTTTGCCATTAAAATGCCCGTGTTTCCTTTTCATACCTGGCAGCCGGACACTTATGACCAGTCCCCTACTTCAGTTACAATGGTGCTGAGTGGTGTGATGGTGAAGATGGGTTTGTTTGGGGTGATCAGGTGGCTGATACCTGTTTTCCCGGGCGCTACTCTCCATTTCGATAACCTCGTGATCATCCTTTGTATAACAGGTATTCTTTATGCCAGCTGCCTTGCGCTGGTGCAGGACAACATCAAAAGGCTGGTGGCCTATTCGTCTATCGCACACATCGGTCTCATGTGTGCAGGATTATTTACAACCAACGAAGCCGGGGTGCAGGGAGCGATGATCCAGTTATTTAGCCATGGTGTAAACATAATCGGGATGTGGGTGGTAGTAGATATATTGGAAAGGCAAACGGGTGTGAAGAATATCTCCCAACTGGGTGGCGTGGCGCATAAGGCCCCGGTGCTCACCATTTTCCTGGTGGTAATTGCCCTTGCCAATATTGCGCTGCCACTTACCAATGCTTTTGTGGGAGAGTTCCTTATGTTCAGCGCATTATTCCAGGCCAACATCTTGTACGCGATTGCCGCAGGTATTAGTATAATCCTTGCAGCAGTTTACACCTTAAGAATGATACAAAAAGTATTTTATGGTGAAGTTAGCACCGCCACAGAAACGGTTACTGACATCTCATCCGGGGAAAAAATAGCTTTGTCCGTTATAGTAGTTTTTGTTTTCTCGCTGGGAGTAATGCCCCAGCCGGTAATTGAATTAACCAGAAAAGCTGTCAACACTTTTCTTGCTGCAGTAAACTAACAAAGGACGGGTGGTAAAATCTTTTAGATTAAAATTATGAACGCAATTATATTTTCTGCTGCCTGGGGTATCGTGATGATGTTTAGTGCGGTATTTATTAAAAGTAAAACCACACCAAAATGGATCGCTATAGCAGGTATGGTCCTCCTTTTTATTGTGAACGCCATGGAGCTGAACTCCGGTGTGGCGCTGTTTAATTTTAACGCACAGGATATGTTAAGGGTGAATAGCTTTAACCTGACTTTCCTGGCAGTTGTTTTTGGTTGTACGCTACAGTACTTTTTACTAAGCGGCAGGGATGTAGAAAAGGTCGGGGAGCACGTGGGCGAATATTTTGCATTGATCTTTTTTGTGCTCTGTGGAGTAGCGATAGCTGCCACTTATAATACCCTTCTGTTATTATTTCTGGGAATCGAGATCATTTCCATCCCTTTGTACATACTGACAGGGAGCGATAAGCAAAATTTAAAGAGTAACGAAGGTTCGCTTAAATATCTCCTGATGGGAGCATTCTCCACCGGTATAATGCTGATGGGTATCGCCTTTATCTACGGGGGAAACCCAAATGCATCTTTCTTTATCAACAATATTGACCTGGGCACCGGCCAGTTGCCTGTAATGATAGCTGTGGGGCTGGTCCTTTTGCTGGTTTCTCTTGCTTTCAAAGTTTCCGCTGCACCTTTCCATTTCTGGACGCCGGATGTGTATGATGGCGCTCCCACCGTATTTACCTCATTTATGAGCACCATCGTTAAAGTGGCCGCCTTTTTTGCTTTTGTCCGGTTATTTGAAAATGCTTTTGGTAAGGTGCACGACCAGTGGCAAACTTTGATCGTCATTATAACTTTTGCAACCCTGCTGGTCGGCAATATCACTGCGGTTTTCCAGCAGAGTGTAAAAAGAATGCTGGCTTACTCCAGTATTGCCCAGGCAGGCTTCATGCTGCTGGCTTTGTTTGCGTTAAATACGCAGGCCAAAGAGGGGCTTATATTATATTCGGCCGCCTATAGCCTTGCCACGATTGGCTTGTTTGCTATCCTGGTGAGGATGAACGATTATACGATAGAAGGTTTCAATGGCCTGGCAAAACAATATCCTGTACTAGGCCTTACGGCCACCATCTTTCTATTGTCTTTAACAGGAATCCCCCTCACAGCCGGCTTCCAGAGTAAGTTTTATATGCTTTTGGCTGCTGTACAGAATGGGCAGTCATTTTGGCTGGTGATTGCGGCAGTGCTTTTTGCAGCCGTTAGCGCCTATTATTATTTCCGCGTCATCCAGGCCATCTATTTTAAGTCAGCTGACGCCGAAGTAATTGCAAAAGCAGATATCGGCCCGGCATTCAACATTTTGCTGATCCTATCGGCTTTGTTGATCATCGTGTTGGGTGTATACCCGGAGATCCTTATCCAGTGGTTATACCATTAAGCCCGTTTTTTTATTAAAACTTTGTTTCCTCTGTATGTGAGTCTGCTTATCTTTAGGCACAATCGGTATAAATGACATACAATGATTCTCTGTCGCTTTCATGGAAAAACGTTAGGGTAAACAAACTTCGTACAGCCATAACTGTTATTATCATGGCCTTGGGCATATTTGCGCTTATCCTTATTATCACCGCAATCAAAGCCGCCAGTAACAGTCTTACCACAAGTTTTTCTACAATGGGGGCAAACGCCTTTAGTATTCGCTTCCAAGACCGGAATATCCAGTTTGGGGGAAACAACCGCCGACAGGCCACCCATACCACTAAAACTGCATTGCGAAATAAAAAATCGAATACAGGCCTTCCTATCAGTTTTGAAGAGGCAGTGCTTTTTAAACAACGCTATAGTTTTCCTGGTGCAAGAGTTGGCATAGCCCTACGGGGGGCTTCGGGTGTAGTGGTGAATACCAGCCAGAAAAAAACCAACCCCGAGATCAATATTTTTGGAGGGGATGAGAATTACCTCGACCTGAATGGGTATGAAATTGATGCCGGCAGGAACTTTACGAATACGGAAGTAGAAGCGGGGCAAAATGTTTGTATGCTGGGGAATAGCGTGGCTTTAAAATTGTTTCCCGATAATCCGGCCAGGGCTGTGGATGCCGTCGTGAACGTGGACCATATTCCCTACCGGGTGATTGCAGTGCTGAAAGAAAAAAGTTCAAGTGCGTTTTTTAGTTCCGGTAAAGTGGCCATCACCCCGGTGAACAATATCCGTCGGCTATATGCCACTCAAAATACTTCCTTTAATGTTGCGGTGATGGTCAGTGATATCAAACTGATGGATGTGGCCACAGGGGAGGCGCGGGGGACTTTTCGCCCCATCCGGAAACTGGACGTGAAAGATGGAGATAATTTTTACATAGATAAAAGTGACAGTATTGCCGCCACACTATTAACTAATCTCGGCTTTCTGGAAAAAGGTACGATCGGCATAGCTTTCATCACACTTATAGGAGCAGCCATCGGTTTGATGAATATTATGCTGGTAGCAGTGAATGAACGCACCAAGGAAATAGGCCTGGCTAAGGCGCTGGGTGGTACCCGGAAGGATATCCGGTCCCAGTTTTTATTCGAATCCCTGCTTATCAGTCTCATGGGTGCAGTCGCTGGTATTGTTGCGGGAATAATCATGGGCAACTTAGTGGCACTGTTTTTTCATACTCCTTTTGTGGTGCCATGGGGATGGGTCTTTGCCGCAATCGCCGTTTGTTCGGTTGTGGGGTTGGGAGCCGGTTTGTACCCTGCTTACCAGGCCTCCAGGCTCGATCCGATTGTGGCCTTAAGATATGAATAAAGGCTATTTGGAATCCGGATCTACTATCGGATTTTACAAGTTTATACCCGATAGAAATGGTCTGAGATCACTTTAAAAAAAAAGCGCTCTAGCATGTAACCATTCATTTATTTTATTAACTTGTGTGCTCCCGTAAATAAATAGTTGTCGAAAAATTCGGCGTATTTGTTTTTTTGTTAGCATTGTATAAACAAAATCATTTATAATCAATTTAGTATTTAAACTTTCACTTTCTAAAAATCGAATGTTATGGCAGAAACAAGACCAACTGCAACTGTAAAACCGACCACTTCTGTGCAAGTGAAAAAGTCCGGCAACCTGATTTCCCTGCTGGCACCTGTACTTTGTATCATTGCCGGGTATGTAATTTGGAGATTTATCCTGGGCGATGGTGCTAATTTTGCCGTAGGATCTGAAAATGGCGGTTTTTGGCCGGAAAGGCATGAGCCAAAAACAGCTTTGAGCAAAATGTACCTGGGTGGTATTATCGTACCTATCCTTATAGGCACTTTTCTCACCATGCTCACTTTCGTAGTAGAGAGGTTTATGAGCATTGCTAAGGCTACAGGAACAAGGAACAATGCAGATTTCATTCGCCAGGTACAATATCACCTAGCTAATAAAAATGTGGATGCAGCTTTGGCTGAATGTGATAAACAAAAGGGTTCTGTGGGTAATGTAATGAAAGCCGGTTTACATCGCTACAAAGAAATGATCACGGACACAGAACTTGCAACTGAACAAAAAGTGCTTGCTATTCAAAAAGAAGTGGAAGAAGCAACTGCGCTTGAATTGCCAATGCTGGAAAAAAACCTGGTGTTCCTGTCAACTATCGCTACAGTAGCAACCCTGATTGGATTGTTAGGTACGGTGGTAGGCATGATCCGTGCGTTTGCAGGATTGGGTGCGGACAGTGGTGGAGCATCTTCTGCAGCCCAGTTGAGTATTGGTATCTCCGAGGCCTTGTACAATACAGCCCTTGGTATCGGTACTTCAGCATTTGCGATCGTGTTTTATAACATCTTTACTACAAAAATTGATGGGATCACTTATGGTATTGATGAGTCAGGGTTCACTTTAACCCAAACTTTCGCATCTCTCTACAAATAATTTTTGTGGAAAATCAAAAGTTTGGAATCTAAAAAGTAACGTCCTAAAAATTTAATAATATGCCAAAAGTTAAAATACCACGCAAGAGCACCAACGTGGATATGACGGCTATGTGCGATGTGGCTTTTTTGCTGTTGACTTTCTTTATATTGGCAACAAAACAGAAGCCCCCTGAAGTATTGGCTGTAACTCCTCCGAGTTCTGTATCCAGTAAGGCAGCACCGGATAAGTCAATCCTCATCACACTCACAAAGGAGGGAAAAGTATTCCTTATGTTAGGCGATGATACCAAAAAAGGGGAGATCGTGGATAACGTAAATCTTACCAAAAATCTACAGCTAAGTGGTTCAGAATTAGCGGCATTAAAGAAGCAGGAGTTTATTGGAGTACCATTCAGCCAGTTAAAATCTTCCCTGCAACCTGGGAATGTTATCCCAGCGACGCAAATGCAGGGAATTCCGGTGGATAGTACGAACAATGAATTGGTAGATTGGATGAGAAGTGTGACGAATGTCTACGCCGGAGGAGACCAGAAAAAACTGGAGGAGATGCTATTGATCAAGGGTGATAATGCTGCCTTATACCCGATTTTCAAAAACGTAAAAGAAGCGTTTAAGAAAAACGAAATATATAAATTCAGGATTGTCACAAATAGTGAAAATGTTCCGGTGGGTTCTGAGTTGTACAACGCGGCAAAATAGAATTACCGGCTCAACCCAATGCAATGAATTAATTTAAAAACAAAAAGTCATGGCAGAAATAGATACTTCGTCGGGCGGTGGCCACAAAAAGGGGCCCGGCGTCAAAAAGTCGAAAAAATTATCTACTCGTGTAGATCTTACACCTATGGTGGATCTTGGATTTTTGTTGATCACTTTTTTTGTGTTTACCACTACCATGAGCCAGGCAACGGCCATGAATATGAATGAACCTAAAGATGATTCTACACAACAATTGAAGGTAAAAAATTCTGGTGCTATGACCATTCTTTTGGGCAAAGGTGACCAGGTGTACTATTACTTTGGACAGCTGGAGCCAGACAAATTGAGTGAGCAGTTTAAGAGTACCACTTTCAAAGAAGTCCGGAAACTCATCGTAGAAAAGAAGAAAAGTACACCAATCGGGGACCTGATGTACATCATCAAATCAGATGCAGAATCGACCTTTAAAAATGCCATTGATATCCTTGATGAGATGAGCATTTCTGATGTACCTCCGGGTCACTATGCCGAAGTCGACATGGCTCCCGCGGAAAAGATGATGATCAAACAGACAGAAGCTGCCAATGGTATAAAGTGAGTTATGGAATTGGCTCAAACTTGAATCTAATAAATCAAAGAGATTACGATGGAAGCAAACAAAATTTTAAACGCCGATATTCTTGACATCATATTCGAAGGCAAGAATAAAAATTATGGCGCTTACCAGTTAAGAAAGAACTACAATAAGACACTCGGAAAGGCACTCGTGGTAACTGGTGCGATCCTTCTGCTGATCTTTGTAGGGAGTGTGGTAAGCAACTACCTTAATAATGAGGATGACTTGAAAACGATTGACGTGGTGGATACGCAGATGGCGGAGATCAAAAAGGATGAGCCACCACCACCGCCACCACCACCACCACCGCCAGAGCCACCGCCACCACCCGAAGTGAACCAGGTGAAATTTACTCCTCCGAAAATCGTAAAAGACGAGGAAGTAAAGCCTGAAGAAAAAATTGAAGAGATCAAGGAAGACCAGGTGATCAGTACTAAAACCGTAGAAAGTGAAAACAAGGTACAGATCGTGCAGGCTCCTGTTGAAGATAAAGGGACCACAGTAGCAGCGGTGCCGGTGGAAGATGATGAGGGTAAAGTGTTTAATAAGGTAGAAATTGAGGCTGAATTCCCCGGCGGAACCGCAGCCTGGACCAAATACCTTAGGAACAACCTGGATGCTAATACACCTGTTGATAATGGCGCCTCAGAAGGAACTTACCAGGTTATCGTCCGTTTCATTGTGAGCAGAGATGGCAGTATCAGTGATGTGGTTGCAGAGACCAAACACGGTTACGGCATGGAAGCTGAGGCGATGAAGATCATTAAGAAAGGTCCTAGATGGACACCAGCTCAACAAAACGGTAGGATGGTGAATGCTTACCGCAGACAGCCCATTACATTTGTTGTGCAGGAAAATTAAAATCGGAAATATTTTTAATAAGCCTCCCCAAAAGGGAGGTTTTTTTTTGAAATTAATCGTCTGCCATTCTAAAATAAACTATTTCTTATGGCAGAGATCCACATTTCCTCCGGCAACACCGGGGGGTGCACGCAGGTCCGGTAAAAAAGGATCTAAAACAGTGGACCTTGCTCCAATGGTGGACCTGGGACTTATCCTGCTAAGCTTTTTCGTTTTCACCGCCGCCCTTACACAAACAATGGCGATGAAACTGACGGTGCCAAATGATAAAAACAGCAGTATTACCGATGATATTTGCGAGATCGCGTGCTCACCCTTTTATTTGGAAAGGATAATAAGATCTGGTTCTATGAAGGCAAAGGCCCTTATTCAATGGAAAAGTTAACGAGCTATTCCGCAACTGGTATCAGGAAACTAATCCAAAAAAAGAAAAAGGCAGTAGAGGAGCAGAAGGGTTGTGACCGGTTTGTGTTGATCATTAAGCCTTCTGCATTTTCCAGTTTTACAAACATGGTGGATGAATGCAGTATCAGTATCGTAAAGAAGTACTATATTGACGATGTGAAACCCGAAGACAGAGACTGGCTGAGTTTTGTTTCCGTTACCACCCGGCCATAGTCCAATCCTTCAAATTAAGCAGTATACGAAGTTGGCGGTTATCTTTGTAGCATGATCAATAAATTATCCGGTTGGGGAGATACCATTATTGCAAATGCAACTGCACCGGGTGTGGGCGCCATCGCAGTGATACGGATCAGCGGGCCGGATGCGTACACAATCGTCAACCAGCTTTTCCCTTCCAGGGACCTCTTAAAATTGCCATCACACACTATCCATCTGGGCATTTTGAGAGATGGTGAGTTTGCACTCGATGAGGTGCTGGTTTCTTTATTCAAGGGCCCGAAAAGTTATACGGGCGAAGACACGATCGAAATCAGCTGTCATGGGAGCCCCTATATCCAGCAACAGATCATCCAGGCATGCATCAATAAAGGAGTGCGGTTGGCAAGGGCAGGTGAGTTTACGCAACGTGCTTTTTTAAATGGCAAGCTGGATCTTACACAGGCAGAAGCCGTGGCCGACCTCATCGCTTCCAATACGAGGGCTTCACAAAAAACTGCCCTGAACAATATTCGGGGAGGTTTCTCAGATCAGTTAAAAGAAATGCGGGAGCAGCTGATACAATTTGCAGCACTGATAGAACTTGAATTGGACTTTGCCACAGAAGATGTGGAATTTGCAGACAGGACAAAATTTTATAATCTCATACAGCAGATATCAGCAACCACAGATTACCTGGTACAATCTTTCCAGTTGGGTAATGTCATAAAAAACGGCGTGAGCGTTGCCATCATCGGTAAACCCAACGCAGGGAAATCAACGCTGCTCAATACGTTACTAAATGAAGAAAGGGCCATCGTAAGTGAAATAGCAGGTACTACCAGGGATACTATCGAAGAAACAATGAACATAAATGGTGTAATTTTTCGCCTGATAGATACCGCGGGTATACGAAGTCATAGTGCTGATGTTATTGAAAATATCGGCATTGAGCGGAGTTTGCAAAAAATGAAATCAGCAGATACGGTGCTCTATATTTTCGATGTAAATAACGAAACAGTTGATACGCTCCAGCAACAAATAGATGTATTCAACAAAACGGGGATTAAATTTCTTTTGGTAGGTAATAAAGCAGATGAGGCTGCCACAGACCCGGCAATCAGATTTGCAACACATAAAAATATTCACTTTATATCTGCGAAAAATAATACCGGTGTAGCTGAATTAAAAACAGCTTTATTTGAGCAAACGGTGCAGGCTTTGCCTGAATCTGAAAATACCATTGTCACCAATGCCAGGCATTATGAAGCATTGCAGCAAGTACAAAAATCACTGGATGCTATCGGGAATGGCTTAGATAATCATTTGCCGGGAGACCTGCTTGCCCTCGATATCCGCCATTGCCTGTTTTATCTCGGTGAAATAACAGGAGAGATCAGCAATGAGGATAAGCTGGATTACATTTTCAGTAAATTCTGTATCGGAAAGTAAACGCTGTACGTTTTTCTTGCTCTTCTTACTGTTTTACTTGCTTTTAGTCTCATTTCCACTCTGTTAGAAAAGTGCTATTTG
>JAYSYY010000079.1:0-28776 GCA_043727215.1 Chitinophagaceae bacterium | reverse complement strand
ATCAGTTCGCCAACTGTTCTCATTTTCCATAACTACTTCATGGATAGACATGCCGGTCTTGCGGCACCAATGCAAAAGATCCTCTGCCGTATTCACGGGAAATGGAAGTTCCACAGCAGACTTTGCAGATCCTGCCACCCCCTCTTGTTGCACGAAGCCACCTCCCACAGAATAGTAGGTCTCGGCGATATTGTCGCCATTGCGCAACTCGGCCAGAAAGGTTAATGCATTCGGATGATAAGGAAGCGATTCAGTAGAAAGGAACTCAATATCTTCTGCCGGGTCAAAATCAATTTCGTGGCGGCCGGCAAGTATAATTTTTTTCATCCCGCGGATGTCGTTGATCTTGGCCGTAATGTTTTCTACTTCGAAAGTTACAGGGTCATCCCCGCTCAGCCCCAGTTGAACCGCAATATCTGTACCGTGCCCTATGCCCGTTTTTGCCAGCGAACCATACAGCAGTACTTCAATCCTGGAAACCTGGTCCAGCACTTTTTTATTTTGAAGGGATTGGGTAAATTGTTGTGCAGCACGCCAGGGTCCCAAAGTATGGCTGCTACTGGGTCCTACCCCAATTTTAAACATATCAAAAACTGAAATGGCTTCGTGGCTCACAAGATAATTTTAAAAAAAATGGCTTTGAATTTTCAAAGCCACAAGTTAAAATGATTAAAGGAGATTATTGTACATTCAACAATTCGATAGAGAATTTTAAGTAAGAATTACCAGGTATCACAATGTTCCCGGCCCCATCTCTTACATTTTGCTGCCCATATCCCAGGGAGGGAGGAATGTATAAAGTTATAACTCCGCCGCTCTTCAAAATGGGTAACACTTTTTGCCAACCCACTATAAGTTGTCCCAAAGCGAAGTTGACGCCGGTGGTGCCGGTACTTGCATCAAACTGCGTACCCGTTGGGATCAATGTGCCGGTATACCGCACTGTAATGTTCGAGCATATAGACGGGTTGTTGCCCGTGCCGGGGTTCGCGATGCTGTAAAAAACACCGCTCGCATGTTCCTGTGCTGTGATTGAATTGCTGGTAAGGTAATCCTGGATATAGGTCCTTTCGGCCGTACTTGCAGATGTAGCGGAGTCTGTGTAGGCGCAGCCCTCATTTTTTTTGCAGGAGGCGGTCAGCAGTCCCACTGCACATAAAAGAAGAAAAACATTTTTCATATTTCCTGTAGTTGGTTTGTTTATCATTAAGAGTGTATTTCCCGTTCTTTAGCTGCATCCTGCTTCCGCTGTTTTTGCCTCAGTTCCATGTACAGCTGTTCATTCATCTCCCATTTAAAATGCATGCGAAAATAGGAGAAAAAAACGATGCATATCAAAACAGCAACGACAATCGTGATGAAGGATCCTGATGTAGTGGCTGATATTTTTGTGTACCAGTCCGGGAACCAGAGCCATACAGAAAAAATAAATAATAGGATTGGCAGCCCGAACATGACCGCAATTGGAATTCCCCTTAGAAGCTTGCTGACAAAGCGGCTTTGTTCTTCGCGGTGCGTTTCCCAGTAAGTGATAAACGCTGTTTCTTTAGCCGTTAACATGCGGCAAAATTAATGCAAATCACTCGTTCGCTTGGCTATATTCTTATTTATAGGTAGGTTTGTTGCACATAAAAAAACCCGCATGAAAGTTGAACAACTGATGGTTCAGTACCTATACCAGCATAAAAAAGTCACATTACAGGATGTGGGAAGCTTTTTTGTTGCCCCCGGATTTGATATTCAGCCAGACAGCGATAAGGAAGTAGTATTACCTGAGGGTGCTATCCAGTTTGAGTACAACAGCAAGGCGCTCCAGGATGAAGGCCTCATCGACTTTATTGTTCAACATAGCCGAAAAATAAAACCCCTGGCTACTTCCGATATTGAATCCTATAGCATACTGTCCCGGCAGTTCTTAAATATAGGCAAGCCGCTGATCATTGAAGGATTGGGTGTATTACAAAAAAATCAAAAAGGTACTTATGATTTCTACCAGGGACACGCGGTAACTTCTAAAATGGAAGCAGCGCCGGTAGCCATGCGGGAGAAACAGCAGGAAGAGATAAGTTTTTCAACCAAACCAAGGGAGGTTAGTTCCAGTAAGAACTGGATGATGGGCGCCTTGCTGGTGTTCGTGCTATGCACAGCCGGCGCGGTGGTTTATTTTATGACACGGGACAACCAGGACCTGCCGGTTAGTGAAAATAATATTTTACTTACGGATACAGCTACCACTCCGGTAGGGGATACAGCTGGGTCGCGGGCTTCAGGTACCTCACTGGTGGCAAGAGATAGTGTAAACCGCCTGCCCACCGCATCCAGTGATGGATTTAGCTTTAAAGTGGTATTAAAAGAGTATCAAGCCAAAACCGCGGCAGATAAAGCCCTTGCAAAACTTACCACCTATGGGCATAAGTTATTGCTCACTCAAAAAGATTCCGGATTGTTCAAAATATCAATGCCGTTCACCACCCCCTTGTCAGATACGCTAAGGGCAAAGGATTCGCTGAAACGTTTTTTTGGTGGAAAACCTTACATAGAATTTTAATCCCGGAAACGCATGCAGGCCTTCTTCCGAAAACATGGATTGTTGGTTTTTATCCTCGTTGCCGTAGTACATCTCCTTGCAATTATTGTTGACATTGCAGAAATCCGGTTTGTTACGAAGCTGCTGCTGATGCCGGTTCTGGCACTCACGGTCGCGGTTGCAAGTGATCATCCAAAGAAATATGCAATCACCACTGCCCTGGCGTTTTCTTTTTTCGGTGATCTTTTCCTGCTGCTGGAAGGAACTTACCCGTTTTTTTTTATTTTCGGGCTCCTCGCTTTTCTTATTACCCATATCCTATACAGCCTTTTTTTTCTTAGTCTGCCATCAACAGCAGCGTCTTTATTAAAAATATATCCTTCTATCCCTGTGCTGGTAATGTTCTATGGCGGTGGCCTTCTTTATCTTCTTTATCCCTCTCTCGGTTCTTTTAAAATACCAGTGATCATTTACGCTTCCATTATCTGCAGCATGCTTCTATGCGCGCTTCATGTTCACCGGACGGTAAGAGCGCCCACCGGAGGCTTATTTGTTGCGGGTGCATTATTCTTTGTGTTGTCTGATAGTTTACTTGCGGTCAATAAGTTTTACCATTCCTACCCTGCTGCATCCGTTTTGATTATGTTCACATATTGTGCTGCCCAATATTTCATTGCCCGAGGGTTCTTGAAATACAGTGCTGCTGGTTAAACATCATTTTTATAACCACAAAAAAATCCCCGTTGCAAGCAACGGGGATTCGTCTATTTTATCAGTTTATTAGTACCCCATTCCTCCCATGTCTGGTGCGCCATGGCTATGAGGTGCATCTTCCTTCGGCTTGTCTGCTATCACACACTCAGTGGTCAATAACATTCCTGCGATAGAAGCTGCGTTCTCAAGCGCCACACGGCTTACCTTGGTAGGATCAATCACACCCGCTTTAAACAGGTTTTCATAGATCTCTGTGCGGGCATTGAAACCGAAATCGCCTTTCCCTTCCTTGATCTTCTGAACCACGATAGAACCATCGATACCTGCATTTGCAGTCAGGCAACGAAGCGGTTCTTCCAGGGCGCGACGTACGATCGCCATACCTGTTTGCTCGTCAGCGATCTGACCTTTCACTTTTGGTTCAAGGCTGGCCACTGCACGGATATAGGCAACACCACCACCTGGAACAATGCCTTCTTCTACTGCGGCACGTGTAGCATGCAACGCATCATCTACACGGTCTTTTTTCTCTTTCATTTCCACTTCTGTAGCAGCACCTACGTACAGTACGGCAACACCACCAGCTAATTTAGCCAGGCGTTCCTGTAATTTTTCTTTATCGTAATCTGAAGTTGTATTTTCTACCTGGGCTTTAATTTGCATCACTCTTGCTGAGATATCTTTTTTAGCACCTTTACCCCCAACAACCGTTGTATTGTCTTTATCAATAGTCACCGATGCAGCCTGGCCAAGATAAGTAAGGTCAACATTTTCTAAGTTGTACCCTTGCTCTTCGCTAACCACGATACCGGCAGTGAGGATAGCAATATCGGTTAGCATTTCCTTCCGGCGGTCACCGAACCCCGGAGCCTTTACTGCCGCTACTTTAATAGTACCGCGTAATTTATTTACCACCATTGTTGCCAATGCTTCCCCTTCCAGGTCTTCTGCAATGATCAGCAAAGGACGGCCGCTTTGTGCAACTTTTTCCAGGATATGAAGGATATCCTTCATTGCAGAAATTTTCTTATCGTATATAAGAATGTAGGGGTTCTGCAATTCCGCCTGCATTTTTTCACTATTCGTTACAAAGTAGGGAGATACATAACCGCGGTCAAACTGCATACCTTCTACGATGTCCACCGTGGTATCAGTACCTTTTGCTTCTTCTACAGTGATAACACCTTCTTTACCTACTTTGCCAAATGCTTCAGCGATCAGCTTACCGATCGTTTCGTCATTATTTGCAGAGATAGTAGCTACCTGCTGTATTTTTTTGCTATCGTTCCCAACCGTCTGGCTCTGCTCTTTCAGGCTTGCAACCACAAGACTAACCGCTTTGTCGATACCACGTTTCAGGTCCATTGGGTTTGCACCCGCCGCTACCATTTTTAACCCTTCGCTGATGATAGACTGGGCTAAAACAGTTGCAGTAGTTGTACCGTCACCGGCGATATCTGCAGTTTTGCTGGCAACTTCCTTTACCATCTGGGCGCCCATATTTTCAATGGGGTCTTCCAGCTCAATTTCCTTTGCTACCGTCACACCATCTTTGGTCACACTTGGTGCGCCAAATTTTTTCTCAATAACCACGTTACGGCCT
The DNA here is from genome assembly GCA_043727215.1 of Chitinophagaceae bacterium. GTDB lineage: Bacteria > Bacteroidota > Bacteroidia > Chitinophagales > Chitinophagaceae > Ferruginibacter. The sequence goes on along the minus strand of JAYSYY010000079.1, from coordinate 23,932 downwards.
TTCGGGCCTAAGGTTACCTTAACGGCATTGGCCAGGGTATCCACCCCTTTTTTCATTTTATTCCGTGCTTCGATGTCGAAGTAGATCATTTTTGACATAATAAAAATTACTCCCAACCCCTAAAGGGACTTTAGCCTGCGGAGTAAGACAGGTTTTAATATTTAAATAGTTTAGTAATGTCGAAGAGCTTTACCCGGGTGCCTTTTGGGCGGAGGGTTTTATACGATTGCGAGTATATCACTTTCTCTCATGATAAGGTAATCTTTACCTTCTACAGTGATCTCGGTTCCTGCGTATTTCCCGTACAATACATTGTCGCCTGCTTTTACGGTCACAGGTTCGTCTTTTTTACCAGGGCCTGCAGCGATAACGGTACCACGTTGAGGCTTTTCTTTTGCAGTATCAGGGATAATAATTCCTCCGGCAGTTTTTACTTCAGCCGCAGCAGGTTGCACAATTACCCTGTCGTGAAGTGGGGTAACGTTTAACTTTTTTGCCATAATTCGTTATTTTGATTTAATTGAAAATGTAAGACCCGTTTGGGAACGCAAAATTAGGCTAAATTCATACCAAAGAATATAAAAAGAATAGTTGACAGGTAACTTACCTGATTGTCAGTCAGGAAAGCAGCCAAAAGGACATTTTTACACAAAACAATAATTCTGTCAGTATTACGGCTTGGGAAAAAATATAATCCCCTAATTTTGCACACTCAATAAAAAGTTCTTTAGGAATGATTAGCAGAAGAAATATACGGGTAAAAGTAATGCAGACCTTGTATACACTGGATAGCATGAGCGGAGATAGTAAACCCGGCGAACCACAGGGTATCCTTGCTAAAAAGATTGACCAGAGCACCCAATTATTTACTTATTTGGTTTACTTCATTACTGAAGTAGGAAGGTTTGCAGAAAAAGACGCACTGCAAAAGGCCAGTAAACACTTGCCTACGGCCGGAGATCTCTCAATAAACACCAAGATCGCGGGAAACGAGTTGCTTTGGAAGATCCTGGAAGATGCGAGTTTTAAAGCCACCGTGGCTGCTCACAAGTTGCAACACATACTGGACAACGAATTGGTGAAAAAGACTTACCAGGAACTGATCGCGACGCCGGAATACAAAGAATATATAGAGGACCAGTCCCGGGACAAGAAGGCGGAGAAGAGAATGCTGGACTTTATCTTCAGCCACCTGATGCTGCCCAATGAGAATTTTATATCTCACATTGAAGAACATTTCATCAACTGGGATGACGATGGGGAGATGATGCAAACCCTGGTTTTAAATTACTTTAATAAGCCTGTCTCCCAATGTTTTCATGACATTTTGAGCAAGGAAAAGTGGGGTTTTGCAAAAAGCCTGCTGGATACGGTAATCGACAAAGAAGAGCAGACAGTGGAACTTATAAAACCAAAACTGAAGAACTGGGATGCCGACCGGATCGCGGCCTTGGACCTGATCATCCTGCGAATGGGCGTTTGCGAATTTCTTTATTTTGACACTATCCCGACCAAGGTCACAATCAATGAATATATTGACCTTGCAAAAGCATACAGCACCGTGCAAAGCGGCCAGTTCGTGAATGGCCTGCTCGATAATATCCATAAAGAACTAACGGCTGCCAATAAAATTGAAAAACGAAGTTTTAAGAATAGCCCTATCTGACTTTTGAACACTTTAAAAAGAAACCCATGTTTAAATTACTAACACTCACAGCCGCATTGGCCGCCTTCCTTGTAAGTTGCGACGTACGCAGTAAAGACAAAATCGCAGACAACACCGGTAACATAACCGGTGGTAAAACTGCAGCTGATTCCACCGCCCCTACAAATGTCCAGATAATTGACAGTTCGTTTGATTTTGGTAAAGTCACGGATGGAGAAGTTGTAGAATTCAGCTACCGGTTTAAAAATGTCGGTAACCAGCCGCTGGTTATCTCGAATGCCTCCGCAAGTTGTGGTTGCACCGTTCCGGAAAAACCAGAAGCTCCCATCAAACCAGGCGAAACCGGTTTTATCAAAGTCAAGTTCAACAGCGAAGGGCGGGTTGGTGTTGCCCACAAAACGGTGACCGTGCAATCAAATGCAAATCCTGCATTCCCCGAGCTTTTATTAAAAGGCGAAGTACTCGCGAAAGCCAAACAATAATTTTTTATAATTAACCTGCCGGGTTACCGGCACTAAACAAAGCGAAATGCAACTATTAAGTATTTTTTTAATGATGGATCCCCAGGGGAAAGGTGGCAGCAGCAGTACTTTCATCCTTATGGGACTAATGATTGTGGTATTTTATTTTTTTATGATCCGTCCTCAGGCAAAAAAAGCCAAACAGCAAAAGACCTTTATTACGGACCTGCAGAAAGGTGATAAAATTGTAACGATCGCCGGAATCCACGGCACTATCAATAAGATCAACGATGACAATACGGTGATGCTGGAAACCAGCCCGGGAAGTTATATAAAAATTGAAAAAAGTGCTATCAGCATGGAGTGGAGCGCAGCATTGAAGAAAACACCCGTAGAGGAAAAAAAATAGTTACAGAAAAGCATATATAAAAGAATCCGGATTGAAGAACTTAACTTCAGTCCGGATTTTTTTTAAAAAAGTTATTATTAAGCAAATTATGCCCCTACGTGTTGGTCTAACCGGCGGAATTGGCACCGGTAAATCCGTTGTAGCAAAAGTATTTGAAACATTAGGTGTACCGGTATATTATGCAGATGATGCCGCCAAAAGATTGATGAATGAAAATACGGACCTCCGAAATGATTTGATCAGGTATTTTGGCGAAGAGAGTTATTCTCAAGAGGGGCTGAACAGGAAGTTCATTGCTGCACAGGTTTTCGGCAATCCTGGAAAATTAAAAGTGTTGAATTCCCTAGTGCATCCCGTCACACTTGCAGATGCGGAAGAATGGATCAAATTGCAAACGGCTCCATATATAATTAAGGAGGCAGCGCTTATTTTTGAGTCAGACGCCTGGAAACAGCTCGACAAATTTATCGGAGTCAGTGCACCATTTCAGTTAAGAATGGAAAGGACCATGCAACGGGACCAGGTGCCTGGAGAACAGGTACAGGCAAGAATGCAGCGGCAAATGAATGAAGAGGAGAAGATGAAGCGTTGTGATTATGTGATCGTGAATGATGAGACTCAATTGGTGGTTCCGCAGGTGATCACCCTCCATAAAATTTTAACAGCCGGCGCATAAACCCGTAGTCAAATTGTCATATTATCTTTTCCTGCTTTGTACCAAATAACAAGCCCTGCCCGGGTTCAGATCCAGGGCAGGGTCAACTATGTTTCTGTAGATTACCATTTTACTTCAGCGCAGACAACGCATTTTTGATCTTCACAAAACCTTTTTCCAGGTTTTCAATGCTGTTGGCAAAAGATAAGCGAATACAGTCTGGTTCTCCAAAAGCCTTACCACTTACGCTTGATACGTGTGCATCATTGAGCAGGTACATGCACAGGTCATCTGCATCGGCTACCACATTACCTGATGGGGTGGTTTTACCAAAGTAGACGTGCACGTCCGGGAAAACATAAAATGCACCGGGAGGTTCGCTGCAAACTAAACCAGGTGTCTCGCTGATCAATTCCAATACACGCTTACGACGTTTCCTGAATTCTTCTACCATTGCATGAGTTGGCCTCAGGTCTCCTGTAAGGGCTACTATTGCAGCCCTTTGCGTGATGGAACAGGTAGCACTGGTAAACTGGCCCTGTAATTTATCAGCTGCTTTAGCTATCGTAACAGGTGCAGCAATGTAGCCAAGGCGCCATCCCGTCATTGCGAAACCCTTGCTCAAACCATTTATAATAATTACCCTGTCTTTGATAAAATCAAACTGGGCAATACTTTCGTGTTTACCATCAAAAACAATGTGCTCATAAATTTCATCACTCATTATAAACACCTGCGGATGTTTTTTAAAAACTTCTGCTAGTTCGGCCAGTTCCTCTCTTGAGTAAACCGCCCCCGAGGGATTACAGGGAGAAGAAAACATAAACAACTTTGTTTTATCGGTAATAGCAGCTTCCAGTTTTTCCGGAGTAATCTTGTACCCATTTTCCAGTTTTGCTTTTACGAAAACAGGGGTCCCTCCCGCCACTCGCACAATCTCACTATAGGTAACCCAATAAGGAGTGGGTATCACAACTTCATCACCTGCATCAACAATGGCCAGCACAAGGTTGGCAATACTTTGTTTGGCGCCCGTGCTCACTACTATCTGCTCCGGCGTATAATCCAACCCGTTATCCCTTTTCAATTTTACACAAACGGCTTCACGAAGATCGAGGTAACCTGCTACGGGTGTGTAATGGCTGAAATTATCGTCAATTGCTTTTTTTGCTGCTTCTTTAATATGCTCCGGGGTATCAAAATCGGGTTCACCTAAACTAAGGTCCGTAACGTCAATTCCCTTGGCTCTTAATTCACGGCCAAGTTTCGCCATTTTAAGCGTTTCAGGTTCATTGAACTTGCTCATCAAAGAAGACAACATAATACAGTAAATTTTAAATGAGCCGCAAAAGTAACTATTTATTATAGGAGAAAATCATGGAAGAAAGGTCTGGCAGTATATTTCTTTTTCTTAATAACTCATGTTCGTACAACATTTTTCCAAGATTTTTCATGAACGGGAATCCTGTCTTTTCATAATCGTAACGGTCATCATTGAGTACAGCATCCTCGTTGCAATAAATAGTGGCAGAAACAAAGAATTCGATCTTGTTTTGAAAGTCAACGACATAAGCCACATCGGTCAACTGCCCGTAGGCATCCCCCACCTTATTAAATATCCTGATATTTTTTGGCAGGCTGCCCTTCTCAGCGCCATAGAGTAAAAATTTTACATACCCATCATGGTAGCTGCTGTCATAAGCAGGATAGCGGGATTCTGCCGGAAACTGGCTCATGTGCTGCAACACAAAACGCCGGTCGTCTTCTGTAATATTAAACCGCTGTGATGCTTTGACTGCCTGGGGAAATACCAGGCTGATGAGGATGTTGTGCAAGTCTGCCAATTCCAGGCGATTCTTCTTTGAAAAATCCATTGCTTTGTTTTGTAAGATGCCTTTGCTGTAAAAGGCATTCCCCAGCCTGTCAGTCCGACTGGCATACTCTCTCCGGTTCACCTGTTCCGGGAAACTCCGGATAAGCCGGTTGCTGCTATCGTAAAATTTCACAGGGTTGGTGCGGCGGTTTTCCTCTTCGGTGAGAAAAATATCCAACCGGTGAAGGATCTGGGCAGAGTTGTACCCTTTTCTTTGCAAGGCGGCATTAATATATTCCTGGCCAAGGAATTCGTAAAGCCTGTTGTAAGCATCATTGTCGCTCACCAGCAGGATCTTTCTAATATATTGTGCAACAGTAGGTTTGCCATCAGCGGTGTTGGGGTCATTGTATACCGGCGATTGGCCACTGTATGCAGCCTCCGTAATCATCGTACTGTTTTTTGTGAGGGCGGGAACATTCAATTCGTTGATCTTTTCCAGTGCAAGCAGGGCAACTGGCAGTTTAACAGTACTCGCGGGGTAAAAATAACTGGCATTGTTCCGGTTGAAATAGAAGTTCCTTAGTTCCGGCGTGCCGTTGGCTTTACGGTCCACCTGCGTATATATGACCTGCACATTCCATTGTTTCCTGTTTTTCAGGATGCTGTCAAAGGCAGGTCCATTGGCACTGAACAATCCTGCAACAAATGCATCTTCTTTGTTTTCAGCTTCCGGTGTTACGGTCACTACTGGCTGGCTGGGTGTGGATGGGGGGATCACCACCTTTTTTGCGGGGGAACAGGACACGATTAAGACTAATATGTAGCTGATGAAAAAACGCGTTAAATGCTTAGAACTCATGGTGTTTATTTAAGTGCAAAAGAAGCTAAATTCTAAAAAAAACCATCCTCAATCTTCGAATGCTTTTTCCCCTATCTTTGCACACTTATAAAAAATTTTATCTAAGCTAACAAAAGATTTTAAAACATGAGACTGAAAGGTTTGGTTTGGTTTTTCACCGTGGCCCTGATCCTGATTTCGCTTTGGGAATTATCTTATACCTGGGTGGTGCGCAGTTATGAGGGAAAAGTAAAAGAGCAGGCAACGCGCCTTGTAAAAAGAGATGCACCTGATGCCTCGCCTGACGAAAGAACGGCTTTGATAGAATCAAAAATGCAACGCATTTTAGACAGTACAAAAGACAAAGAAGTTTACCCGCTCGTTGGGACTACTTATCAAAAAGCCAAAGAATCAGAACTGAACCTTGGTCTCGACCTACAGGGTGGTATCAGTGTAACAATGGATGTTGCATTGGATGGTTTGGTAAAATCCCTTAGCAACAACTCCAAGGATCCCCAATTGCTCGCAGCTATCCAGGCAGCCAAAATCAAAAAGGCGAATAGTGATGAAAATTTTATCACATTATTCACCAGTGAATTCATAAAACAAAATGGCTCAGGAAAATTGTCTTCTTTGTTTGCCGGACCTGGTAAAGAAATTAAAGTAACTGATAATGACCAGATGGTCATTAATAAAATACAGGATGTTGCCAAAGGAGCTATCAATCAGACATACAAAATCCTTGTAAAACGTATTGATAAATTTGGCGTGGCACAACCCAATATCAACCTGGACGAAAATAAAGGAATTATCCAGGTGGAGCTGGCTGGTATTAAAAACCCGGAAAGGGTCCGCAAATTCCTTCAGTCATCTGCTAACCTGCAGTTCTGGGAAGTATACCGCATCGATGAGATTGGGCAGTCCTTACAATTAGCGGATGCTAATCTTCAGAATTACCTGAATGGTATCCAGGCGGGTGATACTGCTAAACTGAACGATACAACACTGGCAGCTAAAAATCAGAACCCGTTATTTCGGGTGATGAATCCAATTGATGTGCAGAAAGATAAAGATGGCAAACCATTTTATGCCCCCACTATCGGGAACATAGCCTTGCAGGATACGGCTGCTTTTTTCAGGTATATTAATAATGACGTGGTAAAATCTGCTCTGCCAGCCAATGTGAAATTCCTTTTTGGTATTGAAGAAAAAGCGGCAACAGGAAGCCAGCGGTATTTCCCTCTTTACGCAGTGAAGACCCTTTCAGGTTCAGAAAAAGCTCCCCTTGAAGGTGACGCTATTTCTGATGCATCCCAGCAGTATGATCAAATGGGCAAACCTTCTATTAATATGAAGATGAACCCGATCGGTTCTAAAGCATGGGCCAGGCTTACAGGCAAAAATGTTGGTCGTCCGATCGCGATCGCCTTGGATGATATTGTTTATAGTGCACCTAATGTAAACGGACCTATCGAAGGTGGAGATTCCGAGATCTCGGGAAATTTCACCATCGAGGAAGCTACCGATATGTCGAAAATCTTAACGAGTGGTAAGCTGGATGCGCCGGCAAAGATCGTGGCTGAGCAGATCGTCGGCCCTACCCTTGGAGCGGAAGCTGTTAAAGGCGGCGCCATGGCATTCGGCCTTTCCTTTATCGTGATCTTTATCTTAATGCTTGTGTATTATAATACAGCTGGCTGGGTTGCGAACGTAGCACTTATCCTGAACCTCCTGTTCACCATCGGTATTCTTGCTGCACTGGGCTTTACGCTTACTGCTGCCGGTATCGCGGGTCTTGTACTCACGATCGGTATGGCGGTGGATACGAACGTGGTGATTTTTGAAAGGATAAAAGATGAGCTGAATAAAGGTAAGAGTTACCAGCAGGCTGTTAATGATGGTTATCACCGTTCGTTGGCTCCTGTACTGGATGCACACGTTACATCTTTACTTACCGCTATCATCCTCCTCTATTTCGGACTTGGACCTGTACTAGGTTTTGCTACCACCCAGATCATCGGTATCCTCTTGTCTTTGTTTTGTGGTATCCTGGTATCAAGGCTGATCACTGATTTCTGGACAAATAAGAACCGTCACTTTAACTACTTCACGAATGTTTCCAGGGGCATATTTAAAAATGCCAATTACAAATTTGTGGAATTTAGAAAGGTAGCCTACGTTATTTCAGCTATTGTACTCCTCCTTGGTATTGCATCCTTCTTCAACGGGTTTCACCAGGGAGTAGAATTCAAAGGAGGTCGGAGTTACACTGTTGCATTTGACAGGCCGGTATCTGCAAACGAAATTAACCAGATAAGGAATGGCTACCAGGCCACCCTGAACGATAATGTTGTGATAAAAACAGTTGGTGACAACAGGCACCTGAATATCACCACAGCCTACATGATCGGCGCGGAGAATGCAGATGCGGAAGTGCAAACAAAGTTATATGAGGGCTTAAAACCTGTATTACCTGCAAATCTTTCTTATGCTGATTTTGCATCCAAAAGCATTCAAAGCTCCCAAACCATTCAGCCTACTATTTCTGACGATCTTAAGAGAGGCGCTGTTAAGGCTACGGTCTTTGCATTGTTCGTGATCTTCCTTTATATCTTCATAAGGTTTAAGGATTGGCGTTACTCCGTGGGTACCATCTTTACCCTGTTGCATGACGTTTTGGTTACATTGATCGTATTCTCCTTTTTCAAAAACATTGTTCCTTTCCCATTGGAGATCGATCAGCATTTTATCGCTGCGATCCTTACGGTGATTGGTTTTTCTATGAATGATACCGTGATCGTATTTGACCGCGTAAGGGAATATAGCCGTGATCTGAGAGGTGCTTCCAAAACAGAAATCATCAACAAAGCCATCAACCATACTTTAAGCCGTACGATCATGACATCCTTAACGGTTTTCCTCACACTGCTTATTCTCTTTATCTTTGGTGGAGAGGTAACACGAGGTTTTGCATTCGCAATGCTGATTGGTGTGATTACAGGTTCTTATTCCTCAATCTTTGTAGGTGCGCCTGTATTGATGGATTTTGCGAAAGACAAGCCATTAGGAGCTGCAGCCGTTGTTGTTGAGAAGAAAAAAGTAAAAGCTCCCGAGCTTTAATAGAAATTTTGAATAATAAAAAACCCATCGAAATTATCGATGGGTTTTTTATTACAGCTATTTTGGCGATTAATATTCCACATTCGTTTCGTTCAGCGGGGACTACCTGGTAAAGGTAGAATTACCTGAAGGGTCGTTAACTCTAAATCTTGTTCGATGTGCTCACACCCCGAAACTCGTCCCACAACCACAAGTTGTGCTTGCATTCGGATTTTTAAATGTAAACCCGCGGGAATTCAATCCACCCTCCCAATCTACTTCCATTCCCACAAGGTAGAGGCTATGTGATTTATCAATAATACAGGGAATGCCATTCACTTCAAATTTTTCGTCATTTTCGTTTTGGGTGTCAAAGTCCAGGATATAGGTCATCCCGCTGCAACCGCCACCTTTCACCCCTACCCTTAATTCCTTGTTGCTGTCAAACCCAGGCGCGTTCATAAGGTTCCTGATCTCCGTAATAGCAGACGCTGTAAATCTCACCGGTGTATTTAAAACTGTATCCATTCGAAAAATATATTTTTACAAAAGTACGATGAAACAAAAAAACAGGAACACTGCGGGGTTGCGAAAACAGGAATTTGTTATGTTAAGATTTAGAATGAGGCAATCTAGCTATTTTTGCAGCCTAAACAAACCATATGATCTTATTAGAAGTTACCAGTTTACACATTACGATTGCCGGGGTTTTTATGTTTTTGGTGGCCATCGCCTGGTTGCTGGCCGAATTTAAAGGGATGAAAGACGAGATGCGGGAAAGACTTGGTATCAATAATGAAACATTAAAATTACGATTGCAGGCTTATGAGCGTCTAACATTATATGCGGAAAGGGCAGGGTTAAAAAATCTTGTCAGCCGTGTTTCCACGAATTCTTTTGGTGAGAGCGCAGCAGCTATGCATAACCGTATGATTGAAGAACTGAAATCAGAATATGAATACAATGTAAGCCAGCAGATCTACGTGAGCAAAGAGATATGGAATGCAGTAACAAAACTAAAAGACCAGAATATTTATATTGTCAACCAACTTGCCGGCGGACTCGATCATCATTCCAGTTCACTCGACCTAAGTAAACGAATCCTGGAATATAGCATGACCCAGAATGCTGAATTGAATACAATTGTACTGGATGCCATCCAGTTTGAAGCAAAAAAGATGTTGAAGTAACCAAAGTGTTTTATACAAAACAATCGATCATGTCATCTGGGAAAGATTTTGTCAACGGTTCGGGAATACCAATCAGGGAACTTTACACAGCCGCACAGCGCCCTGCAGTTGAAGAAGCAGCGCCGGGTCTTTTTCCTTACACCCGTGGTGTGCAGGCTTCTATGTACCGCGGTCGTTTGTGGACTATGAGGCAGTATGCCGGATTCTCCACCGCAGAAGAAAGCAATAAAAGGTACCATTATCTTCTCGGCCAGGGTGTGAGCGGTTTAAGTGTGGCTTTTGACCTGCCTACACAGATAGGCTATGATAGTGACCATCCACTGGCAGACGGTGAAGTAGGTAAAGTTGGGGTAGCAATAAACAGCCTGGAAGATATGGAACGACTGTTTTACGGCATCAAACTGGAGGATGTTTCCACTTCGATGACGATCAATGCTACGGGTTTTATCCTACTTGCATTTTATGTAGCCCTGGCAAAAAAACAGGGAGCGGACCTGGCAAAACTCAATGGTACAATCCAGAATGATATTTTAAAAGAATACGCCGCCAGGGGCACCTACATCTATCCTCCCAAACCAAGCATGCGCATCATAACGGATATTTTTGAATGGTGCGGTAAGGAAGTGCCTAAATGGAATACCATCTCAATCTCCGGTTACCATATTCGTGAAGCAGGCAGCACAGCGGTGCAGGAAATAGCATTTACGCTCAGTAACGGGAAGGCCTATGTGAAGGCGGCTTTGGAAAAAGGCCTTGACATTGACGTATTTGGAAAACGGTTATCCTTTTTCTTCAACGCACACAATGATCTTTTTGAAGAGGTTGCCAAATTCAGGGCAGCCCGGAAAATGTGGGCAACCCTCATGAAAGAACTGGGGGCCACAGATGAAAAAGCAATGATGCTTCGTTTTCATACACAGACAGGTGGCAGTACCCTCACCGCACAGCAGCCGATGAACAACATCAGCCGCGTGACGGTGCAAACACTGGCGGCGGTTATGGGGGGCACACAGTCCCTACACACTAACGGTTATGATGAGGCGTTGAGCCTTCCCACCGAAGAAGCCGCAAAAATTGCCTTACGCACCCAGCAGATTGTAGCATTTGAAAGTGGCGTGCCGGATACAGTTGACCCATTGGCCGGAAGTTATTATGTGGAAGCCCTCACGGCAGAAGTGGAAAAAGCAGCCTGGCAACTTATTGAAAAAATAGATGTTATGGGCGGCAGTGTTGCAGCCATAGAAGCCGGGTTCATCCAGGATGAGATCGCAGCCAGTGCATACATTCACCAGAAACAAGTTGAATCCGGTGAAAAAATAATAGTGGGAGTAAACAAATTTAAGAGCGAAGAAACCTATAGTACTCCGTCTTTTAAAATAGACGGTAGTATCCAACAACAACAAATCGTTCAACTGGCAGAACTAAAACAACGGAGAAATCACCAGCAAGTGCTCGATACCCTTGCTAACCTTGAAAAAGCCGCTGCGGGAACTGAGAATATTATGCCGGCTGTCCTAAAAGCGGTGGAAAATTATTGCAGCCTGGGGGAGATCGCCGATACTTTGCGAAAGGTATTTGGGGAGCACCGCTGACGTTGATTAAAAAAAGCGTCCAGTGAACCGGACGCCTTTCCCACTATAAATTTTGAGCAAAAAATTATTTATTGGAGTTGCCCCTCAGGAGTGCGATCAAAAGTAAAACAAATACTGCTCCGCCAACCACCCATACCCAGGGTTGCATAAAAAAGCCAGAGTCATCAGATTTAGTGTCGATGTCAATATCCAGCTTTTTGGTTTCCTGAGCGAATGTTACCATGGTAAAAAGCATGGAAGCAAAAACCAGTGAGACTTTGCTGGCAGATTTTGAAAGAAAACTTTTCATGTTAATTTGTTTTAGGTTTTATGATAACAGGGTTAATGTTAAAATCTATGCCAAAATAAATTCAACGTAAAACTGTTTCCGAACACTTATTCTGGGTACTTTTTTCTACAGCTGTTGATAGTTTATTTACAAATCTTAATGGGCATAATCTTCCTCGAAGTTACCTTTGATCCTTTCTATCGACGGGTTAAAATAGCCAAATTTCAGGCTGGGAAACTCTTCCCGTATTAGCTCCATCATTTGTTTTACCCCCATACATTCACCGGTATCGGTCACCCCAATCTTTCCAAGGTACCAATCCGGATCTATATTAAAATTGCGCCACTGGATCATACAAAGATCTGTTTCCCTTATCAGCGTTCGCAACGCTTCATATTCCTCTATACTATCTGTCATACCCGGGAAAACAAAATAGTTGATACTTGTCCACCCACCATAACTCCTGACGATCTTAAGGCTTTCTATTATATCTGCAAATACATAATTATTGGGACGGTAATAAGGGGTATATATATGCTCTCGTGCAGAATTGGTGCTCACGCGGATGCTGTTAAGACCGGCTTCACATAAAATGTTGACTGCATCTGGTTTGCTCCCGTTCGTGTTAATGTTGATACTTCCCTTTTTTGTGTGTTTCCTTATCTCCACAATGGCATCCCTGATAGTCTCCCACATTAATAATGGTTCACCCTCGCAACCCTGTCCAAAACTTACCAGCGGGAATGGGGCCGATTCCAGGTGTGGTACGGTAAACTCTACGATCTCTTCTGCAGTAGGTTTAAAAGTAAGCCGATCCTGTGTGCTCACGATGGTTTCCTCTACAGGTTGGAAACTAATACAACCTATACAATTGGCGTTGCAGGCTGGTGATACAGGCACGGGGCATTCCCATCTGCCTAATGATAAATTCCTGGCCGCGGGGCATGTGTAGGTCATGCAGCAATTTTCCATCAGGTGCTGAACCAATCGGTTGTGCGGATACACTTCCAGCAAATGGGCTGCACCTGCGTCGATCTGTTCTTCATCATATCCATCGCTTTCCTGGCGCACATCTTTTTCAATTCTCACAGCAGGTACGAAAATACGATCGCTTTGCCAGCCAGCGGCAGTATAACAAAAAAGTGGAAGCGTGGGGGCATCCTGTTTGGTTTCGTAAGCCGCCATGTAAAGGCCAGTATGAGCCGGGGGAATAAATGCGGCTACTGCCCAGCCCAATTCACAAATACGCATTTCGCTTGTCTCCACATCGATACCTATACCTCTACGTCCTGGCAACTCGTACAATTGCCCGCCTTCCGGTAAAGCAATCCATTCGTCTGTTGCGATCGGCACCGCGTCCCAGCCACTCCTGCCCGTAACATATAAACTCGTATCCTCAAATATGTTTCCCTCCCCATCAGAATATAAAATAAAAGGAGATTGCTTCAACTGTTGCATATGCCACAAAATTAGTTTTTTAAATTGAATGAGCTCCCGCCGCAATCTAATATGCCCGCTGTTTATGCATTCAGTCAGCCGTTCTACCGGCACAATATGCATTAAATTCCCCCGCTTCCAAACCTTGGGTCGCGTTGTTTTCCAGGGTGAATTGCATCAGTTTGTTGTTTTTCAGTTCAATACTCAGTATGTCATCCTTCAGTACGACAAAGTCCACTTCGTTCCAGTTGATTAACCTGACCGGAAAGGAGGGATACAAAATCCCTTCCTCCATAAAACAGATCACCAGCTTTTTCACAGTCAACAAGCTCAGCGCTGAAAAGATCAGCAACACCAATCCCACATAATAGATCCCTGCAAAAATCCAGCACTGGGAAGAAAGTAACAGGAAGATGGCTGGTTGCAGGTTGCGTGCAATTCCAAAGTACCGCTGTGTAACAAATAAACCTACAGCGGCAATCCCAAATAGTAAACCAATGGTAGAAAGGTATCCCATATCACGGCCTTCCCTTATCAAAACATATAGAAATGCGACCAGGTTGATCAGACTGATAATAAAAGTGACCACTTTGTAAGTGGCCGCTTTTTCATTTGGTATAGGAACGCTATAAGATGTCACTATAAAGGATTGCTGGCAATAGTGAGACTGCACAGTTTGTATAAGATCCTGGCCCCCACATTTTCATCCCATTCATTTGGGCTGACCCCTACTTCATTCAGGTCAAAACCGATGATACGTTTGCCTGCCTGGTGAACCTTTTTCAGGAGATAGAAAATCTGTTCGGCTTCAAAACCTCCCTGAACGGGCGTACCGGTGTTTGGGCAAAGTTTAGGATCCAGGCCATCGATATCGAAACTGATGAAAATATGCTGAGGAAGATTGGAAACGATATCGTCAACAATGTCTTTCCATGTTTCACCTTCGTACTGGCGTTCTTTGATATCCTTGTCAAAAAAAGTAACCACTCTTCCATTGCTCTGGTTGATGTAGTCGAGTTCCTCATCACAAAAATCGCGTATACCCACCTGCACCAGTTTTTTTACGGAGTCTATCTCTTTGAGCACGTTGTACATAATGGAGGCATGTGAGTAGATGAACCCTTCGTAAGCGTCTCTGAGGTCGCAATGCGCATCTATCTGCAGGATGCCAAAGTCGGGATATTTTTCCGCAATGGCTTTGATGTATCCGAACGGCGTACTGTGGTCGCCGCCAAGGAGCCCTACCAACTTTCCCCTTTCCAGTAATTCTTTGGTTTGTTCGTAAACCCAGCTGTTTAAAAAAATGCTGCCGGCATTGATTTCTTTCAATGATTTGCACATGAATTTGTTTTCAGCAACGATCTCGCCATGGGAGATATAATTGATGTACAGTTCAGCTTCCTTTCGCAGGTAGTCACTTTTTGTAAGTACCTTTTTATCTACGTCCCGCATGTAAAAACCCTGCTTCCAGGAATCCGTTGTTTCAGGATCAAATAAGTCCACCTGGAGGCTTGCGTTGAGGATGTGTTCGGGGGCCCGCGCCGTGCCGGCATTGTAACTGACTGTTACCTCCCATGGTATAGGAAGAATCACCAGTCTTGCTTCTTCTTCTGTGGTGGGAAGGCCAAAAATATTATTATCAGGGTTTCCGACGGAATTGGGATCGTAGAAGGTCAAATCGGCCATGTGCGTGGTTTGAAATTTTTTGCAAATATAGTAGCATTAGAATTCCGATAGCTGTTAAAAAAGCATGGATTAATTCTGAATACAGGAGCTTTTGAGTTAACTTTGCGGTGAAATTATAAAATCGAAATGCATACCTATTGAATTGCATTTTAATTTTGCCTTCTTTGACTCTATTTTGTTCAATTTCAAGTAAAACCAGGTCATACCGGATGAAAAAGACACATATTATCATACTTGTTGGAATAGCCGCACTCATTGTTGGCTTGCTTGCTTATTCAGTCGATTTTTCCACCTACGATACCGTAAACTCTGCCCGGGCAAAACAAGGCAAGTATGTGCACCTCATCGCTAAGCTTGATAAATCGCAACCGATCGAATATGACCCGATCAATAACCCTAACTACCTGGCTTTTCATGCCGTGGATAGCCTGGGCGCACAAACCAAGGTGGTGTATAGAAACAGCAAACCCGCAGACCTCGAAAGGAGTGAAAGGATCGTAATGAAAGGAAAAATGCAAGGCGAGACTTTTGAATGCAAGGAGATACTGCTGAAATGCCCAAGTAAGTACAAGGACGATAAAGAACAACTACAGAAAAGCGTGAATGAGACCACCACTTATTAATTTTTGCTAACCAACTATGCTGTAATGAATTTTATAGGAGAACATTTACTACCCGGCCAGTTTGGCCATTTTTTTGTCATACTTAGTTTTTTCGCTTCCCTACTTGCCACTATTGCCTATTTCAAAGCTTCCGGCGCCACAGTTCCCACGGAGCAGCAACGTTGGACGAGGTTTGCACGTGGATTTTTTGTAACCCAGGTAGTTAGTATTTTTGTTGTATTCGCAATCATATTTTACATCTGTTCCAATCATTTGTACGAATACATGTATGCATACAAACATGCATCGATGGAGTTGGAAAAAAGGTACTTGCTGGCATGTATCTGGGAGGGTCAGGAAGGTAGTTTCCTTCTCTGGGCCATTTGCCATGGTATCCTTGGCAGCGTGATTTTGCTGCGAAGAAAAAGTGTTATGGTCAATGGCTGGGAAGCACCGGTAATGACGGTGGTAAATCTTGCACAGGTTTTTCTCCTGATGATGATATTAGGTGTCTATTTTTTCGATGTCCGTATCGGGAACAGTTTATTTACGCTGACCAGGAATGAGATCAATGCACCCATTTTTAACCAGCCCAATTATCTTTCTTTTGTAAAAGATGGTATGGGACTGAATATCCTCTTACGCAATTATTGGATGGTGATCCATCCACCGGTACTATTCCTCGGCTTTGCTTCCACCATTATCCCATTTGCCTTTGCTTATGGGGGTATCAAAACGAAACGCTATGGCGACTGGGTTAAACCGGCCATTCCCTGGACACTGATGAGCGCCTGCATCCTTGGTGTGGGCATCATGATGGGCGGAAAATGGGCTTATGAATCATTAAGCTTTGGAGGTTACTGGGCCTGGGACCCTGTGGAAAACGCCTCCCTGGTACCATGGTTAATTTTGATCGCGGGTTTGCACACAATGTTGGTCTACAAATCGACAAATCATTCTCTGAGAGCCGCTTATCTTTTTGCATTTCTGAGTTTTTGTTTTGTGCTCTACTCCACTTTCCTGACCCGCACTGGCGTGCTGGGCGATACTTCGGTTCATTCATTTACAGAAGCCGGAAAAGCGATTAATGTAATGATCGGGCTGTTCGTTCTTACTTTTACACTGCCTTCTTTGATCCTGTTTTTTGTAAACTATAATAAAATTCCAGCCATCCATAAAGAGGAAAATACCAATTCACGGGAATTCTGGATGTTTATCGGCTCACTTGTGTTTTTCCTGACTGCTCTGTTTATAAGTGCAAAAACCTCGGTGCCCGTCATTAACTATGCATTCGGTACAAAAATAGCCCCGCCCGAAGACGTAGAATTTTCCTATAATAAAGTAGCCGCACTGATAGCTATCCTGATCGGCCTGCTGACGGCCATCACACAGTACCTGAAGTATAAATCCACAGGCAAAGATTACCTGCTTAAAAAAATTGCAATCCCTACCCTCATTGCGGCCATTGTTACCGCAATTATCGTTGTAGTGTACCCTATAACTTATTATAAACAGGGAGCCGGCTTCCTGGGAGCGATTTACGTGGCCCTGTTTGCTGCCATCTATGCAGTTGTAGCTAACTCCATGTACATCTGGACCGTATTGAAAGGAAAGTTGATGAGTGGCGGAGCTTCCATCGCACACGCGGGTTTCGCCCTGATGTTGGTGGGTATGCTTATATCTTCGGGCAATAAAAAAGTGATCAGCAGCAGTATGGTAAACGGGATCAACTTTGCTGCAGGCACCGATCCGATGACCAAAGAGCAGGATGATCCCAGGGAGAACCTCACCCTGATAAGGGATGTGCCTACGATAATGGGAGAATACGAAGTCACCTATCACAACGATTCTGCCGGCAATGAAAAAGGAAGGAAGTTCTACCAGCTTAATTTTGAGCGAAAAGATGCTTCTCAAAAAGTGAAAGAGCAGTTTGAACTGCAGCCGGATGTCTACCTCATGAAGGATAATAACATGAGTAGTAACCCGGATACCAAATCCTACATCTATAAAGATGTATTCACCTATGTCTCCTACGCGCTGAATGATACGAAGGAAGAAGATACTACCCAATTTAAGATCGTGGAATTGCATGAAGGCGACACCGCCTATTACGGCAACGGGTATATGGTACTGAACAGTGTTCAGAAAAATCCAAGTAACGGGCGGTACAATTACAGACCCACGGATGTCGCCCTGATGGCCAGTCTCACCGTAGTGAGTAAAGACAGCATCCGGTATACTGCTATGCCATTGATAGAAGTCGATTCACTGGGCATTATCCACAGGGATGATACTTTGTACGCTCAAAATCTTTATCTGCGCTTTGCTGGTGTAAGCGATAAACACAATATCAAACTGGGCATAAAGGAATCAGACAGGCTGATCGACTTTGTGACAGTTAAGACCTATATCTTTCCTTTTGTAAACCTGGTGTGGCTTGGACTGATTATTATGGCCATTGGCCTGGTAATGAGTATGGTGCAAAGGGGTAAATTTTCGAATACACAATCTGCCGTTACGCTCGTCCTGATCACTGTTGCGTTGGTATATATGTTCCTGTTTGCGAACAATTAGGTGTAAAGTTCAATCTTGAAAAGTTCGGAATGGTTCTTTGAACAATGACTTTGAACCATGAACCTTCAACCATTCACTTTAAGGTTACTTTAAGCTTTCCAACGTATTAATACGTATAAAAGAGTAAACACTTTCCTTTAATTTTACGTTGATGTGTATTGTGGATAAACATTGGCTGTCAAAACTGACCATTTTCTTTTTGCTGGGCTTTGCAGCTGGTAGCAGCAAAGTGTATGCACAAACACAACAGGGCATCTATGACACCATCCTCCATGCGGCAGTAGTGTACAACGGCGACACAATTGAAGCCAAAACCCTCGATAACATCTATTTTTATTCCCGGCTGAACGAAGCGCAAATGAGTGCGCAGGCTAAATACAACCGGCTTCGGAATGCGGTTTATGTGACCTATCCCTATGCCCGCAGGGCAGGCCTTATTATGAACGATATCAATGCTAAATTGGTAAATATTCCTAAAAAAGACGACCGGCGAAAATATATTCACTCCCGTGAAAAAGAATTAAAAAAAGAATTTACTACTCCCCTCACCAATCTTTCAATCTACCAGGGAAAAGTGCTCATGAAATTAATCAACCGGGAAACAGGCAACAACTGTTATGAGATCATTAAAGAATACAAAGGTGGATTTAATGCAAGGCTTTACCAGACCGTGGCCTTTTTCTTCAGCAGCAATTTGAAACAACCTTACAAGGCAGCCACCGATGATGTCGTAATTGAAAGACTGGTAAAAGAGGTACAAAGAATGCATGGCTACCAGGAACTTCCACGGCCCATGGTGAAGGCGGGCTCGCTGTAGTATTCCTTCTCTGCACGTATAAACACAAAGTAGTCATAATATTACATTGTTTTTGGGTGTAAAAACGTAAATTGCAACGCAAATTCCCTTAACAAGATATGAAGTTAGATGTATTGGCTATTGGCGTTCACCCGGATGATGTTGAGTTGAGTTGTGCTGGTGTTTTGCTCGTAGAAAAAAAGAATGGTAAAAAAACGGGCATTGTAGATCTTACACAAGGAGAATTGGGAACAAGGGGCACTGCTGACACGCGCCGGGAAGAAGCAGAAAAAGCCGGAACAATTCTTGGGGTGGACATACGGGAAAACCTGGGCCTGGCAGACGGATTTTTTCAGAATGACCGGCACAGCCAGTTGAAAATTATTGAAGCAATCAGGAAGTACCAGCCGGACATTATATTATGTAATGCACCGGAAGATCGCCACCCGGATCATGGAAGAAGTGCCAGGCTTGTGGCAGATGCCACTTTTTTATCAGGCCTGGTGAAGATTGAAACAATGTCGGGAGGTTTTTTACAAAAGGCGTGGAGACCGAAATATGTGTTGCATTATATCCAGGACAGGTTCTTAACCCCGAATTTTGTAGTGGACATTACAGATGTTTTTGAAACGAAACTGGAATCGATCAAAGCTTATGCTACCCAATTTCACAACCCGGGTTTGAATGGCCCGGAAACTTATATTTCCACACCCGACTTTTTAGACAGTGTTATCTATCGTTCAAAGATGCTGGGGAAAATGATCGGGGTAAAATATGCAGAGGGATTTATTTCAGAAAAAATGATTGGGATAAAATCCCTTGATGTGCTGATAAAAGAAAATACTTAATATAAATTGAAAAACATGGCCACCACTTTTGTAACCCCGAAGTTTCGAAATCAACAGGCATCCAGTTTTCACCAGGAACTCAAAAGAAGGGTGAACAACTACTTTATTGAAAACAAGAAGCCGGCAACCGGAAACTGGAGTTTGTATTTTAAAGCAATCTTATTCTGGACATTGTATGTAGCACTTTATGTGCATGTGGTGTTCTTTACCCCCGACCTTGGCTGGATCGCTTTTCTTGAATGTTTGTTTATGGGTGGCCTCACCGCAGCTATTGGTTTTAATGTGATGCATGATGGTGGACACGGAAGTTTCAGCAATAGCAAACTCTGGAACAAAATCGCAGCCTATTCGGTGAATGCCCTCGGGGCGAGTGGCATTATGTGGAATAATAAACATAACATCATTCACCACACCTACACCAACATCGATGGCGTGGATGACGACATTGAGATCAAACCGATGCTGCGGATGTGCGAAACACAAAAAAAATACAAGATCCATCGTTATCAGCACATTTATGTATGGTTTCTCTATACATTGCTGCTGATCATATGGGTGTTCATGACCGATTACAAAAAATATTTCACGAAAAAGGTTGGGTCAGTTCCCATCAAGAAGATGAGCAGGTTTGACCATTTCGCTTTCTGGCTTGCCAAGGCAGGCTACCTGGCAATGATGGTGGTATTACCAATTTACATGATTGGGTTCGTTCCCTGGCTGATAGGCTTTCTTACGTTAAGCATGTTCGCCGGATTTATATTGAGCATCGTTTTCCAGCTGGCACACACCGTAGAGCATACCTCCTTCCCTGTGCCTGCAGCGGGCACCAATGATATTGAAAATGAGTGGGCGATCCACCAGTTAGAAACCACCGCCAATTTTGCTACGAAGAATAAACTAATTTCCTGGCTCGTAGGTGGGTTGAATTTCCAGATCGAACACCATCTTTTTCCAAAGATCTCCCACGTACACTATCCTGCAATCAGCAAGATCATCAAATCTACCTGCGATGAATTTAATATAAAATACAACGAGTACCAGAAAATGAGACAGGCTATCTGGTCTCACGGGGCTTACCTGAAAAGAATGGGCACGGCCTGATAATATTTACGGTTGAAAACACTAAGCCTGTGCCCTGCACAGGCTTTTTAATTGGCGGAATGCCCCTCAAATTCAGGTGTAAAAATGAAATGCGATGTTGTAAATTTGCCGCATATTAAAAATTACCATGAGCGAAGAAAAGAGTTTAAATTTCTTAGAAGAAATAATTGAATCAGATTTAGCTGCGGGGAAATATAGTTCTATCGTGACCCGTTTTCCGCCGGAGCCTAATGGCTACCTGCATATGGGACATGCTACCGCCATCTGCCTGAATTTCGGACTCACCAAAAAATATCCCGGCTATACCAACCTGCGCTTTGATGATACCAATCCCGTAACCGAAGAAACGGAATACGTGGACAGTATCAAAGCTGATATCAAATGGCTGGGTTTTGAATGGAAAAACGAACATTATGCTTCTGATTATTTCCCTGAATTGCACCAATATGCCATTACGCTCATTAAAAAAGGACTGGCTTATGTAGAAGATGCCAGTTCCGAAGAAATTGCAGTTTTAAAGGGCACTCCTACCGAACCAGGAAAAAACAGCGCCTGCCGCAGCCGTAGCATAGACGAGAACCTGGAACTTTTTGAAAAAATGAAGAAGGGAGATTTTGCGGATGGCACCAAAACCCTCCGGGCGAAAATCGATATGGAGCACCCAAATATGCTCATGCGCGATCCCCTGCTTTATCGTATCAAACATGCGCACCACCACCGCACCGGAGATCAGTGGTGTATATACCCCATGTATGATTTCGCCCACGGGCAAAGCGATAGCATTGAAAATATTACCCATTCAATCTGTACACTGGAGTTTGTGCCGCACAGGGAGTTGTACGACTGGCTGATCCAAAAACTGGAGATCTTTCCGTCGCACCAGCATGAATTCGCAAGGAGAAACCTTTCTTATACGGTGATGAGTAAACGCAAATTATTGCAACTGGTGAATGAAGGCCACGTGGAGGGATGGGATGATCCCAGGATGCCGACCATAAGTGGTATGCGCCGCCGGGGTTTCACCGCACAAAGTATTCGTAAATTCTGCGATACCATCGGTATTGCTAAAAGGGAAAATGTTACGGATTACAGCCTCCTCGAATTTTGTGTGAGGGAAGATCTGAACCAAACCGCTTTAAGAGTGATGGCTGTTTTAGACCCGGTAAAATTGATCATTACCAATTACGAGGAAAGTAAAACAGAGAACCTTCCCAGCGAAAATGGCCCGGATGAAGCAACTGGCATCCGGAACCTACCCTTCAGCAAAGAATTATGGATAGAGCGGGAAGACTTTATGGAAGTGCCTGCCAAAAAATGGTTCAGGCTGGCACCGGGTGCAATGGTGCGACTGAAGAGTGCCTACATTATCCAATGCGAACACTTTATCAAAGACGAGAATGATAGGGTGCTGGAGATCCATTGCAAATATTTTCCCGAAAGCAAAAGCGGAAATGATACAAGTGGTTTACAGGTAAAGGGTACTATTCATTGGGTGAGCGCCAATAAAGCCGTTCATGCGGAAGTAAGGTTATACGACCGTTTGTTCAAAGTAGAAAATCCATCGAGTGAAGAAGGCAATTTTAAGGATTACATTAATCCTGACTCCCTCCAGGTGATCAATGCCTTTGTTGAGCCTTCATTACAAAACGCTACGAAAGAGAATCGCTACCAGTTTTTGCGAAAGGGGTATTTTACATTAGATAAAGATGCCGGGGAAGGCATACTCATTTTCAACCGCACGGTAACCCTTAAGGATGCATGGGCGAAGGAAACAAAAAAATAACGGACACTTTTATGGATTGAGCGGTTCCTCGCTTTGTTTAGGTTGCAACTTCAAGTCGGAGAAAAGCGCCGAGGCAAAAATGATCAATGCCAGGAAGATCAGCAGGAATATGCCTGCTTGTTTTTCGGGGCAATAAGCGTTATAGCAGGAAGTGTAGAGGATATAGGTTTTGATAGAATAAGCAACAAGTGTACCAGCTACAAAAAGCAGCACCCTTTGGGCCCATACTTTTCGGGCCAGCAGTAATAACAAAGAAATCACACAAAAAAAGACAATAAACTTCCCAGGCCGGCCATAGGCATTATTTTCCGAAAAGAATCCCGTGAAATTCTTCTGAATGTCTGCATGATAAGTCCACGGGATAAAACAAACTACTATCAATAAAAGACAGGCTGCCATCCCAACCCATTTGCTGTATCTCATATGTTTAAAAAATTAAAGCCTATAAGGAAATCCTTACAGGCTTTTTGTTAGAGGTCCCTAGCGGATTCGAACCGCTGTAGAAGCTTTTGCAGAGCTTTGCCTAGCCACTCGGCCAAAGGACCGTTATCCTATAGAAAGAATTCTTGTTTTAATCATACACCTAACGAAGGAATCCATAAAATTATTTTATTTATAAAAAGAACCTTTGCTTTGTCCTGTAAATACCAAACGGTTGACAAATACCGTTTTTTGTATGGCTGCGAAAATAGGATATTTTTGATAATTGGCTGATACCATCACCTTAAAAATGATTTATGAATCGAATAGCAGAATCCGAATTGATCATTAACTCCCGTGGAGCAGTGTATCATTTGGATCTCCGGCCTGAGGAAATTGCCGGAACCGTCGTTACAGTTGGCGACCCTGACCGGGTAAAAGAGGTAAGTAAGCATTTTGATTCGGTAGAATTAAAAGCACAGCACCGCGAATTTATCAGCCATACCGGTTTTGTAGGTAAAAAAAGATTGACTGTATTATCATCGGGGATCGGCCCCGATAATATTGATATTGTCATCAATGAACTGGATGCTTTGGTGAATATTGATTTTGAAACCAGGAAAATTAAAAACAAACTGACCCCTCTCAATATTATTCGTATCGGAACTTCTGGTTCTTTACAAGCCGATAT
>JAYSYY010000078.1:0-3713 GCA_043727215.1 Chitinophagaceae bacterium | reverse complement strand
GTTCGGCCCTGCGGCACACACAACGGGCGATATGGAGCTGGGATACGGCCATATGCCCGCCCGGTAAAATAAAAGATTTCATCACCGGCAGCACTTCATTCATTTTATCGATTTCCGCTTCCAGCAAACCAGTGTCCTCCGCCTTCAGATCCGGGATCTTCATCAGCGGCTCCTTGTCCGGGTCACATGCCAGCGACGAACCGATCGTAAATAACCGGTCCTGGATCTCTCTCAGTAGGTTTTTAGAAGGAAGGTCAGTGAGCAGGTCGCCACAAAGGCCAATGTGGGAATTCAATTCATCTACTGTACCATAACTCTCAATCCGGAGATGGCTTTTTGGCACTTTGGTACCCCCGATCAAACTCGTATGCCCTTTGTCGCCAGTTTTGGTATATATCTTAAATGCCATGTAAGGAAATGTTTTAAAAGAAGAGAACAACCAATTCCACTAATGGTTTAAAGCGTGGGCGGATACCGGGTGCTCATTCATTTTGTCAGACTCGATCAACCCGTCCCTTAAACGGATCACCCGGTGGGCAAAATGAGAAATGTCCTCTTCGTGTGTCACCAATATGATGGTATTGCCGTCCGAATGAATTTTACCCAGGATGTCCATGATCTCGTGGGAGGTTTTGGAATCGAGGTTACCAGTAGGCTCATCAGCAAGGATAATGGCAGGGTCATTGATCAGAGCCCGCGCAATGGCCACCCGCTGGCACTGTCCCCCACTGAGTTCATTGGGTTTGTGTTGCATACGATCGTCTAATTTTACCTTGCTCAGAACAGCAGCAGCTCTTTCAATCCGCTCTTTTTTTGAAACACCACTATAGATCAATGGCAACGCCACATTTTCAGCAGCAGTAAGCCTGGAAAGTAAATTGAATTGCTGGAACACAAAGCCGATTTCTTTATTTCTTACGGCTGCCAGCTCATTATCTTCCATCCTGCTCACGTCCCTGCCATTGAGGATATAACGGCCACCCGTAGGCGAATCCAGGCATCCAAGAATATTCATCAGGGTAGATTTACCACTGCCACTAGGGCCCATCAGCGCCACATACTCATTCCGGAAAATATCCATGCTGATGCCATTTAAAACAGGCAGTTCCTGTTTGCCCAGATAATAGCTTTTCCGTATTTGTTCCAGGTGAAGAATGGAGGGATCCATGGTATTATTTTTGAATTACTTTGGGTACAAGAAAAAAATCGGCACTGTGCTTTTCCGCATTTTTCAGGGCTTCGGATTTGGCACAGCTTCCCTGTTCCTTATCTTCCCTCCCGTTATTGTTATTCCCGCTGATATGTAATAACGGCGTTACCCCCTCCGTGTCCACTTCTTCCATTTTCTGCACGAAAAGAATCATTCTTTGCAAATCAGCTTTGATCGATTCTTTTTCGGCCTCGTTGAAGCGTAGTTTGGCGAGTGAAGCCAGTTTATTTATCATGTTGTCATTCACCTCCATCAAACAAAAATAAAGGTTTAGCAGCACCCTGCGCTGTTTTGTTAACCCTGGCAACAAAAAATTCCGGCACAGGTTCAGCAATAAGGGTAGGTTCGTTATCTTCGCCGCCTGAATAATTTTTAACCACACATCTGCCGGGCGGGTGTTTCAGCAACCAAATAATGGATAAAAAAATTGTCATGAGCGGCATCAGGCCCACCGGTTTCCTTCACCTGGGAAACTACTTTGGCGCCATCCGCAACTATGTGAAAATGCAGGAAACCCATGAATGTTATTTTATGGTGGCGGATCTTCATTCCCTTACCACCCACCCAGACACCAAAGAACTGAAAGCAAACGTTCACCGCGTACTGGCAGAAAATATTGCCTGTGGCCTGGACCCGGAAAAAGCAGCTTTTTTCTGCCAAAGCCACTTACCCGAAATATCCGAATTATACCTTTACCTGAACATGATGGCGTATAAAGGAGAACTGGAAAAAACGGTGACTTTTAAGGATAAAGCCAGGCAACACCCGGATAACGTAAATGCAGGACTGCTCACCTACCCGGTGTTGATGAGTGCAGATATTCTTGTACACAGGGCATCCTTTGTGCCCGTGGGCAAGGACCAGGAACAACACCTGGAGATGGCCCGGACATTTGCCCAGCGTTTCAATCACCGGTACGGGCATGTTTTTCCTGAGCCGGTGGCATTCAATTTCGGGGAAACTTTGATCAAAATACCCAGCCTGGACGGCACCGGCAAAATGAGTAAAAGCGAGAACCAGCTGGCAACCCTCTTCCTGGCAGATGACGATGAACTGATCAGGAAAAAAATTATGAAGGCGAAAACGGACGGCGGTCCCACCACCACGAACTCGGTGAAGCCCGATTATATTGACAATATTTTTGGACTGCTGAAACTGGTTAGCGATACCGAAGTTTTTAATAAATACGAAGCTGATTTTAATAACTGCGTGATCCGTTATGGTGACCTGAAAAAGCAATTGGGCGAAGACATGGTCCAATTCATTGCACCTATCCGCCAAAAAGCGCGGGATATCATGGAGAACCGGCAATACCTGCAGGAGGTGATGGAAAACGGCGCCAGCAAAGCCCGCAGCAGTGCCGCAGCCACGCTGGCCGTGGTAAGAACGGCGATGGGCTTACAATATTTTTAAAATTGCCCGAAGCCTGCAGGCGCAAATAAATACCATTACATTCGTAGTTCGTTCTTCAAAATTCGTAAATTGAACCATGGCCAAAATAAAAAAACCTAAACATATCGCAATAGCCGGGAATATCGGCGCTGGCAAAACTACCCTCACTGAATTATTAAGCAAACATTATAAGTGGATACCGCAATTTGAAGACGTGGACCACAATCCCTACCTGAATGATTTTTATGAAGATATGCCCAGGTGGAGTTTTAACCTGCAGATCTACTTTTTAAACAGCCGGCTGAACCAGTTGCTGGATATACAGCGAGGCACCGAAACCGTTATCCAGGACCGCACCATTTATGAAGATGCGAATATTTTTGCGCCGAACCTGCATGACATGGGCCTGATGGGGAAACGTGATTTTGAGAACTATTACAGTTTTTTTGAAACGCTGAAAACCATGGTGCAGCCACCGGATCTGTTGATCTACCTGAAAGCTTCTGTGCCCACACTCGTTTCACAGATACAAAAGAGAGGGAGGGAATATGAAGAAAATATCCGCCTGGACTACCTGAAAAAACTGAATGATTATTACAACAGTTTTATAGATAATTATAAAGAGGGGCCGCTACTCGTGATTGATTCGGACACCAATAAATTTGCAGAGAATGAAGAAGACCTCGGCCAGGTGATCAATCGAATTGACTCCCAGCTATTTGGTTTATTCTAGCCTGCGTTTACTTCAACCGGACACTTAGAAATTAACAAGACCATTTTTCACCGCATAAATGGCCAGGCCCACCCTGCTCTTTACTTCCAGCTTTGCAAATAGTACCTCCCGGTAGTTGTCAATCGTGCTGGGCGACAACTTTAATTCAAAGGCGATCTCCTTATAGGTCATGTCAGTGGCAGCAAGTTTTAAAAAAGTAATTTCGGTGGGGCTGATCATCCCTTTATCGAAGGATGAATTGGTTAAGTGGGATTTTTGAAAAACGGCTGCCAGCTTCCCTGTGGTATCATGGGAATAATAATAGCCGCCTTCGGCTACGGCCAGCAATGCCTGTTCCAATTCATTGGGATGGATATCCTTTTTAAGGAAGCCACGCAC
>JAYSYY010000077.1:0-1540 GCA_043727215.1 Chitinophagaceae bacterium | reverse complement strand
CCTTGTCCCTGCAACACGAAGTCTTCAATTGCGTCGTATCTTAAAAAGACCTTCTTTTTTGCCCCGGGATACTTTAGTGTAAAAAGCAAATGGGCCGTTGTATGCTCCCCGGGGATCGCCACCGCCTGCTCCGTCAATTCATCACTTATAGCACGGCCATCTGAAATAAGCAAAGGCCCAACTCCTTTACCCAACGCACTACCGCTGTTAAGCAACTGGTAGTGGCTCATCGCAAGCGGTAACACGCCATAGCTGAGTTTGGTAATATCAAGTTTACCCTCAATGGCCCACTGGTTCAGCGTTTGAACGTCCTCCAGCACGGGTACAAAATGTAGCCCCTCCGTGTCGATCTTTTGGTGTATCAACGCCTCAAATATAAAAGTATCGTTCGGGCAGGGTGAAAAACCAATGGATAATGTCAAGGTTAGGCAGTTGCAGGTTGAGATAATATTGTTACCAGCCGGTGTAAATGTTCGTTTAGATTAAGCACTGCCTCCTCCATTTTCCATTCGGATTTCCGCCGCTCCCCTACTTTATTACTGGTACTTCTCAGCTGGATGCATGGTACTTTTTCCATCAGGCAGGCATAAAAAAAAGCTGCGCCTTCCATACTTTCTACCTGGGGGTTATACTTTTCAAGATGCCTGGCATTTGCTTCTGCATTGTCTCCGACAGTGTTAACGGTAATTGCCCTTGCCTTCAGCAGGCCCGTATCCTGCAGAAAGTGCACGTTGGCCACCAGCCAGCCTTCTTCGTAGGGATGAACATTGGCATGCGAAAGCCGGCTTTCTGCCAGGGTTAAAAAGGAGTTATTCTCTACTATACCAAGGTCGGCAAAAAGATCTTTTTCTACCAAAACCGTTTCCCCCAGTGTAAATTCCTCGTTGAAAACACCGGCAATACCTGCCTGGATCGCGAGGTCATAACGATTTTGGTGAAGCGCCTTTGTTACAGCGTACATACAGGCAGGGCAGCCAACTCCTGTAATAAGGATATCTACCTGTGCTCCCCGGGCCCTGAAAGCCGCAATTTCCATTTCTGTGGCGGATACAACCAAAATTCGCATTTGACAAATTTCGAGCATTGGGTTTACATTTCTGTCAATACTGGTTACATTTGCAAAAAATTTTGCCCGGCTGATGCTGTACATAACCAGGATAGAACATTTTAATGCCGCTCATAAACTTTTTAACCCAAAATGGAGCAGGGAGAAGAATGAAGAAGTATTTGGCAAATGCGCCAACGAAAACTGGCATGGGCACAATTTTGAATTGTACGTAACCATTAAAGGCCATCCGGATGAAGAGACAGGTTTTGTATATGATGTAAAAAAGCTGAGTATTATCATTAAGGAATTTGTCATCGATAAACTGGATCATAAAAACCTTAACGAAGATGTTCCTTTTATGAAAGGAAAACTATGTTCCATTGAAAACCTGGTGGTTGCTATCTGGGGACAGCTGGTACCAAATTTACCTGCAGAAATACAACTGCACAGCCTCAAGCTTTACGAAACGCCCCGAATTTTCGTGGAGTATTT
>JAYSYY010000076.1:0-29813 GCA_043727215.1 Chitinophagaceae bacterium | reverse complement strand
AAGGTCTAAAAAAGAAGCCTGGAATCTTATCCGGATCTGAGCTCCAGGTTTTGAAAGATGAAGTATTGTGACTCTTTAAATAAAAAAACCCCGACAAAATCGAGGTTTAATGGGTGCCCACGAAAGGAATCGAACCTTCACGCCCTTGCGAACGGCAGATTTTGAGTCTGCTGCGTCTACCAATTCCGCCACATGGGCCTTTTTTGCGTTTGGGGGTTTAAGGTTTCACGTTTAAAGTTAGCGTCTGACAAATTGAAAGATATTTTCAAACTTAGAAAACCTTAAACAATTTAAACGAATTAAACCGCTTTTCGCCGGGGGGCAATATTACATCAATCACCTAACCTTTCCAAAATCCGGTTTAAATATTTTTTCTTGAAGTGGTAAGCTTTCAATTTTGCAATGGACTCCCCGGTGGGGTCAAAGACCGACGCTTCAACCACGGGTTTTATTTCGGCATATAATCCTTTCTCCAGTTCAGCAAGTTCGGCCGCCATGGTTACCCCGTCTTTTTCAGCAAGGCTTTCATTCAGTTCCATCATCTGCATTAAAAACGCAGGCTCTAGCTGGTATTTCTCCTCCTTTTCTATGAAACCACTGTGCAGTAAAAAGTACTCAAGCGTTTTTTCCTCGTTTTGAAAAGTGGTGAAGGCTTTATTAATATCTGCAGATTGCTGAAGCGCCACTTCCTTTTCTTCTTCTGACCCCTGGGTAAAAAAGTCCGGGTGATTTGTTTTTTGCAAGGCAAAATATTTTTGCGCAAGCGTAGTCTTGTCCACTTTTGGGGCGACGGGGAAACCGAACAATTCGAAATAATTCATACCGCAAAGGTAAGCGGGGGCATATAAAATCTAAAATGTAAATTGCCTTTTTAAAATCGGCTGCATGCTTAAAATTGGTTTAATACGCGAAGGAAAGGTTCCATCGGATAACAGGGTTGCATTAACCCCGGCGCAATGTAAATGGCTGCATAAGAACCGGCCGGATGTACAGATCATTGTTCAGCATAGCGACAACCGTTGCTACAGTGACAAGGAATACCAGGCGGCAGGCGTAGAGGTTAAAGAAGATCTGCAGGAAAGCGATATCCTGCTTGGAATCAAGGAAGTGCCCGTTGATATGCTGATACCAGGCAAAACTTACCTCTTTTTTTCGCACACAAAAAAAATGCAGCCCTACAACCAGGCACTCCTGCAGGCCGTTATTGAAAAAAAAATAACCCTAATCGATTATGAATGCCTGGAGCATGAGGACGGGGCGAGGATCATCGGGTTCGGCTTTTTTGCTGGCGTGGTAGGTGCCCACAATGGCATGATGGCATACGGCAACCGCACCGGCGCGTTTCACCTGGATCGGGTTAACTCTGCTAAAACGTTCCAGCACCTGATCCATCATTATTTCGGGCTCAAGATCCCCCATATCAAAATTGCAGTAACAGGCAGTGGGAGAGTAGCGCATGGTTTGCTGGAAATTATGAACCTGATGGGCGTACACGAAGTGGAGCCGGAAGATTACTTGCAAAAACAATTCACTTACCCGGTGTATGTGCACCTGAAAGGCGCAGATCTGTACCGCCCAAAAGATGGCTCTTCATATAACCGTGCGCATTTTCATGATTCACCTGAACTGTATGAATGCCTCTTCTCCACGTACCTCACTAAGACGGATATCCTTATGAATGGGGTGTATTGGGAAAAAAATATTCCCAGGCTTTTTGAACTGTTGGATCTTTCCTTACCTGGCTGGCGCATCCAGACCATTGCGGATGTTACAGATGACCGGAATGGTTCTGTGCCCTGTAACATCGGCGATGGTACAATAGAAAATCCTGTATACGGAGTGGACCGTGTAACTTTTGAACAGACAACGCCCTACCTGCCCGGTTCTGTGGATGTAATGGCCGTGGGTAACCTGCCCAATGAGCTGCCCAAAGATGCCAGCAGGTATTTTGGTGAGCAGCTCATCAAATATGTTCTCGGCGAATTATTGGAAGGCAACAACCCGATAATTGAGAAGGCGACCATCATAAAAAGCGGTCAACTTACACCTGCATTTGAATACATGCGGGGATATGCCGAAGAAATGCAGAAACCTGTCTAAAGATGCAAATAATAATCTTTCAACAATGTTATAAAACCAGGCGTGTAATTCCTATGTTCATCATGAATGCTTAACTCCTCGGTGCGCCCGGGCCTTTCGAGTTTTGAAAGCGTGAGCAAGGTTCGAAAAAATGGGTGTGTAGGAGATTGCCTGACCATCAGCCTATCCTGGATAAATAACCCTTCCCTTTGCGCGAGCAATTCAACATAGCTGGTCCTGTGCCAGGGAATCAGGATTGATGCCAACCCTTCGTCCTCCAGGTGAATGTTGATCGCCCTGGTTAATTCGGAAAGGCTAAGGGTGGTGTCATGTTTTGCTGCATTTTTCGCCGGGTTTTTGCTTTGCAGGTCATCTTCAAAAAAGGGCGGGTTGCTGGTAATTAAGTCATATTTTATTTTTGGAGGAAATTCCTGGATGCTTGTATGAAACAGGAACAGGCGTTCATTCCAACGGGATTTTTCAAAGTTTTCCTTCGCCTGGGCAGCGGCAGCTTCGTTCAATTCGATCGCATGGATAACAGCCTTTGTTTTTTGAGCCAGCATTAAACTCAATAAACCTGTGCCCGTCCCGATGTCTAAAATATTCTGGGGTGTTAATGGTATTTCTCCTATTTTTTTTGCCGTCCAGGCACCCAGCAGGCAGGCATCCGTACACACTTTCATCGCACACCTGTCCTGGTGAATGGTAAATTGTTTAAAAGAGAAATAGGTATTGGACACAGGGCAGTTTTTAAAGTTCGAAGTTTGAAAAAGTCCAGAGTCCATGGTCCATCGCCCCTAGACGTTCGTTTACTTTGGTCGCCCGTTCAGGTTATCACATTTGCCAATTGCTTATTGCCTATTCGAAATTTGTGCGCCCACCTGACCGAACAACCGGCTAGGCCATAGACCATGGACCAACTCACCACTCCGCTCTCGCACTGGGAATAATATCCAATGAGGCAAAATCCCCGGCGATGTACTTATGGTATCCGGTGATGGCGATCATCCCGGCGTTGTCTGTGCAATATTCAAAAGCAGGGATATAGGTGTTCCAGCCCATTTGACCGCCCAATTCCCGGAGGCTGTTCCGGAGGCCACTGTTGGCACTAACACCCCCCGCGATACAGATCTCTTTGATGCCGGTTTCTGACGCAGCTTTTTTAAGTTTGTTCAGCAGGATGCTCACAATACGGTGCTGGATAGACGCACAGATATCTGGGAGGTGATCATCAACAAACTTTTTTCTTTCTTCCTCCGTTGCAGTAAACGCTTCTTTAAAAACATTTGCCGTACCGGCATTTTGCAAAAAATAAAGAAAGGAAGTTTTTAACCCGGAGAAACTAAAGTTGAGGCCGGCTACCTGGGGTTCCGGAAATTTGTATGCCAGGGAATTACCATTTGCCGCAAATTTATCTATCAATGGCCCGCCGGGGTAGGGCAGACCCAGCAGTTTGGCACTTTTGTCAAATGCCTCGCCTGCAGCATCATCGATCGTTTCGCCCAATACACGCATATCCGATGGCGAATTACATAACACGATTTGCGTATGCCCCCCACTCACTGTTAAACATAAAAAAGGAAAGGCCGGTTTTGGATCACTGATCAGGTTCGCCAGCACATGTGCCTGCATATGGTGAACAGCAATTAACGGTTTGTTCAGTGCCAGTGCCATTGATTTTGCAAACTGGCTGCCAACAAGTAGTGCACCGATCAGCCCCGGTGCCTGTGTGAAAGCAACAGCATCAATCTCGTCGGTGTGAATGCCCGCCTTTTGCATCGCTGCCTCCACAACCGGTACGATGTTTTGCATATGTGCCCTGCTGGCCAGTTCGGGCACCACGCCCCCGTACTGCTCGTGCACTTTCTGACTGGCAATAACATTGGAAAGAATAATGCCATCCCTGCAAACTCCAGCGGATGTATCATCACAGGAAGATTCTATTGCGAGAATGGTAGACAATTTTTAAATGATAATGTTTTAATGGATAATTGATATTGGTCCATAGGCGATAGTCCATGAACCATAGCCCGTCTAAATAATTTGAATTCCCAAAGGTACTACAAACAAGAATAGAGCCCAGACAGTTAAGACGTGTGAATTCCCCCTTTAAGGGGCGGAGGGGGTTTGAGGAGGTTTTTAACTCCTTATCGCCACCACCGGATCCATCTTAGCCGCCTGGGATGCAGGAATGATACCGGCAAGGATGCCCACCACAATACAAAGTAGTAAGGTTACGCCAAGCATCGGGACCGATATATAAACGGGAAAGTTGAAGGGGCCTGATAATACCAGGGTTAAAAGGTATACGAGAAACAATCCGAAAGCTCCGCCCAGGATACAAAGCATAGATGCTTCGGTCAGAAATTCAAACAGAATGGTCCTGTTTCTTGCACCGATCGCTTTCTTTAAACCAATAATGGATGTACGTTCTTTCACTGTCACGAACATGATATTGGCAATACCGAACATCCCCACAATCAGGCTGATGCCACCGATGATGGACCCTACAATATTGATCACTATGAAAGATTGTGAAATGGCTTTGCTGATGGCTTCCACGCTATTCAGCGAAAAATTATCTTCCTGTGTAGGGCTTAGCCGCCTTACCTGCCGCATAATGCCGGTAAGTTCCTGGCGCACACTCTCAGGTGGAACCGCATCTTTACCCTTTACAATGATAATGGGATTGGTCATTTTTTCATCGTAAACCTGCCTGAAAAACCTATAGGGCAACATAATGCAATCATCATAATTCCACCCGATAAAGCTTTTGCCTTCTTTTTGTATCACCCCAATAACGGTGATCTTCCTGCCCCTTACTTCCACCGTTTTACCCAGGGCCCTTTCAGCGGAACCAAAGAGATTCTCAGCATTGTTAAATCCGATGATGCCTACCTGCCTTGCATTGGCAAATTCGGTCGGGGAAAAATAACGTCCGCTCAGAAATTTAATGGGCTGGATATTGATCTGGGCTTCACTAATTCCATAGATGCCTACATTTTGTAACACATCGTTTTGGTAGCTGGCAGTTCCGGTAGACCTGATAAAAAAAGTGATCTCCTCCGCTAAGTCGGAACGTTCTTTTACCATTGCAGCTTCTTCATACTTCATGTTAGGCCTGGAACGGTATTTCCACATGGGTTTGTCCGGCCCGCCGGCATATTCCCATTTGTCGATATAGATCGTGTTGCTTCCGAGGCTTTTTACCTGGTCCTGGATATTTCGTTCCAGGCTGTTTACCGTAGCCAATACCCCGATAATACAAAAGATGCCAAATGCAACGCCTGTAAGGCTAAGCGCCGTACGAAGCTTATTTACTTTTAATTCCTCAAATGTCAGGCGCAGGGAGTTGGTTAAAATAGTAAGCGTTTTACGCATAGCTCAAAGGTAGGGTAGAAGGTTCAGAGTTCATGGTTCGGGGTTGAAAGTTCAGGGTTCAAAGTTCAAGGTTAGGGTTTTTCCGCCGCAGGCGGGATAAAAAGTTCCTCCTCCGGCAGACGGGACAATAAGTTAGAAGTTCAGAAAAAAGGATTGTTTTCAACATCAGTACCTGGAGGAGAGAATGAATCCACCGTCTACCGTCAACCTATTTCAGGGACGTACACCTTCCACCCTCCACCCTCCACCTTCCACCGTCATTCATTATCTTTGCGCCCTTTATGAAGTATATAGACGAAATAAACCGGCGGAAGACCTTTGCAATTATCTCCCACCCGGATGCGGGGAAAACGACCCTTACAGAAAAATTCCTGCTTTTTGGTGGAGCAATTCAAACCGCGGGCGCCGTGAAAAGCAACAAGATAAAAAAACATGCCACCAGTGATTTCATGGAAATTGAAAGGCAGCGTGGTATCAGTGTGGCCACTAGTGTAATGACCTTTGAGTACGAAGGGCACCTGGTAAACTTGTTGGATACGCCGGGGCACAAGGACTTTGCCGAAGATACCTACCGGACCCTTACAGCTGTAGACAGCGTAGTGCTAGTGATCGATAGTGTAAATGGGGTAGAGGCCCAAACCCGCAGGCTCATGGAAGTTATAGCCATGCGGAAAACGCCCGTCATTGTTTTTATCAACAAAATGGACCGGGATGGTAAGAACAGGTTTGACCTGTTAGAAGAAATAGAGAAGGAATTGAACATCCAACTTCACCCGATGACAGTTCCAATCAACAGCGGAAAAGATTTTAAGGGGGTGTACGACCTGCATGAAAAAAGACTCGTCCTGTTCACAGCGGGCACAAAAGCAAATGACGAAACCGTACTAACTATCAGAGACTTAAACGATCCTATCTTAGATTCAAAAATAGGTGTAGCTGATGCCAGGACTTTACGCGAAGATGTTGAATTGATAGACGGGGTGTATGGCGGATTGAATATGAATGACTACCTGGCCGGCCATACGGCACCGGTGTTTTTCGGTAGTGCCGTCAACAACTTTGGTGTAAAGGAAATGCTTGACACCTTCATTCGCATCGCCCCGACCCCTCGCCCGAGGCATACAACAACAAGAGATATTACACCTGAAGAGAATAAATTCAGCGGGTTCATATTTAAGATACACGCGAACCTCGATCCAAAACACCGGGATAGGATAGCGTTCCTGCGTGTTTGTAGCGGAAGGTTTGCACGTAACACTTATTATAATCATGTCCGGCTGGAAAAGGACGTGCGGTTCAGTAACCCGTATAGTTTCCTGGCCCGGCAAAAGGATGTGATCGAAGAGGCATACCCCGGGGACGTGGTCGGTTTGTTTGACACCGGCAACTTCAAAATCGGAGATACACTCACCGAGGGAGAACAATTTTACTTCACGGGAATACCAAGTTTTTCTCCTGAAATATTTAAAGAGGTAGTCAATAAAGATCCAATGAAAACCAAGCAGTTGGAGAAAGGCTTAATTCAACTAACTGACGAGGGTGTTGCACAGTTGTTTACCCAGTTTGGCGGTAACAAGAAAATCATCGGCTGCGTAGGTGAACTCCAGTTTGAGGTAATTCAATATCGCCTCCTGCAGGAATACGGCGCATCTGTTCAAATGAATAGCCTGCCGTTATACAAGGCGTGTTGGATCACCAGCACGGACCTAAAAAAATTGGATGACTTCGTAAAATACAAGCAGGCCAATATCGCCGAAGATAAGGACGGACATCTTGTTTACCTGGCGCAAAGTGAATGGTTCCTGAATACCGAACGCACCAATAACCCGGACATTGAATTCCATTTTACCAGCGAAATTCATAAAGCGGAATAAGTTCAATAGATTTTAAGGCTACTTTTTGTGTAAATGTTTAATTGTAAATAGAAAAATATTTACAATTATCCTGTTTACATCTTAAAATACCCTCGGTATTCTTTTTGCTATATCGGACAAGGGCGGCTTTCAGTTCCATTTTGGATCGAAATCTTTTACATACAACTCTCGGCCTTGTGCATGAGCCTCGTTGGGATCTCTCTGTTAATAATCAAAGGGAAAATAGCCTGCTTGCGGGCTACATCCGCTCCGGAACCTGGATGCCTAGCAACCGCATCCCTTTTTTAATCACATTAGACGTCATAACGGCTAATTGCAAACGCAATTGTTTCTTCTCTGCAGTTTCGGCATTACTTATCGAATGAGCGGTATAAAAGGAATTAAACGTTTTTGCCAGGTTGAACACGTATAGAGCGATCACGGAAGGATTCAATTCTTTTGCAGCCTGTTGCAAGGCAGTACTAAATTGCTCCAGCGTGACTATGATCTCTTTTTCCAGCTTCAAAAGGCCAGTAGCTTCCATTTCCTGAACCTCAAAGGGTTCTTTGCGAAGAATGCTCCGGATCCTTGCATAGGTATATTGCACAAAAGGTCCCGTAAAGCCGTGGAAGTCGATACTTTCCTCCGGGTTAAAGATCATTTTTTTCTTAGGGTCCACCCTTAAAAGGTAGAATTTCATGGCGCCCAGGCCCAACGTGTTGTACAAATCCTCCAGTTCGGGTTCAGTAAAATCTTTTACTTTCCCCAGTTCTTCTGTGTGCTGCCTTGCTGTGGAGATCATTTCATCTACAATGTCATCTGCATCCACCACGGTACCTTCCCGGCTTTTCATTTTACCGGTCGGCAGTTCCACCATTCCGTAACTGAGGTGGTAAATGTTTGCCGCATTCGGTAACTGCAATTTTTCTGCGATTAGTTTGAGGACCTTCATGTGGTAATTCTGCTCATCGCCAATCACGTAGATGCTCTGGTCGATACCATATTCCTGGTATTTTTGCTGGGCCAGGCCGATGTCCTGGGTGATATAAACAGAAGTGCCATCTTTCCGTTGCACGATCTTCCGGTCCAGCCCATCAGCAGTAAGGTCGATCCACACACTGTTATCTGATTCCTGCTCAAATACGCCTTTGGCGAGGCCCTCTTCCACCGTTTTTTTTCCCAGCAGATAAGTATCGCTCTCGTAATACGTTTTATCAAAGTCGCTCCCGATCTTTTTGTAAGTGGTAGCAAAGCCTTCATAAACCCAGCTGTTCATCGTTTTCCAAAGTTCCAC
Organism: Chitinophagaceae bacterium; assembly: GCA_043727215.1. Lineage (GTDB taxonomy): Bacteria > Bacteroidota > Bacteroidia > Chitinophagales > Chitinophagaceae > Ferruginibacter. Next base: position 21,206 of record JAYSYY010000076.1, on the reverse strand, counting down.
TACCTCGGGTTTACCAGCTTCCCAATCGTGCAACATCTGTTGGGTAGCAAGCATTACCGGCGCTTTTTTTTCGGCCTCCTTCTCCTCCATACCCCCACTTTTCAGCTCCTGGACCTGCCGTTTGTATTCATCATTAAACTTTACATAATACTCTCCAACAAAATGATCGCCTTTAAGTTGTGTTGTTTCTGGCGTGGCGCCATCAGCAAACATTTGCCATGCGATCATACTTTTACAAATATGAACGCCCCGGTCGTTCACGATACAACTTTTATAGACCCTGTTTCCGTTTGCCTCCAGGATGGCCGCCACGCTCCAGCCCAGGAAGTTATTCCTGAGGTGGCCCAGGTGAAGCGGCTTGTTGGTATTTGGGGAGGAATATTCCACCATTACTTTTTTGCCCGTAGGCGGTTGTTGGCCGTATTCCTTATTGGCATAGCCAGCCTGCAACAGCTTTAGCCAATATTGCTCAGTTATCTCAAGGTTTAAAAATCCTTTGATGATATTAAAGCCGGTGAATAAATCCGGGTGGTCCTGCATCAGGGCAGTGCCCAGTTGTTCCCCTAAAGCTGCAGGATTTTGACCCGTTTTTTTCAGCAGGGCAAATAACACCACTGTATAATCTCCTTCAAATTCTTCCTTGGTTTGATTAACCTGGAAATCGGTGTCAGAAAAGGACTGCTTATAGAGATCAACCAGACTTTTAACGGCAGCCTGTTGAATAATACGTACGATCGACATGGCGCAAAACTAATAAAATAAAAAAACAAAGTCTGTACACATCGATATCGTGTTTAGGCAAATCCTTGTGCAAAGGCCGTAAAAGTGCTCCTGGCAGGGTTGGATGGATCGCCTGTATTCCTAAAAATGCAAGGGTAAACCCAAATTTGCATTTATTATCCATTTATCCGTTATCCATTATCAATTATTAGTTACTTTTGCGCCCATTTTAAAAAATTATGATCAGTGTAAATAATGTCACCCTTGCATATGGCAAAAGGGTTTTGTTCGATGAGGTAAATATCAATTTTACGAAAGGAAATTGTTACGGTGTGATTGGTGCTAATGGCGCTGGTAAATCTACCTTTCTGAAAATTGTGAGTGGAGAAATTGAACCTAATAAAGGTACTCTTAGCATCACCCCCGGGGAAAGAATGGCGGTGCTCAATCAAAACCAATTCGCGTTTGATGAACAAACGGTTTTGAATACCGTGATGATGGGCCACAAAAAAATGTGGGAAGTGATGCATGAAAGGGATGCGATTTATAGCAAAGAAGATTTTACGGAAGCAGATGGACTTAAAGCAGGGGAATTGGAACATGAGTTTGGTGAAATGGGAGGGTATACCGCCGAAAGTGATGCTGCTACGTTCCTGAGCGAGTTGGGTGTGAAAGATGACCTTCACCAGCAACTGATGAAAGATATCAGTGCCAACCTGAAAGTAAGGGTTTTGCTTGCGCAGGCCTTGTTTGGAAATCCTGACATCCTTTTGTTGGATGAGCCTACGAATAACCTCGACGTGGAAACGATCAGCTGGCTGGAAAACTTCCTGGCAGACTACGAGAATATCGTGCTGGTGGTAAGCCATGACCGTCACTTCCTGGATGCGGTTTGTACACATGTTGCTGACGTGGATAAGATGAAGATCAAAGTGTATACCGGTAACTATACTTTCTGGTACGAAAGTTCCCAGTTGGCCGCCAGGCAGGCAACAGATAAAAATAAAAAACAGGAGGAGAAGAAAAAAGACCTGCTTGAATTTATCGCACGGTTTAGCGCCAATGCCTCCAAGAGCAAACAAGCCACCAGCCGAAAGAAAGCGTTGGATAAACTCGTTTTTGAAGACATCACTGCAAGTAACCGTAAATACCCGGGTATTATTTTTAAGCAGGAGAGAGAAGCCGGGAACGATATTTTGAAAGTGGAAAACCTCTCCAAAAAGCAGGATGGAAAAAACATTTTCAGCAAATTAAATTTTGACGTGCAGAAAGGGCAGAAGGTTGCCTTCCTTAGCCGCGATCCTATCGCGCTCACCGCATTTTTTGAACTGATCAACGGCAAATCAACGGCTGATACCGGCACTTATGAATGGGGTACTACTATCACTACCGCCTACCTGCCGAATGATAATACAGAATATTTTGAAGGCAATAGCCTGAACCTGATGGATTGGTTAAGGCAGTTCGTGCCGCCCTATGTAAAGGATGTGGATGAAGATTTTCTGCGCGGTTTCCTGGGCAAAATGTTATTTACCGGAGATGAGATTTTGAAAAAAACTTCCGTATTAAGCGGTGGCGAAAAAGTAAGGTGTATGCTCAGTAAGATGATGATACAAAATCCAAACCTGCTCATCCTGGATGAACCCACCAACCACCTGGACCTGGAGAGTATCATTGCGTTTAACGATAGTATGGTGAACTTCTCCGGAACAGTTCTTTTTACAACACATGATCACCAGTTTATGCAAACGGTGGCCAACCGCATCATTGAAATAACACCGAAGGGTATGATCGATAAGTTAATGACCTACGACGAATACCTGGCGGATGACAGAGTGAAAGAACAAAGAGAACTGTTATACAGTTAGAATTATAACAAAATTTTTAGCATGATTCTTTGAATCTTGCATGCGCTCACTAAAAATAAAAGCACTTATGAAGAAACAATTTTTAGCGTTGGTTTTCATTTTTATGATAGGCAGTTCCAGCGCTTCTGCCCAGTCCAATGTAGGTTCCCATGATTACAAAACAGCCTTAGGCGTCAAATTTTATCCCGGTGCTGTCACATTTAAGCACTTTATAAAGCCAGACGCTGCGCTTGAAGGCATTGCCTATTTCTGGAACAGGGGCACGAGGGTGACGGGGTTGTATGAATACCATGGTAACATCAATGGTGCCCCGGGTTTGAAGTGGTATGTTGGTCCGGGTGCTCACCTTGGCTTTTACAACAACAAATGGTATGGCGGCGGAACCACAGTGGGTGTTGATGCCATTCTTGGTTTAGATTACAAGATCAGGGAAGCACCCATCAACTTTTCCCTGGATTGGCAGCCGTCTTTTGAATTTGGCAATTACTCAGGATTCAACGGCAACTGGGGTGGATTCGCCATCCGTTATGTATTTTAATCAGCCCGGAATTTTTTATACCAGGACACCTGTTGGCAACAACGGGTGTTTTGTTTTTAGCCGGGTCAATAGTTAGCTTTGCAGGCATCCATCAATGAGAAAATTCATCACCCGCATAATAGATTTTTTTTACCCTCCCTTCCGGAGGGTAATGCCCCTGCAGACTTTTCGTTATGCATCCTGCGGGGGTGCCAATGCTTGTTTTGGTTTATTAACGTATATCATTTCGTATCGTTACATCTTTGTGAAAGAGGTTTTTGACCTTGGCTTTTTTGCCTTTAAGCCGCACATTGCCGCTCTTTTTCTTTCCTCTGCGTTTACATTTATTATTGGATTTATCCTGAACCGTTATGTTGTCTTTACAACTTCTTACCTCCGGGGGCGCATCCAGCTGTTCCGGTATTTCCTGTCATTTTCTTTTAACCTGGTGATCAACTATGCTTTGCTGAAATTGCTGGTGGAGGTGTTCGGCTGGAACGTTTTATTCAGCCAGGTGCTCACGATCCTCCTGGTAATTGCCATCAGTTACGTTACCCAGCGCCATTTTACTTTCCGCGTAAAAAAAGATGGCCATGCGGAATTTACCGAACTGCAATGATACTTACCCCCGACAGCGGTTCTGTACCCTGTCGGCGGTTGATACAGCAGCAGACCCCGATAGCAATTTGAAAACCTGGCGGGCCATACAAGGTAATTTCCTTAGAGATCTTCTAACCCGATTTTACAACAGGCTGCGGTCTTTACACTTTAACCGCTGCGGTGCTTATAGCCGCCGACAGGGTTTGAAGGCCTTTACTGCCATTTTTGCACACAATTCCCATTGGCACAATGATTGACAAATTATCCTCACAAACAAATAATAAAATTTTATATGGCAAAGATTATAGGCATTGACCTGGGAACTACTAACAGTTGCGTTGCTGTAATGGAAGGCAATGAACCAGTAGTAATCGCTAATGACGAAGGGCGCCGCACTACGCCTTCGGTAGTAGCATTTTTAAAGAACGGAGAACGTAAGGTAGGGGACCCGGCTAAGCGCCAGGCCATTACCAATCCTCAGAATACCATCAGTAGTGTGAAACGTTTTATGGGGCGCAGGTTTGATGAGGTCACAGAAGAAACGACTCACTGGAGCTACAAAGTGGCAAAAGGTGACAATAATACGGTTCGTATTGACATAGATGGCAGAATGTATACGCCACAGGAGATCAGCGCGATGGTGCTTCAGAAAATGAAAAAAACGGCTGAAGATTATCTCGGCCAGGAAGTAACGGAAGCGGTGATTACCGTTCCCGCTTATTTTAACGATGCGCAACGCCAGGCAACTAAAGAAGCAGGGGAGATCGCAGGGCTGACCGTTCGCCGTATTGTGAATGAACCCACGGCAGCAGCATTAGCGTATGGGCTTGACAAAAAAGGTAAAGACCAGAAGATTGCTGTCTTTGACTTAGGCGGTGGAACGTTTGATATCTCGGTGCTGGAATTGGGTGATGGTGTGTTTGAGGTAAAATCAACCAATGGGGACACCCACCTTGGTGGTGATGACTTTGATAAAGTGATCATGGACTGGCTGGCAGACGAATTTAAAGCAGATGAAGCAATAGATCTGCGCAAAGATCCCATGGCCTTACAACGTTTGAAAGAAGCCTCTGAAAAAGCCAAAGTTGAACTGTCTTCGTCTTCAGAAACCGAGATCAACCTGCCTTATGTAACAGCTGTGGATGGTGTACCCAAACACCTTGTAAAAAAATTGACGCGCGCAAAATTCGAAGCACTTGCAGATAAATTGTTTGAGCGTTGCTTAAAACCTTGCGAAGCAGCATTAAAAGATGCGGGTTTGAGTACTTCCAATATTGACGAAGTAATACTGGTGGGTGGAAGTACCCGTATACCTAAAGTGCAGGAGATCGTAGAGAAATTCTTTGGCAAAAAACCAAATAAAGGGGTGAACCCGGATGAAGTTGTGGCGATAGGTGCAGGCATCCAGGGGGCAGTATTAAGTGGCGATATCAAAGATGTATTGCTGCTGGACGTTACCCCGCTTAGCCTGGGTATCGAAACAATGGGAGGTGTAATGACCCGCCTGATTGAAAGCAATACGACTATCCCGACAAAAAAATCGGAAGTGTTCAGCACGGCCAGCGATAACCAGCCGGGGGTGCAGATCCACGTGTTGCAGGGAGAAAGGCCTATGAGTTCTCAAAACAAGAGTTTGGGTATGTTTAACCTTGACGGCATCCCGCCGGCTCCACGCGGCGTTCCACAGGTGGAAGTGATCTTTGATATCGATGCAAACGGTATCCTGCATGTTACAGCTAAGGATAAAGGCACTGGCAAAGAACAAAAAATACGTATTGAGGCTGGTAGCGGTTTAAGCCCGGAAGAGATAGAAAAAATGAAGAATGAAGCCAGGGCAAATGAAGCTACTGACAAAGCGGAAAGAGAAAAAGTAGATAAAATCAACCAGGCGGACAGCCTCATATTCCAGACAGAAAAACAATTGAAAGAATATGGGGAAAAGATTCCTGCAGATAAAAAGTCAGCGATCGAAAACGGGCTGGAACAGTTGAAAACTGCCCATAAGGCACAGGATGCGGCTCAAATAGATACTGCAAGTGCAGCCCTGAACGCCGCCTGGACTGCAGCCAGTGAAGATATGTACAAGGCAACCCAGGAAGGTGCTCCCCAACCGGGCGAAGAACCAGCTAATGGCCAGCAGGAACAAGCTGCAGGACAAGGCAATGAGAATGTGACCGATGCTGAATTTGAGGAAGTAAAATAAATTTCCCCGGCTACAAAGTCTGCCGCCGAAATAGACAAAATTTAAAACCGCTCCCCTGGGGGCGGTTTTTTATTTTACCATACAGATACTAATTCTGCAATATAAGCGTTTATTATAATCCTCTTGAACCAAAAACACCTCTATGCGTATTGCGAAAAATCTTTTTGCTTTGCTGGCAATTACACTTGTTTTAGCGTCTTGTAACCGATCTGTTTCAGTATACCAGGCGGCCAATAATAACTACAAACGGTGTCATCCTATCCGGTAGACCTCCCACTTTTCCTTGTTAACCGATTTGTTTCGGTCAATGATTCGATTTAATGTCAAAAGAATGACCGATCTATGCTGGACAAATAAATACTATTTAATGGTATTGAATTTGCGACTAAGCAGGTGAAATCAGCCTCTGGCATTTTTTTTTGAATCAAAATCCATTATATGCAGACAATAAAAATTGGTCTCCTATCGCTTCTCGTGGTCTCCACGCTGGGGTATTGCAAACCGAAAACCGAAGTGAAGGTTGAAAGTAAAGTTTCCTCACCGGAACTCACCCAGGCCGATATAACCGTTATTAAAAATAAAGAGGCTGCAAGTTGGGAGTTTGCTAAAACCAAACAGCTGGACAGGTTAAAAGACATCCTGGCGGAAGACTACCAGGCTTTTTTCGGTAAGATCACCATGAATAAGGGGGAAGTGCTGCAGTCTTTTCAGAAAAGCACTATCAATAACTACCGCTTATCGAATATAAGGGTAAAGAAAATCGCGGATGACGTTGCAGTTATTTATTACGAGGCGTTGCAGGATGCACTCGATCCGGAAGGGGACCGGTGGGTACCCCAGATAGCAGCTTCCAACGTTTATGTAAAAAGGGGAAATACATGGTATGCTATGTTTTACCACGAAACGCCTATAGTGCAATAATTGGGGAAATATATACCCATTAAAAATAATTGTTACTTATTAAAAATGCCTCACTGAAAAGTGAGGCATTTTTAATAAGTATTTGGAATGACTACATGAGATCAAGCGCCAAAGCAAAGAGGGTAACATTAAACGGCAGTATCATCGAACAGTAGCCGCCAGCTACTGCATATACCCCAAAAAAAACTGCCACTGAAACCAGGAATAATATCCAGTAAAGTCCTGTTGATCTTTTATTTGTAGTCATATTGTTTTTAGTTTTTTGCAAATATAGGGTAGATGAGATAAATCTCTTAAAATGTTGAGGGCAAAAAGTTTTTAATAATTTAAAAAGAGCTATTTGTAAATTGCGTACCTAATACACATTGCATGACCATCAATTTCTATGTTGGATTTCGTTCGCAGCCGGGGCAATCGGTTGCGTTAAAACCTGTCTGTTTCAATAAACAAAATGAAATCCGCGCTATAGAAATTCCGCTGCTTTATCTAAACGAAGCTTATTGGCATCTTCCATTGGATACGGATGAACTTGAGCTTTCTGATGAATTTGAATACAGTTATATATACCGGGACCTAAACAGGGGGGAAGAAATAGAATTTTGCAAACGATCATCTTTGAATACTAAAAAGCTGGATGTAAAACAATTGGATGTGGTGGATGACTGGAGGGATGATTCTTTGTTTGAAGATGTTTTTAGTTCCAAGCCTTTTGTCACTGTTTTAAACCAGGGAAAAGAAAAGGTAAAAGTAACCGACACAAAAAAACCTACCCACATTTTTCAGGTGAAAACCCCTGCGCTGGCACCCGGAAAGGTTCTATGTGTGACGGGTGCCGGGAAAAAGCTGAAAGATTGGGACAGTAGCAAACCTTTGCTGATGGAGTTCAGGAAAAACCAATGGTTGTTAAGACTCAACCTCGCCAAAGAAGCTTTCCCGCTTGAATACAAGCTGGGCATCTATGACATCTCCAGCAAAGAAATGGATTTTGAAGACGGACCAAACAGGCAGATACCGGAGCCAGGCGCAAAAGCTGCGCTTATGCTGCTACACCAGGTTTATAATCCTGTAAAACACCGCTGGAGAGGCGCAGGGGTCAACATTCCTGTATCCTCGCTTAGAACTGCCAATAGCTGGGGGGTCGGAGACTTTACAGATCTTAACCAGCTCACCGATTTCTCCAGGGAAGCAGGGATCAGCCTGGTGCAGTTGCTGCCGATAAATGATACCACTTCCACACACACGAATAAAGATTCCTACCCATACTCGGCTGTTTCGGCTTTTGCGCTGCACCCTATCTATTTAAATGTTCAAAAACTGGCAGTGGCCGCGGGACATAATTTCCCTGATGATATGCAGGTACGGATCAGAGAACTGAATTCCAAAAAATCACTTCATTACCAGGAAGTGCTCGCACTGAAAAATGCAGCGATCCGGGAATTGTACACAAAAGACAAAAACGAATTTAAGGATGACTTTGGCTGGTTTAGTTTTTTTGACCTTAACCGGCATTGGCTGGTGCCCTATGCAGCTTATTGCTACCTGAGGGAGAAAAATAAAACGGCGGATTACAACACCTGGGGGGAATATATGAGCTTCCAGGAGGACATGATCCAGGAATTGGTGAGCCCTGAAAATGATTTTTATGACGAAGTGGCCATTCACTATTTTACGCAATACCACCTGCACCTCCAGTTGAAAGATGCAGTGGACTATGCCCACAAGTCGGGTGTGATACTTAAAGGGGACCTGCCAATCGGGGTGGGCCGTCATAGTGCGGATGCCTGGATGTACCGGCCGCTGTTTCACATGGATATGCAGGCAGGTGCGCCGCCGGATGCTTTTGCCACCAAGGGACAGAACTGGAGTTTTCCAACTTACAATTGGGAAAAAATGGCGGAAGACAATTACGCCTGGTGGCGACAGCGGATGGAGCACATGAGCAACTATTTTGATGCCATCCGGATCGATCATGTCCTTGGTTTTTTCCGGATCTGGAGTATACCGCTCGATGCTATTGAAGGTATACTTGGGCGTTTCGTGCCCGCATGGCCACTAAGGAACTACGATTTCTATAATGCGGGGGTACACTTTAATGAAGAGCGTTATTGTTCCCCGTTCGTAAATGAAGACCTGCTGAGAAAATGGTTCGGGCAAAATGCAGAACTTGCCAAAGATATTTTTTTCAATGATTACCGTTTTAAGCCCGAATATAACACCCAACGGAAGGTGGCGGCATACATGAAAGAGCACCCGGAACATGGGCAAATGCAACGGGGGTTATGTGAGCTGCTGGCCAATGTAATCGCTTTTAAAGATGATGCCCTGGCCAGCCATTACCACCTGAGGATAAATATGTTTGACACGGATTCGTTTAGGGCGCTTTCTCATTTTGAACAAGGTGTATTGAACGGGTTATTTGATGATTATTTTTTCCATAAACAGAATGTGCTGTGGGAAGAAGAAGGTATAAAAAAATTAGCTGCGCTTACACGCAGCACAGATATGCTGATCTGTGCGGAAGACCTTGGCATGGTGCCAAAGATGGTAGAATCGGTATTAAACAATATGCAGATGCTGTCACTGGAAGTGCAACGAATGCCCAAAAAACCGGGAGAAATTTTTTCCAATCCACACCATGCTACTTACCTGAGTGTAGTTACTCCCTCTACCCATGACATGGCGAGTGTAAGAGAATGGTGGGAAGAGGACAGGAAGGTAACACAGGATTTTTACAACCAGCAGTTGAGGCATTATGGCGAAGCTCCTTATTTTGCTGAGCCCTGGATCTGCCGGGATATCGTGCAGCAGCACCTTGCTTCACCGGCCATGTGGGCAGTTTTCCTGTTGCAGGACCTGTTATGTATGGATGGCAGCCTGCGTATTGATGACCCCAAAGCAGAAAGAATCAACAATCCCCCTGATCCGGATCATTACTGGAACTACCGGATGCACATCAGCCTGGAACATTTGCTGGAGCAAACCGGGTTCATTGTAACTTTAAAAACGATGATCAGGGATACCGGCAGGTAAAATAGCTGCCGGGAAGTTTAGGACTTTGTTCACCCAGGGTTTAGGTTGCGCCTGGTAACATTATTATATAAAAATCGGCAAACGGATCTAATCGCTTAGCAGCATTTTCACAACGGCCTGTTGCTATAAAAAAACTTAAATCAAGTTCCCCTTTAGGGGATAGGGGCATGAAAGTATCTTTCAAAATATACAACCTTCCGTTCCTTCATCCCTTCACCATTTCCAAAGGAACTAAAACACACCAGCCCACGTTCATCGTAGAGCTGGAGCACTTTGGGTTTAAGGGGTACGGAGAGGCGCCAGCGATCAGCTACTACAATATCCCCGTCGAAAAAATGCGGGCGGACCTGGAGCAAAAAAAATTATTTGTAGAAAAATTTGCATTCAGTGATCCCGAACGGTACTGGCATTACCTGCACCATTTGTTTCCTATGAACCCGTTTCTGGTTTGTGCATTGGATATGGCCGGTTGGGATATCCACGGCAAAATAAAAAGAAAACAACTGCACCAGCTGTGGGGATTGGATACTTCAACCGCACCACTTACCGATTTTACCATCGGCATAGACAGCGTGGAAATGATGGTAAAAAAAATGAAGGAAAAACCCTGGCCCATCTACAAGATCAAGGTAGGCACCGAAAACGATATCGAACTCGTAACCGCGTTGCGAAAACATACGGATGCAGTTTTTCGCGTAGATGCTAATGCCGGCTGGAGCCTGGAAGAAGCGCTGCATAAGATACCTTTATTGAAAGGACTGGGAGTTGAATTTGTGGAACAACCACTCGCAAAAGATAACTGGGATGGCATGAAAATCCTCTATGCGCAATCCCTGTTACCGTTGATTGCAGATGAAGCCTGTGTAGCAGAATCGGATGTGCAGAAATGCCAGGGACATTTTCACGGCATCAATATCAAACTCACCAAATGCAGCGGAATCACACCCGCCAGGAGGATGATAGAGCAGGCAAAAAAACTGGGTATGAAAGTAATGGTTGGTTGCATGAATGAAAGTTCGATCGGCACTGCAGCCATTGCGCAGCTGGCGCCCATGCTGGATTACGTGGATATGGATGGCCCGCTGCTGCTGTCGGAAGATATAGCCAAGGGAGTGGGGTTTGACCAGGGAAAAATTCTTTATAGGGAAGGGGCAGGACTGGGAGTTGAGGTGGGGGAGTTTTAGTGCCTGGCCACTGGTTGCAAAGCTGTCTGGCCACTGGGTTACCCAGGTGTCTGCCACTGGTAAAACTTTTAAGTTTGAATATAAATCAATGTGGCCTGACGCCTAACCGGCCGGACACCCCGACAAAAAAATAAATTTGGCAGAAAAATCATTCATCCTTTTCTTTGCATAACAAAATGAAACTATTCACACACATCCACCATCATCATATTTTACTCCAGGGTAAGCTGTGTTGATATGTGTGTACGAGACATATTTAATAAAGAGGCTTACAGAAATGTAAGCCTCTTTTGTTTTAATCAAACTTTTTTATGCTAAAAATAGCTATTCAAAAATCAGGTCGCCTTTACGAGGAATCCGTAAAACTGCTAAAAGAATGTGGTATCCAGTTAAATAACGGGAACAAACAACTGAAGACTGTTGCCGAAAACTTTCCGCTGGAAGTTTTTTTTCTACGGGATGATGATATTCCGCAGTATGTGTCCGACAGTGTTGCTGACGTGGGCATCGTGGGTGAAAACGTGTGGATGGAGACCAACAAGAATATTGACCTGGTCTACAGGCTGGGATTCGGGAAATGCAGGCTAAGTATCGCCGTCCCCAAAACGATGAAATATGATACCGTAGAAGACCTGCAGTCATTAAAAATTGCCACTTCCTATCCGGTGATTACCCAGCGTTTTCTGGATGACAAGAAAGTAAATGCGGAGATCCACGAGATCAGTGGATCCGTTGAAATAGCGCCTGGCATTGGCCTGGCAGATGCAATCTGCGACCTGGTAAGCAGCGGGAGCACACTGTTTACTAATAATCTCAAAGAGGTTGAAGTGATCCTACGATCTGAGGCAGTGCTTGTGGCAGATCCAAAGATGAGCGAAGAAAAAAAAGCCATCCTGCAAAAATTACTGATGCGCATTAATGCAGTGAAAACAGCAAAAAATAATAAGTACATCCTGTTGAATGCACCCAATCACCAGTTAGATAACATTGCTAAAGTATTGCCCGGAAGTAAAAGCCCCACGATCGTGCCACTGGCCGAGGATGGATGGAGCAGTGTGCAAAGCGTGGTGAATGAAAATGATTTCTGGGAGGTAATTGAAAAATTAAAAGAACTGGGTGCACAGGGTATCCTGGTAGTGCCAATTGAAAAAATGATTATGTAACCCCCGGCCCCTGAAGGGGGCTTATGCGAAGATTATGGAGAATATAACGATCTATACAAACCCCGCTAAAGAACAGTGGCCTGATATAACCAGGCGCCCGGTTTTTGATTATACATCATTAGAAGAAATCGTATCACCTATACTGCAGGAGGTGAAAGAATTTGGAGATGCTGCGATCAAAAAATACACGCTAAAATTTGATAGGGTTACACTGGCCAATTTAAGTGTGATGTCCGAAGAAATTAACCGCGCAGCTGGCTTGCTGGAAGAAGATCTTAAAAACGCCATCGGCATTGCAGCAGCCAATATCAGTAAATTTCATCGGACCCAGGTAGAAGAAGTGCAGAAAATTGAAACGACCCCGGGAGTGCTATGCTGGCGAAAACCTGTGGGGATCGAAACGGTTGGACTTTATATTCCCGGCGGTACGGCCGTACTTTTTTCCACTTTATTAATGCTGGCGATCCCGGCGCAAATAGCTGGGTGCAAGAATATCGTTGTTTGCACCCCTGCCGGCCAGGATGGCAATGTTCACCCGGCGGTTTTGCATACGGCGTCGCTGCTTGGCATCACTAATATTTTTAAAGTAGGGGGTGTTCAGGCCATTGCCGCTATGGCCTTCGGCAGTGAAACTATCCCAAAAGTGGACAAAATATTTGGCCCCGGCAATCAATATGTGACAGCAGCTAAACAAATGGTGAACAGGCTGGGGGTGGCAATTGATATGCCTGCCGGTCCCAGCGAAGTGGCGGTGTATGCCGATGAAACAAGTGTGCCTGCTTATGTGGCAGCAGACCTCCTAAGCCAGGCAGAACATGGAGTTGACAGCCAAGTGATGTTGGTTGCATCCGCTGCGGGTATCGTGGAATCAGTCCGCCTGGAACTGGAGATCCAGTTAAAAAATCTGCCAAGAAAAGAAATAGCCACAGCCGCATTAAAACATAGTCGGTTCGTGGTGATGAATGATGTGGAGACGTCCTTTGAATTGCTGAACAGTTATGCCGCGGAACACCTCATCCTTGCATCAGAAAATGCGGAATCCCTGGCCCAAAAAGTGACGAATGCCGGGAGTGTTTTCCTGGGCAACTATTCTCCTGAAAGTGCAGGTGATTATGCTTCAGGTACCAATCACACTTTACCCACTAACGGTTACGCAACGGCGTACAGCGGCGTATCTGTAGATAGTTTTGTAAAAAAGATCACATTCCAGCAGTTGAGCAAAGAAGGAATAAAAAACCTGGGGCCTGCTATTGAAGTGATGGCAAGTGCCGAGGGTTTGGAGGGGCATGGGAACGCGGTTAGGATAAGAAGATTCCCCCAAACCCCCTGAAGGGGGCTTAGTACTCTTTAAAAGGAAAAACTAATTTTAGGTTTTGGAAAAATATTTTGAGAATGACAGACGCTAACAATACAGATAGGCTTGCAGCAGCTCCCCTCAAAGGGTTTAGGGGCCTTGAGCAGCTCACCCGCGATAACATTAAATCCCTGAAACCTTATTCCTCCGCACGCCACGAGTTTGAAGGAAGGGCTTCTGTGTACCTGGATGCGAATGAAAACGCGTTTGGTTCACCCAATATACGCGGGGAAACAATGGAAGTCAACTTCAATCGCTATCCTGATCCATTGCAATGGCAGCTCAAATTTCAGCTGGCGGGAATAAAGGGCGTGCCGGCTGAAAATATTTTTATTGGCAATGGCAGCGATGAAGTGATAGATCTTGCTTACCGGATCTTCTGTAACCCCGGGAAAGACAATGTGATCATCTGCCCGCCCACTTATGGCATGTATGAAGTAAGCGCTAATATCAACGACGTGGAAATAAGGAAGGTAATGCTAACCAAAGATTTTCAACTGGATCTGGAAGGCGTGTTGAATGCGATTGACAATAATACAAAATTGCTTTTTATATGTTCCCCGAATAACCCGACCGGGAATAATATGAATCGTGAAGGCATTGAATTGCTCCTGAATAATTTTCCGGGTATTGTGCTCATTGATGAAGCCTATATTAATTATTCCAACCAAAAAACTTTCATACAGGAACTTACCGAATATCCCAACCTTATCGTGATGCAAACCCTTTCCAAAGCCTGGGGACTCGCGGCTTTGCGCCTGGGGCTTTGTTATGCATCGCTTGATATCATCGACTTGTTTAATAAAGTAAAACCACCGTACAATATTAACCTTGCTTCCCAGGAGCTGGCGCAAAAAGCACTTGCACAAACAGCCCTGGTGAACGAGTGGATCAGGATCGCTGTGAATGAAAGGGAACAATTAAAAAGGGATTTACAGCAATTTTCTTTTGTAGAAAAAATTTATAGCAGCGATGCCAATTTTTTGCTGGTAAAGGTTACCGACGCAGATGGCTTATACAAACGCCTGGCCTCGGGTGAAGTAGTGGTGCGAAACAGGAGCAGGGAACCGCTGTGCGAAGGATGCCTTCGCATTACTATCGGCACCCCGGAAGAGAACAAAACATTAATCGAATTATTAAAGCAATATGAATAAGGAACAATCAAAAAAAGAAGAAACAGGTTTACGCCAAAAAGCCGGTAAAAAGCTTTTATTTATTGACCGGGATGGCACCATAACCCGGGAGTTGCCACCTACCTATCAATTGGATGCTTATGAAAAACTTCAGTTTTATCCTGGCGTATTTGAGTATTTGACTAAAATTGCAAGCGAGTTAGATTTTGAGCTCGTGGTCGTGACCAACCAGGATGGCCTGGGTACTGAATCCTTCCCGGAAAACACTTTCTGGCCTGTACACAACTTCCTCATGCAAACTTTGGCCAATGAAAAAATCGTCTTTACAGACGTTTTTATCGACAGATCCTTCAACCATGAATACGCGCCAACGCGCAAGCCCCGTACCGGCATGCTCACCAGGTACATCAATAACCCGGCTTATGATCTCGCGGGATCCTTTGTTATCGGAGACAGGATCACAGATATGCAGCTTGCTGACAACCTCGGCTGTAAAGGTATTTGGCTGAATGTGGATGAGCAACTAGGTGCCGCAGATAACCAGGTGGCCATGAGTGAAATAAAGAAGGGGACCATCGCCCTGGCCACCGCAGACTGGAAGGATGTATATACATTTTTAAAGTTGCCCGTTCGGGTGATACTGCATGAGCGGAACACCAATGAAACTAAAATTTCGATAGAGCTGAATCTTGATGGAACCGGTAAAGCGAACATACACACCGGCCTTCATTTTTTTGATCATATGCTGGACCAACTGGCAAAACATAGCGGCATAGATATCCGCCTCACCTGCAAAGGGGACTTGCAAATTGACGAACACCATACCATGGAAGATACCGCGATCGCCCTGGGAGAAGCTTTCGCTAAAGCGCTGGGCGACAAAAGAGGGATAGAAAGATATGGATTCCTGTTGCCCATGGATGACTGCCTGGCGCAGGCTGCTATTGATTTCGGAGGCCGCCCGTGGTTGGTTTGGAAGGTAAAATTCAAGCGTAACAAGGTAGGCGATGTTCCCACTGAAATGTTTGAACACTTTTTTAAATCCTTTTCTGATGCCGCCAAATGTAACCTGAACATTCGTGCGAAAGGAAACAATGAACACCATAAAATTGAAGCAGTGTTCAAGGCATTTGCAAAAGCCATTAAAATGGCCGTGAAAAGGGATATCAATAACAATAACCTGCCAACAACAAAGGGGGTATTATAAAAAAACCCCTGACCCCCTGAAGGGGGAACCTAAAGGCAAATTAATTATGACTAGTCAACCTGCAATTATAGAAGATAAATCTTACGCATACGGAGGCATGCGGCTGGCGATTATTAAGTATAATGCAGGGAACGTGCAGAGTGTGTTGTATGCCCTCAGGCGCCTGGGATATACCGCTGTTGTTACGGATGATGAAAAGGAACTGAGGCAGGCGGATAAAATCATCTTTCCGGGTGTGGGTAATGCGGGCGCAGCGATGGAAAGCCTGCGACAGGCTGGTTTAGATAAAATCATTCCCACTTTAATACAGCCCGTGCTAGGCATCTGCGTGGGGATGCAATTACTCTGCAATCATTCAGAAGAGAACGACACCAATTGCCTGGGTATCATTAACACAGGCGTTAAAAAGTTCCAGGGTGGAAATGGCGTTAAAGTACCTCAAATGGGCTGGAACAGTATCTATGATTACCAAAGCGACTTACTGACGGGTATACCCGGAAACGCGTTTGTATATTATGTCCACAGTTATTATGCGGAATTGTGTGCAGAAACTGTGGCCACCACAGACTACGTGCAGCCCTACAGCGCCATCATTCAGAAAAATAATTTTTATGGCGTACAATTCCATACCGAAAAATCCGCCGATGTCGGCGATAAAATCCTATCCAATTTTCTCGAACTATAAGACCATTTTTTCAAACTATCAACCATTGTAAATTGTCAGCTATAAAACAACATAACCTTTCAGGTTCCCCTTCAGGGGACAGGGGTGGGGCAGGGGGTTTTATCATCCCTGCCATCGATCTCATCAATGGCAAAGCAGTGCGCCTTACCCATGGCGATTATTCAAAAGAGAAAGTTTATTATGATCGCCCCCTGGATGCAGCTAAACAATTTGAAGATGCGGGATTAAAGCGTCTGCACCTCGTAGACCTCGATGGTGCCAAAGCCGGGATGATACAAAACATTAAAGTGCTGGAAGCGATCGCTGCGGGAACCCGGTTGCAGATAGATTTTGGAGGCGGTGTAAAGACAGAGGCTGATGTGAAAGCGGTATTGAATGCCGGGGCAAAGATGGTAACTATCGGCAGCCTGGCAGTGAAACAACCTGCTATGCTGGCAGCCTGGGTAAAAACATATGGTACAGAAAAATTTTTTATCGGCGCGGATGTGTATGAAGAAAAAATTAAGATCAGCGGGTGGTTAGAGGATGGAGGTATCGGCATTTACGATTTCCTGCAAAACATGATGGATATCGGCATCACACAATTTTTCTGCACGGATATCCAGAAAGACGGTGCTATGGAGGGCGCATCTGTTGACCTTTATAAAAAAATTATCCAACGTTTTCCGGGAATACAATTAACAGCAAGTGGCGGCGTAACAACAACGGAAGATATTGAGCAGGTGAAAGCAGCCGGCTGCAGCAGCGCCATTATAGGGAAGGCGATCTATGAGGGTTTGATCTCACTGCACGAATTAAAAAAATACAATTAAGACCAAGAATGAGCACAGCCAAAAATCATACAGACTTCCAAAGCCCCCCTTCTGGGGCGGGGGGGCTCCACCTGGCCAAACGCATCATCCCGTGCCTGGACATCCGGGATGGCCGCACCGTGAAAGGGATCAATTTTGTGGACATTAAAGATGCGGGAGATCCCGTGGAACTGGCCGCACAATACGCACAGCAAGGCGCAGATGAATTAGTATTCCTGGATATAACGGCAACGGTGGAACGTAGGCGGACATTGGCAAGCCTGGTGAATGATGTAGCTTCTACGATCAATATTCCCTTTACCGTTGGTGGTGGTATTACCGGTGTGGCCGACGTAGAACTGTTATTAAAAAACGGTGCCGATAAAATATCAGTGAATTCAGCAGCGGTAAGAAACCCGGTTATCCTATCTGAAATGAGCCAGGCATTTGGCAGCCAGTGTGTGGTGCTGGCCATTGATACCAAAAAAGAAGCTGATGGCGAATGGTTTGTTTATTTGAACGGGGGAAGGTTAAAAACGGAACTAAAAACCAAAGAATGGGCAAGGCAGGCGGTAGATGCAGGTGCCGGGGAGATCTTGCTCACGAGTATGAATAATGATGGAACAAAAAGCGGTTTTGCGCTGGATATCACGAAGGAACTTTCCCAATCGCTTTCTGTGCCGGTGATAGCTTCCGGGGGAGCGGGAACGATGGAACATTTTACAGAAGTATTTACCACCGGGTGTGCTGATGCAGCACTGGCGGCTAGTATTTTTCACTATGGCGAAATAGCCATTCCCGACCTGAAACAATATTTGAAAAAGCAAAGTATTCATGTAAGAATTTGATCAGCTTGCAGGGACGGTTAACAGGCTGAAAAATGAGAAAATTAAAATTAAATAAATTACCAGGTATGGATAAAACTTTTGAACAGCAAAGCCCCGGGCGCGCGGTCCCGGATTTTAATAAATATACTGATGGACTGGTACCGTGCGTGGTGCAGGATTTTTCCAGTAACAAAGTATTGATGCTGGGATTTATGAATGAGGCTGCTTTGCAAAAAACCAGGGAACTGAACAAGGTTACCTTTTTTAGCCGCAGTAAACAGCGGTTATGGACTAAAGGCGAGGAGAGTGGCAATTTCCTGGTGCTAAAGGAAATTCTTTCCGACTGTGACAACGATAGCCTGCTCATCAAGGCCGAGCCTGCAGGTCCGGTTTGCCATAAGGGAACGGATACCTGCTGGGGTGAAAAAAATGAAAACGTTAATTTTTTATACCAACTTGAGCAAATTATTGCCGATAGGAGAAATCACCCCAGCGAAAAATCGTATACCAGCTCACTTTTTTCCAGGGGAATAAATAAGGTGGCACAGAAAGTGGGCGAAGAAGCAGTAGAACTTGTGATAGAAGCCAAGGACGATAACGATGAATTATTTTTGGGTGAGGCCGCCGACCTGCTTTTTCATTACATAATATTATTACACGCAAAAGGATTTACATTGGCTGAGGTAGAGCAGATCCTAAAGGAACGCCACAATAAAGAATAATAACTATTTTAGGTGGGGACCACACAAAAAAGCCGGCAGAATGCCGGCTTTTTGCAAATAAGTTATTTAGGGAATTATACATTTACATTTCCACCCCAGATACCAAACACCCTCAACAACCAGATGATCACTACGATGATCACAACGATGTTTAGAATTGATTTGATGGAAGATGCCATTGGAATGTAGCGATTGATAAGCCATAGGATAAGGCCAACTACTACCAACGTGATGATTACTGTAATTAATGGTGTCATATATATGTTGTTTTAAGTAATTACTAATACATAAAAACTGTACCAGATTTCGAAAAACAATACCTGGTCACGATATAGCACGAAACCTATTACAGCAATACCGGCAGAACAATCAGCACCAATGCTTACAAGATAAGAATTATTTTCCCGGATTTCCAAGAGGCCGACCATTCTCTTTAAGTGCGGGTGAAAAAGACGTTTATAAAAAATATTTTGACAGGAAATCGTTTATACTCATTTTCGCAGCATGACGCCTGAAAGGACCAAACGCCTGAACGATGTATTAGACAAACGCCAGCCCGGCCTTACGCTGGTACTGGAAAATGTGGAAGACCCTCATAATATATCTGCGGTTATGCGTACCTGCGACTCTGTGGGTATCCAGGATATCTATATATTGAACACCCGCATTGCTAAACACAAAAAGTGGGGGGCCAAAAGTTCTTCCAGTGCTGCTAAGTGGCTCACCATTCACCAGTTTTCGGATGTGAAGGAATGTTTTACCGCCGTGAGGCAGCGGTTCCACAAAATTTATACCACACACCTGGAAAAAGACTCCGCAGATCTGTATGACCTTGATCTCACTCAGCGGGTGGCCCTGGTTTTCGGCAACGAACATGGGGGCCTCTCCGAGGAAACAATCGCCTTGTCTGATGGTAATTTTATTATCCCGCAGGTCGGGATTATTAAATCCCTTAATATTTCGGTGGCCTGCGCGGTAACTATTTATGAAGCGTTTCGCCAGAAAAACAAGGCGGGACACTACGACGAGCGGCAGCTTTCCCTGTCCGAATTTTCATCACTCAAAACAAGCTGGGGATTTATCGAAGAATAGCAGCCAGTACAATGAATCAACCCTAATTAAGTGTTGCCCCGGCAGGTCTGTTTACGCGACCCTGCCACACGCGTATTTCTTTCGGCAGTTATCCCTTCTTTCTTTAACTTCATTGCATTAAAAATTTATTAATGAGATCGTTTTTATTTGCCCTGGCTTTATTGCCGGTTCTCTCTTTTGCCCAAACGAAGAAGACATTGAACCACGATGTGTATGATGGCTGGAAATCAGTAGGGGAGAGGCTCATCAGTAATGATGGCAATTACATCGTTTATGCAATCAACCCGCAGGAAGGCGATGGGGAAATGGTGATCCGTAACCTGAAGACCGGATACAATAAAAACATACCCAGGGGCTATGGGGCAGCTATAACCCCAGACAGCCGGTACGCCATCTTCAAAATCAAGCCGGTTTACCAGGCCACCCGGCAGGCAAGGATAAAGAAAAAAAAGCCCGATGATATGCCAAAAGATTCCCTGGCGATTGTTTTGCTGGGGGTAGACAGCGTTGTAAAAATCAGCAGGGTTAAGTCTTTTAAATCACCTGAAAAGGCTGCAGGATGGATGGCCTACCATGCAGATAAACCCGCGCCGGACACGTCTGCAAGAAAGAGATCAGCCCTTCCTGACAGCGTGAAACTGAAAGTGGACATGCTTGCCAAACTGGCCGATTCCCTTATCCGTAGATCCCTGGATTCTGTAAAGGGCAAAATTGAAAAAGAAGAGGTGATCGCAGCCACCCGGAAGGCAGTTAAAGAAATATATAAAAAAGCGGATGAGCTGGGCCTGGGCGATCCCCTTGAAGATGCAGAGGGTGATGAAGCGCCTGGTGCAGCTTTGACGGAAGGCACAGATCTTCACTTGCGAAATATGGAACGAGGCACTACGAGGAGTTTTAAACTGGTAAGTGATTACCTGTTTGATGAAAAAGGAAACCGTTTATTGATAAAAACAACAAAGAACAGCAAAGACTCCAATAGCAAATCGCTGGTATTGCTTCACCAGCTGGCAAGTAACAAAACAGATACCATCATGCGGGGTGTGAATGATGTAAAGGGATTTGTTTTTGATGAGACAGGCACTCAGCTGGCTTTTGTTGCAGAAAGGGATAGCAGCAGCAAGGCTTTGCAAAAATTTTATAAACTATGGTATTACAAGGCTGGTGCTGATACAGCCATGATGATCGCTGA
>JAYSYY010000075.1:0-84764 GCA_043727215.1 Chitinophagaceae bacterium | reverse complement strand
TAAAACCTTACCTTTGCCGTCCTAAATTCGGGATGTTATGTTAGCAGTAGTAAAAATCGCAGGTCAGCAATTTACAGTAAAAGCAGGAGATAGTTTTTACGTTCCTCACATTGAGGGTAAAACAGGGGATTCAGTAGAATTTTCTGATGTACTGTTCACTTCCAACGGCAGCGACGTTGTGAGCGGGGCAAGTGTAAAAGCAGTTGTAAAAGCTGAAATTGTAAATGACCTGGTTAAAGGCGAAAAAGTGATCGCTTTTAAAATGAAAAGAAGAAAAGGTTTCCGTAAAAAGCACGGTCACCGTACGCAGTATACCCAATTAAAAGTAACTGCAATTGCTTAGTAAGGTTCTTGGCTTTGTAGCGAAAGATTTTTGAATTTGGACTACTCAAAAGAAAAGTTGAAAGTGCTGGTCAAAGAACAAAAACTAACCAATTATTAATCGAAAAAATTCTTTAGAAAATGGCACACAAAAAAGGTGAAGGCTCGGTAAAAAATGGTCGTGATTCACAAAGCAAAAGACTCGGTGTAAAAATATTCGGTGGCCAGGCTGCATTGTCTGGAAACATCATAATTCGTCAGCGTGGTACTGAATACCATCCTGGAAAAAATGTTGGTGTTGGAAGAGACTTTACCATCTTCGCATTGACGGATGGTGTGGTAGAATTCAGGAAATCAAAAGGCGATAAGACTTTTGTTTCTGTTGTGGCGGTAGAAGCGACTGCTTAATTTTTTTATTGTTTTTTTTGGTAATATCAAAATAGTATTTATTTTTAAGTATTATTTACTAACCAATTAAATCTTAAAAAAATGGCAACTGCAAAAAAAGCGGCTAAAAAAGCTGCTCCAAAAAAAGCCGCTCCAAAAAAAGCTGCTCCAAAAAAAGCGGCTCCTAAAAAAGCTGCTCCAAAAAAAGCCGCTCCAAAAAAAGCTGCTGCAAAAAAAGCGGCTCCTAAAAAAGCTGCTCCTAAAAAGGCTGCTGCAAAGAAAGCTGCTCCTAAGAAGAAGTAAGCTTTAAAAAAGCAATAAGATTTAAAGTTCCGGTATCCACCGGAACTTTTTTTTTGCCTGAAACTATGACGGATAAAGGGTTCCAGGCATTTGCACTTTTTAATGGAGCAACAATTTTACTTCAAAAAACTCCAACCGCTTTACGCGCCGCCCCGTGAGATATTTGTTACATTTGAACTATGGATAATTACCAGATAGCGGCGTCTTTTACATTGCTCGCAAAGTTACTAGACATTCACGGCGAGAATAGTTTCAAAACAAAATCTTATGCATCCGCAGCGTTTGCAATTGAAAATCTTACGACGCCACTCAGCGAAATTCCAACAGAAAACATTGCTTCGATAAAAGGGATCGGGGCTTCCTCTGCACAAAAAATTATTGAAATATTGCAAACAGGGCAGCTAAAAACCCTCGATGAGATAATTTTCAGGACTCCTCCCGGGGTCACCGAGATGTTAAATATTAAGGGTATCGGGCCTAAAAAGATCCATACTATCTGGAAAGAAATGGAGATAGAAAGTATAGGTGAACTATTATATGCCTGCCAGGAGAACAGGTTGAAATTGTATAAAGGCTTCGGAGAAAAAACACAACAGAACGTAACAGGCAGCATAGCGTTTTACCTGAAAAGCAAAGGCAGTTTTTTGTATGCGCAGGTTGAAAATATGGCAACCGCCACACTTGAACTTTTGCAAAAAATATTTGGCCAGAAAAAGGTAGAAATAACTGGTGCATATAAACGACAACTGGAGATCATAAATGAACTGGAATACGTTATAGCAGCAACGGAAAACGACATAGAAAATGCATTGAAAAATTTAGAGGGTTTGCAGTTTTTTGAAAAGGCTGCCGAATGGATCGTTTATAAAACGGCTGCAGGCATCCAGGTGAAATTGTACCCATCAAGCCCTGAACAATTGATAACTGATTTAGTCAAAACTTCTTGTTCCACCGAATTTTATGATGTACTCCTGCAGCAATATCCCCTAACCGAAATTAACGCTGCCGACGATGAAAAAACCTGGTTTGCCGCCGCGGGAATCCCTTTCATGCCCGGACCGCTACGCGAGAACCCGGAGATGATCGAATTTGCCAAAAACGAAATACCCCGCCCACCAATTGAACCCGGGGACATAAGGGGTATCATTCACTGTCACAGCAACTGGAGCGATGGAAGTAATACGATTGAAGAAATGGCAATGGCGGCCATTGGGAAGGGGTTGGAGTACATGGTCATAAGCGATCACAGCAGATCTGCATTTTATGCACAGGGGCTGCAGGAACCAAAGATCAGGGAACAACATCTTTACGTGGACGGGTTAAACAGCAGGCTTCACCCCTTCAGGATCTTCAAAAGTATTGAAAGCGACATCTTAAATGATGGCAGCCTGGATTACCCTAACGAGGTTCTGGCTACTTTTGATTTGGTGATAGCATCCGTTCACAGCAATTTAAAGATGACGGAGGAAAAAGCTATGGCGCGCCTGTTGGCTGCTATCCGGAACCCTTACACTACCATCCTCGGTCATATGACAGGCCGACTGCTGTTGAGCCGGCCCGGTTATCCTGTCAATCACGAAACCATCATAGACGCCTGTGCAGCAAACAATGTAGTAATCGAGTTAAATGCGCATCCCAATAGGCTGGATATTGACTGGCGATTTATTGACAAAGCCCTGGCAAAAAATGTAATGATCTCAATTGACCCGGATGCCCATCATATCGATGGACTGGATGACACCCGTTACGGGGTGTTGGTTGCCCAGAAAAGCAGGCTTACAAAAGAAAACAACCTGAGTAGCCTTTCGCTTGCCGCGTTTGAGGCTTACCTGCTGCAAAGAAAAATGTTAAAAAATATTTAATCCCCGGTCAGGGGAAACAGGATAAAAAATGTAGTGCCGTCTCCCGATGTTTCAAACCAAATTGAACCATTGGACTGCTCCACGATCCTTTTACACATGGCAAGTCCAAGCCCGGTGCCGGAAGTTTTGGTAGTAAAATTAGGAGTGAATATCTTCTCTTTGCTATCTTCCGGGATGCCTTCTCCATTATCTTTTATACGGACCAACAGACTCCCCTCTTTAATAGAAGTGGTTACTTCTACTTTTGGCGTTTTCCCCGGTGGCACAGCCTGCAGGGCATTCTGGATCAGGTTTGTAAACAGCCTGTTCACATGGGTTTTATCTGCGTGCACAAAAGCGGGCTGGTTCAGCAATGACCAACGCATTTTGATGCCTTCATTTCCTTCATAAAGTTGTTGTATAGATAACAGGGAGTCATTTATATCCAATATTTCCTTCCGGGCATTTTCAATATTGGCAAACTGGCTGAACTCGCTTGCTATATGGCTGAGGTGATCAATTTGCTCCACCAGGGTTTTGGCTACCCTGGTAGTGAGTTCCTTCACGTCCGGGTCGTCATTTTCGATGGACCGCTGCAGGAATTGCATACTTAGTTTCATTGGCGTCAGGGGGTTTTTAATTTCGTGCGCCACCTGTTTTGCCATTTCCCGCCAGGCACCTTCCCTTTCTGTTTTAGCGAGGGCAGCTGCACTCTGGTCCAGTTTTGCCAGCATTTTATTGTACTCACTCACCAGGCTGCCTATTTCATCATTGCGTGTCCATACAATAGCTTCATTGATAGTGCCAAGGTTTATCTTTTTCATCTGCTCCCCTATCAACGCGAAAGAATTGGTGATACGGCTTGTAATAAATAATGCAACTATGCCTGCGATTAAAAAGATAAATGCATTCAGGTTAATAATAGTGACCAGGAAGTTCGCTATTTCCTGCTGCAGCTTGCTTTCTGAAGTGAAATAGGGAATATTCAAGTAGGCGTAAGCGTTACCCTCAGGGTCCAGCACCGGTACATAACTGCTTAAAAAGTGCAGGTTGCCGATATGTTCTTTCTGAAAATATTGTACTTCTTTCTGGTTGTTCAGGTGGATGTAAGCAATGGGTTCCATTTTAGTACTTACGATTCCCTTGATATAAGGAAGAGGAAGGGAAGAAAATTTAAGGTCCCCGTTCAGGTCGTAAATATTAGCATCTACCCCATGGATCTCTGCTATATTGATAATTGATTTTTCTACACTTTGCACGGGGGTATTTTCTCTCATGATGAGAGAGTCTGTCAGTTCCCAACCACCCCGCAGTGAGTTGGAAACCTGGTTTTTCATTATCTGGATCGCCCGGCTTATTTTTTCCGTGTTGTTATTCTCATACCGGCTGATAAAGAAAAATATGGTAGCTACCCCGATCACCAGGAAGGAGGCGGCACTGATAAATATAATGATGCCATGTATCTGGTTCCTGATGGTGAGTTGCCAGTAATCCCTGAGTTTATGCGGGTTTAGCCTGGAACTGATAAATACGTTGGCCAGCCAGAATATCGCCGCCAGCACCAGGAAAGAACAAAAGAGATAAGAAAAAAGGGTGATCGATTCCAGTGACACCCGGTTCTCTTTCACCATTACGATATATTTATCGGCACCTGCGTTATACCAGAGCTCGTTGTGATTATTTTTTTTCACCAGGTTAAATTCCTTTCCCGGGAAATCCTGTTTTGGTATACTGGTGGCAAACGGGTAATCATTGTGGCTGCTGATCAGTTTATTTTTATTGTAGATCGCAAAAGCATACACGGAAGAATTTTCAATTGCAGTTTGTGTGCCCTTGCTAAACAGTTCCGGGTACAGTTTTTCATTTTTAACTTTTTTTGGCGTAACCTGTATAAACAACGTGCCAAGAAAATTACCGGAAAAATCGTTGATGACTTTTTTGCTGATATAGCTAAACCTGTCAAAGGATTCATCATAATAATACAATCCTTCTTTACCCGTCGGTTTGGCTTGTGTGTTAAGGATCGTGTTTAACTGGTTGAAGCTGGTGGCATCGTCATTAAAAAGCGGCTGTTCTGCTTCATCGAATGAATAAACCCGGGTATCGTACCTGTTGGTATAACCGGAAAAATTATTTCCCACCAGGCTGTCTTTCAATTGCCTGTTGGATGCTGCCTTCCGGAGCCGGTCGAAATTACCCGAAAAGAAATTCAGCCTGAAATCTGCCAGCATGGAGTTGAGCAGTGATTCACTGGCCGGATCCGTTTTGGTTGCCAGCACTTCTGCATAGTGTTGCCGGTTCCGCAACTCCTGCTGGTTGTTCTCAATAATGATAATGGAAGTGATGGAAACAGAGAAAAAGAATAACCAAAATATCAATTTTGAACTCGCCATGCGGGGCGCCAGGAAGTCGACCTGTGCGTTATTGAGCAGGAAAAGAAACAATAGTAACCACAGCAGTGTATATACTGCAAATCCACCCTGCAGGTCGCCAAGCCCAAATGTGAGCGCTAAAAGCCCGGTGACCGCAATACAGATATATAACTCTAAAAAGGGGGCGGCAAAATAGGGTTTTACCAGGTAGAGAACAGCCTGGCATAAAAAATAATAACCAATGGCCACAAAACAAAGCACCACTATACCTATGACGCTGTAAATATTCAGCGAGAAAAAGTTAATGACATCGAAGGATATCTGTGAGTCCGCGATGAGGGAGCGGATGATATTACTACTGATGAAAGTTGCCGCTACCATAACCCCACTGCCCACCCCCAACACAACCCACTGGTGATACGGGAAGCTAAAGTTGAGCACAATTTTTTTCTCATTCAGGCGCGTCCTTAAAAAAAGGATGATCCAGGTAAACAACGAAGCATTGATCAGGAGGTCTCCAAGGGAACGGAGAATGAAGTTAGATCCATAAATAGTGGGGTCAAACAATTCCAGCTGCCGAAGGTTAAAAGGAATGGGAAGCAGGTAACTGACAATGCGAAGGAACAAAACAACACTGACGAGGAAAACTGCCGAAGTGATAAAACGTTTGTGCTGCGCCAGGTAAAGCGCACATAGGTGTATAAACAGCATTACCAGCAGGGCTGCCACTACCCTGAACACAATGGAGATGGCATTGTCCCTGGCATTGGGGGATTTTACTTTTTGTAAAAGATAAAACAGTTTGCCACCCTGGATCGAGCGGATATTTCCTGATTTGGATTCCCCGGGAAAGATGTCATAACGTTGCCCGGCCGTGGGATCATTTACAAAACTGTTCTTCAGGTAATCGTTGGTAACGATGTAATTCCACTTGATGGGGATGAGTGCAATGGCAAAAATACCGGCACTATCTTTTTTATTCCATGCATAAAATCCATTCGGCAATTCTGCGAAGCCGGTTTTAAGTGATGACCTGATGATCCCTGAGTCAGGCAACACATATTGGGTATTCCAGAAACGCATGGAGAGCAATCCCTGCCGGTCGCGGTCATAGGCAAAAAGGTAGTATTTTTTTTCACCCAGCTCCTTTGCCATTGTTGTGCTCATCTCTCCTTTCTTTAAGCTGGTCATAAAGGCCGTATCGGAGAATAACCCGACAAAATCTTCTTCACAGCTATGAACATACCCGTTCATCTTTTTGGTGACCGACTGCAGGTTGGAGTTGGCCGACCAATAATTGTCGATAATAAAGGAAAGTGTAACCAGCCATGCGGCCAGTACCAGGAGGTACAGGTTATTGCTTATAAAACGGGGAAGTGTGAGGTTAAATCGCAAGATGATGCAGGTTTTACAAATTATCTTTTTTCATTTTATTCCACAATACATCCATTTCATCGAGCGAAAGGTCGTGCAGAACCTTGTTTTCGGCAGCAGCAGCTTTTTCCATGCCGGTGAAACGTTTGATAAATTTTTTATTGGTTCGCTCAAGCGCATTCTCCGCATCCACCTGCAAAAATCTTGCAAAATTTACGAGTGAAAAAAAAACGTCCCCTAATTCGTCTTCTATTTTATCTGCGGCGCCTTCCGCAACAGCTTCTTCCAATTCCCTTAATTCCTCCTTTACCTTATCCCACACCTGGCTCGTTTTATCCCATTCGAAACCTACTGTTTTTGATTTTTCCTGCAGACGCATCGCCTTCACCATGGCGGGGAGGCTTTTTGGAACTCCCCCAAGCACAGAAGTTTTTCCTTCTTTTAATTTTATTTTCTCCCAGTTCTGTTTCACCTCCTCGTCATTGCGCACTACAATGTCGCCATAAATGTGCGGGTGCCTCACGATCAGTTTTTCACAAACGCCATTGATCACTTCCTCCAAAGTGAATTCACTTTTTTCACTTCCTATTTTTGCATAAAAGACAATGTGTAAAAGCAGGTCGCCGAGTTCTTCCCGGATCCCTTTCCAGTCCTGGTCAGTGATCGCATCTGTGAGTTCATAGGTTTCTTCTATGGTAAGGTGGCGCAGGGTTTCGATGGTTTGTTTTTTATCCCATGGGCATTTTGCGCGAAGCTCATCCATAATAGCTACTAACCGCATAAATTCGTTCGCTACAGGTTCCATACATTAAACTTTTAGAAGAGAGAAAAATAAAAATACCACGGACAGCACTACAATTATAAAAAATCGCCAACTGGTTGCCAGGAGAAACTTTAAGATCGTTTTACTTCTCCCCTGTCCATAAAAACTCCTCATGGCCTTGTACTCGTAAAACAGCAACAGAAAAAATATTACAACAGATACCGTCCAAAACCATTGCCAGTGAAAGTATTCGGTGAGTTGATGAAAAAAAATGATCATCAGCAGTGCGATAAAATAAAATATATACAGGTGAATACTGTAAATGCCATGGCTCACAAAATAAAAATCCCGGTGCCGGTGATAAATTAGCTTGAGAAACAGAGCAAATAAGGGCAATGAAATAAAAAGCATCTGGGGAAAGTTGTGCAGGAAAATATTCAACAATGTTGTCATCAGTTTGCCACTGTTGTTGCTGTACTTTGCATCGATGTCAAAAAACTTATGGGTGAGGGTTCTCTCCAGCCAACCATTTTTGACGGCCCCGGTGCGGAGCAGCGAATCATATTCCTGCCTGTTTTTGTAATCCCTGGCGAATTTAAGGCCGCTCGTTCGCCGCGTAGGGTCGAATACTTCCGCAAATTCTTCCCGGGTCAGGGTTTCTCCATTATTCACGGTCTTTGTAAAGCGGGTAAATGTTGCACTGTCCATCAGCCGCAAATACTCATACATTGTTTCCCTCCCGGTGCTATCCTGCCTGCTTATTTTTACCAGCGGTATCGCATAACCCTTGCGGTCTTTTTTTTTCGCGCTGTCTATCTTCCGGTTAAATTCCTGCCTTGTGAGAAAATTGCCTTTATTGATCGCCCGGCTATAAAGTACAAAGGAAGTGCTGTCCATATTGTCTGCTTCCCTTCGTATGTTTGCCAGGGTTGAACTGTCCTGCCTTAATATCGTTTCGAAGACCGGCCGGCTGTTGTTATCGTCCAATAAACCATCCTTAACTGAGTACAATGAAAAGAAAACGAGAAAAAAAATGAAAGAGGTAAAAATGTACATCCTCACCGGGTTCAGATAAGTAGTTCTCCTCCCCAGCTTATACTCCGCGGATAAAAAACCAGGTTTAAATACCAGTCGTTTTAAGGTGCTGAAAAACCTGCCATCAAAGTGAGTGATATCGTTAAAGAAATGGGTAACGAGGTGCCATACCGTTTCTTCCGCCTCTGTATTTTCCTGGCCGCAGATGTGACAATACCTGCCGTGGATGTGGGCGTTACAATTGAGGCAGTTCCTGTCTTTCCGTTCTTTAAAATGGCTCAATACAGATAATTTTGCTAAAAATAATGAACTTTTAGCAGCCACTTAACTTATAACCGCGGATCGGGCATTAACTTCGCTAAAATCTAATTTGAATCATATGAAAAAAATCGGGTTATTGTTATTCCTGTTTTGCAGTGCGGGACTCCCTTCCATTGCGCAATATTATTACAAGGACATCCTCAGCAATAATCAACTGATGACAGATATGGCTTCCTATAAATTAAATAAGGTAAAGCTGATCAATATTAAAAGTTTTGAAGATGACGGTAGTGCGAGTGAGGGATTTTTCTGTCAGAAAAAATTCTCCAAAGACTACGGCAAGGCAGAACTTTTCACCCGTTCAAATATTTCCGGTGCTTCACTTCTTACGTCTACCTTCAATAATAAAGGGCAGCTCCTTCGAACACACGACAGTTCCATTATATCTGTAACAACCAATGTGTACAGTTACGATGCCTATAACCGCATCAGCTCAATTTTGTCGGTTGTACGATCCCAGGACGATGACTTCACCAACGAGATCGTGGAGGAACATATTTACCGCTATGATGAGCAGGATAAACCAGCACAGATGATCCGCGTAAAAAACCGGCGGGATAGCACTGTGATTTTGTTTGCAGCAGATGAGCAAGGAAATGTAGGCATAGAAAAGGATACCAAAAGCGGGACAAAGTTTTTTTATTACTACGATGCGAAAAAACGCCTGACCGATATTGTTCAGGCCAATGATCTCAAAACCGGCCTGGTACCTGATTATATATTTGACTATAATAACAGCGCAGGGCTTTTATCCCAGATGACTACAACGGAAGAGGGTGGCAACTATTATTTCGTTTGGAAATACACCTACGACAGGGGACTGAGGGTAAAGGAAAAATGCTTCAGCAAGGAAAGGCGACTGATGGGTACTATCGAATACGAGTACAAATAAAAGACGAACTTCAGCCCTAAAACGGGTATGTACTTACGACGAAAACGAATAACCGCGCAGGAATAAATAGAAAATGCCCCCGAAGATCGAGGGCACTGAAAAAGTAGGATTTTATTAAATAGAAAAAGGGACTACATCATGAATCATGATTAGTCCCTTTTTCTTTACCTTGTGGGAGTTTTTGTTCGCCCTAAATTCCGTACAGCCTATCCTAAGAGCGTTTATTTGAATTCTGATTTGATCTCTTTTTTACAAAAGACTTTTTTAGTGCCCCCCGAAGATCCGGGGGCATTTTCTTCTAGTGATATACTCATCAATAATTTCTTACTGTCATTTCCGTTCTCCGATTTTTTGCACGCCCTGCAACCGTTTTGTTGTCCGCTACTGGTTTGTCCTCACCATAACCGGTAGATTTCATCCTGCTTTCTGCAACACCCTTGCTAACAAGGTAATCGTTTACTGCCTTAGCGCGGTTCTCAGACAGGAGCTGGTTGCTTTCATTGGTGCCCACATCATCGGTATGGCCATCAATATCGATCATCAGCGATTCGTCCGCTTTCATGATGTCTGCCACTTCCGTAAGTGACTTGAAAGACTTCGCCAGCAGTTTATAACTACCCGTTGCAAAAAATACATTTTTAGCAGCCATGCTCACTTTTTCAATCACCTCTTTGGCAATTTCGGGACAGCCCTGGTTCGCGGCAGTACCAGCCCTGGTTGGGCATTTATCTTCTTCATCGTTTATTCCATCCCCATCGGTATCAGGCACCGGGCAACCCTGGTAGCGGGCAACACCAGCCACTGTAGGGCATTTATCTTCTTCATCATTGATACCGTCCCCGTCCGTATCCGGGATAGGACAGCCCTGGTATTTAGCAATACCGGCTACATCCGGGCATTTATCATCTCCATCGGCGATGCCGTCAGCATCTTTGTCCGGGCACCCCTGTAAAGTAGCCAACCCGGCAACATCCGGGCATTTGTCGTCTGCATCGGGTACGCCATCTCCGTCCCTATCCAAAACCACCGGTGCAACCGGCAGGACCACAGGAACAGGTACTTCTTTTTTACCAAGAGACTGCGTGATCCCGAAGCTATGATACAGATGGTACGCTGCGTTTTCAGAAACAGGTACGCGGTATTGTGAGTTCAGCACTATATGTATCTCTTCAATCACTTTTATCTGCAGGCCTACACCAATTGGCATGATAGCACTGTAATAACCTTTGTACTTGGATGCACCTATACCCACTGACAGGTAAGGATTAACCCGGTAACGGTCTGTAAGCAACTTTACCTGGGCAGTAGCTACCGCTTCCAGCAGCAATTTGTCCGTATTGGACATTGGCTTATTTGGCACCGGGTACTTAGTAAAAGTTCCGGACAATGTAGCGGCTACATCAATATGGTCTGTCATTCCCTGTAGAAAACTAACGGCGAGACCGGGGGTCATCCTGCTGGTTTTCGTCCACTGATCATTTTTTAGAACATTTGATAATCCATTGGCTCTAAGATCAGCAGCAGTTTGAAAATCATTGAAAAGGTAATGGACACCAATTGTAGGCCCTTTTTTGTAGTCATTCTGACCAAATACGATTGCACATATCCCAATAGCCAGGAATGAGAGCATAAGTTTCTTCATAAAAAAGTTGTTTTTGTAAACGCAACAAAAATAGCGGCTTCGTTTCAATTGGTGAAATAAATTACCGGGAATGTGCGAAGGCTTGTGGCTGGAAATGACAGGAGGACTATTTCAGCTTTTTGTAAGGCTTTTGATTAAGGACCTCAACTTTTACACGGGTGAGCCCGTTTTTAATATAACCGAGTTGTTGTGCCCCTACACGGGTGAGGTCGACTATTCTCCGGGTTTTTACATGCAGGCGGTCATTTGTTCGCACAACGATGGACTTTCCATTTTTTAAGTTGGTGACCCGTACCCAGGTTCCAAGTGGCAAAACATTACAGGCTGCTGTCATTTGACTTTGCCTGAAGATTTCCCCGGTGGCGGTTTTCCGGCCTTCAAATTTTTGGGCGTAATAACTGGCCTGGCCATAAAGTAACCTTTTTGATATATCCGAACGCTGAGAGCCCGCAGGTACATTCTTACCGGAACCGGCGTTGTGTAGATTAGCCGTTTGACTGTGGGCGACTATATGAAAGGAAAAAGCAGCAATGAATGAAAAAGTGAGGAGCCGCGCAATCTTTTTTGTTTTTAACATGTAGTATATTAAAGTAAAAAATCATTTATGAGCGAAATATTTTTCCCTCAAAACTTTGTCTTCACCATAAACATCATCATAAAACCGAACGGTGCCTTTTGCTCCTTCGCACCCAAAGTAAAGGATAAAAATCGGAATCTGCTTTTTTACGGGCACCACATGTTTCTCCTTTCGTGCGATCCAGGTAATGATCGAATCTGTGTTAAAATTAAAAGAGTCGCGCTGTGGATAGTATAGACTATCATTTCTTGCAATGTAAAACGCCAGCTTTTTCCAATCTTCTACTCTCACACACCCATGGCTGAGGCTGCGCATCTTATTCTTAAAGAGATAACGTTGGTTTGTGTCATGCAGGTATACTGAATAAGGATTTTTAAAATTAAATTTTATCACCCCCAGTGCATTATTGTCGCCGCTGGCCTGTCGAACAAGGTAGGGTATACCCTTTGTATAGCGAAACCAGTCCACTGACCAGGGATCCACCTCATCCCCGGCGTTACTGTATAGAGCCAATCCCTTTTGCCCCAGGTACCCGGGATTCTTTTTGAGTGCTGGCAGTAATTCCTTCGTGATTATACTATTCGGCACAGTCCAGGTAGGGAAAATTACGAGGTCACTGATATTACTACTAATATGCGGTGTGGGTGTACCGGGTTTGCCAATGATTACCTTTGACTCCATGGCCACGGAATCGTTTTCCCATACCTGTAATTTATAGGAAGGAAGGTTCACCCATATATATTTTTCGGGTAGCCGTGAGGGTAATCTTTTGTATTTATCCAGTGTGATCGCAATACGTTTCAATTTTTCCGTGTCGGTATTATTCAGGCTGCTTACAAGTGCGGCAGACAACTTACCGGTTTGTTTTAACCCCACTTTTTCCTGGTACCTGGTGAGTAACCGGCTAAGTTCTGCAGAATCGGGGCCCGAGGCTTCTTCGTTAAAAAGGCCGGCTTCACCAAAGCGTTGCAACAGGGCTCCAAGGAAGGAAAGTGAATCCTTATATGGGTACCGCAGGTAAGTGTATTTTTTTATATCCATACTATCCAGGAAAAGCGGCAGGCTATTCTTAAGTGCGAGATATTCTTTCAGGCCCGGCTGCAGGATCCTGGTGATACTGCTGATAGAGTCGCCACTCAATAACCTGTTGAGGTAGGTAGAAAAAAAATCTTCCTGTTTTAGCTTACTGTGTTTCCATTCAAGGCTGTCAGGTTGAAGACGCCCTTGTTTTAGGTCCTGTAATACGTGAAAAAAAGCATCACTCAGCAGGAGATCTGCCTGTGCCCAAAGTTGTTTTCTGTTCTCCTTTGCTGAATCGTTTTCTAAAAATAATTTGAGACCTTTCAGGACCGGGTAATGGTAATGTTCCGGAAAAAGCCCATCGGCCGTGGACCTGGCCAGGTAATTCAACAAGGAGTCGGCGTAGGGTTTCCATTGTTCGTGGCTACTCCACACGGGGAGGTACTGCGTTTTGTGGTAATAATAATCCAGAACCGGAAGGAAAAATAACTGCATAGTATCACCCGGTTTCCCCGGCGGAACATCCTTTGCTTTGATAAGGAGGCCTTTGATCATTTCCTGCACATTCTCATGCTTGCCGGAGGGGGAACCAGTGAAGACCGTATCGGGGTTACCGTTCTTATCGCTGTTATCACAGGATTGGCAGCATAACAAAGTTACCAGGAAAATAAGATGAAATAACATGCTCTGCTTCATACCATTCTTAATTGAACTAATTTGTAGTAAAAATGAGATCATGCCTTTCACCTATGGATTCACTTACAAGTTACACAAACGTTTAATACCTTTTATCGCCTGTTTGGTTTTTCTGTGTGTTGCCAAAAACGGGTTTGCCCAAAATAAAAAACTGAACCAATATGGTCTAAACATTATCTCCGGTACAGAAAATTTCCAGCGGATGATAAAAGAGAATGACTCACTTGAGATGGCAGATCTCAAACAAATAATTCCAGGCATAGTCATAGATCTTCGCTACAGTGATACCAACAACTTCATGAAGCAACGGCTTTATCCCGCGAAACAAAATACTACCTACCTGAGGAAAGAGGCTGCTATTAACTTAGCTGCTGTGCAGAAGGTATTAAATGAAAAAAATCTCGGCTTAAAGGTGTGGGATGCCTACCGCCCTTATTCTGTTACTGTAAAAATGTGGGAACCTGTAAAAGATGATCGGTATGCAGCTGACCCCCGGTTTGGAAGCGGTCATAACCGGGGTGCCGCAGTTGACCTCACCCTGATCGATAGGTCGACATTAAAGGAACTAAACATGGGAACAGGTTTTGATCATTTCAGTGACACGGCCCATGTTGGTTTCACCAATCTACCCGCAGGGATTATAGCAAACCGCCGCATCCTGCAATCAGTGATGGAATCCCACGGATTCAAAATACTAGGTACAGAGTGGTGGCATTTTTACCTGCCGGACGCAAAAAGATATGATCTGCTGGATCTGAGTTTCAGGCAACTGAAAAGACTGCGCAGCGGTAAAAAGAATTAAAACCATCAAAACACTTTTTTGTTTATCGTGTGATTCCTGTAAGCTGCGTGCAGGCAGGCTCGTGCAATTTTTGTAATTCGTGTCATTCGGCTTATTCTTGTATTTCATAGCATTCCTGTAATTTGCACTCCAATAAATATTCATGAAGTATTACATCATTTCAGGGGAAGCAAGCGGGGACCTGCATGGCAGTAATCTTATAAAAGAGTTGCACAAGCTTGATGCGAATGCTGCTATTCGTTGCTGGGGCGGTGACCTTATGGAAGCTGCCGGGGCAACACTGGTGAAACACTACCGTGACCTCGCATTCATGG
This sequence comes from Chitinophagaceae bacterium, assembly GCA_043727215.1. GTDB lineage: Bacteria > Bacteroidota > Bacteroidia > Chitinophagales > Chitinophagaceae > Ferruginibacter. The sequence goes on along the minus strand of JAYSYY010000075.1, from coordinate 70,104 downwards.
GTTTTACCGAGGTGCTTAAAAACATTGGGACCATTTTTAAGAACATAGCTTTTTGCAAAGCAGATATCCTGGAACACCGGCCCGATGTGCTGGTGCTGATCGATTACCCGGGGTTCAACCTGCGTATTGCCAAATGGGCAAGGGAACAGGGATTAAGGATCGTCTATTATATTTCCCCGCAGATTTGGGCATGGAAGGAAAACCGGATCCACGACATTAAAAAAAACGTAGACAAGATGCTTGTGATCCTTCCTTTTGAAAAAGATTTTTACAGGAAATGGGATTTTGAAGTGGAGTATGTGGGCCACCCGCTGGTTGAAGTCGTGGACGACTTTATTTTAGAAAACGCATTGGCCAATCCATCCATAGTCATTAAAGAAGACAGTAACTCAAAGACGAATGACCTGGTGAACAACTCTCCTGATATAAATAGCCCTTCTAAAATAATCGCTCTTCTGCCTGGAAGCAGGAAACAGGAGATCTTAAAAAAACTGCCCATCATGCTCCGGGTAGCGGAATCTTTCCCCAATCACCAATTTGTGGTGGCCAAAGCACCAGGATTAACGGATGAATTCTACAGGGATCTGCTGGCACCTTATAAAAATGTGGATGCCGTGGCCAATAAAACTTACTCTTTGCTTGCTTCCGCGGCCGGGGCGATTGTAACAAGTGGCACGGCCACTTTAGAGACTGCTTTGTTTGGCGTTCCGGAAGTGATCTGCTATAAAAGCAATAACATTTCCTACCAGATTGCCAAACGGCTGGTGAAAATAAAATACATCTGTCTCGTCAACCTTATCATGGACAAAGAAGTAGTAAAGGAATTGATCCAGGATGACCTCTCAGTAAAAAACCTGGTGGAAGAGTTAAACAAATTATTATTCGACGAAGATCGCAGGTTTCAGCTCAACAGCGATTACCAGGACCTCAAAGCATTGCTCCGTGCGGGCGGACATGCATCAGCTAATGCTGCCCGGAGCATTTACAATATGCTGAACTGACTATTTGCTTACCAGTAATTTGATCACGATAAAGATCAGCGCCAGCAGGAACAATATAATGGAGAGGCGGTTGATCCCATGCATATATTTTACAAAATCAGACTTGGGTGCATTCGGATCTTTCTTTTTAAGGTATAGATATTCTGCTACCTGGCGGAGTATGCCCATTTTATTAATTCGATTTATTGCAAGTTAGTAAATTTGACAGGACGGAGATTTAACGTTTAACGTTTGGGCCGTTTAAGGTGTTTAGGGTTGGACCTAAATTAGAATTGCGGGTTGCGGGTTGCGGGTTGCGGGTTGCGGGCCTGGAACTTTGCAAGTCGCCTCATGAACATTCACCCACTCACCCACCGTCAATTTTCGCATTCACTCAATCACTCATTGACCTGTTGACCCATTCACTCATTCACCCATTCACCCCTTTGCTTTTTCACCTATTGACTTATCTTTGCAACTGAATTAACCCCTTCATATGATGAGCCGGGAAGAAAAATTTATGCAGGAGGCTATTAAGCTTTCCCAGAAAGGAATACTACTCAATGAGGGTGGCCCATTCGGATGCGTGATAGTGAAAGATGGTATTATCGTAGGCCGTGGCAATAACCGGGTTACCTCCGAAAATGACCCGACAGCTCATGCAGAGATCGTAGCTATCCGGGATGCCTGTAAAACATTGAAAAGTTTCCAGTTGGATGATTGCGAGGTATACAGCAGTTGCGAACCCTGCCCGATGTGCCTGGGTGCGATTTACTGGGCCAGGCCACGGGTCATCTATTTTGCAAACAACCGCGAAGACGCAGCAGATGCGGGTTTTGATGATTCTATGATTTATGAAGAAATGTCTGCCAGCATTGATACCCGCAGAATACCCATCAAAACTTTAGGAAGAAACGAAGCGCTTAAAGTGTTTACCGAATGGAAGAACAAGGCGGATAAAACAGCTTATTGACCCCTGTTTTTTTCAGCTATGATCTCTGCTGCTATGCTGACAGCGATCTCTTCCGGCGTCTGGCTTTTGATAGCAAGGCCAGCGGGTGTTTTTAGTGCCTGCAGAAAACTTTCGTCTATATCCTGCAGGCTGTCAAGAAACATTTTTTTCATTTTTGTTTTGCTGCCCAGCACCCCAATGTAACGGAAGTTCTTACCGTAAAGAGCACGCAAAGCCACTTCATCAGTGCGGTACCCAACAGTCATGACTACGACATACACATTATCTCCTGCAACAATCTCCTCCTGCAAAGACGCATAAGACGCAAGAAGATGTTTTTCATGCACGAACTTGTTCTCGGCCATGGTATTTAAATTCCCCCGTTCCTCATACAAATGGATATAGAAATCCATTGTACGCATGAGCCGGCTAAGCGCAAGCGAGCAGTGTCCGCCCCCCACTATATGAAGGATGTTTTTGTAGCCGGTTTTTTCGATCAGCAAAAAGTCGTCCTCAGTTATTTTTTCAAAAAAGAAATTCACCGGGGGTGGATCGGAAAAAAACCGAATACCTGCCGGGCTTAGCTGTAGCATCCCATAGCGGTGATCTTTTATGGAGTTAATCAACCTGGAAATAGCCAACACGTCGGCGTCTGGAACAGGATATAAAAAAATTGTTTGCTCGCCTGAGCAGATCATCCCACTCTGGTCTCTGCCAGTCGTTTTATCATGCACTTGCCGGTATACCCCTGCGGCGCCCCTGTCCTGCGTTAGAATAGCCCTCGCCATTTCCACCAATTTATATTCCATGATACCGCCGCCGATACTACCGCAGAAAGTCTCGTCCGCTGCCACGGCCATTTTAAATCCCTGTCTTCCCGGGGAACTACCCTGGCTGTGCAATACGTACAATAAAACCACTGGTGTGGAAGCAGTTAACTTTGTTAGTATGAAAGACCATACATCCATGGTTGTAGGAGTGGTATTAAAAAAAAGTGGTTAATATCATGCAGCGCCCTTCCATATTTGATGAGCGATGAGTAATTTGAAAGTCGGAATTGGATGAGGGCGCCCACCTCTTTTGGCGTTGTCTTTTTCAGCCGTCAAAAATGATATCATCCAAATCTACCCTGTGAAAGGTAATCTTTAAGAGTGCACAACCACAACCTGCGGTTTAATTACTGATCATTTTCCTCCCGGTAAAGGGAGAGGCTGTTGTTAAGCTGAAGGATCTGTTGCTGCATTTCGTTCATGCGTTGCAGTAAGTAAGTAATCGTTTCAATCCCCTCCAGGTTAATATCCATCTCATAATAAAGTCGTACCAGTTTTTCCAGCCGGCCCAGTTGGGCGGCCGGCACGTACAGCTGATCACCTACGACCGAAATTTCTATCAGGCCGGCATCCTTCAATGAATGGATAAACGTAGTTTCAATGTGGTAGTGAATACAGCATTCGCTGGCTGGTATCATCTCATCAGTTTGCATACCGGATCATTTAAGTTTACGCAATTGGATAAAAAGTTCCTTTTCGGATTCGGAGAGGTTGGTGGGTAGTTTCACATCCCATGTTACATAAAGGTCGCCGGCCTCTCCTTCTTTTTTATAAATGGGGAAACCTTTCCCTTTCAGCCTGATCTTTGTACCCGGCTGCGTTTCGGGGTTAACTTTCAGTTTTACTCTCCCTTTCAAGGTATCGATGGTAGTTTCTCCTCCAAGCAATGCGGTATAAAGGTCTATTGCGCCATGGGTGTGCAGGTCATTGCCGGACCGCCTGAATCCCGGGTGAGTCGTAATAGAAAAAGTAATATACAGGTCCCCGGCAGGGCCGCCATTAACGCCGGCTGCGCCATGTCCCTTTAGTTTTATCACCTGCCCATGCTCTACTCCCGCAGGTATGGTGATGCGTATATTTTTTCCATTTACTGTCAAGGTTTGAGGATGTGTTTCCAGTGCATCGACAAGGCTCAGCTTCAACTCCGCCTGGTAATCCTGGCCACGAAATTTTGTCTGCCTGCCGCGGTGGCCGCCTCCGAACATAGATTCAAAAAAACTTGAAAAATCTCCGTCATCATCGCCACCAAAATGCTGGCCGCCTCCAAATGGCTGTTGCTGCTGGCGATGCGACCGTTGCTGTTCAAACTGGTCTGCGTGCTGCCAGTCCTTGCCATATTGGTCATACTTCTTTCTTTTTACGGGGTCGCTTAACACTTCGTTAGCTTCGTTCACCTGTTGAAATTTCCGGTGCGCATCTTTATCAGTCGGATTCAGATCCGGGTGCAGGGTGCGGGCGAGTTTCCGGTAAGCTTTTTTTATCTCTTCGTCAGTGGCATTTTTGGTAATGCCTAATATTTTATAATAATCAATGAATTCCATCGTGGGTATTTTTTCGTCCGGTACAAAGTTACGATGGAATGTCAGGAGTGAAAATGATTTGGCGGAAAATTACAGACCGCCAATCCGGCCGGTGGATCAGCACAAAAAATACATCTTCAATATACCCCTGTTTTTTACTTCAATTTCTCCACGATATTCGCAGGCGAATTCATTTTTAATTTGCTGATAGGTTGTTTCCGATAAATTAACCCTACCCGGCTTAGACATGGACTCCATCCGCGACGCTATGTTCACGGAATCTCCCCAAATATCGTACTGCCATTTTTTTATTCCTACAATACCGGCCACAACAGGCCCGGTATGTATCCCTATCCTGATATCAAAATGAGTAAGGCCGTCCTGTGCGCCCAGCTGGCTTTTCACCAGCGTGAGCATTTCCTTCGCAGCATTTATTACATTTCTTGCATGCTCCGGATTGGGAGTGGGCAAGCCACACACACACATGTAGGAATCCCCGATAGTTTTAATTTTCTCAATGCCATATTTGGTGGTGATTTCATCAAATCCTTTAAAATAAACATCCATGCTCTTCACCAACTGTTCCGGCTCCACATGTTCGGCAAATTTTGAAAATTGCACAAAATCTGTAAACAGTACGGTGACTTCGGGAAATTTAACGGCCTCTACTTTCCCGTTTTGTTTTAGTTCCTTTGCGGTTGCTGCCGGCAGGATATTCAACAGGAGGCTCTCCGACCTTTTCTTTTCCCTGGAAATCGTTTTGTAATACCAGAATAAAGTGCCCAGCAACACGGCTCCTAATGCAAGTATGATGACCAGGGACAAAACGATGATCTGTTGGTTTCGCTTCGCCTGGTTAAGCAGATCCACTTCCACCTGTTTTTGTGAGACCTCGTAATCTGTGCGCAGATCAGCCATTTTTTGAACAGACCTGATGTTGCTAACACTGTCCCTGTAAGCAATATGACCCTTAAAATATTCAAACGACTCGCCTGCCTTCCCTGCCTTCTCATATAACTGAGAAAGTTTGAGATTGGCATCACTGATCTGTTCTTTTAACCCGTATTGCCGGGCCAGCGCCAGGCTTCTTTTTGCATAAGCCATAGCGGTTTGTGCATCCCCTTTTTCCAGGTAGATGTCGGACATATAGATCAGGTAAACACAGATGGGGTAATAGTCTTCTAATTCCTCCAATATCCTGATAGCTTCATTTATGTTTTTCTCGGCAAGCCTGTTCTCCCCGATATTAGCGTAAACCATTCCTATGTTGCCGAGGCTGTAAGCTTTGCCAATCAAATAATTCACCTTTTCGAAGATCACACCCGATTCCCTGAAGTAGACAAGAGCAGAATCATAATTTTTATGGTTCAGAAATTCATCACCGGCGTTTGAAATGGCAGATCCCAATGAAACGGAGTCGCGGGATTTACGGAGGGTTGCGATGGATTGATTGTAATAGAGCATCGCGTTAGCCGTATTTTCAGAAATAGAGTACACATCCGCGATCGCACCGTAAGCAATCCCCTCTCCTATTAGAAATTTTGCTTTCCGCGCTTGTTCTGCGCTAACGAAAAAAGCATCCAGGGCTTCTTCCAGGTCGCCCATCAATCTTTTTTTATTCCCTTTTTGCAGGTAACCCCTGTGCATGTATAAGTAGTTCCCCTCCTTCGTGGAGAATTTTATGAGTTCCTCTGCATATTTCAACGCAAGGTTCAGGTCATTCACCTCGTTGAAGGATAAATTCCTGAGTAATTCCAGCCTGGCTATACCCTCCGTTGTATCTGCCTTATAAATTTTGTGAAGACTATCGGCCAGCTTTTGATCCTGCGCTGAAGCCGCCAGGGTCATCAAACAAAAAAAGCCTATCAGAATTTGACAGGCTTTTTGAAGAAAACTATCCATTCATCTGCAATTTGGGATCATCGTAATATACCGTGCTATCCCCGGGAACCATAAAACCAATTTTATACTTTTCGTACCTGCCATTTCCCGGCGAGGTGGTTACCACAGTGCCCGTGTAAACCCCGTTGGTAGAGGAAGTACCCGACACCAGCAAGTCTATGGAATTAGAATCGTAGGAAGGGTCACCAGGCACTGTTTTGTTCACAGCATTGATGGATGTTAAATTATTTTCATTTGGGTCCAGCATCCATGTCACCGTATCTCCCGGCACCACTGTGGTTGTGAGATCATCATTCCCAGGGTTATGCCCCTCGCTGTCCCGGAGTTTTAATTGGTAAGAACTGCCATTCCTGCTTACATAAATTGTTGGCATACAAAAAAAGGTTTAGGTTAAATAAATCAGGTTAAAAAAACATATGGCGTAAATTAGATATTTAAAAGGGAAAGTCCTAACCTTCCGGTTAATTTTATTGCGCCCCGGTAGAGTGATACCTCTCATTGATTTTAAAACATAACTTATATTAGCAGCCTTAAAACGCAGGATGGATATAATATTAGTGATCTTATTTATTGGCTTATTGTTATGCGCAGTCATGCTGGGGGCATCAAGGAATCCGAAGGCCAAAGAGATCATAGATGACAAAGCTGTAAAGACCCTGACCATTTATACGGTTGGCATTATCGTGCTGATCGTTATCATCGGTATTGCCCGGGGTTTTGGACCTGATTAACCATTCCCGTTTTTTAACCTACCTGGTTTATGCCATCCGGATCAGGATGGTTGAGCCAGCCACCGGTAAAACCCGCGATCCGTAAACCATTTACAATACAGGGGCATTTTTTCATAACGTCCCATACTAGTCCGGACTGGTAATTTTCAATCATTAATATAATAGGGGCCTGGTTAATGGCATATTGCCATTCCGAGATCCATCCTTTTGGATGTTCCTTATTTTTCCCGGTATAAGTGGGATTAAAGCTGGCACAAAATGCATGATGGTAGTATTTTCCCAACGCGCCATTTTCCATTTCATGCCGGGTTGTACGTAGCACGACCTCTGGTGCAAAAGGAAGGGAGGCCGCCACAGCCCAGGGTGCAACGGTGCCATCATCCGGGCCGAAGGGCGCGCCTCGGGCTTTATAGTTGTAATAATATCTTTTAATCCCATCCTGCACCTGGTACCGCCGTCCCGGGCCGTCACTTGCTGTGATACCCCAGCAATGTTCGCCGTAACCGGCAAACTTCAATGGATTAGCCACTGCATAACGTTGATGGATAATGGTAGCCCGCCTGGTATTTTCAAAATAGTCTATCCCCGCCTGCCTGTTTCTCTGGTCCATGATACCTTTAAAATCTATCCATATATGCGACATCTGGTGTATGAAGAGCGGTCCTGCATAGAAATAGGGCATTTCGTATAATTCGATCCACTCAAATGTTGCAGCCCATTTATGGTAGCCTTTTACCGGGATCGGAAATATGGGGGATCCCAATGCCAGTATATACAGCAGCAGGGCCTCACTATAACCTTTATTCCATCGGTGACGGAGGAAACCCGTTTCCGGCTTCCACCCATGCGTGAGGGTATCTCGCCCGTTTAAGGCCCACTGCCAGTCTACGCGCATGTAAAGTTTTTCAGCAATGTCACGGAGTGCTGTTTCGGCTTTGTTATTTGCCGTGAAATATTGCTGTGCCGTGAGTACACCGGCCAAAAAAATAGCAGTGTCCATAGTGGATAATTCGCTATCCCATTCCCTTTTGCCCGTTTGCATATCCAGGAAGTGGTAATAAAATCCCTTGTATCCTGTTGACCCAGGCGCCGTACCCTGTTGACTGTTCAACAAAAATTCCAATACTTTTACCGTTCTCCCCACCGCTTCTTTCCGGGTCATGTAACCCCGCTCCACGCCGGTAACATAACAACTAAGCCCCATACCTACAGCAGCTATACTAGCTACCGAGCCTGGCGCTGTTTTGTCGGCAATCAAGCCGGTGGTTTCATTCATTTCCTGCAGGAAATAATCGAAGGTCTCCCGCTGCAGTTTATTCAGCATGGCTTGATCTGCAGCTCGTGTAGGGTCGTGTTTCAAATTAGAATGAAAAGATTATTTTCTCTAAAATTAAGCAAGCTATCGCTGGTAAAAGACAAAGGGTTTTTGAATTCCTGATTTATGCGGTAGCGGTCAATTCACATCATGACATTCCCGCATGGCCATTACTGTAATCATAGCGCTCCTTACATGATATTCTAAGCTGATCCTTTTTAAATAATCAGTAAGACGTTTCCGGTGACGATACCAAAACCCACCCCGGCACGCCTCCCCCCGTTCGTCTACGTTAATTACAGCCATCTTCTTTTCAAAAGGCTGGCTAATGCAATGGAACAGCTGCCTGCCTATCCCCTTCCGCCTATGAATTTTGTGCACGACATATGGTTGCACCCTTTTACCCAGGGGATTATAAACAAAGAGGTTCGTGTTTTCACGAACCTCTTTGTTTGCCTGATTATTCCCTCAGGTTACTTTTTTATAAGATGCATCACCAGCATTTCGTTTTCGGCGGCCCGTTTGTTTTTGTTGAATGCAATGAGCGACCGGTCAAGCACCTCTTTCAGGTTCATCCGTACTTTTCTTCTTTGGAGATTCAACACGACGTTATCCATTTTTTCTGTATAAACTAATTGCCCGTCGTTATTGTAGAAATAAATAGTATTCATCCGTGGCGTATGGATATTTGACACCACATTCCAGTAGCCATCTGCCGAGATCCATTTGGGGCATCGTGGGGATTTTTTGGCTGCCTGGGCAGTGGCTTCACCGGTAAAACTACTGAACAACAATGCAAAACTGAGGGTAAACAAGGTCTTTTTCATAATCGTCAAGTTTTATAAGTTTAATTTGTTCGTGCGTTTTGTATGCAGTAAAACTACTGCTCCCGCAGGGCACATGCAGGCAAAGTAGCCCGGCGAAGAAAACCGGCTCATAAACAGCAATTTACAGGAGACAAGAGACCAATGAGCACTTTTAATGCAGTTGGGCGACTAAAGCGGTACGTTCGTCTACTTACCCCCGATAAACCTTGATTTACCTGTTCATTTGTGTAATTTTAAAGTTCAAGGAGGTCATATGAAGGCATTATTCAACAACAGGCTACTTCAACATATTGTCTTTTGGTTATTTTATGTGTTGTTATATACCGCCAACTTTACCGTGGATGGAAAATATGGGAAAGAATTACTGATAACGCTTATTTACCTTCCATTCTATGTACCATTTGTATACCTCCAAATGTATGTGCTGGTACCAAAATTTCTCCTGAAGAAAAAGTTCCTGGCTTATGCGCTCCTCACCGTGCTGGTAACTAAAATATTTATAATTGCCTGCCGGCTAACCTTTGCTTTAGTTATTTACGAAATCAGGTTCGACGAGCCGCTTTCCTTTCCTGACTGGTCTCAGTTACTCCTCCTGGATCTCCAGCAGTTCAAGACCGTCTTTTCCCTTTTTATGATCACGGGATTAGCTGTCTCCATTAAGCTATTGAAAAAATGGTTCTTTGAACATGACCGTAATCTCCAGGTAGAGAAAGAAAAATTAACAATGGAGATGGAAATGCTGAAGGCACAGGTACACCCTCATTTTTTATTCAATACCCTTAACAACCTCTATTCCCTTACCCTCACCCAGTCTGATAAAGCACCGGTGGTGGTTACCCACCTGGCTGATTTATTAAGGTACATGTTATACCAGTGCAATGACAAGGAGGTACCCCTTAGCAAGGAAATCGAAGTGTTGAAAAAATATGTTGAGCTTGAGAAATTAAGGTATGGAGATCGGATGGAGGTTTCGTTTTCGTGCAGCGGCAATACTCAAAACCTGGTGATCGCTCCCTTGTTGTTACTCCCATTCGTAGAAAATAGTTTTAAGCATGGTATGAGTGAAGCACTTGATCAATGCTGGATCAATATTCACCTGCATGCTGAAGAAGGGCGACTCCTGTTTAACCTGAGTAACAGCTGTAACCAAGACCATCCCGCCGCCATAGCCGGGGGTATTGGCCTGGAAAATATTAAAAAACGTTTGGCACTGCTCTACCCTGAAAAATATCAATTGGATATCCAAAAAGAGGAAGAAATGTACATCGTCAGATTAGAGCTGTTTTTAGGAGTTGCCACCTCGCTCCCATTTAAAAGGGGCCAGACTGTTATCCAGCTTAAACCGGCCGCCGCAGTATGAAACTCCGCTGTCTGATAGTAGATGACGAACCCCTTGCAGTCAGTGTACTGGAAACGCATATCGCCAACATTCCATCCCTCGTGATTGCAGGTAGCTGCAATAATGCTTTTGCAGCGATGGACCTGCTGCAAAATGAAAACATTGACCTGATTTTTTTAGACATACACATGCCTAAACTAATGGGGCATGAATTTTTAAGGACCTTACGAAATCCCCCAAAAGTGATTTTTACTACGGCCTATAAAGAATATGCCATTGATGCTTTTGAGCTGGATGCAGTTGATTATTTATTGAAACCAATCACCCTGGAACGTTTAGTAAAGGCCATGAATAAAATGAGCGACAGTAAAGTGGCAGGAATCAGCGAAGAAAATAATATAGTGGATAACGAGGGTTTTGTTTATTTACGCGCAGACCGGAAAATGATAAAAGCAAGGTACAGCGATATCATCTATATCGAAAGCCTGAAAGATTACATAAAGATTGTGCGGGTGAACGAAAAACCCTTGCTTGTAAAACAATCTATCTCCTCCCTGGAAGCCGTGTTACCGCCTCACCTGTTCGTGCGTATTCACCGGTCCTACATTGTTGCGATCAATAAGGTGACGGCTTTTACCAACCATGACGTGGAGATAGATGGGTTGGAAATTCCTATCGGCCGTTTGTATGCACACCAGCTGGATAAAATGTCTAGAGCCAGGCACTGAAATAAAACGGCTGCATCAAAGCATCTAATCATCTGAACTGCCGCCTATCTTGGGCCTTTTTTCTCACTCTCCCCAATAAACATCATATCCATAGCGGGCTATCATCAGCATTACGATCACCAGGAAAAAAATGCGTACAAACCCGTTTCCTTTTTTTAAGGCAAGCCGGGAACCCGCCAGGTTACCTGCCACATTACACAGGGCCATCAACACAGCGATCTCGAGGATGTATTTGCCCTGGCTGATAAAGACAAACAGGGCGCCAAGATTAGTCATGCAGTTAACCAGTTTCGAATAAGCAGAAGCCTCCACAAATTCAAACCCAAGCAACATTACAAAACCCAGCACCAGGAAACTGCCAGTGCCCGGTCCAAAAAAACCATCATAAAAACCTACAACAATCCCCATCGCGCAGCCGCGAATGATTTGTTGCCTAAGGGAAATATGATGGACTTTTACTTTCCCGAGATCCTTTTTCAGGAAAGTATAGATTGCAATCACGATCAGTATCACGAGAATAACAGGTTTCAACGCCTGCACGTTTATATGGCTCACAACCCTGGCTCCCGCAAAAGAAGCTGCTGCGGCAAAAAAAGCAATACTTGCCAGTACTTTGAAATCAAATTTTATCCTCCGGGAAAATTGAACAGCGGCTGTGAAAGTCCCGGAAAGCGAAGCAATTTTGTTGGTACCAAAGATTACGGGCAACGGAGTATTAGGGAAATTGATGAGCATAGCGGGTAATTGGATGAGACCGCCACCGCCGATCACCGCGTCAATAAAACCAGCGGTAAAACACAAGATGATTAAAGAAAGAATCGTACCGATACTGTATTCGGATAAGAGGGTTAATATGGCCATTGAAATTTTTTCATGAATGAAATACTTTTTGCAATGGGGAGCGCCTTTAACGTGTGCTGTCTTTTGAAATGACAAGGCCTTGCTCCGGGATACCCAGCAGGATGCTGTTTTCATCAATCAGCGGCTTAATATCTTTTAAAGCCAGGGAGTCCAGGAACTGGTTCTTCAGGTAAAAAGTTTTTACCAGGTTATTTTGCTGGTGCCAGCGGATAACCTTACACTGGCAACTCGCATTTTCCACGTCATTCATCACTTCTTCAATCCTGCCACCCTTACCTAATTTTAAATATATTTCCCGTATCCCGATGATCTTGTTTTTGTCCCCTACATCAAAATTCCAGGAAGTGGAGATGGCCGCTAAATATTTTTGGCCCAGGTTCAGGTTTACCAATGAATGCCTGGGGGATTCTGTAATATTTGAATTATTTTTTATCCGGGAATACACAGAAACTATCCCGGGAGATTCAAATTGCATGTAGCCTATATGATTAAAACTGGCCCCGAAACGGTTATAGGTAAAATATCCGTTCTTGTATTCGATATTAATAAAATTGGATACTACTTTATGGTACCTCGCTGGGTCAGAGATCCTGGCCTGTGGCGATCCGGTGTAACATAACCACACCCCTTCCAGGCTGTCAATTTCCGCCTGCGTGGGTTGATAAGGAAGAATATTCATATCCTTCTTTACGGAGTCCCATTCCTGTTTGGTTTGCATAAACCAATACGCCATTGCGATGATACCCACGCACAATAGAGCCGCAACCCCGACCAGGAATTTTATCCGGCGGATCCTTTTTTGGTTCTGCCGTTCCAGCATTCCTAACTGTTGCCGGAGGTCTGAGCTATCCTTTCGGGACGATTCTTCTTCGTTTATTTTATCCCCGGCTGATACCTCCAGCAGGTTTTCGTCTATGGGGTCCTTTTTGAATGCCTTACGTCCTTTGGCATATAAATAAATGTAACAGGCATCTACCAGGTATGGGCGTGGATTGGAAACTATCCCGCTCAGTGCATCTTTGATTTGCCCCCCGGTGATATCGTATTTTTTGTGCGGGTATTCCTGTACGTTAGGATTATAATCCGGGGTGTAACTTTCTGTTCCCCATTCAGCAGCTTTTAATGGCAGCTGGTTGCTTAGCTCACTTAGCAGGATAGCAAGGGACTCATAATTCTTTCTATTTGTGTTTTGAACGATTTGCTGGCCGGTTTCCGATCTGTATTTTTCTATCGCCTTTGTAAGTAAGTAGATGATCTCCTCTTTACCACTCTTTAAATTTTTCATAATTTACTCATAATAAGACTCCTGTGAAGTTTCGGAAATTAAAAAAGACATTTCCGAAACTAAGGTAATGATTTTGTAATAATTCTGAATTCCTTAAAATACTAAAAGACCTGTTGTATTGTCTAAATTGACGGTCATTTACTTCCTCACGATTGCCAAAATTATGCGTATGAAAAAATTCTTCGATCCTGCTATTCCCCCCCGCTCCAAATCCAGGAAAATTATTTCGCTGCTCGTGTTAACGGCCTCATTGATTTTGCCAGCGAAATATTCGGTGGCACAGGTTAGCGGTATAGTCACTCAAAAGACGACCGGTGAACCTCTCGGGGGTGTAAGCGTAACACTCAAAAATGAAAAAAAAGGGACCTCAACCAACGGTATTGGAAGATATCTCCTAAAGGTTGACAACCCGGGGAAAGCCGTACTCGTCTTTAGCCTCGTGGGATACAAAACACTTGAACAACCCGTAAACAACCAGTCAGCTATTGATATTGAGCTGGAAGATTCATCCGTAATGATGGAGTCCGTTGTGGTTACCGCCCTTGGTTTTGAAACACAAAAAGACAAACTGGGGTACGCCTCCTCCAGGATTAATGGCGAGCAGGTGGCCAATGCAGGCGAAGTAAACCTCGTAGATGCCATGGGAGGTAAAGCTTCCGGTGTGAGGATCTCCAGGTCCTCCGGTTCTGATCCCGGTTCTGCTTCCCAGATACTCATCCGGGGCCAGAGCACAATAACAAGGGGCACGGACCCGCTTATTGTGCTTGATGGAATACCCATCAGCAGCGACAGCAGGGGTGAAAGCAGCCAGGGAGTGACGCAGCAAAGCAGGCTGAATGATATTAACCCGGACGATATCGCCTCGATGCAGGTGCTGAAAGGCGCATCTGCTGCCGCACTCTGGGGCACCCGGGCCGCAAACGGCGTAGTAATCATCACGACCAAAAAAGGTGCAAGCAATAACAAACTCAATGTAAGTTTCAAAACCACCTACTCCATTGATGAAGTTAATTTCAATTACCCTTTACAGTCAGCTTACGGCCAGGGCACCAATGGGAACTGGGCTGCCAACAATGCAAGAAGCTGGGGGGATAAAATCGCCAGCCGGGCAGGCGGTGCAGATGCGGTAAACACGGCTGCTGATTATTTTGTAGGTTACCCAACCGGTACTATCTATTATCCTATCATTACAAAAAACAACCAGGAAACTTTCCTGGATAAAAATTATAACAGCGCCTTTCGAAGAGGGCATTACCTGAATACATCCCTATCTGCAAGTGGCGGAGATGCAAAGTCAAATTATTTCATGAGCATTGGAGATATGAACCAGGAAGGAGTTATCCGGAACAACAGTAATTACCGCCGCACAACTTTCCGGATCAACGCCTCCCGGCAGATGAATAAATGGCTGAAAGTTTCCAATAAGGCATCCTACGTGTTAACTAATTCAGACAGGGTGAGAAGAGGCGCGAGTAGTGGGGGCGTGATGCTGGGATTACTGCGTACGCCTGCGGATTTTGACAATACCGATTACATAGGGAGTTACTATTCTTCTCCTACTGCCGCTTTTGTACCTAACCGGCAACGGGCGTACCGAAGTTACCTGGGCACGGCTACCCCTGGTTTCAGCAATCCGCTCTGGACCATGTACAAACAAGACAACAGCAATAATGTAAACCGATTTATTAATAGCGCCGAAGTATTCATCACTCCTAACAAATGGCTTGACCTGACATTGCGAGCAGGCCTTGACAATTTTACTGAAAGAGAAATTAGCTACCTGCCCTATTATACTATCAATGCAGCATCGGGTATGTATAGCCGTGATGAATTTTCGCAGACACAATTCAATCTTGATTTTATTATAAGGGCCAAAAAAGATTTTGGCAGCAATGTGAAAACAAATTTTTTAGCCGGTATTAACTACAACAGTTCAAACGAAGGCCTGCTCAGTGCCACAGGCACAAGTTTTATCATCCCCGACGGGCCAAGGGATATTGATAATTCTTTGATCACAAACAGGAATATTACTGACCGTTTTGAAAAAACCAGGACCAATGCCGGTTATGCCACCATAGGCACCGAATTATACAACCAGCTTTTTATCAACCTTACGGGAAGACTGGAAGCCGCTTCTACTTTCGGTGAACTGTCTGAAAATCGTTTTTTCTATCCTTCCGCAGATGTGGCCTGGCAATTTTCACAGTTGAAGGCCTTTAACGACGCCAAAATATTTTCATTTGGAAAACTGAGGGCATCCTTCGGCATGGTAGGTATCCAGCCCTCTGCGTATCGCACGGCAACCAACTTTTTTGTGCCCAACTGGACGGAGTTACTGGATCCGAACCTGGATGGCAGCCTCTTCGGCACAGGCACCTACGTGCAGAGCCGCTCCAAAGGCAACCCCTATCTAAGGCCTGAAAAGAAAAAGGAATTTGAACTAGGAACTGATCTCAGGTTTTTTGATAACAAACTTTCCCTGAGCGCTACCCTTTATACCAATGAAACAACAGACGCCCTGCTAGATATTCCCCAGGCCCCTGCCACCGGTTTTACGACCCTTTATGCCAATGCAGGTTCAATTGAAAACAAAGGGGTAGAATTAGATCTTTCCTACCAGCTGATGAAAAAGAAAAACTGGTTGGTGAGTGTGGATGCCAACTGGACAAGGAACAAAAATAAAGTGACGAACCTGGATGGATCCGCATCTATTCTTCTTGGCGGGTTAAATGGTGTTTCCTCCAGGGCTGTGGAAGGTTACCCGCTCGGTGCACTTTGGGGAATTGGTTTTCAAAAAGACGCCAAAGGCGCCTATGTGTTAGACGCCAATGGCTTTCCATTATCAGAAGTGGAACAAAAGGTTTTGGGAGACCCCAATCCCGAATGGAGAGGAGGCCTGGGATTTAATGTCGAGTACAAAAACTTCAAGTTGTACGCCTTGTTCGAACATTCCCAGGGCGGGGATATGGTGGATGCTACCGAAGCCGTACTGGTAGATTATGGTGTAAGCCAGGCTACCGGTTATGAATCCACGGCTGCTACAGCGCTTAAAACAGCCAGTGGCGCAACTATCCCGGCCGGAACCACTTTCAGGGGCAATATCGGAAACTTTGGTGGGGGCGATGTAGCCCTAAACCAGAGCTGGTATACAGGCCGCGGTGGGTTTTTTGGAAGTGTGCTGGAGCCCTTTATTACAGATGCGACCTGGACCAGGCTGCGGGAAATAACGCTCTCCTATAGAATCACCAGGAAACACCTGCCGAAGTTTACGCACTTAAGTTCCGTGAACGTGGAATTGAGCGGCCGTAACCTTTGGGTAGACAGCAAATTAAAAACAATCGACCCGGATAGTAATTTGGAAGGCTCCGGTTCCGGAAGAGGCATTGTATATTTTAATAATCCCGGTTCCAGGTCTTACCTGTTCTCCATCAAATTAAATTTTTAATTTTTCAAACTGCTTGTATATGAAGAATAAAACCTTGTTCGTCGCCATCTGCCTTTGCATCTCGCTCATCTCTTGTAAAAAGGTGGTGGATGGTATCAATACTGATCCGAATAATGCACAGGATGCCAACGCCGCCACCATGCTTACGGGTGTAGAACTTTCTAACGTGATCGTGCAGGAAGGCGAACTGGCCCGCAGAGCGGGTATGTGGAGCGGGTATTTTTCCGGCCAGCTTTTCCAATACAACAGCTACCAGTTGTATAATGTGATCGCCAATGATTTTAACGACACATGGAGTTCCGTGTTTGCAGCAACTGTGAAGAACTGCCGGCTGATGAGGCAAAAATCTTTAGCTACCAATAACCGCAGGTTAGCCGGCGTAGCTCAGGTGATTGAAGCAAATGCCGTGGGTACTGCTGCAGCATTGTGGGGTGACATTCCATACAGCCAGGTCTATAATGAAAATTATCCTAACCCTGCTTACGAGCCACAGGCCAGGGTGTATGACTCTTTGCAGGTTTTGCTTGATAGCGCTATCAGTAATCTTAACTCCTCCTCCTTCATCAGTTTTGCAGCCCAGGATATTATTTACCAGGGCGACCCGGTAAAATGGAGACAGGCAGCATATACTTTAAAAGCCCGTCATTATTTGCATGCAAAACAATATGCCCTGGCTTTGGCCGCTGCGCAGAATGGCATTAGTATAAATGCCAACAGCATGCTCATGACGCATATTGATAATGCCAATGGTTCTAATCTTTACTCACAGTTTATGGTAGACGAAAGGCCAGGATTTATGACCGCTGCCGGTACCTATGCCGTGTCTGTCATCAACCCGGCAGGCGCAAAATACAGGGGGAACGCCAAAACAAATGAGACAGGGAGGTACCGGTATTTCTATCGCAGCGGAACGGACATTAACTACAATAATGTTGGGGGCGCCTTTTATAAAACCACGGCTTTCCCTCTGATTACTTATGCAGAAAATTTGCTGATCCTCACAGAAGCTGATTACAGGTTAAACGGATTTGCTGCCGGCCTCTCCCGCCTGAATACCTATCGTGCGTGGCTGAATACCGGCGCACATTTAAGCAGCACGTATGCAGTAGCCGGAACTTATAAATATGATGCCTATACTGCGGCAGATTTTGGTACAGGAGGTCTTGAAAATTCAAACAACCCCTTTGTCACCTATCCCCTAATTGCAAGTGCCGCAGGTACAGTTTCCGGGCCGGGTGCTGCTTCTATTACAGCCACCAATGTTACTACTACCGGTTATGCGGCACCGTTATACAGAAGCCTGGGGTTAAAACTGGTAGGCAACACAAATGGCGATAGCACAACCACCAACCCAAATTGGGCGGCAGAAGGAACAGCCACCACGGTCAATGCCAATTTTAGCGGAATCACTTTTAATAACATCACCCGTTATGTACAATATGACATCACTACCGCGGCCGGGTCAAACTTTGCTATGCAGGGCCTTTCACTACCGGTAAGCGTAACGGGGGCAGGCTCTTTATATGCAGCCGCAGCATATTCAACGGATAACTGGACAACCTTTAGTTACCTGACTGCCAATGGCAATGGTGGAGAACTGGTCAGCAGTACTGCGCCACTTTCTGTAGGACTGCCTGCCGCTGTGCCAATGACTGCAAACAAATTCTCTGTGCGATTGATCATGTGGAGAAAATTTTCGTCTGTGGGTAATTATGCTTCGGCAAATGTGGGCAGTACATTTTTTACCTTGTCTACCGTGCCCCCTGCGGCTTCCTTAACACCCGACCAGGCTTTGCTGAAAGAGATCCTGGAAGAACGGTATGTGAGTTTCTTTGGCCAGGTAGAAGGCTTTAATGACATGAGAAGGACCCAGAATGAAACGGCTGTTCGGGTACCTGTTGTTCCAAATTCGGGAACTCAATTGCCACAACGTTTTTTGTACCCGCAAAGTGAGATAGACAGGAACTCGTCTACGCCCACACCTATACCGGGGTTATTTGTTCGCACATCCCTGAACCAGTAACCTGCCAATAAAAAATGAATACAATTGTTAACGTATTTTTATGCCCGCCCGCTGCAAACCATTATTACTATGCTGTTGAAATATAGGCTACTTTTTTTTGTTGTGTTATTCTCCCTGCCGGGCAAGGCGCAGCAGGTGATCCCGCTGTATGCAGGAACCGCTCCGGGTTCGTTGCCGGTGGCAGATAAAGAAGCTTTTACAAAGTCCACCCGTGGTAATCTGAGGTCATTTGTGAGCAATGTAACAAGGCCAACGCTGACCGTTTTTTTACCCAAAAAAATAAACAGTGCAGGCACGGCTGTCATCATTTGCCCTGGCGGCGGATATTCCCGCTTGTCAATTGTAGATGGTGGATATGAAGCTGCGCAGGCTCTTGCGGATTCAGGTATCCTGGCTGTTGTGTTAAAGTATCGCACCACGCAGGACTCTGCATACACCGATTATCAAAAAGTGCCCCTGATGGATTTGCAACAGGCCATGCAGGTTGTTGTGGAGCATGCTGCCCAATGGAAAATTGATACCACCCATATCGGCACCCTTGGTTTTTCTGCAGGTGGCCATCTTACAGCTATGGCTGCAACGACTGCTAACATCCGCAAGCCCGCTTTTACAATCCTTATTTATCCTGTTATTAGCTTTTTAGATTCGCTCACATCAAAAACTTCCAATTCCCGCAGCAATTTATTAGGAAAAAGAATTTCACCCGAACAAAAGATCCATTATTCCCCGGAGCTGCATATTACTGCGGCTACCCCGCCTGCATTTATTGTTCATGCCGGTGATGACAGTACATCCTACGTGGGCAACAGCATTGCTTATTACAATGGGCTCACAAAGAATAAGGTGCCTTCGCAACTCTTGTTGTACCAGCGTGGCGGCCACGGTTTTGCATTGCACAATAAAGAACAGGATGAATACTGGATGCCTGCCGCTATCAGGTGGCTTACGCTGAATGTCTTTTACAGAAGATAATACCAAATAAAAATACCGGTAAAAGGAGCTGCTATTTTTCGCACCTGCAACAATAGACCAAATATTAAAAACAAAAAAATGAAGTATTTAAAAGTGTTGTATGTGCAAGTGCTGATTGCCATTCTTACCGGTGTCTTGCTAGGCCATTTTTATCCAGACTTTGCCGTTCAGTTAAAACCGCTCGGCGACGGTTTCATCAAGCTGATAAAAATGATGATTGCACCTGTTATCTTCTGCACGATAGTAACAGGAATTGCCGGGATGCAGGATACCAAAAAAGTAGGCCGTGTAGGGTTGAAAGCAATTTTGTATTTTGAAGTGGTGACCACGCTGGCGCTGATCATAGGCATTATCGTCATCAATATCTTAAAGCCTGGTGCAGGAATGAATGTAGATCCGGCATCACTGGACACAAAATCTGTTGAAAATTTTATCACTGAAAGCAAAAGCCAGTCGCTCACAGATTTTTTCCTGCATATTATACCGGAGAACATTGTGAATGCATTATCCACCAGCAATATCCTGCAGGTGTTGTTTTTTTCTATCCTGCTGGGCTTCGCATTATCTAAGATCGGAGAAAAAGCAGCCCCACTGCTAAAGGGTATTCAATCGCTGGAAACAGCCTTGTTCGCCATCATTAAGATCATCATGAAAGTGGCTCCCCTCGGTGCTTTGGGTGCCATGGCATTCACCATCGGAAAATATGGCGTGGGTTCACTGAGCCAGCTCGGCCAATTGATGGGTTCGTTTTATTTGACCTGTGTACTATTTATTGTAATAGTGCTGGGCGGCATTTTAAAATATGTTGGGTTCAATATATTTCGTTTGCTTGGTTATATAAAAGAAGAGTTGCTGATTGTTTTAGGCACTTCATCCTCGGAAGCTGCGTTGCCCAGCCTGATCAATAAATTAGAAAAAGTAGGTTGTTCTGAACCGGTAGTAGGACTCGTTGTGCCAACGGGTTATTCATTTAACCTGGACGGCACTTCCATTTACTTAACGATGGCTGCTATCTTCCTTGCACAGGCCACCAATACAACAATGGACATCGGCCAGCAGGTGACTTTGTTGCTGGTGCTGTTACTCACTTCCAAAGGCGCAGCAGGTGTTACGGGTAGTGGCTTCATTGTGCTGGCCGCAACCTTGCCGACTGTGGGCCATATACCTGTTGCAGCAATTGCTTTAATTTTCGGTATAGATCGGTTTATGAGTGAAGGAAGGGCGCTCACCAATATTATCGGCAATGCTGTGGCCACCATCGTAGTGGCTAAATGGGAGAAAGAAATTGACTTAGGGACTGCGAAGAAGCTGATAGGATAAATTTTTTAACTTACACCTGCCTGGCTTACAGGAAACCCGGCGGTGAACCCTAAGCTGTGTACTAAAAACGCCGTTGATTAGCTGCTGTTCACATGAACGGTTACGTGTGCCATCGGAGGCAACCTGCAGAATAATTATTTCCTTGCAATACCTGTCGGTTTAAAAACAGCCCTCTTACCCATAGAGATTCTTCCAAGCAATGTCTATTGAAAATGCAGCCGGTTGTTCAGAAATTTAATAACGGCCTTTTTAAAATAGGATAAATCATGTGCCAAAGAACCGGCTGTTTTTTGCCTGGTTGTAAGCAGCCGGGCTTCCACGGCGTGTGGGGCCAATGTACGAATGAACATGTCGGGTCCTGTTTCCCTAGGTGACGAAGTGTTGATTTGGCTTATTTCTTGCCAACTATTTTCTAAAAATACGGGATGAAACCACTTCTTTTTTTACTAACAATTTTGCTTGCCCAGGACACAAGCGGACAGAAGGTGAACCAATGCGGGTTCATCATTCCACCGGCCGGCACACAGTCCAGGTTTCAATCGGTATACGAAGCCGGAGCTTATGTAGACCGTATGCTGGACAGCATCAACTGGCAGGAAAATTTTAATATCCGCGAACAGGCAGGCATAAACAACGCATATGCTACCATCATCCGCAACCAGCGATACATTATATACGACAATGCATTTTTGGAAAACCTTGATGGGTATGCCAGGACCAAATGGGCATCGCTGAGCGTGATGGCCCACGAAATGGGGCACCATTACCGCAATCATGTCGTGGACCTTCGGGGAAGCACGCCCGTAAAAGAAATTGAAGCAGACTATTTTTCGGGGTATGTAATGGCGAAAATGGGCGCCGGCTTAAATGAGGCACGCGCGGCTATGCAGCAGATCGCATCCGAAAGAGGAAGTGCAACACACCCGGCAAAGGCCAACAGGCTTACGGCTATTACACAGGGATGGAATTATGCAAAAGGAATCGGCAACACTGCCGGCAGCCCCAATCCTACTCCTGCACCACAGCCCCAACAGAATCCCCCGCCAGCCAGCAATGACGCCTCCTGGATTTATCTTTCCTTGTATGGAAATAACGAGATGACCGTTTATCTGTCGGATGACAATAAAACTTTTACTCCGGTACCTTTAAAGACCACACAGCCGTTTGTATTTAAATATGACATTTACAATTACGGTTGGTTGCGTTTTAGCAATAATGGGAATGCAAGGAGATACCAGTTGCAGCATGGAAGGGATTATGCAATCATCTGGAGCAGGAGGAGTAATAGCTGGGTGGTGACGGTAGTTCCATAATTCCTACCGGGGTAGATATCTGGGATTGGTTTGGGGGGTTCAACTTCGCATAGCAACATTGTACAGCTCGGGTGGCAGGAGGGCAGGGAGTTCGTTCAGGATAAAGTTTTATATTGCTGCCTGATAACCAAAACCAACCACTGCATGAAAAGTTTTGAAGATTTTGTAAGTGCTGCCAATGCTATTATCTGGAGCAATGCCCTTATTTACCTGTTGTTGCTTGCCGGCATTTATTTTTCCATCCGTATGCGTTTTTTCCAGGTAAGGCTTATCAAAGACATGGTAAAGCTGATGGTAGAAGGCGATAAATCCAGTGCAGGTATATCCTCCTTCCAGGCCTTGTCAGTATCCCTGTCTGGTCGTATCGGTACCGGTAACATCGCAGGTGTGGCCACGGCTATTTTTATCGGTGGGCCTGGTGCAGTGTTCTGGATGTGGGCAGTGGCCTTCCTTGGCTCAGGTTCCGCGTATGTAGAGTCTGCATTGGGGCAGATCTTTAAAAGAAAAGAAAAGGGCGAATACCGCGGCGGCCCTGCATTTTATATAGAAAAAGGTTTTAAAAATAAACAGATTGGAAAGATCTATGCGATCATCTTCGCCCTGAGCACCATCATTGCCTGCGGCCTGTTATTGCCCGGTGTGCAATCGAACAGCATTGCCTCTGGCATAAAAAGTGCTTTTGATGTTAAATACATTTATACCGGTATCGTACTGGCTTTGTTGCTTGGTCTGATCATTTTCGGCGGCATTAAAATGATCGCCAATGTCGCCCAGTTCGTTGTACCCTTTATGGCCATTGCTTATATATTGCTGGCAGTAGTGATCATCGGGATGAATTATGATAAGGTTCCCGGCGTTTTCTGGCTGATTATCAGCAGCGCTTTTGGCGCCAAAGCCACTTTTGCAGGAATCATTGGCGCAATGATCACCATCGGTGTAAAGCGGGGCGTTTACAGCAATGAAGCGGGCCAGGGCACCGGGCCGCATCCTGCCGCAGCAGCCGAAGTTTCACACCCTGCCAAACAGGGATTGGTACAGGCTTTTTCTGTGTACATAGATACCCTTTTCGTTTGCACTGCCACAGCATTAATGATCCTCATCACCGGCATGTACAACGTGAAGGGTGCGGATGGTAACCTCATTGTAGACAACGGTGTTTATTATGTACAGGATGGCGTAAAACATGTAGATGGCAGTGCAACCTACACGCAGGCTGCTATCGACAAAGCTTTTAGTAGCGGGCAACAAAGTTTTCATGAAGGGTATGTGGGAGCGGGAAGTTATTTTGTTGCTATTGCCTTATTCTTTTTTGCCTTCACCACTTTGATGGCTTACTATTATATTGCCGAAACCAATGTGGCCTACCTCACACGAAAACGAGGAGGCCCCTTAATGATGTTTTTACTGAAACTCGCCATTATGGCCGCAGTTTTTTTTGGTTGTGTGCGCACCGCTACCATTGCATGGGACCTGGGAGATATGGGAGTAGGTATAATGGCATGGCTAAATATCATTGCTATACTTATCCTGCAAAAGCCTGCCCTGCTTACACTTAAAGATTATGAACAACAAAAGAAGGCAGGAAAGGATCCTGTGTTTGATCCTGTGGCACTCGGTATAAAAGATGCAGATTTCTGGGAACATGAATTTAATAAGGAGCCTGCCGCAAAGGTTATCGCATGATTGATAAAAATCTTTAAAAAAGGTATGATTCATAACGGATCATACCTTTTTAGTGACTCATTTTGCCAGGTGACATCCTGGTTCAATTATCCTTAATTAAATGACAGCCTGGTGGCCTGGCTCTGGTCACCAGCATGGGTCACGTGGAAGCTGAATGTGCGTCCATCCTCGAGTGTTCCGGATGCATTGATCTGCACAAAATGATTTTCAATCCTGGGTTTCAAAGTTTCCCTGAATTTTCCGGCTATTCCCTTTATCGGATGCAGACCCTGGATCTCCGTAATGGTAACTATGCCATCCGCTGACAGGCGCTGGAAATCTGTCCAACGCACAAACCAGAATGGGACTGCGGTTCCTGTGCTTTGAACGATGATTGGGAAAGTGCCCCTTGGTGCATCCATTTCTATAATATAAGAACCTTCGGTGAAAAGTTGACAGGAAAATGCTGCAGGCACATCAAACATGTTCAATAAATTAAACCCTGGAGGTACACAACCGGGGTCTCTGAAAAAAGGGATCACCAGCCAGCCATCTGATACAAAAAACTGGTTTAGTATACTGCCCATCCTGCAGTAGCCGGGAATGCCGGGATCACTCCCGGGAAAAAACACTTGCTTATTTCCTGCAACAACAGCCAGGGCTGCGGCTTCCGGGTGCGGGCTTATTAGTTGGGACAACCCCTGGTGCTCCTCGTAAATCCTTGTCTTGAGCTTTTGACAACCCGAAAAAACCAAACAAAAAAGGAATGCTGAGAAAATCACAGGGGTCCCCCATCTCAAGTTGTGGCCAAATGTGTTTGCTGCAGAAAAGATTGTTTTAAATGTTTTCATAATCGTTGTTTTTTTAGCAAAAATACCCTCTCCCAAATCCGGGGGATAGTACGAAAACGACATTTTAGCCCCTGCAGGTTACTTATGAAAAAGGCTTCTGCCTACCTTGCTTCCGAAGTGAATACCGTCGCGGCAAAGCATAAATGATCACGATTCTCTTTTGTGGTGATTATTATCATTTTATGCGTTGTTGCATTGCTATAAATTAGTTCCGGAATTGATATGTGAGCAGTAAATTTTTTATAGAATGTGTAAGCCTAATGAAGCCGGCGACCGGCTTAGGTGCCGCAGTAGCCCACCACCCTAACGTTCCTCGAACCATTCCAGGTAAGCGATGTTGTATAAAATATAGTTTTCTTTATAAATTTTTTTTGTATTTTGACGAGGCTGTTTTACAGGTGAATTGAGGTCCTGGAAAATGCAGCATCCCTGTTATCCCCGGCAACCCGCTAACCCCGTTGCCTACCCCCTGGAAATGGTGAGCCTTAATAAACTGCGCAACCGGGAACGGGAATCATTTTGTATCACTTGTTTTTTATTTCTTACCCTGCGAAAAGTAAAAGCTTATGCTACCGGTATCGCATTTTTTTATACACCTAAATTCAATCAGATGTTTACAGCAACAGAACAACAATCGCTTGTTGATGATTGCCATCAATGGCGGGATGAACTGGTATCCTGGCGGGAACGGTTACAGGAGTTAAAAACCGAATTATATTACTTTGCACCGGGAAAAACGGATCATGAAATAACCACCGGTATTGAACATTTTCATAACCAGTTACATTTACAGCTCATCAACATCCATGACCTGAAACATGAAATAAAACGGCACCTGGCGGAGACAGAACGTTATCCTACTTTTGGCCCCCGGGTGGCTCACCGCATCATCAAAGACAAAGTTGATATGCTTGTGAACGATCTTGACAAACTGGAGGATGAGTTTCACAACTTCATAAAACCATAACCCTTTAGCCAACCAGCCAGTCTCCCATAGACTGGCTGGTTGGCTAAAGGGCATTACATCAACATTTTAATGAACCGATATGTCTATTTACGATTCCAACCATGTAAAAAATATCGCCCTGCTCGGGCATGCCGGCTGTGGTAAAACCATGCTCGCCGAAAGTATGCTCTTTGATGCAGGCATCATCCAGAAACGCGGCAGCATTGCCTCGAAAAATACTGTTAGCGACTACCACGAGCTGGAAACCGAAAGGCAAAGCTCCATCTTCTCTTCCCTGCTGCACTGCCCCTGGAAAGATTATAAGATCAAC
Source organism: Chitinophagaceae bacterium (assembly GCA_043727215.1). Taxonomy (GTDB): domain Bacteria; phylum Bacteroidota; class Bacteroidia; order Chitinophagales; family Chitinophagaceae; genus Ferruginibacter. The sequence continues at coordinate 43,971 of JAYSYY010000075.1, read as the reverse complement.
ATCATTGATACACCTGGCTATGATGATTTTTCCGGTGAAGTGATCAGTGCGTTGCGGGTAGCCGACACCGGCGTCATCCTGCTGAATGCTGGTGCAGGGGTGGAAGTAGGTACCGATATCACCTGGGAATACACAGAAACTTTTAAAACCCCTACCCTGTTCGTGGTGAATAAATTGGACCTGCCTGATGCAGACTTTGATAAAACCCTCCGGGAGGCAAGGGCCCACTTTGGGGCAAATGTAGTGGCTGTGCAATACCCCGTGCAAACAGGTGAAAATTTCAACAGCATTGTGGATGTGCTGAATATGGTGCTGTACAAATTCCCGGCAGGCGGGGGCAAACCCGAAAAATCAGCCATCCCAGAAAACGAGCAACAAAAAGCGGAACAACTCCATAAAGAGTTGATCGAATCCATTGCTTCGAATGACGAAACATTAATGGAAAAATATTTTGACCAGGGTGAACTCACGGAAGAAGAAATGAAACAAGGACTCCATACCGCTATGATCAGGCATGATATTTTTCCGCTTTTTTGCGCCTCGGCAGAAAAAAATATGGGCATTGGCCGCATCCTTAGTTTTATTGATTATGTATGTCCTGCGCCGGTGGAAATGCCGCCACAAAAAACAACCGCCGGTGGAGAACTACCCTGTACCGTAAACGGACCCGCATGCATCTTTGTGTTTAAAACAATTATAGAACCGCATATTGGTGAATTGAGTTTGTTCAAAGTATACAGTGGTACGGTGAGGGCAGGTAGTGAACTGGTAAATGAGCACACGGGTGTTACTGAAAGGATCAACCAGTTATTTGTAATGGAGGGCCGCAACCGTGTACAGGTAACAGAACTGAGGGCAGGTGACATCGGCGCTACTCTGAAGCTACGGTCCACGCATGTGAATAATACGCTGCACGACAAGGGCGCTAATATTGAATTGGTGCCGATCAGTTTCCCGCACCCGGATGTTACCATCGCCATCAGCGTGTTAAACAAAGGAGATGAAGAAAAACTATCGCAGGTGCTACATACGCTGCAGGAAGAGGATGCAACGGTGCGTTTTGAAGTGAGCCCGGAGAGAAAACAAACCCTGCTGCACTGCCATGGAGAGCTGCACCTGAAAGTGCAGCAATGGAAGATCGAACACATTCACAAACTGGCTGTAAAATTTGACACCCCGAAAATACCTTACAGGGAAACGATCAGCCGCGTGGCGCAAAGCAATTACCGCCACAAAAAACAAAGTGGCGGTGCCGGGCAGTTTGCCGAAGTGCATATGCGGGTGGAACCCTGGTTTGAAGGGCTGCCAAACCCTGAGGGACTAAACCTGCGCAACAAAGAAGAAATTAACCTGGACTGGGGTGGTAAACTAGTATTCTGCAACTGCATTGTAGGAGGTGTGATCGATGCCCGTTTCCTGCCTTCTGTATTAAAAGGTGTGATGGAAAAAATGCAGAATGGCCCCCTCGCGGGATATTATGTACGGGATGTACAAGTAAGCGTGTACGATGGAAAGATGCACGACGTAGACAGCAACGATATCTCTTTTAAGATTGCAGGGATGCATGCGTTCCGCCAGGCATTCCTGGAAGCAGGGCCGCAGTTGCTGGAACCCATTTATACCGTAGAAGTACTTTGCGCAGATGAAATGGTAGGTGCAGTAATGGGCGACCTGCAATCCCGTATGGGTGTGGTGGAAGGCATGGAAACAGAAGGAAATTTTCAAAAAGTTACGGCCAGGGTTCCGCTGTCGCAACTGAACCAATATTCTTCCGCACTCCGCAGTTTAACCGGCGGCCGTGCCCGCTACAATATGTATTTCCAGGATTATGCACCGGTGGCCAGGGATGTCCAAAACAAACTGGCAGAAGCTTACAACAGGCATGAATTAATGCAGGAGTGACAGGGAAGAAGGCGTTTGAAATATACAGACGCAACCTGACCTTTTATAAAAAAAAGATCCGCCGTTAAATGATTAATGGCGGCTCTTTTCCAAATGATCTGCTAATTCACCGGCACTAATCTAAAAATATAGCCAGGGGTTTCTGTAGCTATATAAACATATCCATCAGGACCCATTTTCACATCCCGCAATCGCCCTACCTCTTTTAATAAAATTTCTTCCTCCATTATTTTATTGTCTTTAATCACAGACCGGTTTAAATAATGAAACCGCAGCGAACCGGAAAGCACATTGCCTTTCCAGTTCTTATACCGGTCGCTGTTCACGAAAGCCATTCCGGAGGGCGCAATGGAAGGGATCCAATATAAAGTTGGTTGTTCCAAACCATCCTGTGCAAATTTTTCAGTGAAGGTTGTTCCATCGTAATTAATGCCATAGGAGATCACGGGCCAGCCATAATTATTTCCTTTCCGTATGATGTTGATTTCATCGCCCCCGCGGGGGCCATGTTCATTTTCCCATAGTTCCTGGGTAAAAGGATTCATCGCCAGGCCCTGCGGGTTCCTGTGCCCCCTGGAGAAAACTGATTTTACTGCACCTGCTGAATCTACAAATGGATTGTCCGACGGTATGCTTCCATCGTCATTGATCCGGTGAATCTTGCCTGGGAAACTGGTTAACCCCTGCGGCGCTGTTTTGCTGCTGCCCCTGTCGCCGACCGAAATATATAAGTGATTACTTTTATCAAATTCTAATTTACCCCCATAATGATACCTTGTTTTGGCATAAGGCAATGCTTCAAAAATCGTGGTTTGATCGTATAATCTTTTCCCGTTAAAGCGGGCTTTCATAACCGCAGTTGTTGATAAGGTGTCTTTACCCTGGATCTTATATGCTGCATAAGAAATGTAGATGATTTTATTTTTTTTGTATTGCGGGTGCAGCCTGATATCGAACAACCCTCCCTGCATTTCTACCCATACCTCCGGTAAAACGGTAATTAATTTCGGCAGGCTTTTTTTAGAAATGAGGTACAGTTTATTAGAGCGTTCAGTCACCAGTATTTTACCATTGGGTAAAAAAGCCATGGCCCATGGCACCCCAAGATCCCGGGCAACGGTGTCCAGTTGAATGTTTTGACCTTTGCCCGCGAAAAAATTGACCTTCACTGTTTCCTTCTTAAAAGTGTAGCGGTCTACATTGGCAATTCCTTTTAGGATTATGATTCAAAAAATACGCTCTTTGCAAGGGTTAATTTTTTTGAGTGAAACAAATATATGTGTTGGTACCGGATTAGTACTTACGAAACATTTTCGTAAAACGCTGTGCTATACCGTGGGGGAGACATCCCTTTAAGAAAGAGGGGATGCAAAGATTTTTATTTACAAAAATCCTCATTTGTCTGAATCGTGCTTAACTTATTTCCATTCTCCAGAACGAATTTATACACTTGCCTACCGCCTGCTACAACCGCACAGTTTACAGGGTATATATCTGGTAAATAGAACCCGGAAGGAATCGATATCCATAAACGACTTGAGTGATTAGTCCAACAGGCTGGCAACAAAGTAACGAGAAATGGCCCCTGGTCTTTTCCATAGACCGGGAGGATAAAGGGGTTAATAAAAGAAATTTAAGGGGCGGTTTTGTAATTTTAAGGACCATTGCTGAGAATTATTTTATAATTTCCCAAAAAGTAAGGATGCGGACGAAGTTTTATACCCCTCATATCTTATTGCAGGAGTTTGTAAACTGCATAATGATTGTGCACGTAGAAGTAGATCCGCAGAGTGGCCCCATTATTTGCCCTTATCCACCCACACCTCAGAATTCTATATTTTTCTATATCAACGATACGATAAAAATGCAGCAGGGTACTGAAACACCGTTTTTAGTACAACCACGAAGTGTGATCGTAGGGCCACAATTAACCAGGGTTTCGATCGATATCAATAAAAGCCACAAAGCCGTTCGCGTAGGTTTTCATCCCGGTGGGTTGTACCGGCTCATGGGCATTTCAATGGCCGAAATTGTGGATGAAAGTTTTGATGCAACAGATGTATTCGGCAGCCAGCTAAAACAACTGAATAATGAATTACAGGAAGCTAGATCCTTTGACGAAATTCACCTGGTCATTGAAAAATTCCTTTTAGCAAAACTAAAGACTATAAAACAGGCATTACCGTTTGATAGGGCTATGCTGGAACTGCTTCGCGTAAATGGAAATGTAACGATTGAACAATTAGCCTCCATGGCCTGCCTTAGCCTGCGGCAGTTTGAAAGGGTGTGCAAACACCGGGTCGGCTTACCCCCTAAATTGTTTGCCCGACTGGTACGTTTTTCCAAAGCCTACCGGATACGGGAGAATAGTACCGAAATCAGCTGGACAAGTATTGCGTATGAATGTGGTTATTTTGACCAGATGCATATGATCCGTGATTTTAAGGAATTTGTCGGTGTAACGCCCGGCATTATTGAAAAAGAATTAAACAGCACACCCGTGCGGTTACAGGCAGAACTGCGCTTATAAATGTCGCTTTTGTACTTCTTAACTATTGCAAAGTCGTCGAGATTTGTATTTAAACCAGGAAGTTATGCAAAAGTATTTTTTCAGACTACTCATTGTTGTCCGTCCCTATTTCTTCCGGAACCAGAGAAGTTATGTGCAGATGGAGGGAGGAATATAATGAACCCATATCCAGCTTAACCCGGATCCCGTGCTGTGCGATTTATTAGTGGTCCATGCCCCTTGGCCTGGAACGCATAAAAATATCGGGACAGGCCAGCCCAGCTTAAAAACTCCAATTGGCCGGAAAATTGTTTTAAACTCTCAAATTCTCCAAATATTTATAACCACTGCCTGTATTCAGAAGCAACACTTTTTCTGAAGAAGAAATTATTTCAGAATGGGTTAATTGAAGTAATGCCTTCCATGTTGCAGCACCTTCCGGGGAAATAAGCAGTCCTTCTGTTTTTGCAATTTCTTTTACCCCTGCAACTATATCTTCTTCGCTCACTGCTATTGCGGTTCCACGGGATTCTTTTAATACCTGGAGCATCATATTCATACCGAATGGATATGGAACAGCCAACCCATTTGCTATGGTAGCTTCAGGTGTAAAATTATTCTTCCAGTTCAAAGGATCTTTCAAGGCATGTAATAGGGGGGCACATTTTTTTGATTGTACCGCAATCATTCTTGGCAGAGGTCCTTGTAGCCATCCCATTGCAATCATTTCTTTAAACGCCTTCCAGATTCCAATTAAACCGGTGCCCCCGCCTGCAGGATAAATAATAACATCCGGTAACTGCCAGTTCAACTGCTCTGCAATTTCATAGCCCATTGTTTTTTTGCCTTCCAACCGGTAAGGTTCTTTCAGGGTAGATATATCAAAATATTGATTACCGGTATTTAATTCCATTACTTTTTTTGCACAGTCATTTATCAAACCCTCCACCAAAATTAATTCAGCGCCATATAATTCACATTCCTGTTTGAAAATTCCGGGAGTATGCCTGGGCATTACTACCGTACATTTTATATCGGCCTTTGCACAATAAGCTGCCAATGCTCCTCCCGCATTTCCTGCTGTAGGAATGATACAATGATCTATGGCAAATTCTTTTGCTTTAGATACAGCCATGCTTATTCCTCTTGCTTTAAAAGAGCCTGTTGGATTAACAGATTCATCCTTCATTAATAAATCTGAAAACCCAAACCTGTCAGCCAGTTTATTTAAAGATAACAAGGGCGTCATCCCCTCACCAAGTGTGACGATATTATCTTTATTGTTTACGGGAAGCATTTCTGCATAGCGCCACATATTATCCTGGCGAAAGGGAAGCGAATTCTTAAGAAACTTCCTACGAGGATCGTATTCTACAAGTAATGGTTGGTTGCAGCATATCGCATAAGTATTGATCTTATAGATCGGATATTCTTTCTGGCAACAGGAACATTTTAGCGTATTTGTAAATGTAAGGGGGACGGTCATTGTGGTCATCCATAAAAGTACAATCGAAATTATAACCCATAACACATAAAAATGTTATGGCGTATAACGTATGGTTATACCTCTTTCTTACAAAAGCGGATAAATGTCCTATTCAGTTCATTGCTATCGGTACCATGCCGCTGAATAAAAAAGAAGTCCCGGATGATTTGAAATTTTTCAATTTTTACTGCGACTAACTCACCATCCTGCAATTCCTTTATCACTGAACCTTTTGGCAGAAAGCCAAGACAATTGTCTTCCCTTAAAAAATTCTTCAATGCTTCGGTGCCCGCAAGCCGAACATTCACCTTCAAATCAGGCAATTTAATTCCTTCCTTTTCCAGGTTGTATTTGAGGGCCGCCAGGGTTCCGGAACCTTGCTCCCTTAATACGATCGGATAATTGTAAAGTTCCTGTACCGTTAATATTCTTTTTTTTGCAATGGGACTTTTGGAACTACAAACAGCCACTACTTCATCCTTAATGAAATGTTGGTAAAGAATCGTGGATTTTTTTTTCTTGCCTTCTACAATTCCAATATCAATTTCCTGGTCTATCAATGCCTTAGTGATGGTGTCCGTATTCCTGTTAAGCAAGCTTATTTTCACATCGGGATATTTCTGGTGAAAAGCTGATAAAATTTTGGGTATAATATACAATGCTACAGTAGTGCTGGCACCTAACTTAAGCTGGCCTTTTGCTTTCAATTGATCTTTAAGGGTGCTAAGCTCAAATTCCAATTGGTTTTGAATTTTCTTAGCTTCTTTTAAACGTCCTAATAATAAAAGGCCTCCTTTAGTTAAATATATTGCGTTGCCATTCCTTTCAAATAAAGTCGTTTTATAAAAGGACTCCAATGCTTTAATATGTTTACTGATAGCAGGTTGGCTGATAAACATAATCTCCGCAGCCTTTGAGAAACTAAGGTGGGAAGCCACTTCTATAAATATTTCATGTCTTGTAGAAAGCATATCGAGTAAACAGGTGCAACTTAATTTTTCTTTATCAAAATCTATCGTTTACAATCATTGAGTTAGTGCTGAACTAAAAATACTGGCGCATTCTTTTACATGTTATGGCTGTCCCGGCAGATTTTGGTAAGAAAGTTTTTTGACAACAAAGGTAGCTTACATATATCCCCTATACCATGAATAAACTTGTACCATTTACTCCCACTTTAAAACCGCTGGTTTCATTGGAGAATTATAGATAGGTCCGGATGTTGGTATTGGGACCGCCAAACAAATTACTACCGCTTTCAAACAATCTTACAATTAACGTGTTTTAGCATTGGTAAATTATATATCGGGTACCTTATCGTCCTGCTTAAGAGGGCCAAGGCCTACCAGGTTTGGGTTGCTGCTTTATAAACCCCGCCTTTAGGCTTGGGGGAATGAAATGCAGCACTGTAGAGGGCTTTAGCCCCAAATGAGTGAACTTAGTTGGACAACAAGGACTGGCGTATTAATATCGGGAGGCTGGGATGCTTTTAAAATTTACTCTAACTTCGCACGTCGGCGGAATTCATCTAATCAGGAAAGAGCGTGTACGACAAAATTATCAACAATTAATATATATCAATTTTAGAACATGGAAAATAACCAACTACCCACTACCGATGCGATAGATGTGAACGATAACACGAATCCCCACGACGGGCTCGTGGCTACCGATGAACCGAAATGCCCGTTTAATGGTGCTACACAAAAGATGCCCTTTGGACGTGGGCCAATCAACCGCGACTGGTGGCCGAATCAGCTGAAGCTGAATATACTTCGCCAATATTCTTCCCTTACCAACCCGATGGATAAGTCTTTTAATTACGCCGAGGAATTCAAGACCCTGGACCTGGCGGGTGTGAAGAACGATATCTTTGAGCTGATGACCACTTCGCAGGACTGGTGGCCCGCCGACTACGGCCACTATGGTCCTTTCTTTATCCGGATGGCGTGGCATAGTGCAGGAACTTATCGCATTGCAGACGGACGTGGCGGCGCGGGATCAGGCACTCAACGTTTTGCCCCGCTGAACAGCTGGCCGGACAATGCCAACCTGGACAAGGCCCGCCTGCTCTTATGGCCGGTGAAAAAGAAATATGGCAAAAAACTTTCCTGGGCAGATCTCATGATTCTTGCCGGCAACTGCGCGTTGGAGTCTGCAGGTTTCAAAACCTTTGGTTTCGCCGGCGGACGGGAAGATGTATGGGAACCGGCGGAAGATATTTACTGGGGTTCGGAAAGGGAGTGGCTGGGTGACAAACGTTACACCGCTGATCGTCAACTGGAAAATCCGCTTGGTGCCGTGCAGATGGGCCTGATCTACGTAAACCCTGAAGGACCTAACGGTAACCCTGATCCGCTGGCGGCTGCCCGTGATATCCGGGAAACCTTTGCCCGTATGGCGATGAATGATGAGGAAACGGTGGCATTGATAGCAGGCGGACATACTTTAGGTAAAACACACGGTGCGGCCGATCCCGGCAAATACGTGGCAACAGAACCCGCGGGCGCAGGTATCGAAGAACAGGGCCTGGGTTGGAAAAATACTTTCCAGACGGGAACTGGTGCTCACACCATCACCAGCGGCCTGGAAGGCGCATGGACTACCACTCCTACGAAATGGAGCAATAATTATTTTGAAAACCTGTTCGGTTACGACTGGGAACTGACTAAAAGCCCGGCTGGCGCACAGCAGTGGAAACCTAAGGCAGACGCCGGTGCTGGTTTGGTGCCAGATGCACATGACCCTTCAAAAAAACATGCACCTTTTATGCTCACGACCGACCTTTCCCTGAAGGTAGATCCTGCATATGAAAAGATATCCAGGCGTTTCCTGGAAAACCCGGCGGAATTCAATGACGCTTTTGCAAGGGCGTGGTTCAAGCTGACGCACCGTGATATGGGACCGATCGCCCGTTACCTGGGACCGGAAGTACCCCAGGAAGAACTGATCTGGCAAGACCCGGTTCCTGCAGTTTCACATGCATTAATCGACCACAATGATATCGCAACATTAAAGGAAAAAATAAGCCAGTCCGGTTTATCCGTTTCGCAGCTGGTTTCTACTGCCTGGGCATCTGCATCTACTTTCCGTGGTTCAGACAAAAGGGGTGGCGCCAACGGTGCGCGCATTCGCCTGGCACCACAGAAATATTGGGAGGCCAACAACCCGGCTGAACTCCCTAAAATATTAGACAAACTGGAAGCTATCCAGGGAGGCTTCAACAGCGATAATAAAAATGTTTCCATCGCAGACCTGGTTGTTTTAGGAGGTTGTGTGGCAGTTGAAAAAGCAGCTAAGGATGGCGGGTTTGAGGTAACCGTACCTTTTACCCCTGGCCGCACAGATGCCACGCAGGAGCAGACCGATGTGGATTCCTTTGCTGTGCTTGAACCACAGGCAGATGGTTTCCGCAATTACTCCAAACAGCGGCTTACTTTATCACCGGAAGAAATGCTGATTGATAAGGCGCAATTGATGACACTCACAGCACCTGAATTAACGGTACTGGTTGGGGGTATGCGTGTGTTGGGCACAAACTTCGGCGATACAAAACATGGAGTGTTTACCAATCGCCGGGAAGTACTGACAAACGATTTCTTCGTGAACTTGCTTGATTTTGGAACGACATGGAAAGCAGCAGAAGGTTCTAAAGAGGTATTTGAGGGCACAGATCGCAAGACGGGCGAAAAGAAATGGACCGGCACACGGGTTGATCTTATCTTCGGTTCCAATTCAGAACTGCGTGGTATTGCCGAAGTGTATGCCTGCGAAGACGCACAAGAAAAATTCGTCAACGATTTTGTGGCGGCATGGAACAAGGTGATGAACCTGGATCGTTTTGACCTGGCTTAAATTTTCCGGAATTGTATTATCGATAGGTGGCCTGGAGACAGGCCACTTTTCTTATGGTGCATGTCATTGGACTATTGCGGCAACTGGCCAACATTCCGGGGATAAATATGACCTCTAACCCAGGCTATAAAACTTGAACCCTTAAACCTCATCTACCCTTCCATTCGAGAATATTAAAATCTGTCAGCAACCTGCAGGGTTTGCCGCTGGCATCAAAACCGATGTAAGAGGCATAGTACCCATCGCCTAACCCCGATGAAAAAACGGCGAGGTTATGGCCTCCGAAACTGTGCATGCTGTATCGCCATTCATTGTGGTAATGATTATCCATTTTCTTGTAGATATCCGCATCCAGCCGGGTCAAATTGGTTTTATCCAAAGCCTTACTGGCGTTATAGTCAACAAATATTCCAAGGCCAAGGTCCGTTGAATAACCGTGCATTTTTTTACCCCCAACCGGAATAGGTTCCTGGCCCATCTGCAGCGCAAATTTCCATCTGTCAACGGGCGCGTTGCTAAAAAGTATCCTGGCAAATGCAACGGTCTCCTGGCTGGACACATTGGCAATGCCAAGCTGAACAGGAAACTCACCGGTTGGAAAAACCTGTGTAAAGGGTATCCCGTATTCATCAATATGCCCCGGATCACAGGCCACAACCGCACCGCTGGAAATCTTTAATTTTTCAATGTTCACCCCGTACAGGTTTACAATGGCATCCTTAACCCTGTGCGTACTTCCCCTGATAAAAGCTGCTTCAAAAAGAACCGGTTTTGCATCCAGCCTGGCTGGCCTTGCCTGGATTGTATCAGGCAATTCGGCCGGGATCTTTACATTGTCATTCCGTTCTGAAAAGCTGTTGCAGGAATAAAAAGCAAAAAGGGTTAATGTGATCGGGACATACTTCATGAATAATAAATCTGTTTGAGTTTTACTTTGAATGTTGAATTTTAAATTTTCAATCTTAAATATCGGTTTTAAATGAAAATGCGGATTACACGCCCGTCCCAAAGTTCTGCTGCCGGGCGGGCAAAGAAGCAAAAAATGCAAAGGACACTCCCAACTCGAAACTCACATCTTCCCACTCACCCTTTTCTCTATCGGAAACCAAAAATAAACGGGAATAAAAAAGTTACGACTATGGTCCATACAATGTAAACCGGCAGGTAGAATGCAATGGTTTTGCCCACTTCCATTACGTTGGTCTTCTTTGCAATTACTTTGTACAATTTCGCAGTTACCAAAAGAAGATTGATTAATATTAAAACATTTCCACCAAGCACTGCGGCCCTGTTGGGCGTGATTCCCCATTCCGAAATTCTGAACAAAATTGCGGAAAGCGCAATCCCATTTACAATAAGGGTTACGGTTGATAAGAGGAACAGTATCCAGGTCTCTGCGGGACTTTTGCCTGTGCCGGATGATTCTGCGACCGAAAAGAAAATGATGGCCAGAACACCAATTAATAAGCCATTAAAGATAAGTAAAAACTCCCTGTCGCTATAAGGGTCTTTGCCGGAATAAATCATTGCCAGCAGGTAAATAACCAGCATCCCCAATACCAGCGGGCTGAATATTTTAGCAATCACCGGGGAAACTTTACCTACCAGTTGCGGGTTAGCCTGTGTAAGATAGGTACCCAGGATGGGAGCTGCGGGTAGCCCGAATATTACAATATTCTTAAAAAAGAACTCTTCGATGTTAAAACCGATCAGTGAGAAGAGGCCTATGGTTATACCCGTTAGTATTCCTCCCCCGATCACGATGAGCGTTGTCATCACTACCAGGTCCCCGTTATACTTTAAATAGCCAAGCCGCTTCTCGTCATTGCTTTCCTGTGCACCTACAAAAACAAAACCAAGCAGCGCCCATAAAAATAAAAGTATATGAATGCAGGCTAGATTTAAAGTATCGCTTTTAGTAACATTGGGTAATGAATTAATAAAAATTAACCCGGCAACGATACACCCGGCCGTCATAGCTATTTTGGTTGATGATAATTTATTCTTCCAGGCAAAGTAAGCAGACAATACCGGGAAGAGGATAAATCCAATATTACGGGTATAGAAAAATTCTTCGTTTATTGATAATATTGCCGGGAGTTTTGCAATTACGCCCGCCACCAGTGAAGCCATGATTACAATCAACAATTCCCGGCGCGTGCCCCAGTTGATTTCCTCTGCTCCGTAATTCAGGCGTTCATTCCAGGCATCTGCCAGTGCGTTGCCTTTTAATTGCAGATACAATTCGCTTAACGTACGCTTAAAAACTACTTTATTGCTGCGGTATAATTTTTCCAGTTCCCTGGGATCGTTTTGGTGATGGAGTATTTCTTCTTTCATAAATCTAAACTAAAACGTTTTGTGCCGGGTTTATAAGAATGGTGGTTGAGCGGAGTGTCCTGGCCTTCTCAGCCCACAATCATTAAAAGTACCTTGCGATTCAAAGCTAAATAAAAGTACTTTGAAATTCAAAGTATGTGGATAAAAAAATTACTCCCTTTTTAGTTTACAGGAGCAGGTCCGGAGAAATTGGGACCAGCGGTTTAAATTTTGATAGGTTCGGTATTGGTCACCCCGGGTTAAAATGGCCGCTAACCGGGGCGCCAGGATCCTGGCCAACCACTGTGGAAACTGGTGAGCAATAGCCTGGCACCTAAGCACATTGTTGCAAGCGAATGTTCTTTCGGATAACAATTTCCTGCGCATGCAAAGTTGTTCACAGTGGCCTGACACCTTAGCAATCCGCCCCAAGCCGCCCGGCGCCTAGGCCAGCGTCCACTCCGGCCTTATAAAATGGCAGGTATAACCATAAGGATTTTTCTGCAGGTAATCCTGGTGTTCTTCTTCGGCATTCCAGAAGGCTGTTGCCGGTACTATTTCCGTTACAATTTTTCCCGGCCACTTTTGAGAGGTCTCCATTTCTTTGATCAATGTCTCGGCGGTTTCTTTTTGCTTTTCATCCAGGAAAAAAATAGCTGACCTGTAGGACAGTCCCCTGTCGTTCCCCTGCCTGTTCAGCGTTGTAGGATCATGTATTTTGAAGAAGAATTCCAGCAAGCTCCGGTATGATATAATGGAGGGATCAAATTCAATTTCGATACCTTCTGCATGTGTACCATGATTTCGATAGGTAGCATTTGGCACATCGCCGCCGGTATACCCTACTATTGTGGATCGAACGCCCGGCAGATTGCGGATCAAATCTTCTACACCCCAAAAACATCCGCCGGCAAGTATTGCTTTTTCCATTTCTTTAAAGTTTTTTATTGCATGCAAAGTTAAGGGTAGCCGGCCTGTATCTAAGATCTCCTTCTCATTCTTCAATCCTTTGTTTACCCTTGCCTGATCCCTCGACGGTCTGCCTACGGGGCTCCTTATTGAAAAATTCCGACCTCATAATCATGCTGGGCGGCCGTGAGCCAGGGCGACTGTCCGTCAATGGATACCGATGGAGGGGATTTTCCATTTTTTGTGATGGTTTACTGGGCTTTCACCGCTTTTTGCCGGCGGCCAAAGACTTGCCCGGGTACCCTTTCGATATAGATGGGATAACACGGATGAAACTGGTATTACCGATTTTGATTGTAAGACCTTTGAAATGGCGCTTGGACAAGTGACCTGCCTTATCCGCTATACGCATGTTTTCCGTTTTCCTGTTTTTTTAAAGAACCTGGCTGAAATTGTTTTACCTGATGTAGAAATGAGTATCCCCCTTTTAAACGTGTTACCGCTGCTGATGTAGTTTTGAAGTAGCTGGACACACGGCCATTGCAACAAGTAAGGTTAATATTGATATTGTTCATACTATTCAATAATATCTACAAAAATCGATTTGCTCATGCTAAGAAATTACTTACCTGCCAGGGTAACCCTGGCGTTATTATCCTGCTTTTTTTTTCTGAATGTTACGGTAACCGCACAATGTCCCACGCTGGTGTGGGCAGATGAATTTAACACGACCGTTTTAGATGCCAGCAAGTGGACGGCCGAAAATGGTGGCGGCGGATGGGGAAACGGTGAACTGCAATATTACAAAGCTGCCAATGCCACCGTGAGTACCGGCACACTAAAGATCACTGCAAAAAAAGAGAGGGTACAAGCCAACAATTACACTTCCGCCCGTATTAAAACGTATTTAAAAGGCGACTGGACCTATGGAAGATTTGAAGCAAGAATTAAATTACCTAAAGGTGCCGGCCTGTGGCCAGCATTCTGGATGATGCCAACTGACAGTTATTATGGCACGTGGCCCAAAAGCGGGGAAATAGACATCAGCGAATTAGTGGGCAGCAAGCCTACCAACTCATTTGGCACTTTACATTATGGTACTTCCTCCACCAATCACCAGTATAAATCCGCAGATTTTTTTCTTAACTCCGGCACTTTTGCCGATGCTTTTCACAATTTTGCTATTGAATGGCAGGCGGGTGTTATTAAATGGTATGTAGATGATAATCTCTACAGCACCATCACCACTGCAGACATTGCCCCCAATGCCTGGCCCTTTGATAAAAGATTTTACATCATTCTTAACCTCGCGGTAGGCGGCACGCTGGGAGGCGCCGTGAATAATACCATTTTCCCCTGCACCATGGAAGTGGACTATGTGAGGGTGTATGCAGGAAGTGCAGCCACGATTTCCGGCAAACGGGTGGTTTTGAACCAGGCCCAGGGAGAGTCTTACACGGTAGCCAATGCACCAGCGGGAAGTAGTTATGCCTGGACCGTTCCGGCCGGTGCAACTATTGTCTCCGGGCAGGGCACCAGTTCACTAAAAGTAAACTGGGCAAACACCAGTTCCTCCGGCAACGTAACCTGTGCTGTAAGCGCTGCCTGCGGCAACAGCAACCTCGCCATGAATGTGTATGTGGAACCGGCCTATACCTATGGATTTTCATTTGTGAACTTTGATGCCGCAGGCCTGGCCACTTACTCAACAAGCAATGGCGCCTACAGTTCGGTTTCCAACCCCTCTCCAACAGGTATTAATACTTCTGCCTTGTGCGGGAAATATACGAGGAACAGTAGCGTGCAATATGATTATATTCTTTATAATACCACAGCCATCACCAACGCGGCGGAATACAAAAACAAGAGCAGGAAATTTTACCTGGATGTGTATACTGCTGCACCGATTGGAACACCCATTATTATTCAATTGGAAAATAGCAGTACCGCAACATCCTCTAATTATCCCACTGGCAGAAACAGCCGGTACACAGCTTATACCGGCAAACAAAATCAATGGGAAAGACTTGTATTTTCCTTATTGGATGTACCCGATCCATCTGCTTCAGATGCCGGCGTAAATCGTTTACTGGTACTGATCAATTCCAATACATTTACCGGGGCTACCTACTACATTGATAACCTGGATGCTTACACGGTGGGCGCGGCTATGTTCAGGGGACCCGGTGCCACGCCATCCCCCGTGGCCATTGTGAGTGATGATGCGGGAACTACCACTGCTATTTATCCCAACCCGGCAGCAAATGAATTGAGAATAACTAATTTAGAATCTAATTCTACTATCGGTATTTTTAATAATCTTGGTCAGCTGATCCGCTCATATGACGTTAAGCAGGTGGGTAATACCGTCATTAAGATTGCGGACCTGGCGGAAGGAAATTATTTTGTCAGGATTCACTCAAACAATAAAACTGAAAATTTCAGGTTCATAAAACGTAAATAAGCCGGTCTCATGTAAAAGGGCCATCATAAAAATCAAACATTTCACCTGATACCAGGTAGCAACGACCTGCACAAAACGGGCGGTTGCTACCTGGTATTTTTAGATCTCCCGCATACCTGCTTACCTGCCGACCAACTGCATTTTTTGACATTACCGGGCATAACGTTACCTGTCTTTGATCCGTTCGGTTAGTTTGCAAACTAAACTTCCATCATATTATTGTACCCTGCCGTGGCCTGGCCAGGCACTGAAACGAAACCTACACAAATTTGCTAAAACTTTCCTTGAAGAACCAGGTCACAGCCGTTCAGGATTATTGGAGAATAGGTTTTGGACCGGGCAACAACTGAAGGAGCGGGTAAAGGTTTTGCGCTGCCAATGCGGTTGGCGGGGCGGCCCGACGCCAAAAGCAACAGCTACTTACAGAGGCATGAAGAAATTGCATGGCCTTGCCTGCAAAGGCCCACGAAGTAACTATGTAACACGGCCAGGCACGCACAACCCTGCCAAACAAAACAAGCAGGGTAGGAAACCTGCCTGTGTAAAGAAAAAAAATGCACTTATTATCTTACTTCAAAGTTCATCATCATGCCATTATCTTCATGTTCCAGTTTATGGCAATGCATAACATATATACCTTTGTAGGAATCCAAACGGATCAGTACTTTAACTGTTTCAAAGTCATTAACAAGTACAACATCTTTCCAACCGGCTTCCCAGGGATATACTTGCCCTCTTCCCCCGGTGCGTGACACAACCTGGAATGATGCCCCATGGATATGCACAGGATGCGGTCCGTTACCGTTTGTTTTGAATGTCCACATTTCGGTTTCACCGAATGGTACGGTGAAATCAATTCTATTCATATCATACATCTTACCATTTATTTTGCTCATTCCATCAAAGCTGAAGAATCTTGTAGCCACAGGATTCATCAGCGTTGGGATGGTAGATGTGGTTGCCAGGGCGCCGCTGTAGCCGACAGAAGTTGCCGTAACGCGAAACTCTGCCAGGTCCCACCCTGAGTTTATATCGCGGAGCAATATGTTGGTTCCGGGTGGCTGCGACCGAAAATCAACCAACAGGTCAAGGCGTTCGCCGGGAGAAACTTCCACCTTTGTTTGGGGTGAAGAGGAAGGCAACAGGCCACCATCATTTCCTATCAGGATAAATGGAGCGCCGTTAGAGAGGGTAAGATTAAACACCCTCGACGTTGAACCGATCAGCACGCGGAAACGATAGACTGCTCTGTCCACCTCCAGGTAAGGATCTTTTGTGCCATTCACTAATGGAATCTTTCCAAAGTAACCTCCCCCGGTTGGATTGTATACCGGGTTGCCCGCTCTGTCAAGCGTAATGTCCCGGATAACAAGCGGAACTTCATATTTGCCGGAAGGCAGGTTTAATGCCGCTTCTTCTGCATCCCTGATGATGAATGCTCCCGCAAGTCCGTTATAAACCTGCTTGCCGATGACCATGTGGGGATGCGGATGATACCAATTTAAGCCAGCCCGGTTGATAACTGGAAAGTTATAAGAATAGCTAGTACCCATAGGAATTACCTGCATAGGCTGCCCATCGTTTTCATGATTAACTAACATGCCATGCCAGTGGATGATACTCGGCTCCGGTATATCATTTCCATAGACGGCTGAAATTACATCACCCTTCGTAGCGACAATGGTAGGACCGGGAAAGCTGCCATTGTATTGCCAGATCTTTGCAGAACTGCTTGGGCCGAAGTTATGTGTACCCTCAGCAGCCGTCAGCCTAAAAGATGAGGAAGTAATGGTGGAAGGAATTAAAAGCGGGTACCGGGTAACCGGCGGGGTAGCCCTGGCGGAAGCAATAACCGCATCGTAAACATCATTCACAGCATGTTGATTCATTTCTTCCTTACAGCCCGTAATAAAGGATAACCCTGCAATTATCAAAGCAATTATTCCGACAGGAGCCGGGATGCTGCTCTTGTTTAAAGTTTTCATTTTAGTATAAATTTAAATTAGCTTTTTATTTAAAATTACTCATAGATCGTCCAATGCATTTATGATGGCAGTCATTAAGGAAGATGACACTTGTCAGAAGATGTTTTGTGCAGGCAGGGTTTCGGCCTACGTATTTTGTATGACAGAGCTGTCAAGCGGTCGGAATAATTTTTACCCGGAGTGAGTGCAACGGGTGCGGCAGTTAGAACCTACCACGGCATAAGTAATTGCGCTTGCTAAGGGAGGCCAGACCACGTGGCAACCATCACTTAACATGGTAACAAAGATTGGCATTTCACTTACGCGGGAGGCCGGGATCCACGGCAGCAAATACCTGGCGGGATTATGAGACCGCAGCAGCATCTACCTACTGCGGCAATGGGGAATTAGAAAAGAGGGTGCTCCTTCTTTCTCATTGGCTAAAAGCCAGTCGGGGGCATCGTTCATTAGACCCTTAGCAGAAGCCGAAAATTGATTTTTTAAAAAAAAAGTTCTGAAAGTTTTATAACTTTATATTCATAATTAAATCCGTGTAAATCGGCTTATAGTTATTTTAGCGCCTCTGCATTACTTCTCGAAATTTTTTTTCTCTCTGTTTTATCCAGCATTCCTCGTGAAATTTATTGATGAATTTTTTCTTAACAATTAAAGCAAAAACAATGAAAAATTTAACCATTTCTTTTTCCATTATTGCATTTAGCATGATGGCTTTGTACCTGCTCGCCGGTTTTAAACCAATGCCTGCCGCTGCCTTAAAAACAGGTAGTGTGAACCAATCCGGAGACATCAGTATATTTACTTATGGCACCGGGTTCGACGGCATATCTACCTATACAGGAACGGTAAGAGCACAGGGAGCTATCAATGCCTCGGGGACTTATGTAATGCCCACCGAAGTTATAGGAATGGCCTTACACTGTCTCGTTGAGATAACATTTCCTGACGGTACTGTCACCCTCCGCATGAATTGTAATATGGTTACTTTTAACGGCCGCTGGAAAGTACTAGAGGGCACAGGCGCTTATCGAAACCTAAAAGGCGGCGGATCGCTGGTTATGCCAAATGATAATGATGAAATATTAACCGGCAGTATTAGTGGCATGTAAATTAATTCTCTTCCCCGTTTTCCTCCACAAACAATCATACAAAGGCGGGTCGGTGAATCGATCAGGTGTGTTGGTTTACATGACCCGCCATTATTGTAAGCATTTTCAAATAGAAGATTTACAGGGTTCATCAAACTTTCTTCTTCGGAAGCGTTTGTTTGTAATCTTCCATTATCACTTCTTTAAAAACCACCATACTGCGCATCCTGTGCATAACCTAGTGTTTTTTACATCTTAGTTTCACCTGGAGCGACCATGGCTGTAGTGTCAAATGCAATTACCGCTTAGTAAAGTTTGGTTGTGAAAAACCGGCCGCTAGCTAGCAATCAGATCTATTTATACTGGCAGCAAAACATTTGAGTGTTGATAATTCATGAAATCGTCGTTGGCTAGAGTACTAAGCGCAAGAAAGTGTCGACCTTAAAAACTAAAAGCTAAAATGAACTAGCTAAAAATTGAATGACAAGCTCGAACCGCTGCTGCTTGCATGTGTTACACTGCCCAGCCTGCTTTTCCATGTTTTGTGGTATGCACACTTTTTGCTCTTATTAAGTACTTATCAATCCTGTGAACTCTTGTACCTACTACCTCCGCTAAAACAAAGTAAACCTCTGTTAGTATAGGAAGCGCTATTTTCATTGAGGAAAATTCATTTTACTTATAAAAGATTTGAAACGGTGATCTTGTCGAAGCCTGACAGGCACCCAGGGGTAATATTGTAATATACACAGGTAAGCATCATGCTCTTCATAAGTTCTTTCAAGCCAATCAATCGCTTTATCAATGTCTCCGAGGAAACCGTATGCAAAACTCATAATGCATGAACTTACATATTTACCAGCGCTTAATCTTAGTTTCAAATCCTCCATCACAGTTTTGGCTTTTTTAAATAAGCCCAGAGATGTATATAAGTTGATCAAATCAACTTGGTTGAAAGCAGCGTAATTAGACAATTTACTTGCAAACTCAAGGTACACGGTTGCTTCAGGGTATTGCTTTTTATAAAAATAAGCTAAACCCATGATGCGGTTTCCGATGACTGAATCTGGATCCATTTCATAGCCGTGCTTCGCAGTCTGAAATGCTTCTTCGAATTTACCACTGGTAAATAAAACAGCATATTTGTTGATATAACTCATTGCGTTGTACGGTTCCAGTTCAATAGCAGTGTTGAGATACCTTTCTCCTTCTCCAAATTTTCCTTCTATCCAGCATAGGTAATAGTGACCGAACCAGACATGACTCTGGATATACCTGGGATTGAGGTGAATTGATTTGAGAAAATTGTTCTTAGCTTCCTTCCAGTTCCACTCATAGCTTGCAAAATACATTCCGAGGGAACAATAGGGTTCGCAAAGGGAGTTATCCAGGCGTATGGCTGCATCAGCTGCCTCCCTTGCTTTGGGCATGACTTCTTTTGCGGGCAAATAATTATAAAACCCCAGTATTACATAAGCATCAGCCAATCCTGCATGAGCTTTGGCAAAATCAGGCTCAATTTCCACAGCCTTTTTAAATTGTTCTAAGCATTGAAAGAGAAAACGTTTGTTTAAGTAAAATCGTCCTCTTAAATAGAATTCATAAGCTTCTGTATTTGGGGTTTGGCTTTTTGTAAGGTTCGATTTTTCTTTTTCCAATAAAATGACCTTTAAGTTTTCAGTAATCGCTAAAGCAATTTCATCCTGAATAGCAAAAATATCATCCATGTTGCGATCATATTTTTCTGACCACAAATGAAAACCATCATCAACATTTATTAATTGTGCTGTTATCCTTAGCTTGTTGTCTTGTTTCCGTACACTACCCTCTAAAACTGTTGACACACCAAGCTTTTCACCTACTTCACGCAGGTCAATATTTTTTCCTTTGAATTGAAAAGATGATGTGTGTCCGGCAACCTTTAAATCTTTTAAATGGGATAATGAGTTCAATATTTCTTCTGCCATACCATCGCTGAAATATTCCTGTTCAGGATCGTTGCTCATGTTTATAAACGGCAAAACAGCAATACTTTTCTGTAATTTTTTTTGTGTTGGATATTTTTCAGGAGTTGATGTTGTAGTTTCTGCTTCATAATTTGTAATTACTTCATAAATACGGATTGATTCTTTTACATTTTTCAAGACCTCTTCCCGAATAAATTTTGTTTTGATCTCCCTTTTATTGCAAACATTTTTATAAACCGGTTCTGAAATCCAAATGGCGCCGATTGGTGCCACAGCCTGCAGTCTTGAACAGATATTTACGCCATCTCCAAACACATCATTATCTTCAAATACCACTTCACCAACATGAATGCCGATTCGAAGTTTTAGACCGGGAATATTATTACACGATTGTTGAATAGAAATAGCACATTGTACGGCGTCTGTTACCGTTTGAAAACTTGCAAGCACACCGTCACCTATTTCCTTTATCCATTTACCATTAAATTTTTCAATAATTGGTTTTTGAAGTTGCCTGTTCCTTCGTAAAAGATCAAAAGCGTCTTGCTCATCGTCACCCATTAATGCTGTGTAACCAACAATGTCGGTAAACATGATAGCTGCAAGTTGACGGGATTGAGACATTAAATCAATTTGGAAAATAAAGTTAAGGAAAAGCGAGATTAAGTTTTGCTGTTGGGTTGATATAACAGATAGTCTAGTGAAAATATCGGTGCGCCTTTGCCTCGACAATAAAATCATGAAGCCGAATGCGTGTTGTGTGATACAACATGTGGATTCGCGCTAATATACGCCCCATCTTAAAAGAAACATTTTTTTCAAATCTTTGTTTTAGTTGGCGTTACCCAATGAAGCGCAGAAAAGCCTTATTGTGCAAATAGAACTTCCTTAAAATTATTGAACAAGGCTAATGAACAATTTCTTGCTGATTTTTTAAACCCCTATTTCTTCCTGTTTTCCAATAACTTCTTAAACGATCTTCCCCGTATCTCTTCCAGTGTTAATGCTTGGCCGGGATCTACAGCAACCACTACTCACCGCGGCAAAAAGACGAGCGAGGGAACAACCTGCATCATTACTTCGGCACTGGAGACAAAAAATGTTGGGATGTTTTCACTTTCCTTTTCCCAAGCCTCACCGGGCGTTTAAGCAACTGGGAGTTTACAATGTATTTGGAATCATTTCCATGAATAAACAGGCAGGAGCCATTTTTAATTTTGTCGATGATGGGTTTATAGAGCTCCGTCGATAAGGCCGGGCAACCAAGACTGCGGCCAATATAACCCTGGTTTTTAATCACAGCTTCACTCACATATTCGGCACCGTGCACCACTATGTCGCGTTCCCTGGCATTGTTATTAAAGCCTATCTCCTGCCCTTCCAGGCGCATGGAATAACCATGTTTGCCGGAATAGGTCTGCGATGTAATATAAAAACCCACACTACTTTTATTACTCTCCGATTCATTGGAAAAATGAAGCGTTTTTTCCAGGCCAGAATTTCTGCCATGGGCCACATAGGTAACAAACAACAGTTTGCTGTTTTTCATATCTATTACAAACAACCTTTTCCTTCCGGATGGTGTAGTCATATCTGCTATAGATAGAATACCATCATTGGCCAACTTGTTTTTTGCTTTTAAAGCATTGTAGCCAATAATGGCATAATCAAAGGCCCGCCTTCCCAAACCTTGCCTGCCTAGTTGCAACTTATTGAATAAAGAATCATATTTTGTAAGGCCCGAACTGTCATGTGTAGGGGAAACAAACCCAACAGGAACCGGGAAAAAAGCAGCATAAGCGGCCATGCCGAAAAAAGTAAACATGCAAAGGCTGAAGCCTTTTCGGATATGCTGCCTGGTTACATGAGTGTTAATCATTACTAAAGATATACTATTTGGATTTGAGGCTCCTATTTGGTATTCGTTTGCCCGCTGTTAATAACACAGATATTGCCCCCGGTGGTAAGAAGTATGCAGGTACGCGGGGTGAAGGGGTTAAAGGGCTTTAACAGATTTTTAATTAAAAAATTAGAATTACAGCTGCTCAATTTTTCGTTACCAATGCTCATTGCGTAATAATTACTTGCACTGCCCACGCTTGAACTTACAAAAAAAACAACCTGGACGATCAATATCCCGGCATTAGCACTTTTAGCTGACAGGGCTTCTTATCGTCTTATATTCAGTCCCTACTGAGGTTGAATAATATTTCAATAAAGCTTTTTAGTACAAGAGTGCGACGCCAATGAAGCCGAACAAAGTAATAATGCCAGGCAAACAAAAAAATCATTTCTTCCTGTTCTCCAGAATCTTCTTAAACGACCGCCCACGAATCTCGTCCAGGGTGAGGCCCGTTACCAGCACTTCTTCTTCGGTAATGGCGCCGCTGTTGAGGGCCCGCAGGAAAAAGTTTAAAAGGCCCTGGCCGGTGGCAGCGTCGTCAAATACATCACCGATAAGGGTGGCACGGGCAGCTTTGTCTACAAAAGTGCGGAGGCGCTCCACGGCATCATCGTAACTTTCTAAAAAGAAGGCAAACACGGCGGCATAGCGCATGGGAAGCTGTGCGGGGTTGAGGTCCCAGCCCTGGTAATAACCATTGAACAAAGAGTGACGGATATGCTCATAACCCTTACGCCATGCACGGTGCACCGTGTCGCGGTTTTCTTGTACCTGCTGTTCGGTCATGTCCTCTCCCCTGTGGGGACCAATGGGCATGGTGTTGGTAGCACCGTCACTGAGCCAGATGCTGGTATGCGCCAGGGCCACCTTGGTCATGTGGTGGGCAAAATCGCAAACGGGATGATCCATTTCCTGGTATTTGGCAGTAATGCTGCAGGAGGCAGTGTAGTCGTACGTGCCAAAGTGCGTGGCTATACAGCGGCCCTTGCTGGCTTTAATAAAACGGAAAAGGGGGTTGATACCATCAGCATCCATAACGGCCTGCGTAGTTTCCACCATCATTTCCATTTTTAAACTTCCATCGGGGAGTTTTAGTTCCTCCTCCAGGATTTCAAACAGGCTAACGAGGGCGCATACCTGCTCCGGTATCGTTACTTTTGGTAACATCACCATGAAGTTGTCCGGCAGTTTGCCCTTACTCGCTTTTACGAGGGTGGTTACAAAAATATCGAGGGTGCGCAGGCCACGCTCTTTCATTTCTTCGGTGAAAGGTTTGATACGGATGCCAATGAAGGGCGGAAGTGATTTTTCCTGGATCCCTTTGGCTACCTCTTGTGCGGCTGACATGGCCGTGGCATCTTCTTCTTCATTGGAGCGGTTGCCATAGCCGTCTTCAAAATCTATGCGGAAATCCTCGACGGCTTCGTTGCGGAGTTTGTTTAATACTTTATTGTATACCTGGTAACTCATGTGGGCCGGGTGATGTTGTTGGTCTGCTTTGCTGAGGGCCTCGTAGCTACGCCGGATGTCTTTGGCATCCTGGGCCATGTCCAACTGCTCATAACCTTCCATCCTGAAGATGGCGCCGAAGCTGAGGAAGTCGGGAGCGTAGGTATTAAAAGTTTCCCAGGCTCTTTCTCCAAGTGTTCTGGCGGAATCGTATTTAAATAA
The DNA here is from genome assembly GCA_043727215.1 of Chitinophagaceae bacterium. Lineage (GTDB taxonomy): Bacteria > Bacteroidota > Bacteroidia > Chitinophagales > Chitinophagaceae > Ferruginibacter. Next base: position 19,916 of record JAYSYY010000075.1, on the reverse strand, counting down.
GTTGGCGCCGCCGTATACGGTGTGCACAGGCTGGCGGTCAGGTTTATCGCCGGGGTATATTTCCTGGAAGGATTTGTTGGCGGATTCGAGTTTGTCGAAGATTTTTTTTCTTTTTTTTGATGAAATTGTAGTGGACATATGTTATACTTTTTGGAAACTGCTTATGCAGTTTGTTTTTTTTACACGAATTACACGAAGTGATTCGAATTTTTAAAAATGATTTTTTTGGCTAAGAGCAATAAATGAGACAAAGAGGTTAAGGAGAAAGCTCTTTACCCGTGGGCTCTTTTCTCCTGGATGCTCTTAGCTCCTTTACCGCGGAGAAAAGAGGAGCAGAGGAACAGCAGAGAATCTCTGCGTAAATCTATTTTACTCTTTGAGCTCTGCGGTGGAAAATCAACTCTTAATTTAATCCTTAACTCATGACTCCCGGTACTAACTCCCTCTGTAAGTAGAATACCCAAACGGATTTAACAACAAAGGAATATGATAATGCGCATCATCCGATACCGTAAAACATATTTCCACTACGGGGTAAAGGCCGGTAGTATTGTTGGCTTTAAAGTAACGAAGTGTTTCAAAGACCATTTTATAATTGCCGGGCAATACATTTTTTTCGGAAGGCAGCAGGTCTCCCACCCTACCGTCTGCATTGGTAACACCCTGGGCGAGGGTGAACCAGCCATTGTCTACAAAATGTTTGAGGCGGATGGTCATTTCCTGTGCTGGTTTCCCGAGCGTGGTATCCAGCACATGCGTGGTGAGCTGGCTGAGTCTTACAGCCGACCAGTCAGCATTTTCGAGTATTTTTTTAAAGCGCTGGATAGTGATCTTTATTTGTTCACCAATAGCGATGACGAGTTCTTCGTCGTGCGAGTTCGAGCTGCGGTCCTGTAATATACGCAGCATTTCTGTCGCAGATTTACCAGTGGCAAATACGATAAAGATGTATTCGAACTTGGCTTCGTAGAGGTCATTGGCTTTGGCGAGCAATTCCACCACATCATGGGAAGCTGTTTTTACTCCGGCCTGCTCATTGCTTGCCAAATGTTTGGTATCCGGGAAACGCTCTGCCAGGTTTTGTGTGTCGCCGATCTTTGGATGCTTGGAAAAAGCTTCCAGCCAGTCTTCTTTGCTGCAGGCATAATACCAGGTCTCCACCGCAGTTGTTACCATGTCTCTTTCACAGGAAAATGGAAACTTTTCCATCATCCATGACTGCCATTTTTGGGAACCGCAGGTGCTGGCCAGCAATTCTTTGGCAGCTGCTTTATCTAGTTTATTAAATGCTGTTAAATTCATACTTCTTTATTTTACTATGGCGCCCTGGTTGATCCAGCAGCGGATGATATCCCTTTCTTTTTCCGTCATATTTGTTTTGTTGTTCATGGGCATTGTTTTGGTCACCACCACCCGGTGCATAATCTTGTCTTTTAGCTGCGCAATTTTTTCGGGCGTATCATATGCCACACCGTTCGGTGGCGCTGTATAAAAATCGTCCGTGGGTTTGGCAGAGTGGCAGGTTATGCATCTCGATTGTATAATAGTGTTCACTTCTGCAAAACTTATTTCGGATCTGCATTCACCAGGTTTTGCAGGAGCAGAAATGTATGCTGCTGCCAGCAACACCACAATCGACACGGGTAATACCCATACACTGGCCTGACCTTTTTCTTTGAGGTTAAGGTAATGTTTTACGCCCGCTGCACCTAATGAGATGATGGCCAATATAAGCCAGGGATACTCATAGCCGAATGTGGTAGGAAAATGATTGCTGATCATGACAAACAACACGGGCAATGTAAAATAATTATTGTGGAGGGAACGGGTCCCCGCATTTTTGCCCAGCTGGGGATCCAGCGGCAGGCCCAACGTGGCTGCTTTCACCATGGCCTTTTGAGCAGGTATGATCACGAAAAAAACATTGGCTGCCATGATGGTGCCCAGCATAGCGCCGAAGTGCATATAAGCCGCCCTGGCACTGAATACCCTGCAATAAAAATAAGCGAAGCCCACCGAGATAAGGAAGCCGATGAATGCAAACCAGGTTCCCTTATTCAACAGCGGCGTTTTACATAAGAGGTCGTACAGCATCCATCCAACGATAAAAGAACCCACACCGATACCGATGCCGGTGAGGGGACCGATGTCTAAAATATTTTTATCAGTTAAAATGGAACTGGCATTAAAATAATACACCACGAACAACAAACAAAAACCGGAAAGCCAGGTGAAGTAGGCTTCGTATTTAAACCAATGCAAATGTTTTGGAATTGTTTTGGGCGCTACTTTGTATTTTTCCAGGTAATAAAAACCGCCGCCGTGAATGGCCCAGAGATTCCCGGCCAGTTCATCCCGCACATTGTTGGTGCGGTTGAGTGCATTCTCTAAAAATACAAAATAAAAGGAAGCGCCGATCCATGCAATGCCAAACGTGATGTGCAGGAGGCGGACGACAATGTTCATCCATTCCATCAGGTGACCTTCCCAGATGGTTCCTTTAAGGATGAGGTAAACAGAAACTACCAGGCAAACCGACGTGAGTACGATGGCTGTATACAAAAATGTTTGGGTGGTAACTGTATTGTATCTTTCTGCATTCGGCAGGGCTGCATCCCCACCCTGCTCTTTGCCCTTTTGTTTTTGCAGGTTGCCCAGCAGGAAACTTACAATGACCAGCATCACCAGCACAAAAAATAATACAGAAAGTAAAACGTATCCACTCATACCCTTATCCTTTTTTGCCCATTATCCTTAACCTGCTTATACCCCCATCCGGGAAAATATTTAAACGTACATGGGAAAATACATTTTTATTGTCAATCCAAAACTCATGTTCGTTATCTGCATTTAATTTTTGCTGCGAAAGCAGGGTGAACCATGGCGCTTTACCATTCAGTGCATCTTCATGATGTTCCGCTAAACATCCTTCCAGGGTGCAGCTGTCGGGGTAATTGCCTTTAAAATGGCAAGTGTCTACAACGGCTTTTTCAATAACCCCCGGGTTGGCCAATTGTATCACCACCCAGTCGCGGTTATTGGGTGTGCGGTTTCTTTTTGTTTCCCAGCCATCACCCATATTGGCGCCGCGGTTTGGCATGAGCAAGTTGCTCATATTGCTAAAGAACATATCGTTGCAGGCAATAGCTTTCGCGCCGTTGAGCGCCGCTGCAAGGTCGATGGTTTCACCGGACGGAATGGAACTCCAGTCTTTGTACACTTCCCCATAAACCCTTAACCTGGCCACACCACCATCCGGGTAAATATGCAAACGGATATGCGTGCATATCTCATTGATATAGCTTTCATAAAAGTTCTGACTGCCTGCGTCCAGATGAGATTTATGCAGGATCTCTTTCCAGTTTACCTTGTCCCAATCAGTTATCGGATCCGCGTCGGAAATGTTAGCAGCCTCTATAGAAGCATGTGGCGGATGATTGCCCAGGAAAAAATGGGTATCAATATCAAAACCCTTTACCCTGCCGGGTGCTGCCAGTTGTATCACGGCCCAGTCGTGACCGGGAATACGTTTGCGGCGGCTTTCCCAACCATCCATCCACTTACCGCGGTCGGTATATTTATCTGCGATAAAAATTCCCCTGCCGGGTTGGATGAGGTTTTCTTTTTCTGCAAAAAAATCATCAGTGCAATACAATACTTTACCACCGAGTCTTTCGGCAGCAAGGTCTGTCAGCGATGTGAAGGACGGGGATGATTTGATTATTTCTTTTGTTTTTTCGAAAGACATAAACGAAGTATTAGATAGACAGCCCCCAAAAACCCTTATGGGGGCTTTAGGTCGCAATTATTAAATTTTATTTTTTTGAGCAAGTATTTTTCTGCCTGCTGTATTTTTGCTTACTATCTTGCCACGGTTGAAAACAATAGTCCCGTTGACAATAGTTTGTTGTACAAACCCGAAAAATGCTTCGCCGATATAAGGACTGATCCTGTGGCGGTGTAATACGTCTTCTTCCTGCACAATAAATTTTTCTTCGGGATTCCACACCACGATGTCTGCGTCGTAACCGACTTTCAGAAAACCCTTGCGGTGATCCGTTTTTAAAAATACTGCGGGATGTTCGGTAAGCAATGGAATAAATTGTTCCGGCGGCATTTTATGTTTCATGGCCGTCCAGGAAGCGCCCAGTAAAAACTGCAGACTGGAAATACCCCCCCATGCAGTGAGCAGGTCGCCAGTGTTGATTTGTTTGATGGTATGCGGCGCGGGGGAATGATCTGTTGTAATAAAATCCAGTACGCCGCTTACCAGTGCATTTTTTAATAATTCATTGTTTTCCTTTTCCCGAATGGGTGGCGCACATTTGAACAGCGTATTCCCATCAGGAATATTTTCTGCGTGGAAATAAATATAATGCGGGCAGGTTTCTGCGGTGAGGGGCAGGCCTTCTTTTTTTGCCGCAGCAATTTTGTCCAGCGCCCCGGCAGAAGATACGTGCACAATATGAGTAGCGCAATTGTATTTTCGGCAGAGTTCGATCATCAGTTCTACGGCATCGTTCTCCCATTTTTTGGGACGACTGGCTAGATAGTGGCGATAACTGTCAGGGTTTTCTGCAAATCCACACTCCATTTCTTCATCATGCAATTCGCAATGGGCTAATAGGGGGATACCATGCCGGGCTATGACAGGCATAGCTTCTTCCAACTCTTTTCTGCCTACGTTCGGAAATTCATCAATACCGGAATGGGTTAAAAAACATTTGATGCCCAGCACACCGGTTTTTATTAAAGCTTCCAGGTCATTGATATTTCCGGGAACGAGGCCGCCATAAAAACCCACGTTGACGTGCAATTTATTTTCGGCTGCCCTAAGTTTAACTGCAAAGGCCTGGGCATTCGTAGTTACGGGGCTTGCGTTCAGCGGCATGTCAACGATGGTTGTGATACCACCGGCTGCAGCGGCCCGCGTGGCGGTATCGAATCCTTCCCATTCCGTCCGGCCCGGTTCGTTTACATGCACGTGGGTATCAATTACACCGGGCATAATGACCGCGTTACCGAAATCTTCTGCGCCGGGGAGTTTTGCAAGATCTATTGCAGTTATTTTTCCGTTGGCAAAAGATATGGAGGCCGGCTGGAGTTTACCGGAGATAAAACAGCGGGTACTAAAAAGAGCGCGAACCTCCCCATTTTGCTCTCCCGACATACCGGGACCAGCCTCCGCCTGAAGAGATCCGGAGTGGTACACTTTATCAGCATTGGGCTTCACATCTTCCATAATATCTCCTGTTATTTAATCGACGCAGCCAGCAATTTTCATTGCAATTCAGCCTGTACACTCCACGATCACAAGCCTTCATTTTCGGCAGCAAGCGGTTGGGTTGTATAGTTCTCAAAAACATTTCCATGCAATCCTATCAATACTTTTTCCGGTGTCATCGGCCCGGAGAATTCTACTCTACTGTTTGGATTAAACGCTTTGATAGCATTGCGCAATGCAAAAAATGTCCCAATGCCATACATCAGTGGCGGTTCGCCAACAGCCTTGGAACGGAATATGGCAAGGTTGTCGTTGTTGGTTTCCAGGAATTTTATGTCAACGATCTTCGGCACAGCATAAATATCCGGCACTTTGTAGGTGCTGAGGGCATTGCTTTTTAAGTGACCTTCTTCATCGTATACAATCTCTTCCATAGTCATCCAGCCAATACCCTGCACGAGTCCGCCTTCTATTTGACCGCGGTCGATCATGGCATTCATGCTGCTGCCAAAATCATGAACCAGTTTTACCGCGTCAATTTCATAAATGCCGCGGAGGCAATCTACCGTTACTGTGGTGATGGCCGTGCCATATACATGGTAGGCAAAGGGGTGGCCTTTTTCTTTTGTGAGATCAAAGTGAATTTCCGGTGTGGCATAATGCGCATGCTCACTCAGGCTTTTTCTTTGCAGGTAGGTTTCCATTACCAGCTTGTTCCAGTTGAGATCCGTGGCCTGGTCATTGTTATAAACGATCTCGGCCTTTATTTCGATGTCTCCCACGTCCACCTGTAATATTTCTGCGGCTGTTTCTTTTAGCCGGCCGAGTATTTTGCTGCACGCGATCTGCACGGCCTTACCATTCAGATCAGCTGTAGCGCTGGCGGCAGACGGTGATGTATTGGCGATGCGACTGGTATTGGTGCTGTTTAGTTTTACCCGTTGAGGATTGATGGAAAAAATGGTAGCAGCTACCTGCAGCATTTTTGTGTTTACGCCCTGGCCCATTTCCACCGCACCCGTACTTACAGACACACTGCCATCTGTGTACACATGCACCAATGCACGCGCCTGGTTCATGAGTGTTTTGGTGAAGGAAATACCAAAACAGATGGGCATGAGCGCAAGCCCTTTTTTATTCCAATCGTTGCTGGCATTAAAATCGTGAACCTCTTTTTCGATGTAAGCCAGGTCATAATGGTCTGTTGCTTTGCTCCAGCAAGGTCCTGCCTCGCTTTGCGCCTTTTGGCCGTAGGGAAATTCGTCGCCTGTGGCCAGGAGGTTTTTTTGCTGAATAACGGTGGCGGGTACACCCAGTTCTTCCGCTGCTTTGGCGATAGCGGATTCGATCACGAACATACCTTGTGGACCGCCGAAACCACGGAAGGCCGTATTGGGTGGCAGGTTGGTGCGGCAACTGTAGGCCTTTGCTGTTACATTGGGTATAAAATAACTGTTGGTGCAATGGAACAAAGTGCGCTCCAGCACTGCGGGTGAAAGATCCGCAGCGGCGCCGGCATTCTGGTAAAATGTAGCTTCGTAAGCCAGTACCTTATACTCGTCGGTTAAACCAATTTTAAAATCTGAACTGTAGGGATTTCTTTTCCCTGTCATGCGCATATCTTCCATGCGGTGCAGGCAATATTTTACCGGGCGTTTTAACTGCTGTGCGGCCATCAAACAAAAGATGGCCCATGACGTGGCCTGGTCTTCCTTGCCGCCAAAACCACCCCCGAGACGGGTGACGTCCACTTCTATCATATGCATGGGAATGCCGAGTACATCGGCAGCATGCCTTTGCACAGCAGTCGGCCCCTGCGTGGAGGAATAAACTTTGACCGCACCGTTCTCTAACGGAAAGGCATAGGCGCCTTGTGTTTCAATGTATAAGTGTTCCTGGCCGTTGGTAAAAGCGGTGCCTTCAACAATATATTTGCATTGGGCAAAAGCAGCTCCACTGTCGCCCAGTTTAAAAGTTCTTGGTTGCACGATCAGCGATCCGTTCTCTTTTGCAACTCTTGGATCTGTTACCACCGGCAGCGGATCTATCTCGATCTTGATCTTTTTTATTGCCGCATATGCGATCTCCTGGGATGTAGCGACTACAAAAGCGACCGGCATTCCATCATAATGCACCTCGTCTGCTGCCAACAACGGTTCGTCGGGCACAATACCGCCGATTTGGTTTTTTCCCAAAATATCTTTACTGGTAAAAATACGCACTACGCCGGGCAAGGCTTCTGCCTGTTTTAAATGTAGCCCAACAATTTTGCCATGCGCCAGCGGGGAGCCATATACCGCCCCGTATAATGTGCCGTGCAGCGTAGGAATATCGTCGAGGTAAATGGATTCACCACGGGTGTGGGTGTAGGAATCGATACCTGGCCCACCATGCACACCTGCGCCTAAAGGGGAGCGTTGTATACCCCCAGCCCCTAAAGGGGTACCTTGCGTCTCGTGTATCGTACTTTTCTTATCCAATGGCGCTATTGATTGAAAGTTGCGGTGTTTCCAGGTTTTTAAAATGTGCTTTCACGAGTTGCTGCAGTAAAAGCCGCTTATATGCTGCGGTTCCGCGGGCATCACTGATGGGGGAAATCTCTGATTGAACGAGAGCAAGTAAATCGTGGATCGTTGCTTCTTCAATTTTTTTTCCTTCCAGAAACTGACTGCTCCTCTTTAGAAACATTGGTATCGGCCCCACTCCTCCTGCTGCTATACCTGCGGCTTCGATAAATTCGCCCTGTAGTTTTAAATAAATGGCTGTATTCACACTGGCTATATCCAGGTAGGTACGTTTACATACCTTTTCAAAATTGAAATAACTACCGGGGTGGGGTAACTGAAATGAAATTTTTTCTATGAACTCATGCGGTGCCTTATGCAGTTTTTTATACCCCAGGTAAAACTCCCGCAGGGGAATTTTTCTTTTCTCTATACCACTGGATAACTGCACCTGTGCGTTCAGTGCCAGGAAAAATATAGTAAAGTCACCGATCGGTGATGCATTGCAGAAATTGCCTGCAAGCGTGGACATGTTCCGGATGGGTGTGGAAGAAACGAGTTTAATATATCTTTGAAGGTCGGGAAAGTGTTTTTTAAAAACAGGCGAAGTTGCTATATCTGCGGCAGTTACTGACGCGCCCATAATGCATTCATTCCCTTCCTGCTGAATCCCCTTGAGTATATATTCGTCGAACAAAAAATTTATCGTTTCCCCGGTCATGGTATCATGTTGCTGCACGTAAAGATCCGTACCACCCGCCAGCAATTTTTTCGTTGAACCGTTGCCGGGCGGAGTTTGTTTTTCTATTGTAAGTTTACTCAGCATTTCTTTGATGCCTGTGAACCAGGACGGAATGATATTATTACCTGCGGCAAAGGCGAGCGGATCCTGGCCACTTCTTTTCTGCATGAGCTGGTTGATGCGATCCGCAGCCCGTTCGATAGATTTATAGCCTGTACACCTGCAGATATTGCCATTCATCGCATCAATGGCATGGCTGTAAGCAGGAGTTGAGGCATTTATACAAAATCCAACAAGAGAAACAATAAACCCGGGTGTGCAAAAACCACACTGGGTGGCCCCTTCGTCTGCAAATGCCTGTTGCACCGCATTCAGGCCTTCCACGTTCAATCCTTCAATGGTTACGATATGTTTACCATTTGCATTCCCGATGGCCATCAAACAACTGGTGGCTGTGGAATAAACCAGCTTGTCTTCTTTTATTTCCCCTACCAACACGGTGCAGGCACCACAATCGCCTTCCCTGCAACCGATCTTTGTGCCCGTAAGATGCTGGTGGTACCGGATAAAATCCAGCAAGAGCATGCCCGGAGGCAGGTCAGTGGTGATAACGGTATCGTTCAATATAAATGTAGACAAGGTGGTTTGTTGTTATTCTAAAGTTAAGTTATTTCAGGATTTGGTGATTTGATGATTTGATGATTTGGTGGGCCCATTGTCCATTGTCCATTATCCGTTACCCATTATCCCATTATCAATTAACCATTGTCCATTATCCATTATCCCTTATCCATTACCCCATTAACAATTAACCATTGCCATTGCCCATTGTCCGTTGTCAATTGCCAATTATCCTTTATTCAAAGCGCCGCTTAATCCACCTTGTTTTTAGGTGAATCCCAACGGTGTTCGAATAAAGCGCGGATCACACTTCGTTGCTTGCTTTCCGGTTTAAGGCCAAACTTATTGATACTGTGTACCTGTAAATGTTTGATGGCTTCTTCTACAGAATCTGTGAAGAGACATAACTCCAGGTCTTGGGGTGAAATGGTTCCCTCCAACTTCATCAGTTCGATGTGTTCGATGATGTTCTTGTGGTAGTCCTTGTCAAAAATGATGATGGGAAATTCATGGATCATCTTTGTCTGTATAAGGGTGACGGCTTCAAAGTATTCATCCAGCGTACCAAAACCGCCAGGCATTACCACAAAAGCATAGGAATATTTGATAAGCAAAGTTTTTCTTACAAAGAAAAACTTAATGTTCACCCACTTATCAAGGTAAGGATTATGATCCTGTTCGTGAGGGAGTTCGATATTACATCCTACACTTCTGCCTCCCACATCCTTTGCACCGCGGTTGGCAGCCTCCATAATACCCGGCCCTCCCCCTGTCATAATGGTAAACCCAAGCTTCGCGATCTCCCCGGCTATTGCCTGCGCGTCTTTATAATAAGGATGATCTTCTTTAAACCTTGCCGAACCAAAAATCGTAACACAGGGGCCTGCAAAATGAAGGACACGAAATCCGCGAATAAAATCGAGCAAAACTTTAATCGTGAATTTAAATTCCTCCCACCTGCTTTGTGGCCCTTCCAAAAATTTTATTTCCGAAATGAGGTCCGCTTTTTTCTTCTCCATAGGAAATAAATGTAAGCAAAATAATTATGAGTTGGGAGTTGAGAATCAAGTGTTATGTGTTTGGCTTTTGGTGTTTGGCGTTTTGGAAAAGATAATCAAAGTCAAGTTCATGAAGCTGCACAACGAGGCCGAAAAATGGGTTGTATTGAACGGATCCGGTACCAGCCGCCAAACGCCCAACAATTTCACGACCTATTTTTACTTCAACTTCTCTAAAAAATCTTTTCTTTATCCCCCATGATGCCTTTATATTTGCAGTCCTGTAATGGGGGGTTAGCTCAGTTGGCTAGAGCGCTTGCATGGCATGCAAGAGGTCGTCGGTTCGACCCCGATACTCTCCACAGAGCCCCGGATTTCCCCCGGGGCTTTTTCATTTGTTGATTGACCAGGATGAGCGTCCCGATTACATCCGGAAGATCGTAGGTTCCACCCCGATACGCTCCACAAAGCCGTCACGATTCTTTCGTGACGGCTTTTTTATTTCCCCCGCTGTTTACTCTTCTTAACATGACGGATTTTGCATGATAAAAAAGTCGCTTTTATTGAAAAACTACCCATAACTCCCTTAAATACATCCCAGCTGTGGAATTAGATACTCAATTACACCTCACCGTTAGTATAAATTTTTCTGGCCTGAAAAATGTTTAATTTAAATTGGTTTTTCATAGGATATTGGATTTAAAGCGGGGCTGGATTTTTATCCTGGTCCCTTTTTTTTGTTAGGACGGGAAGGGTACAATTAAAAATGCCCCTGGTCTCCCCGGGGCATTTGACAAGTTTACTTTAAAGGAGTTAATCACCCCAGATATTATCTTTTCCTTCCAGCCATGATTTAACCTGGTCGGTGGTGATTGATTTCGGCCGTTCCAAAGGCAATCCGAGGGCCCTGTCCCAGCAAAGACTCGCCAATACGCCCAATGCGCGGGAAACACCGAACAACACCGTATAAAATTCATATTCTACCATGCCATAATGCACCAACAATGCCCCGCTGTGTGCATCCACGTTTGGCCACGGATTTTTTATTTTGCCAATGGTGCTCAGGATGGGTGGTACGGCGTCATATACATTCCACACGGTTTGCACCAATGGATCATCCGGCATGTGTTTTTTACCAAATTCCATTTGAGCGGTAAAGCGTGGATCGGTTTTGCGTAATACCGCGTGACCATAACCGGGCACCACTTTGCCTTCACTAAGAGTTTTCTTTACGTATTGTTCGATCTGATCTTTGGTGGGAGAGTCTGCCCCGATATGTTCCCTCATTTCAAATATCCACTTAATCACTTCCTGGTTGGCCAGGCCATGCAAAGGACCTGCGAGCCCATTCATGCCTGCGGCGAAACTCAGGTAAGGATCGCTCAAGGCAGAACCTACCAGGTGAGTCGTATGTGCGCTCACGTTACCACCTTCATGATCTGCATGAATGGTCATGTATAAACGCATCAGTTCTTTGAAACCCTCATCTTCATAACCCATCATGTGTGCAAAATTGCCGGCCCAGTCCAGCAAACCGTTCGGTTGTATGTGTTCCCCATTTTTATATTTGCGGCGATAAATGTATGCGGCTATTCGTGGCAAACGGGAGATGAGGTCCATGGAATCATCAAACATAGCATCCCAGTAATCTTTTTTGCTCATGCCCGCTGCATATTTTTTTGCAAACTGGCTTTCAGTCTGTAATGCCATAATAGCGACCACGAATTGTGTCATTGGGTGGGTGGCAACCGGGAGTGCTTCTATAGTGGCAAATACATGGTTAGGCACATGGCTTCTTCGCTGCCAGGTACTGGTGAGATGGTTGGCTTCATCATCTGAAGGCAACTCACCCAGCAACATAAGCAAAAATAAGCCCTCGGGAAGTGGTTCGGATCCGCCGGGTGCTTTTGGAAGTTTTGCCTGGAGCTCGGGGATGGTATGGCCACGGAAGCGGATACCTTCCTGCGCGTCCAGGAGGGAAGTTTCTGTAACAAGGCCGGTAATGCCCCGCATTCCCTGGTACACCTGGGACAAGGTTACCTCACCAATTTTTTTATCCCCATGCTCCTTTATTAATTCTTTGATTTCTGCAGAAACGCCATCTGCCTTCTTTTTGAACTTTTCTTTAATAACTCCCATAGTCTTTTAATTGATATTACCCGGCAAATTAATTGCGGATGAAGGTCCTGCAGTGAAAGCAATGAATTAAAAATAAATAATGACCCACACGAGCGCAATGCTGTTATATACATATGATTGCAACTGTAAATAAATCGCTTAAAATTACGATGACTGCTTTTGTTAAACAAAAGTTTTGCAATAAAGTTTGTGATTAAGGAGGCATTCTACTTAGGAGCCCGTTTATAAAGGTAAAACGCGATGATGCCGAAAATAAAATTGGGGATCCATGCTGCCAGCCATGGAGAAAAATTGCCTTTGGTGGCAAAAACAACACTTATGCGGCTAAACAAAATATAAAGTACGCATAAAATAAAGCCGGTAGCCAGGTGCATACCACTACCGCCCCGCACTTTCCGGGAAGCCAGGGACACGCCGATAACTGTGAGGATGAGCACGGAGAATGGAACTGCATCCCTATTGTACCGCTCCACCAGCAGGGCACTTAAACCTTCTGACTGGCGCATGGCTTCGAGGCGTATGAAATCATCCAGCTCCGGGGTGGACATCTGGTCTTTCAGGTATTCATCTTTCCTCAGATCAAGGGGCTTAAAATTATAGCTTTTGGCGAGGGTGGAATGGATCTTCAGGTTTTCTGTTTTTTCCAGGAATTTTCGCTCCTGTACATTCACCAGGTTCCATTTCCTCAGGCTTGTATCCCAGTTAAAACTTGCAGCCCGCAGGTTGTAAACCATCTGGTTGTTTTTAAACTCCTGCACGAAAAAGCCTACGCCTGTTTTTGAAACAGTATCATAACCCGTTATCCCTGCATAGGTATTGGGATCTAACTTAAAATAAAGATGCTGTTTATAACTGCTGTTGGTTTGGCGGCCTCCTTTGTTCACATCCACGTACTTTTTTTCAAACTCACCCCATATGAAGTTTGCTTTTGGCACAATGTATTGGTAACCTGCCCAGAGCAAGCCGGCCAATAAAAAACCGCCCACAATAAAAGGCAACATAAACCTGCGATAACTCACCCCACTGCTGAGGATAGCGACGATCTCTGACCTGCCCGCCATTTTGGATGTAAAAAATATCACCGCAATAAACACAAACAATGGAAATAGCATTGCATCGATCCTGGGAATAAAACCAAAATAATAATCGGTTATAATGCGCCAGGCCGGCAGTTTGGATTTGGCAAAATCATCCGTATGTTCACTGATATCCACCACTACTACGATGACAGTGAGCAGCAGCAGGCAGAAAAAGAAAGTTGTAAGAAACTTAGTTAATATGTACTTATCAATTTTTTTCATCCGCGGTGGAAAGGTAGGTCAAATGCCCCATAGACAATGGTGCAGGACGGACAGCCTTTTGTTAGAATTTAAATGGTTATTATGTATTGACTTGCTCACGTGCGTGACGAGGAAGGTATTTTTATGTGGTTAAGAAGTATACCAGTACTTCCGAACAAAGATAATTTTTAAAGCGGGCAAGAATTCAGACAACATTAATAAAATGTACTGCTGTTGAACCGTTGACTCATTGACCTCTTGCTCCATTACCCCAATCACTGATTGCCCCCTGCGTTTTGCCAATTATCTTAATGACCCATTACCCATTGACGCATTGACCTATTGACCCATTGACCTATTGACAATCCCCTTCGCTGCGATCCATCCCGTGGTCCATGCGTTCTGGAAATTAAAGCCCCCCGTTACCGCATCCACATCAATGATCTCCCCGGCAAAGAACAGGTTGGGAAGTATTTTGCTCTCCATCGTATTTACATCAATTTCATTCAACACGATTCCGCCAGCCGTAACAAACTCTTCTTTAAAAGTAGTCTTTCCCTTTACTTCCATTTCCTGTGCACACAAAATTTTAACAAGTTTGTTTTGTTCCCTGGCCGGAAGGTCGGCCCAGCGAAGATCCGGATGGATGCTGCATTGCTGTATAAAGTACTCCCATAAACGGGCAGGGAAACCAAAAGGGTTGCGGTTGATGATCTTTTGCGAGGCAATGGTAAACCTGACTTGTTTTACCTTTTCCGCCAAAGTATTTTCGTTATAAGCGGGCAGCCAGTTTACATAGATACTGCAGTTGTAATCTTTTTCCGCCATTTCCCTTGCTCCCCATGCAGACAACTTCAGGGCAGCGGGTCCGCTCAGTCCCCAATGCGTGATGAGTAATGAACCTTCCTGGTGAATTTTTGTACCCGCGATTTTTATGACGGCACTTTCCACGGTGATGCCCATCAATGAAGTAATTGAATTACCAGGCAGATTTAACGTAAACAAAGATGGCACCGGACTTTGAATACTGTGCCCGGTTTTGGTAAGCCATTCAAATTGGGATGTTTTCGGGTACCCCCCGCTGGCAATACATACGTAGTCGGTCTGCACCATTTTATCGTTGGCAAACACCAGTTCAAAAGAATTACAATTCTCTTTTAACGCTTCGCTATTTGACTTTTCACCATTCATTAGTACCCTAATTTCCCTCACATCCGCATTCATCCATATTTCGACTTTGTATTTATCGGCTTCCGCCAGCAAGCAATCAATGATTGTTTGAGAGGTATTGCTCTTTGGAAACATCCTGCCATCGGATTCAGTTTTCAAAGCAACTCCGCGTTCGTTAAACCATTCAATAGTGTCTGTTGTAAAAAAATGATGAAATGCTTTTTTAAGAAACGCACTACCCCTTGGGTATTTTTTTAATATATCCGCAATGCTGTAGCAGGCATGGGTCACATTACACCTGCCGCCACCACTGACTTTTACTTTGCTCAATAATTTGGAAGATTTTTCCAGGAGAATAACATGCAGTGTTGGATCCAGTTTCGCCGCATTCACTGCACAAAAAAATCCTGCCGCTCCACCACCGATGACTATGAGACGTTTTTTATGGGACATTTTTGGGAGTGGGGAGTTGTGGGTGGTGAGTTATGAGCGGTGAATGGTGAGTTGGGGGTTGCGATCGTCGCATAGTGCCTAAGTTATTGCCCATGGTGCATTGCCTATTTCCTATTGCTGACTGCCTACTGCTTATTCACATTGCCTATTGACCCATTGCCTATTGTCCGATTGCCTATTGACCCATTGACGCATTGACCGACTGTCCCATTGACCCATTCACCTATTGATCCATTAATAACTCCAGCTCAAATTCACATTCGCCTTCTCGGCGGCCTCAATCTCCTCAAATGAGGAAAGGATATCCGGGGCGCCGGTAGTGATGCATACATCATGTTCAAAATGTGCTGAAGCTTTATTGTCTTTGGTACGGATGGTCCATTCATCATCATCCTGGTACACTTCTTTTACACCAAGATTGATCATAGGTTCGATAGCGAGTACCATGCCGGCCTTCAATTTTGCACCGGAACCCCTTTTGCCATAATTAGGCACTTGCGGTTCTTCGTGCAGGCTGCGGCCAAGGCCGTGTCCCACGAGGTCTCTTACAACGCCGAAACCATGTTTTTTTTCTGTATGTTCCTGTATGGCAAATGCGATATCGCCT
Source organism: Chitinophagaceae bacterium (assembly GCA_043727215.1). Classification (GTDB taxonomy): domain Bacteria; phylum Bacteroidota; class Bacteroidia; order Chitinophagales; family Chitinophagaceae; genus Ferruginibacter. Next base: position 4,178 of record JAYSYY010000075.1, on the reverse strand, counting down.
ACCCTGTTGCCGTGCCGGGCTTTCTCAATGCCTTTATATAACGATTCCTTTGTAACTTTTAGTAGTGACTTCAGTTCATCGGTGACCTCTCCTATCGCATACGTGTAAGCGCTGTCGCCATGAAAACCATTTTTATAAATCCCAATATCGATAGAAACTATATCTCCTTCCTTAAATTCGGCTTTAGAAGGGAAACCATGTACCACCGCATCATTTACAGAGATGCAGGTAGCAAAAGGATAGGTGCCGCCATAATTTTTAAAAGAGGGTACGCCGCCGTTATCCCTGATAAATTCCTCGGCCAGGTCGTTCATAGCCATCGAAGTGATACCTGGCTTTAATATGTTTGCCAGTTCCGCATGCGTTTTACCCACCAGCAAACAGCTGTGCCGCATGATCTCTATCTCTTCCCTCGTTTTGTAAATAATCATCCTGTTTGCTAAATTAAAACAAACCCCAACGATGTTATCGTCAGGGTTGTATAAGTTTATATAATATTAACGATCAAATACCGGAAGTGGTAGTCACAGCCTGCCTGCCCTGTATCCTTCCGCCGGTCATGAGACCATCGTATTGACGCATCAATAATTGCGTTTCTATCTGCTGCAGTGTATCCAGGATCACACCCACCATGATCAGGAGAGATGTTCCTCCGAAGAAGGTTGCGAAATTCGGCTGCATTTTAAACACCAGTTGGAAAACACCCGGAAGGATACCTACGATCGCCAGTAAAATAGCGCCCGGTAAAGTGATCCTGTCCATGATCGTTCCGATATAATCCGCTGTGGGCTGCCCTGGTTTAACACCGGGAATAAATCCATTATTTCTTTTCAACTCATCGGCCATTTGCTTAGGATTAAAGATCAATGCGGTGTAAAGAAAAGTGAAACCTATAACACATATTGAATACACGATCATGTATACAATATTGGTATGATCAGTAAAATACCTGGCCCAACCTGCACCGGTAAAACCCGTGAATATGGTAGGCAGGAATAGAATCGCCTGTGCGAAGATGATAGGCATTACACCTGCAGCATTCACTTTCAGGGGAAGAAAGTTGCGGGCTCCACCCAACTGGCGGTTTCCCACAATCTGCTTGGCGTAGTTCACAGGAACTTTCCTTGTGCCCTGTACCAGCATGATCAAACCCATGATCACTGCCACAAGGAATACCAATTCCACCAAAACAAACAACAAACCACCCACTCCGTAAGTAGCAAACCTGGAAGACCATTCTTCCATGAAAGACTGCGGAAGACGTGCAAGGATACCAATCATGATGATGATAGAAGTACCATTACCCAATCCTTTGTCTGTAATTTTTTCACCAAGCCACATAACGAATAATGTACCCACGGTAAGAATAACCACGGTTGAAACCCAGAAAAATCTTCCATATGCGGGAATCAAAGCTTCGGCAATACCGGGACTATTAAGATACCCGATATAAGCTGCAGCCTGGAAAGCAGTAACGATTACAGTAAGGTAACGGGTCCATTGGTTGATCTTCTTTCTACCGCTATCGCCTTCTTTTTGAATTTTTGCCATCTGGGGAACCAGGATGGTCATGAGTTGCATAAAGATCGATGCAGAGATATAAGGCATGATGCCTAATGCAAAAATGGAGGCTTTAGAAAAGGCTCCACCCACAAATGCATTTAATAAACCCAACATTCCCCCTTGCGTACTTGCAGAAAGATTGTCTAGTTTATTAGGATCGATACCCGGTAATACAATGAAAGATCCTAATCTGTATATGAAGAGCAATAACAGGGTGAAAATGATCTTATTTCTCAACTCCTCGATGCTCCAGATGTTCTTAATAGTTGTTATAAACTTCTTCACAGAATTAATTCAATTTAAATAGTTAGATGGCACAAAAAGTAAAAAGACCCCGCCAAAGACGGGGTAGCAAATATCGGGAAATTATTTAACTATTTCTACAGTACCACCAGAAGCTTCAATCGCAGCTTTTGCTTTTGCACTTATTGCATTTACTTTGAAAGTGTAACTTCCTTTGATCTCACCATTACCTAATACTTTGATAAGGTCATTCTGGCCAACCAGGCTGTTAATGTATAGATTATCAAGGGTAAATTCTTTGATATTGTATTTCTCTGCGTAATGATCTACCTGGCCGATATTGATCACTTTATATTCTACGCGGTTAATATTTGTAAATCCACGTTTTGGAATACGACGTTGAATGGGCATCTGTCCCCCTTCAAAAGCTTTTTTACTTTTGTAACCGGCACGACTTTGTCCACCTTTGTTACCTTTTGTGGAAGTTCCACCTTTACCACTAGCCTCACCACGGCCGATCCTGATTGCTTTGTGCGTTGCTCCTTTTGCGGGCTTTAACGTATGTAATTTCATGATGCTTTTATTTTAAACTTACGCCCCGAAAGCATTCGGAGCTCGCTTTTATTTAATTGATAAATTATTAATTGATAACTGATAATTAAGAAAAATAGCTGATAAGGTGGACAAATTATCCACTAACCCATTATGCATTATCAGTTGCTCTCCTCTACTTTCACCAGGTGGTTAACTTTTGTTACCATACCCAATATCTGTGGTGTAGCTTCTACTTCCACTGTAGCGTTCATTTTTTTCAAACCTAAAGCGATCATTGTTCTTTTCTGACGCTCAGACCTGTCGATCACGCTTTTTACCTGAGTTACTTTTATCTTTTTCATTTTGAAAAGGTTTAAGGTTTAAGGTTTAAGGTTTAAGGTTTTGGCTTTCGCCTTCTACCGTCTACCTTTCACCCTTTACCGTCTTATCCGTTAAATACTTTCTTTAAAGAAACATTCCTTGTTTTCGCAACCGCGATTGGTTCACGTAATGTAGCCAAAGCTTTGAAAGTAGCTTTAACCACGTTGTGCGGGTTAGCAGATCCAAGGTTTTTAGCCAATACGTCCGTGATACCTGCGCTTTCCAGCACGGCACGCATGCTACCCCCGGCGATTACACCCGTACCATGAGCGGCAGGCTTGATCAGTACTTTTGCAGCACCTTCTTTGCTCAATTGCTCGTGTGGAATTGTACCATGCATCACCGGAACTTTTATCAGGTTCTTTTTTGCATCTTCAATTCCTTTAGTGATAGCTTCCTGCACTTCTTTAGCCTTACCTAAGCCATGACCAACAACACCTGCTTCGTTTCCTACAACAACAAGGGCAGAAAAACTAAATGCACGACCACCTTTAGTTGTCTTTACCACACGGTTGATTGCCACAACTTTCTCCTTCAGTTCAAGATCGCCGGCCTTCATTTTATTTGTTACTACGTTTGACATGTACGTTGTTTATTATAATATTTTACAATTAAAAATCCAATCCACCCTCTCTTGCACCTTCTGCGACCGCTTTCACACGACCATGGTAAATGTACCCGCTACGGTCAAAAACAACCTTCGTAATACCTAATTCAGTTGCTTTTTTTGCAAGAGCTTCGCCTACCATTTTGCTTTTCGCAATCTTTGGTGCCTTTTGTGCGTTGATATCTTTTTGCTTAGAAGAAGCTGCCGCAATGGTGACACCATTATTGTCATCTATCAACTGGGCATAAATGTCAGTGTTGCTTCTAAAAACGCTCAGGCGGGGTGCAGCTGGTGTACCGCTGATCTTTTTGCGGATGCGATACCTGATCTTTTGTCTTGCGCTTGATTTATTGTTACTCATTTTATTTTATTTTACGCCCCCGATGCTGCCGGAAACTAATTTGATAATTTGGTGATTTGATGATTTGATAATGAAAGTCTGAAACTTTGTTTGAGAATCCGAGGTATTCATTATCGAATTATCACATTATCGAATTATCGAATTAAATTATGGCGAAGGAAAAACAAGAGAACAGGGTATTTGAAAATGAGAACGGCGTACAGGGACAATATAAAAACTGGTTCCTTGATTATGCGTCGTATGTAATACTGGAACGCGCAGTACCCGCCATTGAAGACGGGCTGAAACCCGTACAGCGCCGTATTCTTCACGCTATGAAGGAAATGGATGATGGCCGTTTTAATAAGGTAGCCAATATTATTGGCCAGAGCATGCAATACCATCCCCATGGGGATGCCAGTATAGGTGATGCCCTTGTAAATCTTGGCCAAAAAGACCTGCTTATTGAAACCCAGGGAAACTGGGGTGATGTGCGAACAGGTGACGAAG
>JAYSYY010000074.1:0-3823 GCA_043727215.1 Chitinophagaceae bacterium | reverse complement strand
CGGGGACAGACAGAATTGAACTTTATACAGAAATGTTTGCTTCTCAATATGCCCAGGGACATGAGCACGGAGCCATCAGCCCTTATATTGCTGCCGCGCAAAAAGCAAATGAATTGGGCATGGGTATCAATGCCGGGCACGATCTGGACCTCCACAACCTGCATTATTTCTCACAAAACATTCCCGGCCTGTTGGAAGTGTCCATAGGCCACGCACTGATCTGCGACGCCATCTATTTAGGCCTTGAAAATACGGTGCAACTTTATAAACGCTGCCTGAAATAAACAAAGGGCCAACAGTTTGTAAACTGTCGGCCCTTTGTTGGTATACTTTATAAACTTAATTCCCCATTATTATTTCAATAGCGCCGCCAGTTTAGCTTCCAGCGCACCACCCCGCAGATTTTTGCCAACAACATTACCCTGGGGGTCCAGCAGGAAACTCTGCGGAATACTAAATATCTCAAATTTGGTGGAAACTGCGTTACTCCAACCTTTCAGGTCACTTACATGCGTCCAGTCCAGCCCATCCGCTTTTATAGCGTCTAACCAGGGTTGTTTGGATTTATCGAGCGAAACACCCAAAACTGTAAAATTTTTACTTTTATACTTATTATACATGGCGACCAAATTTGGATTTTCCTGCCTGCATGGTCCGCACCAACTTGCCCAAAAATCCACCAGCACATATTTTCCTTTGAAAGAAGAAAGCGACACAGGAACACCTGATGTATCGTCCTGTGAGAAATTTGCAAGCGGCTGGCCGATCGGGTTTTTTTTACTATCCTTGATCAGGGTTGTGAGGTAAACACCAATAGATGCTGATTTCACCGGCTCAGCCAGCTTGTTATATAACACCTCCATCAATTCCGCATTTGCAGCTACCTGGTAGTGCCGGTAAATGGCCAATGGGGCTACAAAAGAATTGGGGTTTTTTCTTGCATACTGCTCAATCTCATCAGATGCTTTTTTGATCAGCGCCTCATCCCCGGAAGCCCCTGTGAATAACATTTCATATGGCTTTGTAAGCGCAGCAAACTCGCTGAACTCTGCATGGGAAACCGACCCTTTTACCACTGCTGACTCAAAACGTTCTTTGGTGGCAGTGATAGTTACTGCACTATTATCTAAAAACAAGCTCAGGTAGGGCGGCTGGCTGTTCACTGCCAGTATTTTAAAATCGGGAAAGGGCACCTTCCCTTTTAAACTGAATTTACCACCTACGATCTTTCCGCTGGCTTCTGGTGTACCGTTGTTAGGATTCAGCAGGTCAATGGAGGTATTGTCAGGGTAACCCGTGATGGTGCCGGTAATCAGGTACTCATCCAAAGGCTTCACAATAGTGTTTGCACTGGTAAGAGTATTTCCTTTAACAGCCTTAGTCCCTGTTTGGGCAGGGGCAAGCACAGGTAGCAAAATCAGGGCAAGAAGAACTTTTTTCATTTATCAGGTTTTGTGAATGCAATTTAGCACGTTTGCTTCTTTATTTCCAAGGCCGCTTAAAGAATTAACAAGCTACTTAACTTCTGATGGACCTTATAAATTCACCCGTTCTTTGAACGATATCGTCAGCATTTTCGATGGCTTTGATATAGGCACTACCTATAATAGCACCGGCTGCATACTTATTGGCCAATTCAAAAGTTTCCCGGTCCTTTATTCCAAAGCCGATCAATACCGGGTTCCTGAGCTTCAGTTCCTTTAATTTTTTGAAATACGTTTCCTGGGCCAGGAAATCTGTTTGTTGCCCGGTGGTAGCCGAAGATGACACCGCATAAAGAAAACCTCCGCTGAGCTCATCCGCTTTTTTGATCCTTTCATCACTGGTTTGAGGGCTTACCAGGAAAATAAAATTTAGCTTATACCGGCTAAAAATCTCCTGGTAAAAATGTTCGTATTCATACAAGGGAAGGTCTGGCAGGATAACACCGCATACCCCCGCAGCAGCCGCATCCCGGCAAAAGTTCTCCAGGCCGTACTGCATTACGGGATTAAGGTAACCCATTAAAATAACCGGCACCTGCAATTTGTGCTGAAAGGACTCCAACTGCGTAAATATTTTCTTTATGCTTATGCCATTGGCCAGCGCCTGCATATTACTTTGTTGAATTACGGGGCCATCCGCAATAGGATCGCTGTATGGTATACCGAGTTCAATGATATCTGCGCCATGCTCCTGCAAGGCAAGCATTACCGTTTCCGTGCTTTCCTGTTCAGGAAACCCGGCTGTACAATACATGTTGAGTATGTTTTGCCGGCGTTGGGTAAAAAGTGTATCTAGTTTGTTCATTACAGGATTTGGTTACAGGTGGTTCATATAAGTTGACAGGTCTTTGTCACCCCTTCCGCTAAGGCAAACCACCACCCTATCTGATTTTTCGAACTTTATATCTTTTAACACGTAAAGTGCATGGGCTGTTTCCAGTGCCGGAATGATCCCTTCGTGCCTTGCGAGATCAAATGCGGCTGCCAGGGCTTCTTCATCGGTGGCACTCATAAAGACTGCCCTGCCGGTTTTAAAAAGGTTGGCATGGAGGGGGCCAATGCCAGGATAATCCAACCCGGCAGAAATACTGTGTGGCTCCACTACCTGGCCGTCTTCCGTCTGCATTAATAGGCTTTTACTCCCATGAAGAATGCCTGCCGTACCCAGTTGGGTGGTGGCCGCGGATTGCCCGCTATTGATACCACAGCCCGCAGCTTCCACGGCGATCAGTTTTACTTTCTCTTCATTTATAAAGTGGTAGAAAGCGCCGGCCGCATTACTTCCCCCTCCTACACAAGCAACTACATGGGTGGGTAAACTTTTGCCAGTGGCTTTCTTGAGTTGTTTTTTTATTTCTTTGCTAATGATGCCCTGGAACCTTGCCACCATATCAGGATAGGGATGCGGTCCTACTACGCTACCGATAATATAATGCGTGTCTTCAGGATGATTGATCCAGTCGCGGATAGCCTCGTTGGTAGCATCTTTCAGGGTTTTGCTGCCACTCACAGCCGGCACAACAGTTGCCCCCAGCATCTTCATCCTTGCTACGTTCGGAGCCTGTCGTTCAATATCTTTTTCTCCCATGTATACGATACACTCCAGGCCCATCAGGGCGCATACGGTGGCTGTGGCAACACCATGCTGCCCGGCACCTGTTTCGGCAATGATCCTTTTTTTGCCCAGTTCCTGCGCCAGTAGAACCTGCCCAACGGTGTTATTGATCTTATGGGCACCGGTATGACAAAGGTCCTCCCGCTTTAAGAAAATATTCGTTCCATAACGCAGGCTAAGATTTTCCGAAAAATAGAGTGGCGTGGGCCTGCCCACATAATCTTTCAACAGTTTTTCAACTGCCAGGTTGAATTTTTTGCCACCAATTATTTTTAAATAATTCTTCCTTAACTCCTCCACGTTGGGATACAGCATTTCAGGGATGAATGCTCCGCCAAATTCGCCATAATAACCGTGTTTGTCCGGGTGGGCCAGGTCTGTATGTTTTGTAGTTGTCATTTTTTTAAATTGTGATTTGTGAATAGTGAAATCTTCGAAATACTTCCTGGAATTCCAGGTCTCCTATTGTATACACCTATCCTTCACCATTGAGCATTGATCATTAACTCTTCTATTTACCCATTGGCTGTTAGCCATTATCCGTTGCCCATTGACCTTTGAATTCTGTATAACTTCAACCTTTCACCTTTAGCCTTTTTTTTTCACCTCCTAACCCTTCACCTCATTTCAACCCATGCATAAACTTCAACACCAATGCCATGTCTTTTACACCGGGTTCCTTTTCAAACCGACTGTTCAGGTCTGCCCCGAAATAATCAGGATG
>JAYSYY010000073.1:0-1585 GCA_043727215.1 Chitinophagaceae bacterium | reverse complement strand
AGATCAAGCGGCGTATGATGGTGCTGGGGCAGGATGATAAATATGATATCGTCATCACAGAGATTGGTGGCACTGTTGGCGATATTGAGAGCCTGCCTTTTATAGAGGCGGTTCGCCAGTTGCAATGGGAGCTGCCCGAAGAAGATACAGTTGTTATTCATCTTACATTGATCCCGTATTTAAAAGCGGCCAAAGAACTAAAAACAAAACCTACGCAGCACAGTGTAAAAATGCTGAGCCAGGAAGGCGTACATCCTGATATCATTGTATGCAGGATGGAAAGATCTTTGTCAACAGATCTGCGCCGCAAGATCGCTTTGTTTTGTAATGTAAAAGTGGAAGCGGTTATTGAAGCTGTTGATGCGACTACCATTTATGAAGTGCCGCTGACGATGATGCGTGAAAAGCTGGACCTGATCTGTTTAAAAAAGCTCAACATTACTGACTATAATGAGCCGGTGCTTACAAAGTGGAAAGAATTTCTGGACAAATTGAAATATCCAAAAAGCAAAGTGACGATCGGGCTGATTGGGAAATACCTTGAATTGCAGGATGCTTACAAATCAATTTTAGAGTCTTTTGTACATGCCGGGGCTATGAATGAGTGCCAGGTACAAATATTGAATGTACATAGCGAATATATTACGGAGAATAATGTATCGGAAAAACTGGCGGGTCTTGATGGGCTGCTGGTGGCTCCGGGTTTTGGTCAGCGGGGAGTGGAAGGAAAGATCACTGCTGTAAAATATGCAAGGGAAAAGGGACTTCCTTTTTTTGGTATTTGCCTGGGTATGCAGATGGCTGTTATTGAATTTGCAAGAAATGTGTTAGGACTAACGGAGGCTAATTCTACTGAAATGGATCCACAGGCAAAGGACCCTGTAATAGACCTGATGGAGGATCAAAAGCAAATTACTAACAAAGGCGGCACTATGCGTTTGGGGGCTTATCCCTGCGATTTGAAAGAAGGATCATTGGCACATAGTATTTATGGCAAGTCTTCAGTAAGTGAGCGGCATCGCCATCGCTGGGAATTTAATAACAGATACCTTGATCAGTTTGAGAAAGCTGGCATGGTGGCCAGTGGTAAAAACCCCGGCACGGGGTTGGTGGAAATCGTTGAACTGCCGGATCATCCTTTCTTTATAGGTGTGCAATACCACCCTGAACTGAAAAGCACGGTAGAAAATCCACAGCCCGTTTTTGTTCATTTTATAAAAGCTGCAAAAGCTTATGCAGAAAAAGCAATGAATGTAAAAAGCCCTTTGCTGCAAAAGGAGATGATATAGTTAAGTACGAAGTATGTAGCCAATAATTTCATCTGCATTCAACCATTTTCACTTCTGGCTTCTGATTAATTATGTCTATTTTGCAGCGCTAAAATTATTACTGCTTGGAGTATCTTCTTTTTGTTGCTTACCTTATATTATTTGCGTGGCTTGTCACTAAAACCAGGTTCTTTACCAAAACAAGTTTAAGCAACCCTCAGTTGGTCATTATTTTTTTACTGAAAGTAATAGCTGGTATATTTTACGGATGGATGGGGCATTTTTATGGGGGCTTTGCACAGATGGTGGATACCTGG
>JAYSYY010000072.1:0-1587 GCA_043727215.1 Chitinophagaceae bacterium | reverse complement strand
TCATCAATCTGCGTAAAGCATGTGTAATGGCTGCGGAACGTGGATTGCAACTCGCCATTGAACCGCTCAATCGTTTTGAATCGGATATGGTCAATACGGCTGAAGATGCGCTACGGCTTGTAAAAGAGATTAGTCATCCGGCTGCTAAAATAGCATTGGATGGGTTTCACATGAATATTGAAGAACCGGATATTGAACAGGCTATACTTACAGCCAATGATAAACTGTTGCATATACAGGTTTCAGAAAATTACCGCGGCACACCAGGCACAGGACAAACCAACTGGCAGGCGTTGCGAAATGGCCTCACAAAAATTAATTATAAAGGTGCGGTATCTATTGAGAGTTTTACACCGGAGAATAAAGAATTGGCCGGTGCTGTTTGTATATGGAAAAAATTAGCGGAAAGCCAGGACCTGTTTGCAAGGGAAGGATTGCATTTTTTAAAAAACTTATTTAACCAATAAAGCGGAAAGTCAGAAATGACGCATACTGTATTGTTTGATAAATTGTAAAAAATGATTTTTTCTTTGACCTCCCTCCTCTTACCTTTCACCTATAATATCATTGAGTATGTCAACAACAAAAATTAATGTAGCTATTGTTGGTCTGGGTTTTGGCGCCGAATTTATTCCGATATATCAGCGTCATCCCAATGCTAACATGTATGCAATATGCCAGCGTAACAAAGCAAGTCTTGATAAAACGGGTGACGCATTTAATATTCAAAAGCGGTACACGGATTATAATGAATTGCTGAAAGATCCTGCAGTAGATGCCGTACACATTAATACACCCATTCCTGATCATGCAGAGCAATCTTTAAAAGCATTAAAAGCCGGGAAGCATGTTGCCTGCACAGTGCCTATGGCTACAACGGTGGAAGAATGCAGGCAGATCGTTCAAACAGTAAAAGATACCGGGCTTACCTATATGATGATGGAAACTGTGGTATATGCGAGGGAGTTTTTATTCATGAAAGAATTATATGAAAAAGGTGAATTGGGAAAACTGCAATTTCTAAAAGCCAGTCACCAGCAGGATATGGATGGATGGCCGGATTACTGGCCGGGATTGCCACCGATGTATTATGCTACACATTGCGTAGGTCCGGTGTTGGCTTTAACGAGAGATGAAGCGGAATATGTGTCATGCTTTGGATCAGGTACCATCCGGGAAGAGCTGCATGCATTTTATAACTCTCCTTACGCAGTGGAAAGTACACATATCAAATTCAGAAATTCTGATCTGAGTGCTTATGTATACCGGTCTCTGTTTGATACGGCCAGGCAATACCGCGAAAGTTTTGAAGTATATGGTTCCAAAAAATCAGTGGAGTGGCCACTGGTTGAAGGAAAACCCCTGATAGTCCATACAGCCAAAAAGCCTGAACCTGAAATTCCTGAGGAAGTGGAACCTCCTGACTACGCACATCTTTTGCCGGAAGAAATCCGGCGATTTACTACCGGTGGCGTATATGATACTGATGAACACCAGCATCTTTCTTTTACCCAGGGAGGCGGGCATGGCGGTTCGCATCCGCATTTAGTAAATGAATTTATCAGTGCACTTGCAGCAAAAAGAGAC
>JAYSYY010000071.1:0-85576 GCA_043727215.1 Chitinophagaceae bacterium | reverse complement strand
CTGGAGATTAATGAAGTGTATGTGGGCATTGCCGGACATCATATCAAGAGCCTTCAAACCCGGGGTGATATCGTAAGAAAAACCACGGATGATGAAATTAAGCAAAGCGAAATCGATCAGTTATTGTCTGATCAATACAAAACATATATTCCTGCCGGTGATCAGATCATTGATGTGATACCGCAGGAATTTACGGTAGATAATTTTCAGAATATTCCAAACCCCATTGGTTACAGCGGTGTAAAAGTGGGCGCTAATTTTCATATCATCACCGGTGATAAAAATGCAATCAGAAATATTAACCGCAGTGTTGATAAAGCCGGCTTAATAACAAAAGACTTAGTTCTGCAACCACTTGCCTCTGCAGCCGCAGTAATGTGCGATCAGGATCTTGAAGCAGGTGTCGCCATTGTTGATATAGGTGGCGGCACTACAGATCTTGCCGTTTTTTATGAAGGTATTTTAAAACATACCGCAGTCATTCCTTTTGGTGGTGAGAATATTACCAACGATATTAAAAACGGTTTGGGCGTTTTAAAAACACAGGCCGAGCAAATGAAAATTCAGTTTGGCAGTGCCTTGAGTGATGAAGCAAAAGCAAATGCATTTATTACCATTCCGGGTTTACGTGGTATGGCTCCAAAAGAAATTTCAGTTAAGAATCTTGCCAGTATCATCCAGGCTCGTATGAGTGAGATCATGGATTTTGTAACCTACCATTTAAAGCAGGTTGGTTTGGATACAAGATTATTGAACGGCGGTGTAATATTGACTGGTGGAGGATCTCAACTGAAACATTTAATTCAGTTAACTGAATATGTTACCGGGTTGAATGCAAGAATTGGATACCCTAACGAACATTTAGCCGGCGGCCATATTGAAGAACTGGCCAAACCTATGTACAGCACCTGTATTGGTTTAATATTGAAAGGTTATAATGATTATGAAAATAAGAACAAGCAATTTGAAGAGCAGTTTAAGAGAGTTGAAATTCCTGGTTCTTTGCAACAGCAGCCGGTTGATGAAACTTTAGATGTGGTTGATGAAAATGGCCCGGTAAAAGTGAAGCAACGCAAATCATTGAAGAATTTTATGGATGGATTTAAGAATGGTTTGATTGATTTGTTTAAGGAAGAGGAGGATGCGAAGTTGTGACCTCATACCTCCTCCGCCCCCTGAAGGGGGAACCATGGAGAAGATATGAGCGAAGATTTACAAAACACAATTAACGCTGAATAAAGAAACAACAGTACAAGTGAGTGACACAACGATGATGACCAAAGAACTTAAAGCCGGTAACAAAAAAAAATATTTTGAAATAAAAAACTGCCAAATACCAGTTCCCTCTCTTTTGGAGAGGGGTAGGGGTGAGGCCATACTAACCCATTAACTAATAAACGCAGCGTTGTAAAATGTCGGCGTTACTAAAAAAAAACTATGATACATTTTGATTTGCCTAAAGATCAATCCTCCATCATCAAGGTAATTGGTGTGGGTGGTGGCGGAAGCAATGCGGTAAACCACATGTTTTCGCAAAATATCGAAGGTGTGAATTTTATCATCTGCAATACAGATGCACAGGCTATTGCACTAAGCAAAGTGCCCAATAAAATTCAGCTGGGGCCACATTTAACACAGGGCCTTGGTGCCGGTGCTAATCCTGCAATTGGCCGCCAGGCTACAGAAGAAAGCCTGGAAGAAATAAAACGGATTCTGGAAGTGAATACCAAAATGGCTTTCATTACTGCCGGTATGGGTGGTGGTACCGGAACCGGTGGTGCACCCATACTTGCAAAAATTTGTAAAGATCTGGGCATACTTACTGTGGGTATTGTTACCACGCCATTTGCATACGAAGGCAAAAAAAGAATTGCACAGGCAGAAGAAGGTGTGATGCTGTTAAAAAATCATGTTGACACTTTATTGGTAATAAGCAATGATAAACTGCGCCACCAGTTTGGTAATTTAAAAATGAAAGAAGCATTTGCAAAAGCAGATAATGTGTTGGCAACAGCTGCAAAATGTATAACCGATGTAATTAACAGTACCGGCCAGATTAATGTGGATTTTGCGGATGTATGTACCGTAATGACAAACGGGGGTGTTGCAATTTTAGGAAGTGCTGCAGAAGAAGGAGAGAACAGGGCACAGCTGGCTATTGAAAATGCCATCAACTCACCGCTGCTTAATGATAATGATATATGTGGAGCAAAATGGATATTGATCAACATCAATTCATCTGAAGGCGAACATGAGTTTACTATGGATGAAGTGGAAATTATTCAGAATTATTTATTGAGCCAGGCTGGCGAAGGCACAGATGTGATTTTAGGTTTGGGTTATGATAACAGTTTGGGTGGAAAGATTAGTATTACTTTAATTGCAACCGGCTTCGATCACAAAGATCCTTTTGAGAAAAAAACTGAAACAAAAGCTGAACAAAAGGATGAGAAAATAATGATGACACTGGAAATGCCTGTAAAGGAAACAGCTCCGGTTGCCAAACAAATGCAACAACCCGTTTTGCAATTTGATGAGAAAGATGAAGAAGAACAAATAGCAGAAATTACTGAACCAATGGTAATGCAGGCGGTTGAAGATGAATTTATGCCAACATTGAAAGAAGCATCTGAAGAAATTACTGTAGTGGAATTACCAAGTAAAATTACTGGGGATAAATTGGATGAAGTTCCTGTGTTTTTTGAAATATCTTCGGCTTCAGATCAAATTCCAATTATAGAATTTGATATTCCACAAAGTCCTCCTCCCGTTGACAAACCAGCAAAAGTTCAAAAAGAAATTACCGTAATTAATAAAGATGCTAGCACCCCTCCTTCGTCTGGAGGGTATTTGGCTAAACCAACACAAATTTATGTGGAGGAGCAGCCGGAATCAAAATCCAATTCGACTGATGAGCTACTACCGGCGCAGGAAAATCAACAGGAAGACGAACCTGTAATTGAAATGCAGTTGGTAGTAAAATCCCATCAAGCGGCGGAGGAAGAGCAACATGTACAAACAACTCAGCCCATCATGATTTCCGATGTTGAGGAACCTGCCATGCAGGACGAAGCAGAGGAACTTAGGCGCAGGGCCATAGATCGGATTGCAAAACTGCGTAACCTGTCGTTCAACATTAACGCAGCCGATCCTAACAATGAGTTTGAAACGGTGCCGGCTTACCTTCGCCGCAATATGGAGATGCACAACCAGATTGCAGATGTGGAAAGTTTTTACAGCAACTACACCGTAAAAACTGATGATAATAACCAGGCTGAGATCAGCACAATCAATACCTTTTTAGACGGAAAAAAACCTGATTAAAACTGTCAGGCTACTACCGGATTTGTCAATTGCAAATCAAGTAAAGTGCCCAGGCACCTGAATATTGGCAGCCGATTAGCGGTTATACCTCACCGTTGTGTTTGTAATTACTCTTTGTATGTGGCCCTTTCCTTTACGGAAGGGGCTCTTTTATTGGTGTCTGGCCACTTGTTTTTATGTTGCCCTGATGCATTTTTTTTTCAAGTGGCCCCACCCCTGTATAACTATTTCACCAGCAATGCTTTTTCAATAATGAACTGCAGGTTCATCCGGTGGGCTTTTGTTTGTTCGTTGGGAGAAGTGGTGGTGGCAAGCATTGATTTTACTTTTTTCAAAGTACTCAATGAGGCAGCCTTGGTTGCATTGTCGTATCCCGGCGCAGTGTTCAGGATGGCCGCGCCAGCTTTCACAAACTCTGTCTGTAGGTTCTGGCGGTAAAGATTCACAGCCGTGTTTTTATCTGCATCAAAGATCGCCTTTACAAGGTCGCTCATTACATCCGCTACAGAATAGGTGTTGCCATACAGGCTGGTGTTATTGATCCGGGAAGTGTTTACCGGGCTCAGGATATTTGTGAGCGTACTCATTTGCATCGCTAAAACAGCATTGGCAATTTTCAGGTCCTCTGTTCCGCCAAAAAAATTGAAACTTCTTCTCTGGCGTTGCAGGTATGGCCACAGGTAGGTGTCGGCATCAAATGCATTCGGTGCAAAAACATACTTGCTCAACACGCGCATTGCTTTTTTCTGGTAATCTACCGGCACCGGCGTATAAGGCTTACTGGTTGTTTGCTGGCCGGCAAAACTCCTGTCCACGTAAATACCACCGATATACTTACTCAGGGGAATGGCCATTGAAAAACGTTGGTTGTTCAGCATATTATATTTCATGCGAAGTTCGGCGTAGGAATTTTCTGGTTTGGTATACCTGGTTTTGAGCTTGCCCATCAGTTTATTCACCAGCATAAACCTTTCTTCCCCGTAGGTCACCATATCGTTACTCATATCCCACACGTTTACGCGGGGATCAATACCGGAACTATAAGAAGTAATATCCGCATCGTTACCAAAGATCAGCTGGGTATCGGTACTCCTGTTCAGGATCTTTTGCAACTCTTTCTTTTCTACGGAAGCTGCAAAAGTTGAATAGCCGTACTCGATCGCCCACCAGTCGTAGGGTCCGGTTTTAGTCGTATAATAGTCTCCCTGCTTTGCCGGATCCAATGATGCGTTCACCGTTGAGTAATCCATTACGGAACCAGTGAGACCATATTTCCGTGTGATCGTTTTGTCGTGCAACTCAGCAGGGCTCAGCATGTGGCTAGACTTCATATTATGCATCAGTCCCATGGTATGACCCATTTCATGCAATGTGAGTTCGGTAAAAAATTGCTCTTTCAATGTTTTCAGATCAGCTTCACCTGCTCCCATACATTCAGCCATGATATTTCCTGCTGCATATTGCATTTTCAGTCCCTTACCAATATTGCAGGTCATTAAATTCTTTTTCATTTGCGGTAGGGGAGTTGCTTCTGCTCCTGTTGTCATCGCCCTATAATCGTATAGTTCGTCTTCTGCGTCTATCCCTCCCATGAATCCAAAATCTATAGTGATATCCGAGCCCAGTATCTGGCCGGTTCTGGGGTTTACAAAACTAGGCCCGATGGCATAACCAAGGTCAGAGCTTACCCAGCGAATCACGTTGTAACGGATATCTGCAGGGTCCCATGTAGCGGTGTCGGGCATCATTTTCATAACCACCGCGTTTTTAAACCCTGCTTTTTCAAAGGCTTCATTCCATTGGTTTCCTGCATCCATTATTACCTGGCGGAGTTCTACTGGCGTAGTATTTTCCACCCACCAGACAATGGGTTCCACGGGCTCGCTCAGAGCTGCAGTAGAATCTTTCTTTTTAAGATACCAGCGGTTAATCAGGTCATGGTAGTTGGTTGCTTTCACAGAAGTCATATCATCCATTTCCTGCGTAAAAAATCCTACCCTTGGGTCATCAAATCGCGGTTGGTAATCATTGTCCGGCATCTCTAAAAAACTGTGCTGCATTTTCACTCTCACGTACCTTGCATCTGTGATGGACTTATCCCCATAGTTAAGTGGCGCTGGATTATCATAAGCCAGCGAAACGACCACATCTGTATTATTGGGAAATGAGCGTATTTTTTCATAACCCGATTTGTCGACGTTAAAGTTTCCAAGGTTAAACACGGAGCCTGGCGGAATGGTCGGGGGTAATACTGGCTTTACAGGATCCAGCTTTTCGCTTACAAATAGACCATCCACATTCACCAGGTACCCGGTGGAATCTTCTGCCGTTATTTTACTGGTATAAAAAACGGCATCACCCACATCCACGTTTGCAGCTTTACTTATGGCGTTGTTGGGATCATATTAAAAATTGGCATTACAACGCAGGAACTCAATTTTTCTATAGCTTCTCTTCATCTTAAGCACCCATGTTTCGCGCAGCATATTCTGATTTAGAAACAGGCTGCCGGGCCCTCCCATGGAAAAACTTTGGTAGATGTATTCTTTCCCAAGCTGGTTCTTTTTAATATACATTTGCAAGTTCCCCGTAACGCTATCCTGGTACAAAGCAAACAACCCATCAATTTTCTTTTTGTTCTTTATAGCTGTAGCCATGGAATCCTTTTTTGCTACTACAGTATCCAACGCCTTTTTTTCTTTTTTATCCTTTTTGGACTGTGCGAATACCGTATAAGGATTGAATGCAACAACAAAACAGCCGCAGAAAATGATTGATCGAATGAACATAGCAGTGAAATTTTAGTTTGAATTAGAAGTATAGAAAAATACTGCTTTATTTAATTTTTTATGCAAAGTTTATTTAAGCCGAATAGTTGTTTTAGGGCCGTTTTTTTCTTCCCGCCATCAAAAAATAAAAAGTCCTGCAGCTTTTGCAAATTAGTCGGGATATAAGTTTTTTTCAAAAAAATTTACAGGTTTAATGTCTTAAACTACAGTCAAAACGGGGAAAGTTAATTTTTTTCATGCACAGTTCCCTCGACGGATTTGTAGCTGGCCCAAATGGTGAAATGGACTGGATAAAAGTAGACAGACAAATGTTTGAGCTGGCAGGGAAACAAACTCAATGGTCAGATCCAGCTCTCTAGGGAAGGGTAACTTACCACATGATGGATAATTATTGGCCCACTGCTGCCCGATCAGCCACTGGCTACAAGGCACGATATCCGGCATTAACACTGGTATAACACTGTACAAAAATTGGTTGTGTCAAAATCCCTGGAAGCACAGAGATTGATGAATGCAACTGTGGTCAGTAATCATTTAAAAGAGAAAGTCACAAACTTAAAACAGGCAGAAGGAAAGGAGATAATCATGTTTAGGAGCCGTGGAACAGTCCATTCATTTATGAGGCTTGATCTTATTGACGTATGCCGGAAATTTGCTAATCCAATTTTACCGGGTCAGGGAATCCCGTTATTTAAAAATACTACACATAGGGTGGAACTTGCACTGGTATCTTCAAAGGTTTTCAGGTCGGGAGTAGTGTGACTGCATTTTGAGCGGCCGTATCTGTCTTAAAAAACACTGACACAGGTAATGCAAACCTCTGATTAGAGAAGATATACCTGCGCCAGCGGATGATGTATATTTATTAGTCGGTATCTGTACTTGTAGTTTTAGTTACTACTACTTTATCAGTTCTTCCACTACTGCTGCTATTTCCCCTTGTTAAGGCCACAATGAGTAAAATAAGCACAGCTGCACCTACAATGAATACCCATGGTTCAGTATACCATTGGGTGGTTTCTGTACTGGACGTAGCCGTGGTGGTGGTAGCCGATACCGTACTATCCTGTGCCCACGCTATCGCATTACTGAGTGTTAGCAAAAATAGCAGGAAGCCATATTGCCAAAAACCGGGTTTTAATACTTGTTTCATCTGATTGCTTTTTGGTTAAAAAAATACTTTGTTTTTCAATCTATCTTATGGATTCAACAACTGCGCCAATTGTTTTTGAGAAAACCTTTATTTCAAAGACGAGGATTTTCTCCTCGCTGTCTTAGTTTTTCGCAGGAACGCTGCCCAAAAATTTCCCCGTATTGTGCGCCCTGATTCATGCAGCCGTTTGCAAGATGGGTATAGTTAGGCCCTACTGGCCAAATTACTTCACTCATTGAAACTTCATTTGGGAGTGAAAATTTAATAAAATATGTTCAAATAAAATTAGAAGTTGTTATAACTTTAAGAGAGAATAAGGAGTAAGAGAATCACTGTCCTTTATTTTTTATTAAAATTAGTTTTTATGATAACAGTAGCCAGCGTTTTAAAAAATAAGTCAGTAGAGGTATTTTTTGTTGCCAGTGATACCACGGTTTATGATACCATCAAGTTAATGAGCGAAAAAAATATAGGCGCAGTGCCCGTAGTAGATGGATTGCAGCTGACAGGAATTTTTTCGGAACGGGATTATGCCCGTAAGATCATTCTCCAAAATAGGAAGTCACAGGAAACCAATGTCAGCGAAATAATGACCTTTCCCGTTATAACAGTTACACCGGAAGATAGCATCGATCACTGCATGGAAATTATGAGCGCACGTAAAATACGTCACTTGCCTGTATTAAAAGAAAATCTCCTTATCGGAATTATCTCGATAGGCGATGTGGTATCTGCTGTTATTGAGGCACAGAAGGAAACAATTAATCACCTGCACAATTATATTGCCCAATAATGTTGCAATCTTTGTTGAGATCGCTCCCGGGAAGAATTTTTGAACCGGGTATAATACCTTCTTGCTTTAGCCATTTCTTCATTACCGGTTCCCCATAAAACCGGCGAACTTTTTTTCTGGAAATTTTTGAAAAGGTCCCCATAGAAATATCCTACAATCATACGCATATTTCTGCCCTAAAACCTCTAGGATTGCCTATCTTCATTGCGCACATCAACTCTTCTAAAACCCGGTAATAAAATGCCTAAAACTATACTAATCACCGGCAGTACAAGCGGTATAGGACTCGCTACAGCAAAGCTCTTTGCTGCTCGCGGCTATAATATAATTTTTAATGGACTCGAAGAAAACGGCGATGAGATCTCGGCTGCCGTTGCACGTGAATCTGGCGTCGGTTGTTTTTATTCTCCAGCTAATTTATTGGACCCTTCTCAAATAAGGGAAATGGTGGACCAGGCATATAAAAAATTCGGGTCAATAGAAGTAGTTATGAACAATGCCGGTATTCAATATGTATCTCCCCTGGAAGATTTTCCTGAAGATAAATGGGATGCGGTCGTACAGATCATTTTGTCTGCCAGCTTTCATGTGAGCAAAGCAGTCTGGCCCAAAATGAAAGCGAAGAAGTTTGGAAGAATTATCAATCTTGCTTCTGCTCATGGCCTGATAGCTTCGCCATTTAAAAGTGCATATGTATCCGCCAAACACGGTATGCTCGGTTTTACAAAAACACTTGCCCTGGAAGGTGCAGAGTTTGGTATCACTGTAAACGCGGTTTGCCCGGGTTATGTGCTAACCCCTATCGTTGAAAAACAGATCCCGGATCAAATGAAAGTCCACAACATGAGCAGGGAAGAGGTGATCAGAAATGTTATGCTAAAAGAACAGGCGATCAAAGAATTCATATCCGCGGAGAGTGTAGCAGAAACCGTATTTTTCCTGGCAGATAGCAGCGCGGCTGCTTACATAACAGGCATCGCACTGCCAATAGACGGGGGTTGGTCAGCACATTGACATGGGGTGGGGGGAAACTGGATTTATAAAACTATTTTTTAAGAAAATGTTTTATCACTTGTACTATTTCTTTTGCGCCCTCGCCATATAACATCGTCTGGTGATTGCCCGGCACTTTTACATACATGCAGTTTTTCATAAGCTCTACCGTTTCCATTGCATTTTCCTCCGGCAACAAAGCAGCGTCCATTGTGTAAATGCCGGGCGCATTTATAAGAATTGTTTCCTGCTCTACCTCAGCCAGGTACTCTGTCCAAGGTTCTCCAAGGCTCCCTTTTACCACAGCTTCCATCATATTGGATAATTTAGGGATACAACTGACAGTTCCGTCATTATTTTTCTTGATATCTGCCCTGTAATAATTTTCCATCAATGGATCCCAAAAATCCAGGTAAGGAGCCGTTTTTACTTTTGACAGGTATTCTTCGGCAGAATTAAAGATTTTATCGAGCCTGCCTAGCGCCGGTCCGAGCATTTCCTTTGTGTTGGGATGCATTTTTGCAGCAGCATCCATCAATATAATCTTATCCACGCGTTCCGGGAAAAACCGGGATAGGTACAAAGCCAGGAACCCGCCGAATGAATGACCGGCCAATACCGCCTTATTGATTTTTAAATGATCCATCAATCCGAGGATATCCGCGGCATGGTCTGCCATCGTGTACCCTTGCGAAGGTTGGGTTGATTGCCCCCGTCCACGGAGATCTACCGAGATAACATGAAAGGCGGGGCTCAAACCTGCTAATAGCAGCCCGTCAAATGCATGCGCATTAGCGGTGAGGCCATGCATGAGGATAATTGTTGGTTGGTTGCCCTCGAATGCCAGGTAGTGCAAACGGATATTATTTGTTGGTATCGTTTGGCTATTCATCGCAATATATTTGATTATAAACAAGGCTGGCACCTGCGCGTGCAGATGCCAGCAGTCTACCCTGAAAAACCTATTTTTTATTTTTCCCGCTATTAGGAAGATGTGCTTTCAATTCTACCGAAAACAAACGCCCGATGGAAGGGGAACCCACAAATTCTCTTTGCTCAGTATCAAAGAGGTTGCTTACCCCGGCGCCCAGGCTCACCATGCTGTTCATCTTTACGCCGGCACTGATATCTACCGACGTGAATCCGCCCAACGCACCCCAATTATAATTCTTCACATAATTTCTTGGCAGGTTGTTGATGGGATTGATTCCACCATATACAAGCCCTCTTTTTCCTTCTCCTGCAGATGTTCCAATCTGGTTGCCACTATACATATCAAACTTCTGTACACTGCGAACAGAAAGATTTACAAACATTTTTCCTTTGAAAAGATTCTGAAAACTCAGTGTAGACGAAAACCTGTTTTTTGCTGCATTCAAATTTCTTTCTTCCAGAGAAACATAACCATCTTTATTTGCATCATTTTTTATGTTGTCTTTGGTGATATCAGAGCCAAACCAGCTATACTTTAGAGCCAGGCTGACATTGTCAGTAAAGAAATAATTAACGCCAAGATCAACACCATAAGATTTTACTTCTCCATAATTAAAGTAGGTACTAAATGCAGCATTATTTAGTACGTCATTGGTAACAGTGCCCGGTATCAGTAAAGGGGTAGCAATTGGAATTTCGCCCACTTTCAATGCACGGCCACCTACAGAAAGCGCAGGACTCAGGAAATTTTTACTGGTTCCATGATAGCCATTGATATCGACATATAACTTTTTACCAATCGCTCCCTTGTAACCAATTTCCCATGTACGGATCTCTTCAGGGTTCAAAGGGGAAGTAGTTTTTTGCATACTTGCATCACTGAATTTTGCTGCATTTGGGATGTAGGTAACACCATTTCCGTTTCCGAATACGATGCCAAATACACTGGCTCTCTGGAACAGAATGATAGGCGCTGCATATGCTTTAGCCCAGGTAACACGAACGGCACCACCCGGCACACCTTTTACCAGTCCTACCTTTGGTGAAAACAAGCTTCCAAACAAACTGTGATGGTCTAGTCTTGCCGCTGCTACAAGTTTAAAGTCAGCAGGTAATGTTTTTTCCAATTGTAGTGCCCCGCCATATTGAGTGATTTCCACTTTTTCATTTGCGTCAATCAATACCGTGCCATAGGTTTTAGGATCATCTTTTTGGTAAGTAGCACCGACGACCATATTCAAACCAATATTGCTGAAGTTGTAATTGTATTGAGCTTCGGCATTGAATCTTTTTGATTTTTCTTTGAACCTGTTACCAAGCCTGGTGGCAAACATCTCTGCGGAATCCGGTGGAAGACGGCCTGCAGAGGGATACAATGGGCTGCTTCCATCAGTAATACTGCTGTGCGTACGGTTCCAGTAATCTCTCGTATAACCGGGGATACCATACGAATTACCCACATTTGTCCAGGTTTCATAAACTTGTGCAAAAAAGCGGGGGCTTACATAACGCAATTGCAGGTAGGAAAATTTCCAACCTTTTATTTGGTTACGCCCTGTATTATTCACGCTGAGAAAATTGTTATCACTCCCACCGTAAGATACAATGATATCTGAAGTAGAATTTAAACTATAGTAAGCATGTGCCTCGCCTTTCATATGACGGAATTGGTAAGAAGGGATCCTTTCCGGGATCGCTACCGCCGGGCCATACACGCTGCCGCCTGCATAGATACTGTCATGCCATTCAAAGTCTTTCCCGGTGGTGTATTCACCGGTAATTTTGTATGCCCACTTATTGTTGATTTTGGTAGCATGGCGGAAACGGCCACTGAATACTTCCTGGTTTCCGGCACCTACAACGATATCGGTACCCTGCCATTTCCTTGGATCTTTCGTTATCGTATTGGCGATACCGTTATGGGCGTTCGGGCCGTACAGGGCCGAATTAGGTCCCAGCACGATCTCTAATCTTTCAATATCTTCTTTTATAACAGTGTTCATTATTCCGGCAGGTAAACCACTGCTGCCCGCCATCATGCTATTCCTGCCATCTGTCATCAGCAGGATCTTGGCATTAAAGGCGTTGTTAAACCCCCGTGCGTTAAATCCTACACCGGTAACGCCTGTACGAACAAATTCTACTCCCTGTATCTTGGAAGCCAGTTCTCCAATGTTAAACGAAGAGGATTGTTCAAAGTCCCTTGCGTTTATAACACTGATGGAAGCCGGCGCTCTCGTAATTTTTTCCGCTCTCTTGGAAGCAGTTACAACAACTTCGTCACCCGGCCGGTTGGATACTGTCATCACTACATCTGCCGTCTCGGAACCACCGCTCGAGATCGTTACGCCCTGTACCATATCGGCATAACCGACGTATGAAATAACGATGTTGCCTTTTCCTGCTTTCAGGTTGGAAAGTGTGAATGAACCGTTGTTATCTGTGATAGTAGACGCATTGCTTCCCCGGAGCGTAACGGTAGCACCCACCAGTGGCTCTCCGGTGATTTTATCCATAACCTTACCGGTTATTTTACCGGTATTTTGTGCGAATGCAGCTACCTGGATACTGAGCATTAGCAAAAGCAATATCAAATTTTTCATGTTGATTTGGTTTATTGTTTATAGAGAAGAAATTATTGTAAAAATTTTTTTATGATCGTATTTGTTTCGCTGTTTTTTTCAAATATTACCATGTGACCGGCCTTGTCAATGAATTCAACAGTAGCTCTTGGGATGAGCTTACCAGCCTCTTCCACAAGTGCCGTCGTAGCCAGGGCAGGATGAAAATATTTATTTGGGATCAGTGCATCATTCCTCCCGAAAAGGATCAGTACCGGCATGGATAAATATTGCAATGAATCTTTTACGGGGTGTACCAGCATACCTTTTACCCCGGCTGATACTGTTTCGGAATAGGGCTTAATACCCGGGCAGTTTTTGATACGGAGGCGATCCTGTATCAATTTTTCGGCATCTGCAGGTTGCTCAAAAAAGTTGAGGTTAAAGTTGTTCCTGATGATCGTCTCATCCTGTTTTTCAAAGGTAGCCGAGGCGGTTGCTGCATATAGAACCTGGCGTTCTCTCTCATTGAACGTTTCCAGCCCCGCGGCTGAAACAAGCAATAGTTTTTTCACTCGCTTGTTTTGTAGCGCCGTAATAACTGCAACCTGTGCTCCCATGGAATGACCAGCGAGGTATACCTTTTTTATTTTTTTTCTGCGTAAAAATTCTGTTACTGCATCAGCATACACCTGTAGCTGGTCTCTTCCTTTTGGTTCGTTCATCCTTTCAGACCATCCGTAGCCCGGCAGATCTATGGCGATACACTTAAAGCCGGATGATAATTCACTCAAAGACTTTGTCCAATGCGATATATTTCCGCCGAGTCCATGAATAAATAAGATCGTTTTCCCTTTTCCCTTTTCTACATACGCCAGTTTGCCGGTAGATAGGAGTACATTCTTCACAGGCAGGTCATATACCGGTAAACAACTATCCTGTGCGTTTGCATGGCAAACTGAGAATAAAAAGAATGATATCTGAATCAATACTTTCATGTAGCCATTGCGGGTTTTGTTTTTACCATTGGTTTGGTGATCATATATACTGTTGCCCCCACTACAATCGAGGTCAGGATAGCAATAGCTGAGGCTACCCCGGGATTGCGCACAGGTTCCTGCATATAAGGAGTGAGCCTTCCATAATACACACTGAAGTGTACAACTATAGCCACCACGGAAGCTATGATCGGGGCCGCCTTGTGTACATTTTTCAGGAACATGCCAAACAGGAGGGGAACAAATGCGGCGGAAAAAGATGCATACACACCATTTTGTGCAAGTATACCTACGCTTAGGTCGGGGTGTTTCAACTGGTTATAAGAAACAGTGATCGTGATCACGGCCATTGCCGCAATAACCATTTTATTGACCATCAACTCATTTTTTAACACCGCCTTGCCGCTAAGTGTTTTTATAATGTCTGAGGTGATCGTTGTGCTGACTGACTGAATAAGGCTTTCCAGGGTGGCGATCCCAGATGCAATCAAACCTATCACCAGGAATAGACTGAGGGCGGGCTCAAAGGCCGTTACCACGTATGCTGACATTACGCCATCAAGTGCTAAGGGTCCGCCGTTGTATTTAAGGTCAGGAAACTGAAGCCTGCCATACAGCCCTGCAAATACCACGGTAAAGAATAAGATAAGCAATAGCACGGAGACAGTGAGGTACCTGTTCATGTCCTTATCGTTTTTTACCAGCATAGCGCGCGTAATAATATGGGGCTGGCATACAATGGCTATCCCTACTATAAACTGGCAGACGACTACCTCAAAAAAATCGCGGTATAAGGGACTTGCCGGATTAAATGCCCTTGTAAGCATCGGATCTATTACATCCAGTTTGGAAAATAACCCGCCCACACCTTCCGTAAAAAAATGATACCCTGATCCCAGAATTATAATGGCGACCACCACTTTTAACAAAGCCTGGATCATATTCGTATATACCATACTGTTAGCCCCGCCAAACATCATATACCCGAATGTAAATGTTACAATACCTATCAGCACATACAATACATCGCTATTCAGTGCCTTACTTAACACCTGGGTGAGCCCGACGCAGATGAGTACGATAAAAGTGAGATGCAATAAAGAAAGGAACGCGATGTATAATTTAAATCCTTCGCTTTGAAACCTGTTGCCCAACCACTGTGCAATCGTTTTTGCGTGCACCACGCTGCCTACCTTCCTGAATTGTTTGGAGAGGATCACTAATGAGATCAATGCGCCCAATGGTAAAAAAACCGCCATGGACAAAAAAGAACTGATACCATAATAAGCCACAAAACCTGGATTTATTATGAATGTGGCCGCGCTCGTCATGCCTGCAGCAAGGGAAAGACCAATCGCTGCAGGAGAAAATTGAAAAGTGCCTGTTGCATAATCAGACATCGTTTTGGTGCGCCTCGCACCGCGAATTACAAAGTACAATATGGCGGAAGCGTATATGGCAAGACAGATAAAGATAGCAACCATCATGCCCGGAGTAGCCAAGGTATTCATTATGACAAGCAATTAGATAGACAAATTAAAAAGCTTAACCGGATATTTTTAGTGAAACTGGTGAAAGGCCCCGTTATTAAGGTGAACGCGGGCTTATTTAAGGCGAAAGGGAAACTACAATACGGATAATTTCTTCATCAGGCTTTCGCGGTAAGTCTTTCCGATGGGTACGGGCGAATTCTCAATAATGAGGTTGTTTTCGTCTATGGCATCTATTTTATGTTTGTTTACAAAAAATGACCGGTGAACTCTTATGAAATCACCGTTAGGAAATTTCTCTTCTACAGATTTCAGTGAATGGCTTAAAAGGTATTGACCTGTGGTTGTTTTAACCATTGCATAAATATCATAAGCTTCTACCCAAAGGATATCTTTTAATAAAACTTTTTCCAGGCGCTTTTTGCTTTTTACAAAAATGCTGTCATCGTATGTGAGATTATCATTAATGCTTGTGGCTGCAGCGGCGATCTCTATATTTCTTTTGGAAGCATTGTGCATCGTGATCTCGATCGTTGAATAGAGCGTTTCCGGTGTCACTGGCTTTACAAGGAATGCATAAGGTTCAGACAGTTTTGCTTTTTCCACAGTGTGGGTATCGGCCAATGCGGTCAGGAAGATAAAAGGAGTAAGACCTTTTTTTTTTAATTCCGATGCGAGTTCAATCCCGTTCATTTCCCCGGACAGATCAATGTCTAAAATCACGAGGTCCGGGATTAAAGTTTTGATCTGCCGTAATGCTTCCTCGGCATTGTCCAAACAACCGATCACTTCCATGCCCATATCCTGGAGATTGTACGAGATTTCTTTTGCTATGATCCAGTCATCTTCTACCAATAAAACTTTTATCCCTGCCATGTCTGATGAATGTTGTTTCAAAACTTTAATCGGTTAAATTTACACAATCATCATGGCATCCCGTTACAACAGGTATTTATTTTATTTGGTCATCATCCTGTATATGATGGCTGGATCCCAGGTGGAGGGACAACCCGTGATAACTGTAGTCGCCAACCAGGCCACAAAAGTTATTTCCCCCCGGAGCCAATTATGGTTTGCTGACAGCAATGGCGACCTTTCTTTTGCAACGATCCCGAAGGCCGTATTTGGAGTTTATGATCCAACAATCTTTTCTAACCCAGGCCATTCCTGGGCTATATGGTCAACGTTCATACTGCAAAATAAATCGGGAAGAGACCAGGAGTATATTTTGCAAACCAACAAGTGGGGGATTTTTGAAGCCTTTGTATCAATGGACCCCTTGCCTGTTGTTCGTTTGAAAAGTGGGTGCCTTTTGGACTTATTTGAGCGTTCACAACCTTCGAATATCAATGCCGTAAAACTTTTTTTAAGGAACGGGGAATCAAGAACGGTGTACCTGAATTTCAAACCTATGTACAGTATTTATGCACGCAAGTCAATCAGCGTGAGTGTATCTGAACAAAACCTGTTTGAGAAAGCAGACCGGCAAAGACTGCTGTGGCAAGGGTTGTTTTTCGGTATCATTCTGGTGATGGCCCTTTATAATTTATTTATTCTTTTTGCCGTAAAGGACATCAGTTACTTCTATTACGTGTTAAGCATTTTAAGCATTGGCCTGTACTTCGCTTTTTATTACGGCTTCGGCATTGAATATTTATGGCCACGCTCACCGTTGTGGGATACTTTTTGTTTCGCCGTCATCAATCCATTTACTGGCCTCACCCGGATCCTTTTTACAAGGACCTACCTGCATACGCCGCACCTGCTGCCCCGCATCAATAAAATACTGAACGTGCTGGGTACGGCATGCGTAATAACAATATTTACCGGGCTTGCCTGTTATTTTTTCCGCGTGGATATCTTAAGGCCACTGGTAGCCATCATTGGTGTTTTGGGCACACTTGTGTTGGTGATGATGTTCGTGGCTGGTTTTGTTGCCTATCACCACGATAAGTATGAGCCTGCAAAATATTTTATAGCCGCCAACATCCTGCTCATCATTGGGGCCATTGCTTTCATTCTCCGGGAAACAGGGTTTATGTCAGACAACTTCTTTACGCGGTACCTGGTGCAGTATGCGGTATTAATACAGGCTGTTGTTCTATCCCTCGGGCTTGCCAGCCGTCTCAACCGTATGCGTCTTCAATTAACCACTGAGACCCTGGAGAAAGAGCGTTTGGCCCTGGAGCGGGAGAAAGAAAAAAAGGAGCTGATAGAACAACAAAAGCAGGACTTGCAGGAACAGGTGCTGGAAAAAACGGCGGACCTGCACTTGAAAAATACCCTGCTGGAAGAAACGGTGCGCCAGCTAAAAGAATCTGAAAATAAACTCAGTGAATTAAACCAGGTAAAAGACAAACTTTTTTCAGTGGTTTCTCACGACCTTAGGAATCCCCTTGCAACCATGCAGTCATTTCTGAAACTCATCACAGATCATGATGAAAAATTAAGCAGTGAGGAAAGAGAAAAATTATTTTTTGAAGCACAACAGTCACTCAATAATATGAATGAGTTGTTGTATAATCTGCTGCAATGGTCAAAGTCCCAGATGAACCTTTTACAGTTTCGCCCGGATAAAATAAGTGTAAAAGCCGTTGTTGATGCTGCAATAAGACTGGTACAATTACATGCCCATATGAAACAGGTCGTGATTAAAACAAACCTGCCCGACGGGTTACATGCATATGCTGATAAAGACATGATAGAATTCGTAATCAGGAACCTCTTAAGTAATGCCATTAAATTCAGCCAACGGAATAGCGCCGTGGAGATATCCGTTCATCCTGAACAAAATAGCGTAGAGGTAAGGATCGCTGACAACGGGATAGGGCTGAGCGAAGCAAAAAGGAAAAAACTGCTTGGCCAGCATACTACTATAAGCAGGCGCGGCACAGAAAAAGAAAAGGGGACAGGTTTAGGACTTTTGATCAGCAAGGAATTTATCGAAAAGAACCAGGGTTATCTGCAAATAAAAAGTGTTCAGGGTAAAGGTTCAGTTTTTAGTTTTACCATCCCTGCTGCCCAGCAGCAAAAAGTGACCGTAGAAAAAATAGCGGTTGTTAACTGAAACGGTTTACCGGTAAAATAATTTCTGCCTTTCTGTAGCAACAGTGGCGACATACCTGCGCAGGAACTGCACCTGGTCTTCGGCCTTTTTTTCCAGTGCATTTAATTTCTCAACCAGGCCGCCCGTATCGTATTGAAAATTTTCTTTCGAAGAGGCAATAGTCGTTGCTTTTTGCTTTGCTGCATAAATAATTTCAATCACAGGACGCAGCATTTCGCTGATCTCCTCATCTGGCCGCGAAGGCAGGAACATATTGTTACGATAAGCCGCGAAGTTGTTGTAGAGTTTACTTGCTTTATTTAACTCCTGTACAGCAGTATTGTAAAGCAGCATATTTCGTTCGCCATGAACAATGGCAATATTCATCTGGTTGTAACCATACCAGTTTTTTTGCGCTTCCCTTGCTGTTCCGGCTGCTCGCATTCTTCGGGCGGAGGATTCCAGCTGTTGCAGGTTGTCCAGGACCATAAATGCATTTACAGAATCTGAAATACTGAGTTGCGGTTTGTCAGCATCCGGATAAGACATACCGTTTTCAAATTCTATGTAACTAAAGGGGTGAGGCAGCAGTTGCCATAAGGGATCGAATGGCCAATGCGTTTCTATGAACACTGCCGGCTGAATCAAAAAATACCGGGTGGAATTTGTATACCCAATATCCCAGGTGGGGTCACATAACAACCAGTCTTCTTTCATTTTTACAGCAGCCCAACTATGAGGTTGAGAAAGAATTCCGGTACTGGTTCGGCAACTACCGTTTACAACAAACGCCGGTATATTCATTTTTAGAAGGAGGTCAGTGAATACCGAAGCAAAGTTGTCACATACACCTTTTCTGCGCCGAAGAGTTGCAGCGATCTTGTCATCGTTTTCTTTACTCCAGTTGATGTACAACATGCTGTCTTTGTCGTACCTGATATTGGAAGTTACCCACCGGTACGCGGCCCTTATTCTTGCACCATCACTGTTAAAATTGTGGCGAATGTAGGTGGCAAGCTCGACCGTAGAACCTGTAACAGCTGCGGGGAAGTGAGCCGCCCGGTTGTCAACCGAAAAAAAATTGTCAGCCTGTGCCCGGGATGCAAAAGGCATAGCTGCCCAAAAAGTCAATATTACCCAGCGCTTCATACTTAAATGTATTGCAAATCCGTAACACCCCCCCCTCTAAAATTCTAAACATTTCTTAAAGTGTAATCTTAGCCTGCTGCTGTTTGTTTGCAATAATCTTACCTTCCATTCATTATCAAACAACCTGCTGTATGACAGACATTCAATAGGATACTTTTCGTTTGGATCCTGTCCAGGATCTTAAAAAAAGCGATCCAGGAATTTGTAGATAAGAATCATATTACAGCGGGCTGGATCTGTACCTGCCTCGGCAGCCTTACGGATTACGCGATTCATTATGCCAACCAACAGGATACCAGCATTGCCCGGGATTATTTTGAGATACTCCGCCTCAATAGAACCTTCCCTATTCAGGGAATCCATCTTCACATTTGCATCGCAAATGCAATGGGGGAAACAGCCTGCGGCCACCTGACCGAAGGGAACATTCTCTGCACAACTGTAAAATTTGTAATTGCATACAGAGGCACAGGAATTTTTGAAAGACCGCTAAATGACCAAACCGGTTCCCGGGAATAGCACACCAACTCTGCAGTTTAGCACTCCCTAAATGAGAAAATATTTCTACACTTGCTGACCTACGGATTGATACCCGACAGGGGGGATGACCAGTTAATAAGTTATTTCGACCCTTAATAAAAGCATCTTTCCGGTAAATCCTGGTTTGGATTACTGTTGCCTGATTTTTGCCATTTTTCTGCCTGAATATTCCATCGGTTTACAAAAGGCACTGATAACAGAACAAAATGCTAAGGCCGATGTTTGATAGTTTGCTTATGGTAACAATAAACTCATAATTTCCAAATAGTTTCTAAACACTTTGAAGCCCGAACACAGCAGCCTAGATATTGACGATATTTCCCTGATGGGAAATCAGTCCCAGCAGTTCCCGATAGAATTTCCTGTAGTTGGTATAGGAGCTTCTGCAGGTGGGCTGGATGCATTCAAAAAGCTACTGTCTGCAATACCTGAAAAATCGGGAATGGCATGGATACTTGTTCAGCACCTCGACCCTTCCCATGAAAGTATGCTGGCCGACCTTTTGAAAAAAGTCACATTGTTGCCGGTGCAGGAGATAGCCAATGAAATAAAAGTGCAGCCCAACCATATCTATATCATTCCAAGTAACAAGATTCTACAGGTTAAAGAAGATAAACTGAAATTAAGCCCAAGGCCGGCGGCCAACCGGGGTAAAATGAATATGCCTATCGATATTTTTTTTACATCGCTCGCCCAGGTGTATGAGGCGAATGCAATAGCGGTTGTATTATCCGGTACCGCTACCGATGGTACCAAGGGGCTGAAACTAATAAAAGACCATGGAGGCATTACCGTGGCGCAAAATATGGATACGGCTGCTTACAACGGGATGCCGCACAGTGCCATCGAGTCCGGTGTGGTTGATTTTGTGCTGGAACCTGAAAAAATTCCGGGGAAACTCATCGAGATCGTTAAGACAATGGCGAACCCTCAGGAGCCCCCGCAAACAGAAGATGAAGAAACGTTCAAGAAGATCCTTTCCCAACTCCGCGTTCGCAAGGAGATGGACTTTACTTATTATAAACAAACCACCATCCGGCGAAGAATTTTACGTAGAATGGTGCTGAATAAGTTCAGCGCTCCAAATGCTTACCTGGAATACCTCTTGCTGAACGCCGACGAACAGGATCTTTTGTACCAGGACATGCTGATTCCTGTGACCTCGTTTTTCCGGGATAAAAAGATATTTGATAATTTATGTGAGACCGTTTTTCCATCTATCATTAAAAACAAAACCGCCGACGGCACCATACGGATCTGGATTGCCGGGTGCAGTACCGGGCAGGAGGCTTACTCAATAGCTATTTGCTTCAAGGAATACCTTGGGCATAAAAAGGAAAAGGTACAAATATTCGCTACTGATCTCAGCGAACCTGCCATATTAAAAGCCAGGGCCGGCGTTTATACACCGGCAGAGGTAGATAGTGTGGGTACAAACCGGTTAAAGGAATATCTTACCTATAGTAATGGTAATTACCGCGTGAAAAAGGAGTTGAGGGATATCTGTGTATTTGCTGTACACAACTTTCTTAAAGATCCACCATTTGGCAAAATAGATTTCATTAGCTGCAGGAATGTGTTGATCTATATGGACAGCTACCTACAAAAAAAAGCCATTGCAACCTTTCATTATGCCTTGAATCCGAAGGGCTTATTACTCCTTGGTAAATCGGAGAATACAATTGGTGTTACAGATCTTTTTTCCGCCAAGGGGAAAAGCGACAAAGTATTCACAAAAAAGGATGTGGCTTCTAAAATAATAAAAACCGGTAGCAGAAGGTCGTTTGATCAATTGCATCAATTGAAAGGGAATAAGCTCGTTGAAAGTTCGGCCCTTGATTTTCAAAAAACAGCGGACGAGATCATACTGAATCAATTCTCCCCCGCAGGGGTTGTAATAAATGACGCCCTGGACATCGTTCATTTCAGGGGTGCAACTGGCAACTACCTGCAACAAAATTCTGGTAAACCTACCCATAACTTGTTGAAGTTGGCAAAGCCAGGCCTGGCATTTGCACTCCGCAGCGTGGTCCATCAAGTTAAACAGGAGAAAAAGAATGTAAAAAAAGAAAAGGTAGTTTATTTTGTAAATAACCAGGAGCAGGTGCTTTGCATCCGTGCCTTACCGTTGACGGGCACCACGGACTCTTATTACCTTATTTTATTTGAACCCCAGGCCACTGAGCCCAGAAAAACTTTCAAAAAAAATCATGGGTCCGGGAACGATGAAAAAAGCTTGAGAATTGAGCAGTTGGAGAATGAAATTGCCCAACTCCGTGAGGATATGCACCTGATCACTGACGAGCAAGAGGCTTCCAACGAAGAATTACAGACAGGCAATGAGGAATTGATGAGTAGTAATGAAGAATTACATAGCCTGAATGAAGAACTGGAAACCAGTAAGGAAGAGTTACAGAGCACCAACGAAGAACTAACCGTGGTGAACCAGGAAATGGTGAATCTCAATGATCAGCTTAAGCAGCAAAAGGACTATGCCGAAGCTATTATCGACACGGTGCCCCAGCCTGTGCTGGTGTTGGATGAAGACCTGAAGGTGGTGCTGGCAAATGAGCGGTTCTATGTGAAGTTCAATTTAAATCAGAGAGACATTGAAGGCAGGCCGGTATATGAAATGGATAACCGGGATTGGGATATTGACGGCTTAAAAGACTTTTTGGAGAATATTCTTCCGGACAAACAAAACTACCTTGGTTACAAACTGGAACATGCGTTTCGATCTGTGGGATACAGGTCAATGCTGATCAATGCCCGGGTGATTGTCAAGAATGCAGAAGAGAAACTCATACTCCTGGCCGTTGAAGACATTACAGAACACCAGGCAGCTGCCAAAAAGATAGAAGAGAGTGAGGCGGAATTAAAATCGGTGATCGAAGCCGCTCCGATAGCTATCACACTCTTCAGGGGAAGAGATCTGATATTGGCAAGCCCTAACCAGACTTTCAAAGATATTTTAGGTAAAGGAAATGATATAGAAGGAAAGCCCCTGGCAGAGGTAATGCCCGAATTAAAAACAGAAAATCAACCTTTCCTGCAAATACTGGATGATGTTTTTACAACAGGCAACATGTTTCAGACCTTTGCCACACCCGTCACAGTTGTTCGCAATGATGGGCAGGTTACCAACAATTTTTATGACTTTACTTACACGCCTCTTTTTGATAAAGAAGGAAAAGTGTACTCGATACTCGAGGTCTGTAAAGACGTTACCGGGCAGGTTAGCTTCCAGAAGAAAATCGAGCAAAGCGAAAAGTATTTCAGGGAGATGACAGATACAGTCCCTGCGATTATCTGGATAACCCAGCGCGACGGTTCTTGCAGTTATCTGAATAAACAATGGTATGATTACACTGGCCAAAGCCAGCAGGAGGGAGAAGGGTTTGGCTGGCTGGATGCCACCCACCCGGAGGACAAACAGGCGGCGGGCGAGGCTTTTATATACGCCAATAATAATCAACAACCATTTATACACACCTACCGCATGAAAAATAAAGCGGGTGAGTACCGTTGGGCCCTGGATAGCGGCAGCCCAAAATTCAGTGCAGATGGCACCTACGAAGGTATGATCGGGACGGTGGTGGATATCCATGAAGAGAAACTGGCGGAACTCGCATTAAAGCAGAGTGAAGAAAAATTTCAGGGTGCAGTAGCCGCTGTAGAGGGCATCGTGTGGACTAACAATGCAATGGGTCAAATGGAAGGTGATCAGCCTGGCTGGAGCGAATTGACGGGTCAACGTTATGAACAATACCATGGATACGGCTGGGCAGAGGTTGTGCATCCGCAGGATGCCCAGGCCACTGTAGAAGCCTGGAATGAGGCAGTTAAATCGCAGTCCACATTCGTTTTTGAGCATAGGATAAAAGTGAAAGATGGCACCTGGGGGCATTTTGCAATTCGTGCCATTCCTCTTATGAACCCTGATGGGACTATCCGGGAATGGGTAGGTGTACACACCGATGTGACTGAAAAAAGAAAGGCAGAAAATGCGTTGATTGAAAGTGAGAAACGTTTTCGTTTGCTCGCAGATCAATCGCCGATGATCGTTTATATTCTTGAGGCGGGCGAGGATGCGCAGGTAACTTATTGGAATAAAACCTGGCTCGATTACACCGGGCAGACTTATGAAGCAGCACTTGGCAGGGCCTGGGACGGGATCGTACATCCTGATGACGTGGAAAAAGTGATGGAGATTTACGGGCCTGCTTTTGCAAACCAGCAGTCTTATACAATACCTGCTATCCGGTTAAAACGCTATGACGGGGAATACCGCTGGCATGCCTTTAAGGCAAATCCCAGGTTCACAAGCGGCGGGGATTTTAACGGGTATGTAGGCGTAGGGTTTGATATAAATGACCAAAAGATGATTGAGGCTGCACTTATCGAAAGTGAACATCGGTTCAGTAATATGATCTACTCCTCCCCATCCATGATCACTATTTTAAAAGGAGAGGAGCTGATCATTGAGATAGCTAATGACGCAATCATCGATACCTGGGGTAAGGGCCTCGATGTGGTAGGTAAACCCTATTTTACTGTTTTGCCGGAATTAAAGGAACAGGGTCTCGGCGAATTGTTACGGGGTGTTTACATAACAGGGGAACCGGTTTACGCCAATGAAATGCCATTATTTCTGATCCGCGAAGGGAAAAAAGAAATAAAGTATTATGATTTTTTATTCCAGGCCCAGCGGAACGTTTACAAAAAGATCGAAGGAGTAGCTATTATTGCCACCAACGTAACTCCGCAGGCAGAGTTTAATAAAAAAATTAAACAAAGCGAAGAGAACTTCAGGCATCTTTCGGACCTGTTGCCTACTAAGGTGAGTAACAGCGATGCAAACGGGGATGTCTTTTATTACAATCAAAGTTGGCTCGATTACACCGGGCTGTCTATGGAAGAACTCAAAAACTCCGGCTGGCAAAAGATTATGCACCCGGACGAATTGGAACAGATCCAGAGGAGTTGGAAGCATTCTCTAGAAACAGGGGAAGATTTTGACACCGAGTTGCGCCTTAAGAACAGGAATGGCGGATATAATTGGCACCTGAGCAGGGCCGTGGCGGTAAGAGACGAAGAGGGTAATATTATCAAATGGGTGGGAACCACCACAGAGATTCAGAAGATAAAAGAAGAAGAACAGCGAAAAGAAGATTTTTTGAAGATGGTTAGCCATGAATTAAAGACGCCGGTTACCTCTATAAAGGGTTATGTTCAATTGTTGCTGACAATGCTGGAAGAAGACACAGGTCTTAACGAAGCCCCCCTTAAAACCTCGCTTGGCCGTATAGATAGCCAGGTTGTGCGGCTTACCCGACTCATCACGGAGATGCTCGATCTCTCCAGGATCGAAGCGGGAAAACTGGAACTTCAGAAAAAGACTTTTAACCTGAATGAGCTTGTCCTGGAAACTGTGCAGGATGTTTTGCATACCAGCCAAACACACGATATCCTGATCCACAATGACATCAACCGCGATATCCTGGGAGATGAGGACAGGATTGGGCAGGTGCTGATCAACCTTTTGAATAATGCGCTTAAATATTCACCTGCCCAGACCAGCATTGATGTACGTATTTACCAGGCAAAAGAGCATTTTGTGGCAGTAAGCGTGAAGGATGCGGGAATTGGAATTGACAAAAAAGACCAGTTAAAGGTATTCGAAAGGTTTTACCGGGTGAGTGGGCAGAGTGAATTGAGTTATTCAGGTTTTGGGATAGGCCTGTTTATAGCCAACCAGATAGTACAAAGACATGGGGGCTCAATCATGGTGGAAAGTGAGAAAGAAAAGGGAGCCACGTTCACATTTTTTCTCCCCTTCAACTAACATAAAAATATACAACCACTAAAATTTTATCGATGGCGAATATATTGGTAGTAGATGATGATCCGGATATTGGTATTATGCTTAAGATGATGCTTGAGTTTAAAGGGTATGAAGTTACCCTGCTCAACCGTGCCGATAAAACATATGAGATCCTGAATAATACCAATATTGATCTTGTTATTTTGGATATGCTTATAGCCGGGGACTATGGTACAGATGTGTGCGCGGCTATAAGAAGAGATGAATCTGTAACCCAACTACCGGTGATGATGATTTCAGCCCTGCCGGACGCCCGGCAAAGTTGCCTGCAGGCAGGGGCGAACGAGTTTTTGTCTAAACCTTTTGAAATGCAGGACCTTCTTGGCAAAGTGAAGGAATTGATTGAAGGGCGGCAGGGTTTTAGCCAATCAACTGCTGTGTAAAATAAATATCCCAACCTGGTGTTTTTCTGTAACACTTCCTCCGGGATCTAATTAAAAACTTAGAGCGAAGGGTTGTATGTACCCGGGATACCGGTGATTGTATTGGGAGTTGAAGACGTTCATAAAGAATGCCAGCATTCCTGCGTTTAACAAGGATAAATCTGGCGAACAGGGTTGAGCAGTCAGCCAAGGGTCTTCCGCCAAACGACTCCCCCATTGATCATAAGCTTTAAAAATCTTTTCTTTATTTTATTCGATTTCAATCTACATTTGTACCGCCCGGCGCGCCGCTGTCGGGCGCTTACAGAAAATTCTTTTTTAGTGTCAAAACATATCAACAAAGTTTCAGCAGCTGGTTTATTAATTGCCCTTGGAATCATTTACGGAGATATAGGAACTTCCCCTTTATACGTTTTTAATTCAATCATAAAAGACCGTGTTATTTCTAGGGAACTGATCCTGGGAACTTTATCCCTTATCATCTGGACTATAACCCTGCAAACCACGCTTAAATATGTGATCCTGGTGCTACAGGCAGACAACAAAGGAGAAGGCGGAATTTTTTCCCTTTTCGCGCTGGTGAGGCGAAGAAAAAAATGGTTGGTGCTGCCCGCAATGATTGGTGGTGCTGCCTTACTTGCAGATGGCATTATTACACCGCCTATTTCTATCACTTCTGCAATCGAGGGGATGCGCGAACTTCCGCGCTTCGCCAACCTGGGAAAAGAAACGATTGTTTACATAGTCCTGGGTATTATTACAATGTTCTTTTTTGCCCAGCAATTTGGTACATCTTCCATCGGTAAACTTTTCGGTCCCTTCATGGGCGTCTGGTTTGGGATGTTGGCTGTGCTCGGTATAATCCATCTTTCCGACGATATCACCATATTCAGTGCATTAAATCCTTATTACGGAATCAATTTCCTGTTCAATTATGAAGAAGGTTTTTGGTTACTGGGTGCGGTATTTCTCTGTACAACAGGTGCAGAGGCCTTGTACAGCGACCTTGGACACTGCGGGCGCAGCAATATTCGCGTGTCCTGGCTGTTTGTGAAATCATGCCTATTACTTAATTACTTCGGCCAGGGAGCCAGTTTGCTCAGCCATCATACCGGCCAGATGATGGACGAAGCCACACGCGATTCCTATGGTATTAATGCCTTTTATGACCTGATGCCCCAATGGTTTATAGTTCCCGGGGTGATAATAGCAACGGCCGCCGCCATCATCGCCAGCCAGGCCATGGTATCCGGATCATTCACTTTGATAAGTGAGGCTATCCGCCTGAACCTTTGGCCGAAAATGAGGATCAAATTCCCAAGCGAAGCGAAAGGTCAGTTATTTGTGCCGGGCATCAATATGTTATTATTTGCAGGTTGTGTGGGTGTTGTATTATACTTCCGCGAGTCCAGCAGGATGGAAGCTGCGTATGGGCTGGCCATCATCACCACCATGACGATGACTACCATTTTGTTTGCTAACTACCTGGTCCTGCATAGGGTGAAACCCATCTTCATTTATATTTTCCTTGTTTTTTACCTGATGGTAGAGATATCCTACCTGGTGGCCCTCATGGATAAGTTCACGCATGGCGGTTATATTACTTTAATGATCGGCGGTGCATTATTCACTGTGATGTACGTCTGGTACCGGGCGCGGAAGATCAAGAACCGTTACATTGAATTTGTGCGCGTGGAGGAATATATACCCAAACTGGAGGAACTCAGTAACGATAACACGGTTCCGAAATATGCAACGCACCTGGTGTACCTGACCAGCGCGAACAACCCAAAAGAAATAGAACATAAGATCATTTACAGTATCCTTAGCGGTAAACCTAAACGTGCCGATATTTACTGGTTTGTGCATGTGGACACACTGGACGATCCTTATACTTCGGAATATACCGTAGAGCACATTATCCCCAATGACATCATCCGGGTGGAGTTTAGGTTAGGCTTCCGGATAGCGCCCAGGCTAAACCTGATGTTCAAAAAAGTGGTGGAGGACCTGGTTGCTAACAGGGAAGTAAATATCATGAGCCGTTATGAAAGCCAGCAGCGAAATAATATGGTGGGCGATTTCCAGTTTATAGTAATGGAAAAATTCCTGAGCCAGGATAATGAGTTACCTTTCTTTGAAGAAGTGGTGATGAAGATCTATTTCTGGTTAAAAGCACTGAGCGTAAGCGAAGAGCGCAGTTTCGGCCTTGAGCAAAGCAATGTGGCGGTTGAAAAATTCCCGCTGGTGGTGGCACCTGTCAGTAAATTAAAGTTAAGCAGGATCTGGGCGCATGAAGAAGAGGAGGAAGAATAGCTCCAATGGATCAAGACGTATCACGATGAGCTTTTACAATGACCCATGACAAATGACACCACCGACTATTGGCATCACCAGCAGTATAGCATGCAATCAATCGACCCCATAACACTTCAACAAAGTATCACTAACGGGGAAGACCTGCTGTTGATAGATGTGAGGGAGCCCTGGGAACATGAAGTATTTAATATCGGCGGGCTATTGATCCCCATGAACACCATCTTTACCAACCTTGACCAGGTCCCCAGAGACAGACCCGTGGTGTTTTATTGCCAGAAGGGCATTCGCAGTGGCCTTGTCATTCAGCGCCTGCAGCAAAAATTTCAATACAACAACCTGCTCAATTTAAGCGGTGGGATGGATAGCTGGGCTAGGATCGTCGGAAATCCTTAAAAAATGCGCGCTCCTGAAGGGATATTTCCTGGCATTGGCTTACCGGCATCTCAAATAAGGTTTCCCTTTCATTTCCAAATAGCTATCTTAACTCAATTTTTTACACTGTTTGAACCATACACTGCTCTATATTATTATTGGTTACGTGGTACTGGCGGGGCTGGTATATCTTATCCAGGACCGGTTTATCTTTAAACCGGAAAAATTACGCGCCGACTTTCAGTATAGGTATGATGCGCCATTCAAAGAATTATTTTTTGACGTAGAGCCGGGCGTGGTCATTAACGGACTTCATTTTACAGTAGAAAAACCATTGGGATTGGTCCTTTATTTTCATGGTAATACCCGTAGTATAAAGGGCTGGGCCAAATATGCAAAGGACTTTTACCGGTACAGGTATGATGTGGTGTTGGTAGATTACCGCGGTTTTGGAAAAAGCACCGGTAAACGGAGTGAGAAAGACATGCTGAAAGATATGCAGTTCGTTTACGATACCCTTGCAGCCCAATATACAGAACACCATATCATTGTTTACGGGCGCAGCCTGGGAAGCGGTTTTGCAGCGAAAATAGCAAGCGATAACAAGCCCCGCTACCTTATCCTCGATGCACCCTACTTTAATTTTAAAAAAGCAATAGAACGGTTTTTGCCAATTCTTCCCATAAGGTATTTATTGAGGTATCATTTGCGCACCGATAAATGGATACGGTATGTGAACTGCCATACCTATATTTTGCACGGTACAAAAGACTGGCTCATACCGATTAAGAATAGTGAAAAACTGCAGGCAATCAGTCCCTCGAAAATAACCCTGATACGCATAAAGGACGGTGGGCACAACAACCTGCCTTCTTTTAATGATTA
This sequence comes from Chitinophagaceae bacterium, assembly GCA_043727215.1. Classification (GTDB taxonomy): domain Bacteria; phylum Bacteroidota; class Bacteroidia; order Chitinophagales; family Chitinophagaceae; genus Ferruginibacter. The sequence goes on along the minus strand of JAYSYY010000071.1, from coordinate 55,964 downwards.
CCACAAATTTTTGAGGGATATATTGCAGTATTAAGAGCCCCAACCCCTGGAGGGGGCTTATGAACTTTGTAATGAAATGAAAAATTTTACCGGCAACAGCACTTCACAGGAGTCAAATAAAAAGAAATGGTTTCGACGATTGAAAATTTTTATCCTTGGTTATTGCGGGATAGGCATCATTTTATTCTACCTGCAGGAGAAAATATTGTTTCATCCACAGCCGCTGGACAATAACTATACTTTTTCTTTTGATCAGCCATTCGAGGAAATAAAAATACCGTTCAATATAACTGATACGGTGAGTATGATAAAGTTTTACCCTGCCGACACTGTGCGAAAAGGAGTGCTTTTATATTTCCATGGTAATAAAAAGAACGTGGAGCACTATGCCCGGTTTGTGCCTGCATTTACAGCAAAAGGTTACGAAGTCTGGATGCCTGACTATCCTGGTTTTGGCAAAAGCACCGGGGAGAGAACTGAGCAAAAATTATATACCATCGCGTACCAGGTGCAAAAGATGGCTGCGGTAAAATATCCGGCCGAACGCATTATCGTGTATGGCAAGTCACTGGGTACAGGCATCGCAGCATATATTGCATCGGTAAAGCCCTGCCAACGACTGATATTGGAAACCCCCTACTACAGTATTCCTTCTTTGTTTCGTTCTTACGCCTTTATGTATCCGGCGTCCGTAATGAGTAATTACCAACTGCCCACCTATGAATATTTAGCCGATGTAAAAGCACCGGTCGCGATTTTTCATGGCACAGGGGATTGGGTGGTGCCCTATAGATCCGGGGTAAGATTAATGAAGATGCTAAAACCTACGGATGTATTTATCAAAATACCGGAAGGTTCTCACAATAATCTTAGCGCGTCACCTATCTACCAAAAATCATTGGATTCGCTGCTAAGTTTCTAATTCTTTAAGGACCACCTTTTTTGAGCCAACCGTGAACCGGTATTCCGCGCCGATCTTAAGTGCATAATTTTCTTTGCCATGGCTCACCGGGAAATGGAAACATACCGGAATATCCAGGCCCGCACTTGCTTCATAAAGGATTTGATCAATGCTGCTACCGAATGGCCTGTCAGTATCTTTCATATCTGTGAAGCCTCCAAAAATAAGGCCCTTCAATGCGGCTAATTTCCCGCTGCGTTTTAGCTGGTAAAGCATACGGTCAATACTATACAGGTATTCACCAATGTCTTCTACAAACAGGATACAATTTTTTGTGTCAACGTCGGAATCCGTGCCGATAACGTGGGCTAGCAGGGCCAGGTTGCCTCCAACTAATTTACCAGAAGCAGTGCCTCGTTTATTATTTGGATGTGAGGCTGTACTGTAATTCGCTTTGTTACCCCTCAGAGCTTTTCGGAGGGATTCAATGAATTCATTTTTGTACTCACCGTCATCAAATGCCGCTGCCATGGGGGCATGCAGTGAAGCAATTTTAAATCTGCTGAATAAATGGGCATGCAGCACTGTTATATCACTAAAGCCGACGACCCACTTGGGATTTTTTTTAAACGCTTTGAAGTCAAGCTGGTCAATGATCCGGCCGATACCATAGCCACCACGTCCAAAAAGAATGGCATGAATGGAAGGATCGTCCAGCATCGCCTGTAATTCATCCCGCCTATCTCCATCGGTGCCGCTAAAATAGTTTTCTGAACTGCTCCCCAGTGTTTTGCCTACCATCACCTCGTAGCCCCAAGATTGTAAGGTTTCAATACAGGTTTGCGCCTTTTCTGCAGCCATAAACCCCGCGGGGCAGGTAATGCCAATAGTGTCGCCTTTTTTGAGGTAGGGAGGAAGTTTGATGTTCATATAATTATTTAATTTTTTAAGGCAGTTCCTGCAAGATCGATTTTTCTTCCCTTACTTCCAATTGAAGCAAACCGCATTTTAGTGTATAATTATATTTCTGGTGGCCAACCGGGAAGTCAGAAAAAACCGGCTATTACAATGAGGTTTACCACTGTTGTCCCATTCCTCCCTTTAATGCCTTCTCGTATTTTTTGAAATCAAATGCGAAAACATCCTTGTTGCTACCAGGCACAAAACAGATTTTGCGCTTTCATTTAAATGCAAAAGATCTTGCCTCGTATGACAGTAAACGTTCTTCCTGGATAGTGGCGAACGGTACTTATTTGGTAAAAGCCGGTGCATCTTCGAATGATTTCCGTCAAACCAAAGAATTTAAGCTTTCCAAAGAAATTGTCGCGGAAAAGTGTAACGGTGTCCTGAAGCCACAGGTGAAAATTAAGGAGCTGACCCGATAAATTAGCAAAAAGCTATTATGAAACTGGCTGCGTAGCAGCCTTTTTTGTTTGTTTGGGGAATGTAATTGCTTTAGGTATTTTTACAGCCAAATGAAGAATCCAAAAAGATATTTAGTTACAGCAGCACTACCTTACGCCAATGGTCCCGTGCACATAGGTCACCTGGCAGGCTGCTATTTACCTGCAGATATATATGTGCGTTATTTGCGCGCGCAGAAAAGAGATGTAAAGTTTATTGGTGGCAGTGATGAGCATGGTGTGCCCATCACTATTCGGGCAATGAAGGAAGGGATAAGTCCTCAACAGGTGGTTGATAAATTTCACGCGTTGATCAAAGAAAGTATGGAACAGATGGGAATTTCCTTCGATATCTATTCCCGTACTTCCAACCAGGTTCATCATGAAACCGCGTCTGCTTTTTTTACAAAATTGTACGACCAGGGGTTATTTGAAGAAAAAGAAACCGAGCAATATTATGACGAGACGACCAAAACGTTTTTGGCAGATCGTTATATCACCGGCACTTGCCCCGTGTGCGCGAATCCAAATGCTTACGGAGATCAATGTGAAAAATGCGGGAGTTCATTATCGCCCGAGCAACTCATCAATCCCCGAAGTACATTGAGTGACGCAGTGCCCGTGAAGAAGAAAACAACGCATTGGTATTTTCCTTTACAGAATTACGAGGGATGGCTGAAAGAATGGATAATCGAGGGACATAAGGAATGGAAGAACAACGTATACGGCCAATGTAAAAGCTGGTTGGACAGTGGCTTGCAGAGCCGCGCAATGACACGGGATAGCAACTGGGGTATAAAAGTGCCGTTAAAAGCTGCCGAAGGAAAAGTGTTGTATGTATGGTTTGACGCACCCATTGGTTATATAAGCGCTACCAAGGAACTCACCTCGCATTGGGGGGATTACTGGTGCAAGGAAACCACGAAACTGGTTCATTTTATAGGTAAAGACAATATCGTTTTTCATTGTATTATTTTCCCTGCTATGCTGAAAGCGCATGGTGGATTTGTGTTGCCGGAAAATGTTCCCGCAAATGAATTTTTGAATATTGAGGGCGAAAAAGTTTCTACCAGTCGCAACTGGGCTGTGTGGGTAAATGAATACATGAACGATTTCCCGGGTTGCGAGGATGTTTTACGTTACGTTCTTTGTGCAAATGCCCCGGAAACCAAGGACAATGATTTTACCTGGAGGGATTTCCAGGACCGGAACAACAGTGAGTTGGTAAGCATCTTTGGAAACTTTGTGAACCGCACCTGGGTGCTGATGCACAAACTATGCGGTGGCAAAGTGCCGAAGTTGCATGATGACATTTTAGATGATACAGATAAGGTACTCATTGAGGAGATAGGAAAAACAAAAGAAAAAGTGGAATCCATGCTGGAAGAATTTAAATTCCGCGACGCTTTATTTGAAGTAATAGACCTGAGCAGGAAGGGAAATAAATACATGCAGGAAAAAGAGCCCTGGATCGTAGCAAAAACCCCCGGAGAAGATGGCCGCCCCACAACAGACGCACAGAAACTCATCGACAATTGTTTGCATCTTTGTTTACAGCTAACCGCCAATCTTTCCATCTTCATAAATCCTTTTTTGCCAAACACATCAAAAAAATTGCTGGCTATGATGAAACTTGTAGACAGGGTACTCGATTGGGAAAACGCGGGCAAAATTAAAATATTAAGTGTGGGGTATAGTTTGAGAGAACCACAATTATTATTCAGGAAAATAGATGAGGCTGAAATAGTCGCACAGGTAGAAAAATTAAAGGAAGGACTTATAAACGCAACTACACAAATGAAGACGAGATCAGCTGATATAACACCAGTGAAAATGGACGAAGCCGGTCCCGCAACCCTCTCAGGTCCAACTCCGGAAGTAAAACCTTCTATTTCCTTTGATGATTTTGCAAAGATCCAATTGAAGGTGGGGACTATCACTGCGGCAGAAAAAGTAGAGAAAGCAGATAAATTACTGAAACTTGAAGTTGATCTCGGTACCGAAAAAAGGGTGATTGTCAGTGGCATTGCCCTGCATTTTGATCCCGCATCTATTGTAGGGAAACAAGTAACCGTCGTTACCAACCTGGCCCCCAGGAAGATGAGAGGAATTGAAAGCAATGGGATGATCCTGATGGCAGAGGACGAAGATGGCAAACTCAAATTTGTAAACCCGGATGAGAAGGTGGGTAACGGGAGTGGAGTTAGTTAGAGGGTTGACGGTGGAGGAGTTGAAGGCAGCAAGTAAATAGCCGCAGTTCGGTGTGAAGACTTCCCGCTTAACCATTCACCATTCACTGTTGCCTCCGCGGTAATGCGCTTCAGCAGTCTGCAAAAAGGCTTTCATCTCCAGGATTAGTTTGTTTATTTCGGGAGTTGCGTTTTGTTGCAGGAGGTTTGTGTTTTTGCCAGGGTCTTTTTTATAGGCGTAACAATAAACGGCTGCTCCTTCCATCGCGTTGAACCCAAGCACATATTCATTATTAATCGCCTGGTAGATCGCGGAATTAGTCTTGGTAAAAATTGTCCTGTCTTCCTGCAGCAACGTGTCTTTCAGGTTAATTCCATAGCTTGTAAAGCTATCTTTGATACCGCCATAATAAAGCAGTGTATTCACAATGTCCAGCTGGCTCACAGGTGTTCGTATCACTTTTTTGTGTGCATTACCCGGTTCATAAATGAACAAGGGGATCCTGAAACTCTCCACCTCGTCAATTTTAATATTGTTAGGATGTGGCTGCGCCCAATGATCTGAACAAAAAATAAAAACGGTGTTCGTAAACCATGCCTCCGCCGCCGCCTCACTGAAAAACCGCTGCAGGCAATCATCATAATACTGCATGGTTTTCATTTGCGGTGTGCCCGAAAGTGCCGGGTATTTTTTTACAAAAGATGAGGGAAGGTCATTCGGGTAGTGGGTAGAAATGTTATACTGTATTGCTAAAAAATTTCCTTCTGTTTTTCTCAGTTTTTCCAGCATATAGTTTAGTACATATTCATCATGAAGTCCCATGCTATGTTTTTCCATTTTCCCGTAACCGGGTATGGCTTCCATGCTGTAATAATTGTCAATGCCTAACCACTTGCTGCATTTTGCAAAACCAAAATCATCGAAATTGTCTCCGATGAAAAAAGAGGATTTGTAACTATTCCGTTTTAAGGCTTCACCGACAGATACCCGTGCGATAGATGTGTAATTAGAGTGATAAAGAGGGATATCGGTAATAGTAGGCAGCCCGGACAGAATAGCAGTGATACCTTTGTTGGAACTGTATGAATAACTAAACGCGTTGCTATAGAAGCTGCTTTTGTTTACCAGGCTATCTAAAAATGGCATCTGCACTTTATAAGGGCTGGTACTCTCAAAAAACGCAGGCGGTACACTTTCCATGATAAACAATACAATATTTTTAGGAGAGGAAACAACATTGTTTTTTTTATGAATTGAAAACACAGTTTCCAATTCCGCAGGGGTCATATAAAATTTGCCGGGTAGTGTTGTTTCATTCCGCCGGTAAACGGAGTATATAAAACTGTGAAATGAATTCTGTACGAGTGGCAGTTGTACCGGGCTTAATTGTGTTAACGGAAAAGTTGGTAAAATCTTTTTTGGCCCACTCATAAGGAAAAGAGCAAAATAAACGACCAGTAACAAAAACGTGAGTTGAAATCGCTTGTGCGCTGTACCTGATATTACCATGCGATGGATGCTGCGATAAACCCAAATACCGCAAACCAGGCAAAACATAAATGCCACTCCAGTAATTATTGCAACTGTTCCATTTTTAAATGGATTTCTAAGCACATAAAGCAGGTCTGCATCTGCACGTTGCAGGTGAAAGCGATAATAAAATATATCGATTGTATTTATAAAAATAAATAAGGTGACCGCTATACTGAAGAATGCTGTTATAATCCTTCGGGCAATTTTAAGTTGCAGGTATTTGCCTCCACCAGCCAGGATCCCAAATAAGGGGAGAAGGATACTAGAAATACAAAACACATCATACGCTATTGCCCATAAGCTAATGATGGTGATATCTTTCCATCCCTTTAAATGCCAAGCACCGGAAACGTTGTAATTGTAGAAGAAGAATATACATTTTAACAAGCACCCCAAAATGAGTAGCTTTATTATAAATAATAAGGCCATCTTCTCTTTTGCAGCAGTGGATTGAAACAACAAAATGGTCATCTGTTAAATGAAGAAAAAAGGGATTCTTACAAACAAATATACGTTGGCAGTTCTTTTCGTGTTGGCTTTGCTTATTTCAGATGTGATGCTGCACAAAGGAATGACAAGGCTAATGCTGCCGGGAGCCCGGATCTCCGATACTAAGGTAGCCGCCTTGGCACCATGCGGCCGGCACCTGCTAATAGATCAAAAAAAATGGAGACAAGCCGTTAATACAATTGAAAAAGTAAATCAACTGGATAAACGCATAGCAGGGTTTGAAATGGATGTATATTTTGACACTGCAAAAAAATGCCTGGAGGTCTATCACGACTCATCCGCTTATTCGTCTCTCAATATAACCTCCATTCTTAGGATTTATCGATCAAGGGAACTCACGGCTTCCATCTGGCTGGACTTCAAAAATCTATCTTCGGTCAATGCGGCACCCGCATTGCAATATATTTCGGGATTACGAGACACCTATGCACTTGCTGATAAGCTGATAATTGAGTCTTCGGCTGCGGAATTCCTGAAGGCATTTTGTGACAGCGGTTTTTTCACCAGTTATTACGTTCCTTTTTTTAATCCATACCTCCTCACAGAGAGGGAATTGAGCGGCCAACTCAATAAAATTAAAAACACTTTAATAAAATACCCACCTTCTGCAATTTCCGGTTATTATTTTCAATACCCCGTTTTGAAGAATTATTTCCCCAACTACCCTATACTGACCTGGTCTAGTCGTCCGGGGGCAAGCCTGGTGGCTAACCTGTTTTCCCAACAGTTGCAAAAGGATAAGGCTGTTAAAATAGTCCTGTATCCCTGATATTTACCCGTCATTCTTACCGGTGCTACTTTTGCAGCAAGCCTGGTTTACTTTGGTTAAGCCTTTGCAAAGGGATACCTGAACAAACATTCAATTATATGAGAAAGAAGATTTCGTTTTTGGCGTTGTTAATCGTGACGCTGAGCCAGGGCTTTTCCCAGCAAATAGATTTGTCCTTGATACCCTATCGGCAAGGTGACAAATGGGGATACGCCAACCCGGAGGGTAAAATAGTAATAGCTCCAAAATTTAATGAGGCAAACTGGTTTTCTGAAGGTTATGCCGCCGTAAAAAGTGGGACCAAATATGGTTATATAAATAAGGCAGGCACTTTGGTTATCCCCGCCCGATATACAGTAGCAAAGTCATTCCGTAAGGGTTACATGCCTAAAGCAGGTAAAGAAGGCGGCGACTCTGTATTATTTGCAGGCGCATCTTTACAGGCAAGCGGATACGAAATTTGTATCAGTACAAAAGGCGCCAGAATGCCTAAGTGTCCGGCAATAGCTGAGAATTCTCTAGCGGAAAATAATATCCCTGTGCAAACGGTGGTTACACAAAAAAACTACAGCGTACCCAATAACAATGGTTTGTTTGATAAGATAATCGATGATTACAAAGTGGGTAATAGTGACGAAACTTATTATATTGCAATTAAAAATAACCGGTATGGTGTGTTTAACACCAAATTTGAAAACATTGTGCCCTTTGAATACGACAGTATCAGGCTGGTTAGGTCGGGTACACCACACCTGGAAGTAAACAAAGCTGGCATGTATGGTGTGATAAATACTTCAGGCCAGGTAAAAATTACCCCTGAAAACACAAGGGTACTTACTATAAGAGGTGCGGATGACAGGGATTATGTTATCGTGAAAAAGGATGGTAAAACATACGTAAAAGACCTTGAGAATAATTTTATTATTGAGAATGGTTACTCAGACATCATGTATGATGGATCCGGTGGTTTTATTATCACAGGAGACGACAATTTGAGAGGTTATTATTTTACCGACAAAACGACTATTGCTCCAAAATACAGCGAGATCAGGCTGGTGGACGGTACAAGATATTTAATGGTAAAAACCTTCTCCGGAAAACTTGGTTATATCAGTTCAACTGGAAATGAATATTTCGTAGAATAAAGAATTTAATGGGGGAAAATTTAAGCAGAACTTCAGGGGCAACCCTGGAGTTTTTTTATTTTTCTCATAATTTAAAAATACTACCTTCGAATTATAAAAATAGTTGTTTAACTAACTAAATATTTCAAAGCTGGTTTAAAATGCTTAGAGTCATGGGTAAACGTACAATTAAGAAAGTAGCGGTGCTGGGAAGTGGCGTAATGGGTAGCCGGATCGCCTGTCATTTTGCAGGCATTGGTTTGCAGGTTTTGTTACTGGATATTCAGCCAAAGGATCTGCCTGCAGATGCTAAACCAGCCGATAAGAATAAAATAGTGAACGATGCGCTCGCAGCCGCCATCAAATCAAATCCGTCGCCTGTTTTCCATAAAGACGTGATCAGGAAGATCAGCACCGGGAATTTTACAGACAACATGAAGGATGTTGCCGGCGTGGATTGGATCATTGAGGTTGTCGTGGAAAGGTTAGATATCAAACAATCGGTGTTTACCGAAGTAGAAAAATACCGTAAGCCTGGTACGTTAATCACTTCCAATACTTCCGGCATTCCGATCCACATGATGGCAGAAGGGCGCAGTGAAGACTTTAAAAAGCATTTTTGCGGCACCCACTTTTTTAATCCCCCGAGATATTTACGCCTGTTGGAGATCATTCCCACGCCGCACACAGACCCCGGGGTTGTAGATTTTTTGATGAACTACGGTGACCTTTTCCTCGGAAAAACAACGGTGCTGGCAAAAGATACCCCAGCGTTTATCGCCAACCGGATAGGCGTATTTGGGATGATGGCCATTATGAATACGATGGAAAAGATGCAGCTGACTATTGACGAGATAGACGCATTAACAGGACCGGTCATTGGCCGCCCGAAATCAGCGACCTTCCGCACCGCAGATGTTGTGGGAATTGACACTTTAATCAAAGTTGCAAAGGGAGTCGCGGAGAATTGTCCCCAGGACGAAGCCAGGGCTTATTTCAATATACAAGGTTGGTTGAATGGCATGACCGAAAAAAACTGGCTGGGAGATAAAAGCGGGCAGGGGTTTTTTAAGAAAGTTACCGGTGCAGATGGATCAAAAGATATCCAGGTGCTTAACCTGCAGACCATGGAATATGAACCCAGGAAAAAACAAAAATTCGCGACACTGGAGGCAGCTAAAGCTATTGACGATCTGCCCGGGCGCCTGAAAGTGTTACTGTCAGGCACGGACAAAGCTGGCGATTTTTACCGGCAATTTCACTATGCCTTGTTCTCGTATATTTCTCACCGTATCCCGGAGATCAGCGACGAAGTATACAGGGTGGATGATGCCATGATGGCGGGCTTTGGCTGGGAGATTGGTGCGTTTGAAAGCTGGGATGTTCTGGGTGTGGCCAAGACGACTGAAGCTATGAAAGCTGCAGGTTTTACGGTTGCACCATGGATTGACGAAATGATCGGCGCAGGTATAAACACATTTTACAAAGTAGATGAGGGTAAACGTTTATATTATGATATAGCCGGAAAAAATTACAAAGCCATTCCTGGTGGAGATGCGTTTATCGTGATGAAGAACTTTGCCAATGAAACCGTCTGGAAAAATAGTGCCTGCCGCACTTATCATTTAGGGGATGATGTACTTGGGCTGGAGTGGTATACTAAAATGGGCAGTATTGGTGGGGAAGTGTTGGAGGGTATTCAAAAATCTATTGCACTCGCAGAGGAAAAATACAAGGGATTGGTAATTGGCAACGATGGCCCCAACTTTAGCGCGGGCGCCAATGTGGGAATGATATTTATGCTCGCCTTAGAACAGGATTATGATGAGATAGATATGGCTATAAGGATGTTCCAGAACACGATGATGCGGGTTCGTTATTCATCCATACCGGTTGTGCTTGCGCCGCATGGACTGGCTCTGGGAGGTGGTTGCGAGATCTGTTTACACGCAGACAAAGTAATAGCGGCAGCAGAAACTTATACCGGTCTTGTGGAAGTTGGTATCGGCGTCATCCCGGGAGGAGGGGGTACAAAGGAATTCGTATTGAGGGCAGCAGATGAAATGCATAATGGAGAGCCCGAAACTATCACGCTGCAAAACAGGTTCCTGAACATAGCCACCGCCAAAGTCGCTACTTCTGCACATGAGGCTTTTGACATCGGTATTTACAGGAAAGGTACGGATGCAGTAAGCATTAACCTGGGGCGTAGAATTTCAGAAGGCAAACAGGCGGTAATAGAAATGTACAACGATGGATACACTATGCCTGTGCAGCGGACAGATATTAAAGTCCTGGGCCGTACCGGTCTTGGCGCAATGTATGCGGGCATTAATGGCATGTTTAAAGGAAACTATGCAACGGCCCATGATGTAACGGTAGCAAAAAAACTTGCTTACGTGATGTGTGGCGGAGACCTCAGTGAACAAACAATGGTAAGTGAACAGTACCTCCTGGACCTGGAAAGAGAAGCCTTCCTGAGTCTTACCGCTGAGAAAAAAACCCTGGAAAGGATCCAGAGTATTTTAAAGACAGGTAAACCCTTAAGGAATTAGCGGCTTAACAGCTGGCATTAAAAACCTGTAAGCAGAAAAACTTACAGCTTTCCCAATTCCAATGATAAAATAAATTTTATCCCCTTCTTCTTTCCAGCAAGGCTATCATCATTAAACCTAATTGAATCCGTTGTTCTTCGCCGGCTTCAAAAGCCGCATCCTGCGTTAGTTTGAATTTTCGGCCAAAGAAAGATGGTTGCTTTGTAAAAGTTGCTACCAAAGTCCCATCAGGACGTTTAACAGTATAACTCGGGTTAAAAAAATACCCGCAGAATAATCCCGCGATAGGAATTTCACTTAAAACACCGTCCATTACTTTTACCCAGGCATTTTTTTCCTGTATCACGAGGTCTTGCTGGTCCTGTTCATCGTACAACTCGTATGAGGCCTTCCATAAAGAACGCCAACCCTTCCTTGCCAACCTGCCGATACTTTCATCTTTTGAGTTGGTCATGCTGTAAGTTGTATTAAAATCCAGCCATTTGTTCGCACGTATATTGTACAAAACCTCCGTACGGTTTTCGTCTGAAAAAACTTCTACATGCTCTTTAAATTTAAAAAGTTTTTGTTTTACAAAGGCTTTTGTGGCGCCGGTAGCATCTTTTGCACTGAAGTCGTTGTGTATAGTGCCTATCCTGAAACTGAAATCGTAGGGATAAAAAACATTGTCGAGGTAATTTTTTTCCTGCATGGTTTTGGTTTAATTTGATAATTGAAACCAAATAAAACAAATATCGCCAGGAAAAATTGCGTGATCCGGGAAATATATTTTTCCTGGAGAAGACGGGTGAAGTGTATTATATTTTTGTGTAACGGATGATCTGTCTAAAGAAATAATTATGGGAGTCGCCGAATTAAATAATGTTGATCTGCTGCTTACTCTCAGAGCACATATTATTCTTTACGGGGATGCCGCCAATAATATGCTTGCCCGCCAGATGGCGGAGGAAATAGAAACTCGCTGGAATGCTGCAATGGCCGACGTGTTGATCCACAACCAGCGGTACGCACTTGTATTCAGGATCACTGCCACCTGGGACGAGGGATTAACACCCACTGATGTGTATGAGAATGAGAACCCTTTGAATAATTATTTCCGGGTGGAGAAATTTTCCGGGATCCATATTTCTTTCGTGGATGGTATCGGCAGCAATACAGGTTATTTTAAACTCGACAACCTCTTGAACAATTCCACCACTGCAGCACATGAGTTTGGCCATACCCTGGGCTTGGAGCACCCCGAAAACCTTGATACCAGGGGAACGGGTGCACCGGGTATTATGTACCCGCGGGGCACCATTGTTGATCCTCACTTCCAGTATGATCCTGCCGCAGCGCCTGCTTCAGTGGGCGGAACCATGAACCCCTGCCACCGGAAAGTATATCAGCAGGATGTGGATAATCTCAACTTTAACAAGCTGTCACTGGATAAAAACGGGCGGACCGTTGTGGGCGCCTTCAGTTCCATCTGGCATCGCAAGCATCTTGAACGCTAGCGCCGCTGATCACATAATTTCCAACCTGCATTACAAAAATCTGCTATCTTGTATTGATTAATATAAGAAGATGAACATACTAACTGTTGAAAATCTTGCCAAGAATTACGGCCACATAAAAGCACTGAAAGGAATCAGTTTCAACGTGCCGAAGGGATCAGTATTCGGTATCCTGGGGCCAAACGGCAGCGGCAAGACCACCTTACTCGGTATCATCATGAGTATCCTTCGCCCTACCACAGGCACGTACCGGTTATTTGATGAGGAGCCCAATGATGATCACCGTAAACAAATCGGCACCTTGCTGGAAACACCTAATTTCTATCATTATTTGTCTGCCGTAAGAAATCTAAGAATTTCGGCAGCCATAAAAGGACGTGGCCATGACGATATTGACCATGTCTTAGAAGTGGTTAACCTTACACAGAGAAGGCACTCCGCTTTTAGTACTTATTCCCTGGGAATGAAACAACGCCTGGCCATCGCATCCGCTTTGCTGGGGAACCCTGATGTACTGGTTTTTGATGAGCCAACCAATGGCCTGGATCCTGTGGGGATCGCGGAAATTAGATCCCTGATAAAAAAGGTATCTCAGCAAGGGAAAACGATCATTATGGCTAGTCACATGCTGGACGAAGTAGAAAAAGTCTGTTCGCATGTTGCCATTTTAAAACAGGGAAACTTGGTAGCTTCCGGTCATGTGAATGATATTTTTCTTCATGAAGATATTGTGGAGGTTTCAGCCGCTAACCTGGAGCAGTTAGACACCGTGTTGGGCAGTATGAGTGGTTTTGTAAGGAAGATAAAGGATAATGGATCGATAGAATTATTTTACCCGCACGGAGAAGCCAGGCTGGATACCATTAACGAATTTTGTTTTTCAAACGGTGTTATCCTGGATCACCTCCAGATGAAAAAAAGAAGCCTGGAGAGCAAATTTTTTGAACTGACAAACACTTAATTAAATACCCGCAATTTTATGCAATCATTATTAAAGATAGAGTGGCTGAAAATAAAAAACTATACAGCCTTTAAAGTACTGGGTATTTTTTTCGTGATGGGAATCGTGCTCGTGAACTATATCGTCATGCTGGTTAATAAAAAAGTGGTGAACAACATAAAATCCGGTGGCTTGCTGAGTATTTTTGATCCGTATAGTTTTGACAACACCTGGCAAACTACCAGCTACACAACCGGGTTCCTGCTTATCCTGCCTGCCATGTTATTGATTATCCTGATCACGAACGAATTTACCTTTCGTACAAGCAGGCAGAATATTATTGATGGCTGGAGCAGGCGCCAGTTTATAGAAGTAAAACTGATCATAGGGTTTATAATCGCAGTTGTAAGTTCGATCATGGTGTTTTTGACAGCCTTTATTTTTGGTCTGTTTTCGGGAACTGATTTTTCGTTAAATGGATTCGATCATGTGGGCTTCTTTTTCATGAAGGCGTTTTCGTATAATATGATCGCTGTGTTGCTATCGGTATTGGTCAGGCGCACCGGTTTTGCCATCGGGTTATATTTTATTTACCTTGGGTTTGAAAATATTCTTTCGCAACTGCTGGATGTATGGAGCATGAAGATCAGGATGGATACAGGAACCGACCTCGGTAGCATGGGCGATTACCTGCCTATGAATGCCTCAGATGGCTTATTAACTTTCCCGGACAATCCATTGAAGTCGATCGCAAAGTCGGCTTTGCCAACAGATTATTTCTGGATCGTCATATCTCTTGTGTTAGTTTACCTTGTGTTATTTATATTGTTTAGCAGGCGAAGGTTTATACATTCGGATCTTTAAGCCTTTTCACTTTTCAGCAACTCCTGCAGGGCCGGTTCAATAGTGGGGTATAAAAAAGTGAAACCCTCATTTTTCAGCCGGGTGCAACTTACCGTTGTACTTTTCAACACCTCAATGCTCCTGCTGCCTAACATTAACTTCAGCACAAATACGGGGACATGCATGGGAACAAAAAAATTACCTTTCATTTTTTGCGCAATTTCAAGGGTAAGTTTTTTGTTATTTACCGGGTTTGGCGCCACTGCATTGTAACTGCCCTGCATATGCGCATTGTCTGCTGCGAATAAAAACAACCTGCAGAGGTCATCGATGTGTATCCAGCTTACCATTTGTTTACCACTTCCCAGTATACCTGCTACTCCCAGCTTAACAGGTTTTTTAAATTCTTCCAGGGCCCCGCCATCGTTACTCAAAACTATTCCCGTCCGAAGTTTGCAAACCCGGATACCGATCTTCCCGGCTTGTTCTATACTTTGTTCCCATTGAAGGCAGGTCTGGCCCAGAAAACCTTCATCCGGAGGATCCGATTCGGTGAAAGCGAAACCAGGTTGTTTGTCTTCTCCGTACCATCCTATGGCCGAAGAACTGATAATGGATTGCACCTTGTGCGGATGTTGTCCTAATGTGTCTACAATTAATTTGCTGCTCTGTGTCCGGCTTTCTAAAATTTCTTTCTTATAGGCAGCTGTCCACTTTTTATCTACAACCCCGGCGCCGGCAAGGTGCATAATGTGATCAGCTTTTTGAATGGCCGGAATATCGATGGTTTGTTTCTTTACATCCCAGAGGGCATATTCCGCCCCTGGCATCTTTTGTCTTTCTTTAGGGGAACGGGTCAGGATGATAACATTGTTGCCTTTTGCTATAAGGTAGCTGGAGAGGTTTTTGCCCACAAGGCCGGTACCTCCCGTAATTAAAATGGTACTCATGTTATAAATATATTATTTAAAACAAGTTTCCGGCTTTTTATTTTGTATTTGCTTTAGGTAATCAATGGTTATCCCGCATCTGAATAATGCGTAAATTTATATAAATGATTGTCTGTATGAAATTAAGAATCGTCTGTTTCCTTATTGTTTGTTTGTTCGCCGGGTATATTGCGCAGGCTCAAAATATTACCTATTCTGTTGTACACCAGGAAAACAGCAGGGATGCAAGCTTTGAGATATTGGGAAAAGTGGGGCCTAATTATATTGTCTATAAAAATATTGGCTGGAAAAACATTATCCAGGTGTTTGATAAGGATATGAAGGAACTCAGCAATGAGCGCCTGAAGTTCATGCCCGATCAAACGCTGAACGTAGACTTTGTAACCTACCCGGATTACTTTATAATGGTGTATCAGCATAAAAGAAATAATGTGCTTTACTGCGATGCTATCAAAATTGACGCCCTGGGAAAGACAATAGGCCAAAAGGTTACACTTGATACCACAAGGGTTGGGATACAATCCGGGAACGATATTTATAGCACGATCTACAGTGAAGACAAAAAAAAGATATTGGTTTACAAAATGCATGACAAGAATGACATGCTGAACATTGTTACCAAGTTATACAGCCCGGACATCCACTTAATCGACAGCACAAGGAGCTTATTGCCCTACAACGAAAGAAAGGAAGTTTTTACACCTTTTCAACTGGCGAATGATGGCACTATCTTTTTTACGAGGGAAATAAAAAGTGGCCAGCGCGAAAACATCAGCGAACTGGAAATGGTCACCTGCAAACCCAATACAGACAGTTTTTTGGTTACCTCCATCGACCTTCAAAAAAAATTCATAGATGAGGTATCTATCAAGATTGATAACCTCAATAATAATTATCTCATCAATTCGTTTTACTACACGCAAAAAAGAGCGGGTAACATACAAGGCCTTTTCTCAGCCAAGGTGGGTAAGGCTTCCAACCAGGTAAAAACTGCCTTCTACCAGTTTGATGATTCCTTGCGGCTAAAAATGACCAGGCTCAATCAAAACAAGGTTGCTTTCGATAACCTCTTCCTTAAGAATATTTTTGTAAAACGGGACGGAAGTTTCCTCCTGGTAGCAGAAGATTATTCTACGGAAACACTTGGTTACAATAACTCGTGGAACCGGTGGGATTACCTGTATAATAATCCTTATTATTATGGCAGGGATTATTACTACTGGAACAGCCCGTACTACCGGTACAACAGGTTTAATTCTTTTAACAACAACCGTACAACAAAATATTATTACGATAACATCCTTTTTGTAAGCCTGGACAGCGCATTGAAGCCCCAATGGAATAATGTGCTCCTGAAAAAACAGAGTGACGATGACAATGATAATTACCTGTCATTTGGGACCATGAATGCAGGAGCTGAAATTAATTTTCTTTTCATCGAAAAGGAAAAAAACAGCCAGATAATAAGCAACCACAGCATTTCGCCTTACGGAAAATTGTTCCGTTACCCCACACTGAAAAGCAGGGAAGCTGGCTACCAGTTTATGCCACGTTTGTCCAAACAGGTTGGGCCCAGGCAGGTGATCATGCCTTGTGTTTATCGCGGAAACATTTGTTTCGCTAAAATAGATTTTTAGGTTTTATTTATCCAGTAAGGAACTTCTTATTGTTATGTAATTGCATGATGAGCCATACGGGTTTGCCTGTTTTTAATGCCGCAGGTTTAAAAAAAGTAGACCAGCGAACCTTGATCTTCGAAGGGTTACACTTCCACAGCCGTTCATTTTTTAGACCCGGAGGTAAAGTAAGGGGGCGGTTTAATTCGCAACACAAGTTTTTCTCTTAATGGGAGACGCGGCGTTTCCCAGCTCTAAGAACGGCTACGATATGTACAAGTTACTACCTTCAATGGCTAAGGTTGGAGTACGCCAGGTAATTGTTCCCGCTACTTAACGTGGAAAAATTGTCTTTGCTAAGATTGATCTCTAAACTCCGCTTTAGAATACACTAAAATGCCAGGATCCCCGTTCTTACTCATCGAGGTAAAGGCGAACTATTTACTGTAACTGGTGATCACGTTTTTAGATAGGATACCAATTTCTATGAGGGATCAGGGAACTTTTTACATTGTTTTAACAAGTGAGGATGAAAAGCGGTACGAAACAGTCTTAAATTTTTTACCTTCTGCTTAATTCCGCATTTTTGCAATGCCAACATCTTTTTTAACCAATATTAACTCTTTTCGTAGTGACAGGCATATTCAAAGCCAATAACCCATACAATAATTTCCTGTTGTTTGTTTATGCTATGTTGCTTAAGTTTCCTATTTTTTTATATCCTGTCGCTCCCAAATCGCAGCCATCGGATGGTATCCTTTATAAAACTTTCCTGGACTGGATGAGCTTGAATTTTGGAGATACCCCGGTAGTGTTCAGTTTTTTCACATTCGCTTTATTGGTGATCCAGGCCATTGGATTTAATAAAGTAGTGAATGACCAAAGGATGATGGCCAAGCCAAACTATCTCACAGGCATGAGTTACCTGCTTATTACTTCACTTTTCAGAGAATGGTTTGTATTATCCGGTGCGCTGATCATAAGTACGATACTGATATGGGTATGGTCAAAATTGTGCACTCTTCACAATACCCCATCGCCCAAAACAACTATTTACAATATGGGCCTGGTAATAAGTTTTGCCGCGTTTTTCTACCTGCCGGCCCTACTGTTCATACTACTTTTCATGATCGGCCTGGCGATCACGCGTCCTTTCAAATTAAATGAATGGTTGATCGGCTTTGTTGGTGTGATTACTTCGTTCTATTTTTTTGCTTCATGGCTCTTTATCACCGGTCACTGGAAGACTTATGAACTCCCCACAATTTCACTTTCGTATCCTCTTTTCCTGCAAACCCGCTGGGCAATCATCACATTTGTTGCATTGGTTTTCACAATGTTGATAGGCATTTTTTTTATCCAGAGCCATATGCGCAGGCAAATCGTGCAGACTCGGAAAAGCTGGCAACTGGTCTATGTTTACGGACTCGTGGCAGCCTATATTCCATTTTTAAATGCCACGCATAGCTTCAATAACTGGATTTTGCTGGCGGTGCCTGCATCCCTGATTGTGGCCACTGCCTTTTTTTACCCCGAAAAGAAATGGTTCCCCCAACTTATGCACTGGGGCATGGTGGCTATTGCCGTTGCGATCGGTTATTTCGTCCGGTAATTTGCCAGCGTATTCGTATTTTTGCAAATCTTAAAGCAAAACAAGGTTATGAAATTTGGTGTCGTTATTTTTCCAGGTTCTAATTGTGACAGGGACATGATCGGTGCCCTGAAAGATGACCTGAAGCAGGAGGTTGTTCCCCTGTGGCATAAGGATAAAGACATTAGCATGTTTTCCATGCAGGACTGCATGGTTTTACCAGGCGGATTTAGCTATGGCGACTACCTACGGTGCGGTGCGATTGCCCGTTTTAGTCCAATGATGCAGAGTGTGATCGAGTTTGCCCAGGCGGGAGGTAAAGTTTTAGGTGTATGCAATGGATTCCAAATACTTTGCGAAAGCGGGCTCCTTCCCGGTGTATTGCTGCGAAATGCCAATCAAAAGTTTATTTGTAAAAATGTTTATATAAAAAACGGTACTGGGAGCGCGCTGAAAATCCCTATCGCCCATGGAGAAGGTCGTTATTATGCCAGCGATGATATTTTACAAACCTTGGACGAACAAAACCAGGTGATCTACCGTTATTGTAACCAGGAAGGGCACATTACAGAAGATAGCAACCCAAATGGTACGTTGAATAATATTGCGGGCATCTGCAACGATCAGAGAAATGTGTTTGGGATGATGCCCCACCCGGAAAGAGCCTGTAGTGCAAATCTTCATAACACCGATGGAGTAAAAGTATTTAGGACTTTATTTGGCCTTTCCTAAGTATATAATTAACATCTGTTAACAGCTGATACTGCGTAACTGTGATAAATTTGCATAAATACTTCTAAAATCAGTTAGAAACAATGAAAAAATTATACCTCGCCCTGCTTTCGTTTTTTGTGGTAGCTGTTGCTTCCGCCCAGATCGAAAACCCTGTAAAATGGTCTTATACCGCTAAAAGGATCTCGGACAAAGTTTACGATGTTTATGTAACGGCTACCCTTGATAATAAATGGCATATTTATGCACAGGATGCAGGGGAAGGCCCGGAACCCACTTCTCTGAGTTTTAGCAAAAATCCCTTGATAAACCTGGATGGTAAAGTAAAAGAGGAAGGGAAGTTGGAAAAGGAATATGACAAGAACTTCGGGTCTACTTTAAAGTTTTACAGCAATAAAGTAAGTTTCGTACAAAGGATTAAATTAAAATCTACTGTGGCTACAGTCCTCAAAGGAAGTGTGAATTATATGGTATGCAATGACAGGAAGTGCCTTCCGCCCAAAGAGATTCCATTTACCGTGAAAGTTGCCGGTAAATAATCACGTTAAATCAGCAGTCCCGATGTGATCGGGATTTTTTTTTAAACCAACTGCAATGCGTTTTAGACTTTTCCTTTTCCTGCTATCGGGCTTTTTAATAGCGATTCCATTTATTGCCACTGCACAGGATAGCAGTATTGTCAACTGGACCGGCCAGTCGATCAAAAAGGGAACGGGTAGTTACGAGATTATTTTGAAAGGGCAGGTAAGATCAAACTGGCATTTGTACGCAAGGCCGGATGCTACAGATGGTTTAAGCGGACTTGTCATAACCACAAATGACACTGCAGTACAACAGGGGAAATTAAGGCTTATTTCATCCACACGCGAATATGCTGATCCTACATTTGAGAACAGGGTGAAACAAGTCGGGTCAGAAGCTGTGGAATTCAGGTTGCCGGTGATGATCAATGGCCAGGTGCCCGGGTCATTAAAATTCGGATTGAATTATGAAACAGGTTATAAGGATAATTTCATTCCAGAAGAACAACAGGTTGTTGTAACCCTGGAGGGAGGCACGATTACAAAAAAAGCCAACCGCCTTTTAATACCTTCGATAGATATAAATAAACCACTCACGGATTGTAAGGTTGCCTCGTCTTCCGCGGGTGGCACAGATACCCAATCAAAGGGTTTGCTCACTCTTTTTGCGCTGGGTTTTTTGGGCGGGCTTGTAGCCTTACTCACGCCCTGCGTTTTCCCGATGATACCACTAACTGTTTCTTTTTTCACTAAAAAAGCAACCAACAGGAAGGTCGGTATTCGCAATGCTTTTTTATATGGCTTTTTTATATTCTTTATTTATGTTTTACTTAGTGTGCCATTCCATTTCCTGGATAGCCTGAATCCCGAGATATTGAATAATATCTCCACCAACGTATACCTGAACGTCTTTTTCTTTGTGATCTTCATTGTTTTTGCCTTTTCTTTTTTCGGTTATTACGAGATTACCCTGCCAGGTAGTATGAGCAGTGGAGCAGATAGTAAGGCGGGCTCTGGAAATGTCGCAGGGATATTTTTTATGGCACTTACACTGGCCTTGGTTTCTTTTTCCTGCACTGGGCCCATCCTGGGATCCCTCCTTGCAGGGTCTTTATCTGCCGATGGAGGCGCAATGCAGTTGACAGCCGGAATGGGCGGCTTTGGACTTGCCCTTGCCTTGCCCTTTGCAATATTCGCGTTGTTCCCTAATTTATTGCACTCCCTCCCCAAATCCGGTGGATGGTTAAATACAGTGAAAGTTGTATTGGGTTTCGTGGAGCTTGCCCTTGCTTTTAAATTTTTGTCGAATGCAGACCTTGTCATGCATTGGGGCATTTTAAAAAGGGAAATATTTATAGGTATCTGGATTATCACAGGAGTTGGTCTCACACTGTATCTTTTTGGGTTGATTCGGTTTAAGCATGATTCACCCATGAAAAAGATACCGCTGGTAAGGCTCGTGCTAGGTATGATGGCCGGGTTATTTACGCTTTATTTGTTGCCCGGGGTCACCAATACCAAATGGGCTAACCTGACCCTGATCAGCGGTTTCCCTCCGCCGCTGTATTATAGCATCTACCAGAAGGATTCGGATTGTATCCTTGACCTGAACTGTACCAAAGATTACGAAGAAGGTCTAAGAATGGCCCGCGAACAGAATAAGCCCCTGCTGATAGACTTTACCGGTTATGCCTGTGTTAACTGCAGGAAAATGGAAGAAAGTGTGTGGACGAAGCCGGGTGTTTATAATTTATTAAAGGAGAAATTCATTATCGTATCCCTTTATGTGGATGATAAGAAAGAGTTACCCGCGGCAGAACAATTTACCTATACAACCAAAGACGGCGTGAAAAAGGAAATTGTTACAGTGGGGGATAAATGGGCAACATTTGAAACGGAGAATTTCAGGAACAATGCCCAGCCATGGTATGCAATCTTAAACAGCAACGAAGAATTGCTCACTCACCCGGTCGGGTATGTGCCAAATCACAGGGAATATGAGCAATGGTTATTGTGTGGGGCAGAGGCTTTCTACAAAAAATAGTACAAAAAAAACCTCATCAACAGGGATGAGGCTTTCTTCGGGGGGTACAAAAATAGCTTAAAGTGCAATTTGTTTTTCAGTCATCATTTTCCTTAGGTTAATGAGGCCATAACGCATTCTTCCAAGCGCAGTATTGATGCTGCATTTGGTAAGTGCTGAAATTTCTTTGAAGCTCAGGTCTGCATAGTGGCGCATGATGATCACTTCTCGCTGGTCTTCGGGTAAAAGGTCGATCATTCTCCTGATCTTATCATGGCTTTGTTCTGCCATCATCCGCTGGTCAGCACCGGGCTCAGAAAAGTTTAATACTTCAAAAATATCACGGTCGTCACTCGTTTTAATAGAAGGACTGCGTTTAACTTTCCTGAAATGATCTACACACAGGTTATGGGCAATGCGCATGGCCCATGGCAGGAATTTTCCTTCATCAGTATAACGGCCACCTTTTAGCGTATCGATGATACGGATGAATACGTCCTGGAAAATATCTTCTGCCAGGTATTTGTCTTTTACCAATAAGTAAATCGAGGTGTAAATTTTGTCCTTGTAACGCACTACTAAGGTTGCAAGGGCATCAGCGTCGCCGTTCATATACAGATGTACGAGCTGTTGGTCAGTTTGGTTGTTAAGGCATTTCATAACTTCTACAGTTTTGATGGTTTAGGACTTAATTTTGTTAAGGTAACCAATAAGAGAAAAAAAGCGTAGAAGTGTCTGTGATAGGCATCTGGCGGTTTTTCGTTTATTGGATATTGGACTGTGAAAGTAGAAAGAAAAAAGTAACAACCAAATATTTTTAATATGAATTTTAAAAATAGAGTACTAGTACTAAGTTATCGTAAAACTACGTGTCGTAATAGTACGATATTCGTTTTGTGAATATTTTCACATATCATTTAACCACTCATACAACATGTAATTTTACCGCAAATGGAGAAAGTAATCAGGCGAAAGGCATCACCAAAAAAAGCAGGAGATACAACAGGCAATAACAATGATATACTCATCAAAGGCGCGCGGGTTCATAATTTGAAGAATGTAACGGTTACGATACCACGCAATAAACTGGTGGTTGTAACAGGTGTGTCCGGATCGGGAAAATCTTCCTTAACCATAGATACTTTATTTGCCGAGGGGCAGCGGAGGTATGCAGAAAGCCTGAGTGCTTATGCAAGGCAGTTTATGCAACGCATGAATAAGCCTGACGTAGATTATATAAAAGGACTTTGCCCTGCAATAGCCATCGAACAAAAAGTGATAACCCGCACACCCAGAAGTACAGTGGGCAGTATGACAGAGATCTACGATTACCTTAGGCTGCTATTTGCAAGGGCAGGTAAAACTATCTCACCTGTAAGCGGGCGTGAAGTAAAAAAAGATGATGTTCCCGATGTGATAAAAGCTATTCAGCAATGTAAGGAGGGCGACAAAATCTTAATACTTGCGGCATTTAAAAACCATGCCAACAGGGATACCAGGGAAGAGTTGAATATCCTGCTGCAGAAAGGCTTTTCAAGATTATTGATAAAGGATGAAGTGCTGCGTATCGAAGAGCTTCTTGAAAGTTCCACCTTTAACATTCGCAATTCATACATCCTGGTCGACCGACTTGTAAAAAAGGAGTTCGATGAAGATGACCTTCACAGGATAGCGGATTCTGTGGGCCTTGCATTCTTCGAAGGCGAAGGTATCGTGCACCTCGAGATCAACTCAAAAAAGAAACTGGAGTTTAGCAATAAATTTGAATTGGACGGGATCGTTTTCGAAGAGCCCGTGCCCAATCTTTTTTCTTTTAATAATCCCTATGGCGCATGCCCGGCCTGCGAGGGATTTTCGATGATCCTCGGCCTTGATCCGGACCTGATCATTCCCGATAAACGGTTAAGCTTGTACGAAGGTGCGGTGGCACCCTGGAAGGGAGAAAAAATGGGAGAGTGGAGAGAGGCTTTTGTTCGCGCTGCACGAAAGTTTGATTTCCCTGTTCATAAACCCATCATGGATTTAAGCTCAAAGGAGTTGAATGATCTATGGGAAGGGAATGCACATGTAAATGGTATCAATGACTTTTTCAAAGAAGTAGAACAGAATTTATACAAGGTGCAGTATAGGGTAATGTTGAGCAGGTACAGGGGCCGTACACTTTGCACTGATTGTCATGGTTACCGGTTGAGAAAAGAAGCGTTGTATGTGAAAGTCGGAGAGAGGCATATCGGTGAATTATGCGGAATGCCGGTGAAGGACCTGCAGGGTTGGTTCAATGACCTGGTGCTGAGTAAATATGACGAGCAGGTTGCAAAGAGGATCTTGCTGGAGATTCATCACCGGATCAAAACGCTGATCGATGTTGGCCTTGGTTATCTTACGCTCAACCGCCTCGCTAATTCCCTGAGCGGTGGGGAAAGCCAGCGCATCCAGCTCACGCGCAGCCTGGGTAGCAATCTTACCAATTCACTTTACATTTTGGACGAGCCTTCTATTGGCTTACACAGCAGGGATACGCAGAAGTTGATCGTAGTGTTGAAGGAACTGCGCGATCTTGGAAACACAGTCGTAGTAGTAGAACATGATGAGATGATGATGCGGGAAGCTGATCACATTATTGATATGGGGCCGTTTGCGAGCCACCTGGGTGGCGAAGTTGTCGCAGCAGGAAATTACGATGAGATCATTGCAAATAAAGACAGCCTTACGGGCAAATACCTGTCAGGTAACTTATCTATTGACCCTCCAAAAAATACGCGAAAGTGGATCAGGTCTATCACAGTTGAGGGTGCCAGGCAGAACAACCTCAAAGATATCACCGTGCAATTTCCGCTCAATGTGCTTTGTGCAGTTAGTGGGGTAAGTGGTAGCGGGAAAACGACTCTTGTAAAACAAATTTTGTATCCTGCTCTCCAGAAGATCAAAGGGGAAGGGGTTGACAAACCTGGTTTATTCAGGAGCATGAAAGGTGATATTGATTACATCAGCCAGGTAGAATTAGTAGACCAGAATCCTATTGGCAAAAGCAGCAGGAGTAATCCGGTCACCTATATTAAAGCGTACGACGAAATAAGAGACCTTTTTGCAAAACAACCGCTGAGTAAAATGCGGGGGTTTATGCCCAAACATTTTTCTTTTAATGTGGATGGGGGACGATGTGATGCCTGCAAAGGGGAGGGCGAACAATTAGTGGAGATGCAATTCCTGGCCGATGTACACCTGGTATGCGATGTATGCAATGGTAAAAGATTTAAGGAAGAAATCCTGGATGTTAAATTCCTGGAAAGAAATATTCATGATGTGTTGGAAATGGGCGTGGACAAAGCCATCGAATTCTTTAACCTGGATGCGGGTAAAGATGGAAAGGACGTGGCGAAAAAAATCCAGCCTTTAAGTGATGTGGGGTTGGGGTATGTTAAGTTAGGGCAATCATCCAATACGCTCAGTGGAGGAGAAGCACAGCGGGTAAAACTGGCTTCCTTCCTAGGTAAAGGAAAGGCACAGGGGAACATCCTTTTTATTTTTGACGAACCAACCACTGGTCTCCATTTCCATGATATCAAAAAATTACTGGCCTCCTTCAATGCCCTGGTGGAACAGGGGCATTCTATTTTGGTCATTGAGCATAACACAGATGTACTAAAAAGCGCAGACTGGATCATCGACCTTGGACCGGAGGCGGGGGATGCAGGCGGAAACCTGGTTTTTGAGGGAAGGCCGAACGAACTTAAAAAATGGAAGGAGAGTTACACAGGAAAATTTTTGTAGAGGTGGGGAGGTTTAACATGGGGCTAGAGCCCCCGGTGAGGTATTTTTTGTTAATATCCCGGGGCTGAAGCCCGGGGCAAAATGCTTGAACTTATGCTATCACCTATATTCCTCACTTGCCTTTATCCAATTTGTAAGCCTGCTCTCCTGCAATACCCCGTTTTTATAAATGCCCTGGCCTTCAGGCCAGGCACACGAGCTCACAACCGCCCAGGACTTTAGTCCTCATCCAATTTTACACAGGAATATAATACAGATTTTTCTCAGGAAATCGCAGGCAAGGGCTAAAGCCCTGGAGTTAGAGGGGTTCTTTTTGAGTTCCCGGACTGAAGCCCGGAGCAAAAAATGCGATCTCATGAATTGCTATGGAATTATTTATTGGAGGATACCCATCTTATTTCCTCATGAATTCCTGCCTAACAGTGATCCCTCGCTTATCAGACCCTGTTTTTATAGTTTGCCCTGGCCTTCAGGCCAGGGAGCAAAGTTATTTTTGCATCAGGACTTTAGACCTGCACTAATCTCTAAAAAAGAAACTCCCTATATCTTCATTAAAAAATCCCTCAATGCCTCGGAGTTACTTTCAATTAGCTGGGCCTTTTTGTTCAGTTTTAATTGTTGCTGCACACCCTCGGGAATAACAATCGACTCGCCTATGATCGGTTCCACCACATCAAAGAATTTAACGGGGTGGGCAGTCTCCACAACGTATCCTTTTTCGCCTGGGTGTTGTTGCAGGTAATTGTCCAGTGCGTAATAACCTACTGCACCATGCGGGTCCAGGAGGTAGCCGTATGTATCAAAAACTTTTTTAAGCGTGGCTTTAGTGTTTTCATCATCTACACTAACGGATGAAACCCTCTTTTTCAGGTCTTCAATATCTCTCTCAAAGATCTCCAGGATGCGGACAAAATTGCTGGGATTCCCGACATCCATTGCATTGGAAATAGTAGCAACGGCTTTTTTGGGCGTATAAATGTTTGTCCGGAAAAAATCAGGAACAACATCATTTGCGTTGCACGCTGCAATAAAATGTTGTACAGGCAGGCCGGATGCATTCGCAAGAATCCCTGCGCATATGTTGCCGAAATTGCCGCTGGGCACAGAGATCACTGGTGGCTGGCCTTTTTCCTTCCACTGCTTGTAAGCGAAAAAATAATAAAACTGCTGTGGTAACCAACGGGCAACATTGATAGAGTTGGCGGATGTGAGAAAAAGGTTTTCAAAATCAGCTGCCCTTGCAAAAATGTCTTTCACCATTTGCTGGCAATCATCAAAACTTCCTTTTACTTCCAGTGCGTGAATATTTTTCCCAAGAGTGGTCAGTTGTTTTTCCTGAACGGTACTTACTTTGCCGGAGGGGTAGAGGATAATCACTTCCACGTTCGGCACGTCATAGAAACCATTTGCAACTGCCCCGCCTGTGTCGCCGGAAGTGGCTACCAGCACCGTAACTTTTTTGGGCTGGCCTTTTACGAATTGCGCGAGGCACCTGCTCATAAACCTCGCGCCAATGTCTTTGAAGGCCAGTGTGGGCCCATGGAATAATTCAAGGGAAGAAATTTGTTCGGTGATTGGCACCAGTTGTATCGGGAAGTTGACCGTTTCCTCTACGATATCTTTAAGCACCTTCTCGGTAATACTTGCCACAGCGTACGGTTTTATCACATCGTATGCGATCGCTTCATTGGAAAAGGTCTCAATATTTTTAATAAAACTTTCCGGTAACAGGGGGATCGCTTCAGGGAAATACAAGCCTTTATCTGGTGCCTGCCCATTAATAGTTGCTTCTTTAAAACTTGCTAAAGGAGCGTTACCGTTTGTACTGAGATATAACATGGTGAGCTTTGAAAAGTTTGAGGGAAGATCCCCCGTTTTGAAATATTACTTGATTTTTACCCCTCCATTATTGATAGTGGTCACATACACATAATGATCCAGGCCTATGCCGTTATAAACAGCGTGCATCTTTTCCTTCACTGCTATTGCAGTTGCTTCATCCGTGCTAAGCATAAAAATGGAGGGGCCGGATCCGGAGATACCGCCACCCAGGGCACCCACTGACTTACTCTGTTGTTTCACATCATTGAATCCCGGGATCAAGATACTTCTCACAGGTTCAATTATAACGTCTTCCAGGCTTCGGCCAATAAGGGCATAATCTTTTTTAATAAAACCTGCTACCAGGCCTGCGATATTACCCCATTGTTTGATGGCATCTTTCAGCAGTACTTCTTTTCGTAATATCTGCCTTGCATCAGAAGTGCGGACCTCGATCTGTGGATGTACAACCGTGACCCAAAGAGGTGGCGCTTCGATAGGAATGATATCTAAAGGAAAGATACTGCGGATTAAAGTTATCCCTCCATAAATGCACGGAGCCACATTGTCGGCATGTTTCACACCTGATGCTACCTTTTCGCCGCTCATTGCAAACCGGACCTGTTGTTCTTTCGAAAAAATATTGCCTAGCAGGGCGTTGGCACCTGCCACCGCACCGGCAGCGCTTGCCGCACTGGAACCAATCCCACTTCCGGGTTTTATATTTTTTTTGATGACCACTTCAAAACCGATTTCCGCGTTCAATTCCTGCAGCATGTCTATGAGTGGTGCACCGGCAGTGTTTTGCGTAGGGTCGCTCGGCAGATTGTATCCATCGGCACTTTTTATGATGATCTTTTTCTCCCCGGTGATCGTGATGTCCATTTCGTCGCAGGGGTCATTGAGACAGAGCCCCAACACATCAAAACCACATACCAGGTTAGCCACCGTGCCGGGAGGGTAAACTTTAACGGACCTGTTTGGTGCTAAATTAATTTCGTTCAGCATAGATCTGTTTATGGTTTTGAAGTTCTGATAATATCCGCAAACACACCAGAGGCCGTTAAAGCTGCGCCAGCCCCTGCCCCCTTAATTACAAGTGGTTGCTCTATGTAACGATCTGTGTAAAATAACACGATATTGTCTTTACCATAAAGGTGATAAAAATCATGCTGAGGATCTATATGCTGCAGCCCTGCAGAAGCTTTTCCATCCCGGTAACTTGCTACAAATTTAAGTTTGCATCCTGCTGCAGAAGCTTCATCAAATATCTTTTTGAAATGCGACTCATGTTCTTCCATTGATTTATAAAAATCCTCCACGCTTCCCTTCATGCATGCTTCCGGCATAAAACTATTATTACGGATGTCATCCATTTCCATCGTCTGCCCCGCCTCCCTGGCAAGGATCATGATCTTGCGCATCACATCTTTACCACTCAGGTCCAGCCTTGGGTCCGGTTCAGTGTAACCTTGATCCTGCGCCTGGCGTACTACTGAAGCAAAGCTTTTTTTACCATCGTAGTTATTGAAAACAAAATTGAGCGTACCGCTAAGTACAGCGTCCATCCTGTTTATGTTGTCCCCGCTGCGCAAAAGGTCGTTCAATGTTCCAATAATGGGTAGGCTGGCACCTACGTTGGTTTCAAATAAAAAAGTGCTGTTATATTCCCTGGAAAGTTGTTTTAATTTTGTATAATACTCATAAGAAGAAGAACAGGCTATTTTGTTACACGCCACTACTGCAATACTTTTTTGCAGGAGGCTGTCATACACCGTGGCTACTTTTTCATTGGCTGTAACATCCGCGAATACTGTATTTCTCAGATTTTTTTGTTCAATGGTGCTGATAAATTCTTCAATGCCGGCCGGTGTGCCCGCAGCCAGTAAAGTCTCCCAGTTATCCAGGTTGATACCTTCTTCATCAATATGGTTTTTTTTGCTGTTGGCTATTCCTGCAATCTTTATTTTGAGCCGCATGGTGTTCAATAAGTATTCCTGTTGTTGTTTGATCTGGGCCAATAGTTTGCTTCCTACATTGCCCACACCAGCAATGAAGACGTTTATTTCCTTGATCTCTTTTTCAAAAAATGCTTCATGGATAACGTTGATCGCTTTTTTTACATCGGCGCTGCTGATCACTGCAGTAATATTCCTTTCGGAAGATCCCTGAGAAATTGCACGTATGTTCACACCATTTTTACCTAAAGCGCTAAATAATCTACCGCTGATCCCGGTGTGGCTTTTCATGCGGTCGCCCACCAATGCTACAACTGATAGGTCACTTTCCACTGACAGGGGTTCTACTTTTTTCTGTTCTATTTCATAAGCAAACGCCTCGTCAATGACAGCTTTCGCCGATGCGGCATTGCCGGCTTCTATCCCCACACAGATGGAATGTTCCGAGGAACTCTGGGTAATGAGGATAACGTTGATCTTCCTGGATGCAAGTGCCGCAAACAACCGCTTGGAAAAACCTGGTATCCCAATCATGCCACTTCCTTCCAGGCTGATCAACGCAATGTTGTTGATGCTGGAAATTCCGGTAACACTGCTCTGACTTTGGGAAACCTGCTGCTGGATAACAGTGCCTTCGTCCCCGGGCGCAAACGTATTTTTGATCCAGACAGAAATGCCCTTGCTCATTACCGGCTGTATAGTCGGCGGGTAAATAACTTTTGCGCCAAAATGAGAAAGTTCCATAGCTTCCTGGTAAGATATCTGCGGTATAATGTGCGCATTGGCTACAAGCCTGGGATCGGCGGTCATCATCCCGGATACGTCTGTCCAGATCTCAAGCAGGGAGGTATCAAGTGCCGCTGCAAAAATGGCTGCTGTATAATCAGAGCCGCCCCTGCCAAGTGTGGTACTAATGCCGTCTTCGTTGCTGGCAACAAATCCCGGAACCAGGTAAAGGCCTGCAGGGTTTTCTGACATGTAACGGGTGATGTTTTTATTGGTCAATGAAAAGTTAACCACTGCATTCCCATAATCCGCATTTGTTATAATAAGTTTAGCCGCATCCACCCAGTGCGTATCAATATTGTCCGACTGCAGGGCAGCGGCAATGATGCGGGACGATAATAATTCACCGTAACTTACTATCCGGTCCTTTGTACGCTCAGATAGTTCCTTCAATAAAAATATGCCATTACAGATATCCTCGATTTCGTTGCATTGTGTTTTTACAAAACTTAATACACTACTCTGGTTGTTGATGGGGATGAGTTCCCGGGTAGCCTGAAGGTGGCGTTGTTCTATTTCCGCAAGTTGATCTTTGTAGTTCTCAATACCTTCTGCAGCCAGGCTGCTGCAGTTCAGCAGCAGATCCGTGACACCTCCTAAAGCTGAAACGACCACTACTGTTTTGTCTGTTGCAATTTTCTCTTTCACAACAGCCATAACCTTTTTTATATTACCTGCATTTGCGACTGAACTCCCTCCGAATTTTAATACCTGCATTTTTTATGATTAAGATTGAACAAATAGTTTTGGGTGTGAGGTGCAAAAAGTGTTTGTTGATAGGAAGCCGAAGCCCGGATGGTGATATGGTAATAGTTAACCCTTAGCGGGTTGACGTAGTAATAATTGTAGCAAAAGAGGCTACAAAAAAAGCGTTGTCGATATGTATGTTTTGGGAAAACATTGATCGAATGTAAGCAAAACCTCCAACAAAAATATTTTTTTATTAATGTTTCCATCCCTGAATAATAAGAAAAAAGGCTGGAAACAATGGTACCAGCCTTTTAAATAACTAAAAAAACATTGTTATTAGCGAAGCCTGTTGCTTTCTTTTATTGTCTTATCATCATTGCTTATGCCTCTGGCCGCTAAAAAGAAAAACAATAAAGTGCCCGCCTGCAGCAGGGCGGCTAGTGCATACGTACCTCCCACAAATTCTTTCAGGCCCGAGTAATAAAGGAATAATAACAAGGCTTCCAGAATGATTCCCATTATGCAGAGCCTTAACTGGAGTTTACGGTTCTTATAAAGAAAAATTGCCACAAGGGCGAGTACGCCCACTGCGGTTGTTATCAAAATTAGGGAGATGTTTTCTGTACCTTTAAGAACGTAGGAGGGTATTCCTTCTTTGTTGGTACCCACATAAAAGGGAAGTTGGAGACCCAGGAAGGCGCATGCTGCAGCCAGCAATAGCCAGATCGTTTGAATTCGTTGCAGCATAATTTTTAAGTTTAATTAAGGAATTTTATTTTAATCCAGGGTAAAGCGGAAACTGTTTCATAAATGATTTTACTTCCTCTTTTACATCGCTGATAACCCGGGCGTCATCGATATTCATCAATACTTTATCTACCAGGTCTACCACAGTTTGCATATGTTCTTCTTTCATCCCACGGGTAGTTACCGCCGGCACGCCTACCCTGATCCCGCTGGTTACGAACGGACTTTTGTCATCATAGGGTACCGCGTTTTTGTTCAGTGTGATATGAGCTTTATCCAGGGTTTCCTGCGCTTTCTTACCAGTGATATTTTTATTGCGGAGATCGATCAGCATTAAATGATTGTCAGTTCCACCGCTAATTATCTCGTATCCTTTTGCTGTAAATGCCTTTGCCATTGCCTGGGCATTTGTCTGCACCTGTTTGATGTAAACCGTGAATTCATCCGTTAATAATTCTCCGAATGCAATAGCTTTAGCTGCGATGACATGTTCCAGGGGACCGCCTTGGGTTCCAGGAAAAACTGCCATGTCCAGGAGATTACTCATCAGCCTTACATTCCCTTTCATGTCCTTATGCCCGAAGGGATTTTCAAAGTCCTTTTTCATGAGGATGATACCACCCCTTGGACCACGAAGGGTTTTATGGGTTGTACTGGTAACAAAATGACAATCCTCAAATGGTGAGCTCAATAAACCTTTTGCTATCAAACCTGCAGGATGTGCCATGTCACACAACACGAGGGCATTGATCTCATCAGCTACCTTCCTTATCCTGGCGTAGTCGATATCCCTGCTATAGGCCGAAGCCCCGGCAATAATCAGCTTTGGTTTTTCGGTGCGGGCTTTTTCCTCCAGCATCTCATAGTCTATGAGGCCGGTATCTTTTTTTACAGTGTAAAAATGTGGCTGGTATAATTTACCGGAGAAATTTACCGGGGAGCCATGGGTAAGGTGCCCGCCCATGCTCAGGTCCAGGCCCAGGATCTTGTCCCCCGGCTGCAACACTGCCAGCAACAATGCGGCATTTGCCTGGGCGCCACTGTGCGGCTGCACATTCGCATACTCACAGTTAAAGACCTGTTTGATTCGGTCAATCGCCAGTTGTTCAATTTCATCCACTATTTCGCAGCCGCCGTAGTACCGTCGTCCCGGGTAACCTTCGGCGTATTTATTTGTAAGCGAAGTGCCCATAGCTTCCATTACCTGCAGGCTGGTGAAATTTTCACTCGCTATAAGTTCAATTCCCTCCCTTTGTCTTTGAAGTTCTTTGTCAATCAGATCAAAAATTACCCGGTCTCTTTCCATTGGAATTATTTAGACCGCAAAGATAAGCACGCAAGGCTACAAAATTAATGTGCAATAAAAGCCCGGCAGGATACTGGCGCGGAAAGTGGGTATTCAATATTAAATCACTACTTTCACTCCCCCGAAAAGCAGGAAGAAAATAATATCGTAAACGAAATCCTCCGTTTGGAGCGGAAAGTTTATTAATGAAGGCTATCATACCAGTAGCAGGCGCAGGCACCAGGCTTCGCCCTCACACATACACACAACCAAAAGCGTTAATTCCATTAGCAGGAAAAACTATACTGAGCATTATAGTAGATCAGTTAAAAGACGCCGGCATCACGGATTTTATTTTTATCATCGGTTACCTTGGAGAAAAGATCCAGGATTATGTAAAATCCCATTACCCAGACCTTAATTGCAATTTTGTTTCGCAGAATGAGCGTTATGGAACAGGCCATGCCATTGCCTTGACCAAAGAATTGGTGGGAACGGATGAGGTCCTGATCGTTCTTGGTGACACCATCGCTTCCTATGACCTGAAAGAAGTGCTGGAGGATGAATTTTCGGTGCTCGGGGTAAAAAAAGTGGATGACCCGCGGAATTTTGGCGTGGCTGAAATTGAAGAGGACGGTTTCGTATCCAGGGTCGTGGAAAAACCATCTATCCCGAAAAGTAATATGGCCCTTGTGGGCGTTTACAAAATCAAAGAAACAGAATGGCTGTTCGATTGCATCGAGACCCTTACAGAAAAAAAACTGAATACCTACGATGAGTTCAGCATAACAGACGCGTTACAGTGTATGATCCAGATGGGAACTAAGTTCAAAGCCTATAAGGTGCCGAACTGGTTTGATTGCGGGAAAAAGGAAACCCTGCTGGAGTCCAATGCCATCCTGCTTAAAAAATTCGGTGGCAACGTAAACGAAACCCATTCCTTCCACAATAGTATCATCATACCGCCGGTAAGTATTGGGGACGGCTGCATGATCCAGAACTCCGTGATCGGTCCCAATGTGGCTATCGGCGAAAATTCTTCTATCAACCATTCTATCATTAAAGACTCCATTATTGGCGCCTATTCCAATTTATTTGAAATCGTGCTCAATAATTCCCTTATCGGCAGTGATGCGGAAGTAAAGGGAGTGAGCAGGAACCTGAATATTGGCGATAACACGGCCATTGACCTGGGTGGAGGCATTAGGTAAATCCAACGTTAATATGTGAATAAGTTCGATCCCTGCATGCGCAGCAGTTGAACTAATTTGTAGTGTTATATGCTTATTACTACCAGCCGCATTACCAGTCTGTTTGAAATAGAAAAGCCGATCATCCAGGCTGGGATGATCTGGGCAAGCGGTTGGAAACTGGCCAGTGCGGTAAGTAATGCAGGTGGCCTCGGTATTATTGGCAGCGGAAGTATGTACCCGGATGTGCTGAAACATCACATTACTAGATATAAAGAATCGGGCAAGAAGCCTTTTGCTGTAAATGTTCCTTTACTTTACCCGGATATTGCGGAGCATTTCAAAATTATTCTGTCCGAAAAAGTGCCGATCGTTTTCACCAGCGCGGGTAATCCCAGGACCTACACCCCGATGCTAAAAGAGGCGGGGATCAAGGTTGTACATGTGGTAAGCAGCAGCAGGTTTGCCCTGAAAGCACAGGAAGCAGGATGTGACGCCGTGGTGGCAGAGGGATTTGAAGCAGGTGGGCACAATGGCCGGGAAGAAACCACCAGTTTTGTACTTATCCCGGCAGTATGCCAGGCGGTATCCATTCCGGTGATCGCTGCCGGCGGAATTGCCACGGGCAGGCAGATGCTGGCAGCCATTGTACTCGGTGCTTCGGGCGTACAGGTTGGCAGCAGGTTCGTTGCCAGCCATGAAGCCTCCAGCCATATTAATTTTAAAAATGCGGTGATAGATGCGGGGGAGGGAGATACAGCGCTTTCCCTGAAGCAGCTCACACCGGTCCGGTTGTTAAAAAACCGTTTTTACAAGGAAGTGGAAGAAGCGGAGAAAACCGGGAAAAGCCTGGCGGAACTTTCTGCACTATTGGGTAAGGGGCGGTCAAAAAAAGGAATGTTTGAAGGGGATATGGAAGGAGGAGAACTGGAGATAGGCCAGGTGTGTGCACTCATTAAAAACCTGCGTCCGGCTGCGGCAATTGTAGCTGATATTTGGGACGAGTATAACCAGCTGCGCGCCGCGTGCCACCAATAAAACTATTATATTTGCGCCAATTTAAAATAATTAACTCAACCCCTCGTAAAGATGTTTAGTGCCATAAGGAGTACTTTCTTGAAACTGTTGATATCCACCCTGCTTTTCTTTAATGGTCTTTCTGCATTTTCCCAGCCCCCGGTTGAACTGCCGGATCCTTCGGTTATCCCAAACCAGATAGATCCAAAAAATTTATCTCAACCCCAGCTACGGGCTTTACTGGAGGATAAAAACCAGGAAACCGGGAAAGATAAAAATGCTAATTTATTCAAAAATGATAAGATAGAAAAGGACAGCGTGGTATTGGATGACATCAGGAGTAGTGCATATAGCCCAAAAAGGACTTATGGTGCCAATATTTTTGCCGCAGCTTCGGTGACTAACCTATCTGAACTTTCTACTCCTCCCCTGGATTACCCAATTGGGGTAGGCGATCATATAATAGTGTCCATGTGGGGGGCTGCCGAATTCCAGGAAGATTACGTTGTAGCCAGGGACGGGGCGATCTTTCCCACGAGCCTGGGTAAGATAAGCGTACAGGGACTTACATTTGACAATATGCGTTCCATCGTATACTCGAGGTTCAAATCGGTAGTGCCGGGTGGAACCAACATAGCCATCTCACTTGGCCAACCAAGGTCTATCAATGTAAACGTTGTGGGCGAGGTGAGAAAACCAGGCCCCCAAACAGTTTCTGCCTTCAGTAATGCATTTAATGTAATTGCACGGGCTGGTGGCATTACTGATTTTGGGAACCTGAGAAATATTGTCATTAAAAGAAACGGCCGCCAGATAGATGCGATCGATGTGTATGAATACCTTAACACGGGCGATTTTGGCAAACATATGTACCTGCAGAACAATGATTTTGTGATCGTCAGTTTTGTTGAAAAAAAGGTGTTAGCGACAGGGCAATTTAAACGCCCGATGTTTTACCAGTTAAAGAAAGAAGAAGGCGTGAAAGCATTGTTGAAATATTCAGGCGGGCTTAATGCAGATGCCCTTGCATCTGCATTAAAAGTGATAAGGTCCGAGGATGAACAGCAACGGCAGCGGGATGTGAATGCCAATGCCATCATGCAGCTCAATGGCCAGGATTTTCTGCTCATGGACGGAGATGTGGTTAAGGTGGACCTGATAAAACAGGGTATCATGAACAAAGTGGAGATAAGGGGTGAAATCACTTACCCTGATTTTTATGAATTGAGGCAAGGAGACAGGCTATTTGATCTTATCAACAGGGCTGGCGGTGTTACGAAAAATACATTCTTACCCAGGGCTTATATTTTCCGGGGTGCGGGAGACTCCACCAACCTGCAATCAGACAGGCTGGAGATTGATCTTACCGGTGTCAATAATAACGAGATCGGCAGCCTCAGCAATGTAGAGTTACAGGCAAACGATGTAGTGCAGCTTTTTGCCCAAAGCGAATTTGGCGAACAGCAATATGTTGAAATATACGGGGAAGTGCGGAAAGAAGGCAAGATTACAAAATATGGGGGTATGACCCTGCAGGACCTTTTGTACCTCTCAGGCGGTATTAAACAATCCGCTGAGTTTGGCCGATTGGAAATTTCCAGTATCGTTGATGTCGACTCAGCCCGACAAGGCCTGAAACCGACCAGGACAGTTGTGCGTTCTTATGCAATCCAGCCAAATCTTTTGCTGGACAGTGCAGCTGCGAATGTGATGCTACGGCCTTTCGACCAGGTGTTTGTAAGAAAAAACCCGTCATTCGAACTTCAGCAAAATATTGAAATGAAAGGCCTCGTAAAATATCCCGGCCTGTACCCGCGTTTATCAAAATACGAGCGGTTATCCTCTTTTGTAACGCGCGCAGGGGGATTTAAGGATAACGCCAATCTTGGAGGTGCGGTGTTATTCAGGAATAAGACTGAGTTTTTCAGGGAAAAAGTGGTTGTGAAACCAAAGCTGGATTCCCTGGGTAAGCCCATCATGGATAGCTCAACCATCCTGCTCCAGGCAGTAGATGAGCCCGTCAGCATCGATCTTTTTAAGGCTATGAATAATAGGAATAGCAAACACGATATCATTCTGCAGGAAAGCGATGTGGTTTTTGTGCCGGAAATAAACCCTTTTGTTACTGTGCAGGGTAGTGTGCAGTCTCCTCTTAAAATTGCTTTTGACAGGGAACACAATAACCTGATGTATTATGTTGATAAAGCCGGCGGATTCGGGATAAAACCCTGGAAGAGGAGGGTATTTGTGACCTATGCAAATGGCAAGAGCAGGAGGACAAGGAATTTTGGCTTTTTCAATGTTTACCCGAGGGTAGAAGAAGGTTCTACCGTAAATGTGCCGCCTAAACCGAAGGGACAGGACATGGGCGACCTCGTGAAATCTGTATTGGTGGCATCCATACCTGTTATACTAACGGGTATCATCTTTAAGTATGTAAATTAAAATTCTTAAAAGTGACTTCAAAAGAGCTTATACAAAGAATATACCTGAGGATAGGAAAATTTAAGCTGCTGATGTTATTGGCTGGTTTGCTGATGGCAGCTGTATTGTTCTTTTATGCAAAGATGATACCGCCTGTGTATACTACAAAAGCAACCGTGTTTCCTCTTACAGCTTCCAACGAAACTTCTGCTGCTTCCAATGCACTTACAACTTTACTGGGCGGTTCGGATGCCCCCAAAAGTTTCAGTTCAGAGGCTTCCATCAACATCGTGGAACTTGCCCAGAGTCGCAATACGAGAGAAGCAGTTGCGTTGAAAAAGCTGCCCGGGTTCGGAGGCAAAACTGTGGCTGAATTACTAATCGATAATTATAATAAATCAAAATTTTTCTATACACCCGAATTAAAGACTCCCACCGATTCACCCACCCTGGCCGCGGTAGGAGGTAATCTGCTTAACCAGAACTTTGTCGCAAAAACCGCTAAGAGCGGGATCCTTGAATTATATTATAGCAGCACGGATCCGGCACTTATATCTCCCATTACTTATGCCATGATCGAGAAAATTTCCCAGTTTTACATCGACCTTAAAACCAGGAAAGCAAAAAAGGACTATGATTTTACCTTGAAAAAGATCGATTCGCTGCAGCAGGTGTTGAATATCTACGACAGGAGAGCGGTCGTACTTGCCAATACAACACTGTTTGTTCCGAAGGGTAAAATTGAGTACAGCATTCCAAAAGAAAACCTCATTAATTCGAAAGAAAGAGGGATGAGGCAAAGAGACGGTTATGCCAATAACAGGGAGGAAGCATTGTGGCGCCTGCAAAAAGCAACACCGATCATTGATATCCTGGATAAACCGCTACCTCCCTATTCAGTACAAAAACCATCTTCCATTCTGTATGGTTTTTTAGGCTTCTTGCTCGGCTATTTTCTTGCGGTAGCATTCCTCGTGGCCCCGATACTATCCAGGTATGTGGAAACAGAAACCAACAAAGCCATCTTTGGCAATGAAGAGGGAGAAATTAAACCTGCTGATTACAAATATGCGGAAGAAAATAAATCCTAAAAAATTAAGGGGCCTTTTAGCGGTCCCTTAATTTTTTGGCATATTCCTATTATCTGGATCTTTTAAAACCCCACTTTATCATTTCTTTCCAGCTTGGTTTTTTGCCGTACATTAAAATACCTGTGCGGTAAATTTTGCCGGTTACCCAGGTAAAGAAGAAAAACGTGCCCACCAGCAATAACATGGAAACTATCAATTGCCAGGCAGGGATGTCATAGGTGATCCTGCCCATCATTACGATGGGAGAGGTAAGTGGAAAAAGGCTGCCAAACACGGCAAGGTTACTATGTGGATCATTGATCGTATTCATCATAATTACAAAACCGAGGATCACGGGCATCAGGATAGGAAACACCAACTGCTGCGCCTCCTGCTGGTCTTCACTTACCACGCTGCCTATCGCCGCAAACAAAGAAGCATAAGTAAGATAGCCACCCAGGAAATAGAAGAGGAACAGGGAAACGATCTTTAAAATCGGGAGCGCCGCAAACGCCTGTGTAATGCCGGCAATTTTGGCCGTAGTGGCTCCTTCCGCTGCAGGTCCTGAAACTTCCTGTAATACTTCTGGGAAAAATACGGGAATAAGTGATTGTAAAGCAGTCATGATAACTATCCAGATGGCAAATTGGGTGAGCCCAACTGCCCCGATCCCGAGGATCTTCCCAAGCATTAATTGAAAAGGCTTTACCGAACTCACAATCACTTCCGCTATGCGATTCGTCTTTTCTTCCATCACACCACGCATTACCTGGGTGCCATATATGATCATCATCATGTAAATAAGGAAACCACAGGCAACTGATACAAGGTAAGCAACCCCTGCATTTCCCTTTTTACTGCCATCTCCGGAATCAATCACGTTCTCGATGTCAGCGTTAGCATTGATGGCTTTGAAGACGGCCGGGTTAATGCCCTGTGCAAGCAGTCTTTTGTTTTCAATGGCACTATTCAGGAATTTTTCTAGGGCATTGGTATTGCTCAAGCTTAGGGATGAACTGCTGTGCACCACAAATTTTTGATCTTTCGATACTTCGAATGGAGGAACATGTAAAAAAGCCTGGTACCCCCTTTCCTTGTACCGGGTTTTAAAAACGGCAGGTGTTTCATTTTTAATGTAATCCACTTTTAGTAGTTTGTTACCGGCAGCACTACTGTCTGTGAAAAGGCCAGCTTCATCAATTACTGCTACCGAAGTTATCTTTGAGCCACCTTTTATGGAGATGGCAATAATAATTGCATAAAAACCTACAATTACCAGTGGAACCAATATAGTGGTGAGCAGAAAGGATTTCTTTTTTACCCGCGTAAAGTATTCTCTTGAAATAACTAATAATATCTTATTCATCGGATGAGTTATGAAATGTTTTGAAATTGCCGTGCCGTCGTGGTGTCTTCCACCAGTTGGATGAAAATGTCATTGAGTGAAGGCAGTACCTCGTTAAAGGAATGGATCTCTACCCCCATTGAAAGAAAATATTTAAGGACATCGTTTGGCGTGGTGGCTTCATTTAACCTGATCAGCAATTGTTCGGGTTCGTGTTTAACCACTTCAAAAATATAGGTCATCAACTGTTCCGGCAAAACATGGGCTCCCACCCGGTAGATGTTTTCCTTAAACTCCTGTTTTACATTTTTTACTGTGCCGTCCAGGATCTTTTTCCCTTTGTTGATCAGGACGATATGATCACAGATCTCTTCTACTTGTTCCATACGGTGTGTGCTGAAAATAATGGTGCTGCCTTTAGCCGCCAGTTTAAAGATCTCATCTTTTATCAGGTTCGCGTTCACGGGATCCAGCCCACTGAAAGGTTCATCCAGGATGACGAGGTTGGGCTCATGCATCACCGTGGTCACGAACTGTAGTTTCTGGCTCATCCCCTTACTCAGGTCTTCCACCTTTTTGCCCCACCAGCTTTGCATTTCCAACTTCACAAACCATTCTTTTACCTTTTGGGTTGCTTCTGCTTTACCTAACCCCTTGAGCCGCGCCAGGTAAACG
The DNA here is from genome assembly GCA_043727215.1 of Chitinophagaceae bacterium. Classification (GTDB taxonomy): domain Bacteria; phylum Bacteroidota; class Bacteroidia; order Chitinophagales; family Chitinophagaceae; genus Ferruginibacter. The sequence goes on along the minus strand of JAYSYY010000071.1, from coordinate 15,488 downwards.
GCTTGCTCACCGATCTTCATTTTTTTATACAGGCCGCGTTCTTCCGGCATGTACCCAATGTTGCGGAAGTCATTCGTTGGGTCAAATGGTTTCCCGTTAAAACTAATGGAACCACTGTCAGGATAAAATATCCCGGTTATCATTCTTAGTAAAGTGGTTTTACCCGCCCCGTTAGGTCCAAGCATTCCAAAAATGCTGCCCTTTGAGATTTGAAAGCTTATATCGTCGACCGCTTTCTGGGCATCAAAATATTTTTTGAGGTTTTGTAACTCCAGTAGATGCATGTTGGTTTGGTTTGTGGCTTTAAATATAAAACCGTTTTGACTATCTCAGGAAATTTTAATTATGAGTGGAAACCCGGGATCACCGGATCGCCAGTTTTTCTGAGAGTATCCCCGCAATCCTTTCTCCATCCATTGCTGCGCTCACAATTCCTCCGGCGTAACCAGCGCCTTCTGCACATGGATACAGGTTTTTTACCTGTGGATGGCACAACAGTTCGGCATCTCTTGGGATGCGCACCGGGCTGGAGGTGCGGCTTTCTGTTGCAACGATCGTGGCTTCATTTGTGAAATAACCCGCGCTTCCTGTTCTGCCGGGCATTTTTTTTCCAAACGATTTGAATGCACCCGTAAGGGCATCATGAATAAAACCCGGCAACACATTTTTAAGATCTGCTGAAGCAAGGCCGGGTAAATACGAATTGTCCGGCAAGGTTGAAGAAACTTTACCAGACACAAAATCTGCCATACGTTGAGCCGGAGCTACAAATTTGCCCCCGCCGGCAAGGAAAGCTTTTTCTTCTACCATCCGTTGAAAATGCATAAAAAGCAGGGCGTCATCTTCCCGGATATGCTGGTAGCCGGGTTCGGTTTTCATTGCTTTAAGGACATCTGTTTTTTCTACCTGCACCACCAGACCGCTGTTTGCAAAAGGATTGTTTCTTTTGGAAGGGCTCCATCCATTCACCACTAGTCCCCCCTTGTCTGTACTTGCGGGAGCAATTATACCACCTGGGCACATGCAAAATGAAAATACGCCCTTGTTGTGCACTTGTTGTACCAGATTGTAGGACGCCGGGGGCAGAAATTCTCCGCGGGTGGGGCAATGGTACTGCAGGCTGTCGATTAGTTGTTGGGGGTGTTCCACCCTTACGCCGAGGGCAAAAGGTTTGGCTTCAACCAGTAATTTTTCCTGCTGCAGCAATAGAAAAATATCACGGGCAGAGTGTCCCGTTGCAAGTATATAAGCGTCTGCAGTGATTTTTTCGCCATCGGCAGTTACAACCTCTGTTATATTATTATGCGCAATTGTGAAACCAGTGAGTTTTTTTTCAAACAACACCTGGCCACCACAATCCAGAATAAGTTGCCGCATGGCGGTGATGATTTGGGGTAACTTATTCGTTCCTATATGAGGGTGTGCATCGAATAATATATTTTCCGGTGCGCCAAACTGCACGAACAGCTGAAGAATCCTGTTTATATCCCCGCGTTTATTGCTCCTGGTATATAATTTACCATCGCTGTAAGTGCCGGCACCGCCTTCCCCGAAACAATAATTACTTTCCGTATTCAATTTGCCCACCTTATTCAGCTGAGCAAGGTCCCGTCTTCGGGATTTTACATCTTTTCCGCGTTCAATCAGAATTGGCCGGATGCCGGCTTCGATGAGTTTGAGCGCTGCAAACAATCCCGCAGGTCCTGCTCCCACGATCAGCACTTTCCTGGCTGCCCCTCTTACATCTCTAAAAGAAAAAGTCGTTGCGGGTCGTTGGGTAAAGGGCTCATTGATGAATGCATTTAACACCAGCCTATAAAAAACAGACCTTCCGCGGGCGTCAATGGACCTTTTAAGCAGGTGAAATCCACTTATATTGCCAACGGGCTTCTGTGCAGCTGCAGCAATGTTCTCTTTTATAATATTATTATCGGCAGCTTCTGATGGCAATAATTTTAAAGAGATTTTTTGCTGCATATATTTCCGACCTTGGGCCCTAAGGCTTCTATAAAAGAAAAAAAAATTGCTTTTCGCCTGCCTTCTCCGGTTCACAGGAAAGCCGGTGGCAGACACCACCGGCTTTCCAACGAAGCAATTTTTAAAATGGCAGGTCATCAACCGCATCCGGTGCAGTTGATGAGAAGGTGTCTAAAGGTTCCATGTATTCGTTGCCAATGGCACTGGCACCCTGGGCACCAGGCTGAAGGATCTGTTCGATACGCCATGCATCCAGGTTGGTAATATAGTTGGTAACACCATTCTTTTCCCACTTACTGCCCTTGATATTAAAATACACCTTTACCTCGTCTCCAATATTTACACGGTCTACAATTGCAGTCTTATCCTGCACACATTGAAATTTTACATAGTTTACGATTGACCGGCCATTTATCTCGTCTGATTTTTCTACTGCAAATTCCCTGGTTTTGAAAGTTTCAGTACGCTGAACGATGTCAAATTTTGCGACCAGTTTCCCGGTTAGTTCATAACTCATACAAAGCTGTTTTAAGTGTCAAAATTAACTTTATTTGTTTGAAATAGTTTTATTCTTCTCCAGGCTTGAAAAACTAATCGTAGTTAAGCAAGCAGGTAGCTTTCGCAAACAAGGGTCATTTGGCCAGGATGCCATGTTAATAAGTATTTGCGCTGAAAGGTGGCTTAAATAAATAATGAAATATCCTTCTTTAAAGGGTTAACCCTTACACAGTTTGAATTGTAGCCAGAAAATTATTTTTTTGTCTAAATGCAATACTGTGGTAATGCGGAAAAAACAAATGAATAAAAAATTTTTTTTTCAACAAATTATTTTGATATTCGCCTTCCTGCCAAATTTAAAATCACGAGGAAAAGATTTTTCATCTGTCAGCCAATCCCGGAGAAAATAATTACACTCAATATACATAATTGCTTAAGGAACTAAGATGGACAAAACTTTTGAAAAAGTTTGGATTAACTGTTTAGAGATTATCAAAGACATTGTAGAATGGCAACACTTCAAAACCTGGTTTGAACCAATAAAGCCGGTTGGCCTTAAAGAAAAAATATTAACCATCCAGGTGCCAAGTCAGTTTTTTTATGAGTATCTTGAAGAGCACTACGTTTCTCTTCTTGCAAAAACATTAAAAAGAGAGTTAGGAAAAGAAGCAAGGTTGGAATATAGAATAATGGTAGATAGTGGGAATAGCAAAAACAAACCACTAACTATGGATGTACCGGGGCATGGTTACAAATCATATTCAAACAATGAAATGGATTTTCCGCTCGTAATAAATAATCCTGTAAAAAATCCGTTCATAATCCCGGGTTTAAAAAAGATGCAGATCGATTCGCAGTTGAATCATTCTTATCTTTTTGAAAGTTTTATTGAAGGAGACTGTAACAGGGTAGCGCGCCGTGCAGGAAAGACGGTTGCTGAAAAACCAGGTGCCACATCTTTTAATCCCCTTGTTTTATATGGAGGAGTAGGCCTGGGCAAAACCCATCTTGGCCAGGCCATAGGGAATGAAGTCAAGAGGCTTCATCCCAACAAGGTTGTATTATATGTAAGTTCGGAAAAGTTCATTAACCAGTTTATTGATCATGGTCGCAATAATGCAATCAATGATTTTATTCATTTTTACCAATTGATTGATGTATTGATCATCGATGATATCCAGTTTTTCAACCGGGCTGAAAAATCACAGGATGCTTTCTTCTCTATTTTCAATCACCTTCACCAGAGTGGTAAGCAACTTATTCTTACCAGTGATAAATCTCCAAAGGACCTGGAAGGTGTACAGGAAAGATTGCTGAGCCGTTTTCGCTGGGGATTAAGTGCCGACTTACAAGTGCCGGATTATGATACCAAAATAGAGATTCTCGAGAATAAAATGAAGGCAGATGGGTTAGAAATGCCCCGTGAAGTTGTGAAATATATTGCTTACAATATCAATAGCAATGTACGGGAATTGGAGGGTGCACTCATTTCATTGTTGGCACAATCTTCGCTAAATAAGAGGGAAATAGACCTTGAATTGGCTAAAAAAGTACTAAGGAATTTTGTAAAATCATCCAGTAAGGAAATCACAATAGACGCTATTCAGAAAATGGTATGCGAATATTTTGATGTCCCTTATGATAAGTTATTACAAAAAACGCGCAAGCGGGAAATTGTACAGGCAAGGCAGATCACGATGTATTTATCAAAGGCCTTTACTAAAAATTCACTTAAAACAATCGGCGAGCATTTTGGTGGAAGGGATCATACTACGGTTATTCATAGTTGCCAGACTGTAAAAGACCTGATGGATACCGATAATTTATTTAAAGAAAGTGTACTTGAACTTCAGCAAAAAGTTCAGTTGGCGGCAATGTGATCGGAATCATTTCAAAGTAATTGCATAATCCGGGATTTCCTGGATTTTTTATTTCCCGCAAACGATCCATTACCCAGTGGAAGAGATTGAGTTTCGCCCCTCCGGGTATATTTTTTTAAATCTTTTCCTATTTAGTTTTGGGTGGTAAGGTATTGAATTGTATTTTTGCTGCCCCTTAAACAGGGCAGGTTAAAAGAGGAGAGGTGCCTGAGTGGCCGAAAGGAACGGTTTGCTAAATCGTCGTACGGGTTAAACTGTACCGTGGGTTCGAATCCCACCCTCTCCGCAAAAGTTCTTTCCCAAGTTTTTAAGTTCGGGATGTAGCGTAGCCCGGTTATCGCGCCTGGTTTGGGACCAGGAGGTCGCAAGTTCGAATCTTGCCATCCCGACATTTTTCAAGTAACCCTGCCTTTGGCGGGGTTTTTTTGTGTTTATACCTTTCAAATGACCAGCATGCATTGTTATGTATACTTCCTGTACAGCGAAACGCGAAAAAAATTTTATGTGGGTATTTCAAATAATGTAGCAGACAGGATGAAAAGGCATAATGCCGGAGAGAGCCTAAGTACCAAAAGTGGCGTACCGTGGAAATTGTTGCATACTATTATTTGCGACTGCAAATCTGATGCAATTCTTTTGGAAACCAAAATTAAAAAGCGGGGTATAGTCCGCTATCTCTCCCAAAATAATATTGACATGTTGTCGTGAGCTTATACAAATTTACCTGGTTCCAAATAAGCGTTGGCACCTGGTGGAAAGAAGTGATGGTACAACACCCTCTGGACATACCTCCTCTATTTTCTATTGCTGGTAGCAGCGGGCTTCTTTTTCATCAAATGGCAGCAAAAGAAGTTCGACATCAACCGGTGACATTTAAGGATGAACAGAAGCGGCTTAAATATATTCATCAGCTACCAATGGCCACACAACGCTGGGAATCCTGCATTTATTCTAATCTTAAGTTATATTTTTTGTTGTAAAACCCGCTGGTAAAAGCCGTAAAGCAGAACAAAGGTTTTTGGGATGTGGAAGTACCAGGAGTGGATTCAAATTTTATCGTAACACAATGGGAAGGTTTAGAAAACAAACTGGGTAGTTCTGCCAGACTTCTGTATGCGAAAGGATGTGAAATTGAGGGAGAAGACAGGAGCGGTTTTGCGGAAGCGGTAGAGGTTGCCAGGCAGGCAGACATAATTATACTTAGTATAGGAGAAAGGAGAGACATGAGTGGTGAAGCCAAAAGCCGGAGCAATCTAAATATTCCCGGTGTGCAGGAAGAATTATTAAAAGAACTATTGGCAACAGGCAAACAGGTAATTGTATTAATAAATGCAGGCCGGCCGTTGGTGTTTAATTATACAGCTGACAATGCCCCGGCCATTTTGTATACCTGGCGGCTTGGCAGTGAGGCGGGCAATGCCATTGCGGATGTATTGTTTGGCGACTATAATCCTTCGGCGAAATTACCGAATGAGCTTTCCGCTGGAAGTAGGGCAGGTGCCGATCTATTATAATCATTTGAATACAGGCCGGCCAGCCAAAAATGACAGCAGCGCGAATTACCGCTCCGCCTATATCGACCTTTCCATTTATCCGAAGTACGAATTTGGCTACGGGTTAAGCTATACAACTTTTGCTTACAGCAATTTGAGGCTTAGCGCAAAATTGATGAAGCCCGGGGGCAATATCCGGGTGGAAATTACCGTTTCTAATACCGGTACTGCAGATGGGGAGGAGGTTGTACAGCTATACCTCAGGGATCTCGTTGCGTCCGTGTTCAGGCCCGTAATGGAATTAAAGGATTTCAAAAAAATAAAGCTGAAAGCAGGCGAAAAGAAAACCATTCAATTTGTGATAGATAAAAACAAACTGTCTTTTTACAACCAGCAACTGGACTGGAGAGCAGAGCCGGGAAAATTTGACCTGATGATCGGTGCCTCATCCCGGGATATCAGGGCAAGAGAAAGTTTTGAGCTGCTGAAATGATCTAACATGTCTCATAGCAATCACTAATACAAAGGGCCGGGATTCTTCCCGGCTTTTTGATGTGAAAAACACCTATGCTATAATTTATTTCCTTCTTTTGGAAAAACGATCGTTGGCTTAAAGCGTTTGGCTGCTTCAAAATCCATACTGCCGTATGAAATGATGATCACGATGTCTCCTTCTGCACCCCTGCGGGCAGCAGGACCATTCAGGCACACTACACCACTGCCGCGTTTGCCTTTAATAATATATGTTTCAATACGTTCCCCGTTGTTTACATTTACAACCTGGATCTTCTCATTTTCAATCAGGTTAGCCGCATCCATCAGGTCCTCATCCAGGGTTAGGCTACCAACATAATTCAGGTTTGCTTCAGTGATCACCGCCCGGTGTACTTTAGATTTTAATATCTCGATCTGCATAAGATTAAAAATTTTTGCAAATTTCAGTGAATTAAACGGGTTAATAGAACTTTTCACAAAACCCGGAACGCAAATCAGTTTTTTATTTCACCCTGAAAAAATTTATATTTAATGATGAAATACAGCGCTATACAAAATTATATTAATGGGCATTTTGTTGCTCCATCTACAGATAAGAAAATGGATGTGCTATCACCCATTGACGGCAATCTTTTATCTACCGTGCCTCTGTCATCTTCCACCGATCTTAATACGGCTGTGGTTGCAGCAAAAAAAGCTTTTCTAGCCTGGAGCAAAACACCAATCAAAGAGCGGGTGCAGGTATTTTTTAAGTACAAGGCGTTATTGGAGAGAGACCTGGACGAACTGGCGAAACTCTGCAGTGAAGAGAATGGTAAAACCTATGGTGAATCCGTTGCTGAAATTGAAAAATGTATCGAGTTGACGGAGTTCGCTACTTCACTGCCGCAATTGGTGACCGGGGAGATCCTGGAAGTGAGCAAAGGTGTGGAATGCAGAACAGAGCATGTACCCCTGGGCGTGGTGGCCTCTATCGTGCCTTTTAATTTCCCGAGCATGGTCCCTAACTGGACCCTTCCCAATGCTATCGCTCTCGGCAATTGTATGATCATGAAACCCTCTGAGAAAGTTCCTTTGAGTTGTGGCCGCCTGGCTCTACTCCTGAAAGAAGCCGGCCTGCCTGATGGTGTATTTAACGTGGTGCACGGCGATGTGGAAATAGTGAATGCTATTTGTGATCACCCGGATATCCAGGCCGTGTCGTTTGTTGGTTCTACCAAGGTTGCTAAAATAGTTTACCAGCGGGCAACGGGTAACTATAAACGCTGCCTGGCACTGGGGGGGGCAAAAAATCATTTGATGGTGTTACCGGATGCTATTCCCGGGATGACAGCCCAGAATGTAGCGGCAAGCATGAGTGGTTGCGCGGGCCAGCGATGCATGGCTGCAAGCGCTATGATTGGCGTAGGTAATGTAGATGCGATCATCGACAAGATCTGCGAAGAAGCTAAAAAAATAATTCCGGGCGAGAACCTGGGTGCAGTAATTAATAAAGAATCCAAGGAGCGTATCGAAAGATACATTGGTGAAGCAGAAAGAGACGGAGCGAAAATTTTATTAGATGGCCGCAATGCAAAAGTAGATGGAAAAGAAAACGGGACATACGTCGGCCCCACTGTGATAGATTATGTAACACCACAAATGAGCGTGGCAACTGAAGAAATATTTGGACCAGTGATCTCTATTATGCGCACCAACACAGTAGATGAAGCACTCGCCATTGAGAATGCCAACCCTTACGGAAATGCTGCAAGTGTATTCACGCAGAACGGCGGGATGGCACGCTACATTATTGACAGGGCAAGTGCAGGCATGATCGGTGTAAACGTTGGAGTACCTGTTCCCCGTGAGCCCTTTAGTTTTGGCGGCTGGAACGAAAGTAAATTCGGAGTCGGTGATATTACCGGGAAAAGTTCAATAGAATTCTGGACCAAGCTGAAGAAAAGTACGACGAAGTGGAATGCGGAGGCGGGGGTTAATTGGATGAGTTAAAAAAGCCCCCTGACCCCCTAAAGGGGGAACCTGGACGGATACTCTTTTTCCCTAATGAACCGTGTTACTTATTGCCAGGCCGCAAAAGGAATCTTCATAAATTATAAGTACAAATAGTATACAATGAAAACATCAACGTTAGAAAAGGAAGAAAATAAAAATACACTTTCCACCGAAGTTCCCCCTTCAGGGGGTCAGGGGGCGTCTATTATCCAGGATAGCCAGGACTACACCCTCTTCTCCTGGAGCAAACAAAAAGGCACGAACCCCATCGCTGTTAAATATGCCGAAGGTGTTTACCTGTATGACTATGACGGTAAAAAATACATTGATTTTTCATCGGGCCTGATGAATGTAAATATTGGACATGGCAACCAGCGGGTAACCGAAGCGGTCGTAAAACAAATGCAGGAAGTAGCATATGTGACGCCCAGTTGTGTTACCAAGGTTCGGGCCGATCTTGGGAAAAGATTGTCTGAGATCTGCCCGGGGGATTTGAATAAATCCTTTTTTACTTTATGTGGTGCCACATCGATAGAGAACGGCATCAAGCTGGCAAGATTATATACCGGAAGGCATAAAATACTCACACGTTATCAGTCCTATCACGGAGCTACAATGGGTGCCATCTCAGCCGGTGGCGATCCCCGCAAGATCCCCGTGGATGCGCAGCAATCGCCGAATTTTGTGCATTTCGATCTTCCTTATCTCTACCGCTGGGAATACGGGGAAGAAAATTTATTGAAGGAATCAATAGCCCAACTGGAACGCGTGATCGCTTATGAAGGTGCAGGAACTATTGCTGCCATTTTACTTGAGGGAGAATCAGGCACTTCCGGCTGTTTGCAATATCCAAAAGGATACCTGAAAGCTGTGAGAGAGATTACCAACAAGCATGGCATATTGATGATCATGGATGAAGTGATGAGCGGCCTGGGTCGCACCGGTAGATGGTTTGGGTTCGAAAATCATGGGATCATTCCCGATATGATCGCCATGGCTAAAGGGCTCACCTGCGGTTACCTGCCTTTTGGGTGTTTGCAGATCAGCGACAAAATAGCGGCTAAGTATGATGATGCCGTCTTGCCGTTGGGCCTTACTTATTCAGCTCACCCCGTAAGCTGTGCCGCTGCTTTAGAAACTTTGAAGATCTACGAAGACGAGGGCTTAATTGAAAATACACTTGCCATGGAGAAATACCTGAATGGGCAGGTGGAGCTATTGAAACAAAAACATCCTTCCATCGGGGATTGGAGAAATACAGGGCTCTTGGGTTGCGTGGAGTTAGTAAAAAACCGGAACACGAAAGAACCAATGGCACCTTTTAATGCAAAGCCGGATGAAATGGTCGTCATGAATAAGGTAGCTGCTAAGATAAAAGAGTTGGGTATGTACACATTTGTTCGCTGGAATTTTATTTTTATTGCGCCGCCGCTATGCGTAACAAAAGAACAGATTGATGAAGGCCTCGCAATAATTTCTGCAGCGATCACTATTGCCGATGCCGAAGGATATACAGCTTGATTATTTTGAATGTTGAATTTTAAATGTTGAATGCGCGCTTTCATTTAAAATTCAACATTTATCATTTAAAATAAGTACATGACGGATCACCACAACTTAGATGACTCACCCCTGATCAACGAAGACCTCGCCCCTGTGCCCGTTTCCAAACGAAGCTGGGGAACCTGGAATTACGCAGCATTATGGATAAGCATGAGTTTATGTATCCCAACCTATATGCTTGCAAGTTCCCTGATCCAGGGTGGCATGAACTGGTGGCAGTCGATTCTCACTATCTTTCTCGGTAATACGGTGGTGTTGATACCAATGATTTTAAATGGCCACGCCGGTGCTAAATATGGTATCCCCTTTCCGGTGTTTGCCAGGGCAAGTTTTGGCGTCACGGGTGCTAACATACCTGCTATGTTAAGAGCGATTGTAGCCTGTGGATGGTTTGGCATCCAGACATGGATCGGCGGGTTTGCCTTGTACCAGATGTTTCGTCTCTGGTTTCCTGCATTGGAAACATTGCCTCAGGTTTTCCCCCTTTCTTTCAGTTTGCAAACCGGCCCCGCCATTTGTTTTTTCCTTTTTTGGTTATTGAACATGTATGTGGTCTACCTTGGTGTAGACAGCATAAAAAAACTGCTGGTTTTCAAAGCATTTTTTTTACCCTTCGCTGCACTGGCTTTGTTATTCTGGGCCATCAGCGCAGGCAATGGTCTGGGGCCCATTCTTTCGCAACCATCCAAGTTTGCCAACAGCGGGGAATTTTTTAAGTTCTTTTTTCCTGCGCTCACCGGTATGGTGGGTTTTTGGGCAACGCTGTCTTTAAACATCCCGGATTTTACCCGGTATGCAAAAAGCCAGAAGGCCCAGATCAATGGACAAATAATCGGCCTTCCACCTTCCATGACTGTATTTGCTTTCATAGGTGTTGTAGTTACATCAGCAACAGTTATTATTTATGGAGAAAGCATCTGGGACCCTGTGGTGCTGGCGGGAAAATTTGAGAATAAGATACTGGTAAGCCTTGCCATGATAGCCGTTGCCATCTCTACCCTGGCCACAAATATAGCAGCTAACATTGTAAGCCCTGCCAATGACTTCGCGCATCTTGCACCGAAAAAAATCAATTTCAGAACAGGTGGGTTTATCACCGGTGTGATCGGGATATTGATCTTCCCCTGGAAACTGATAGCCGATCCAAATGGTTATATTTTTACCTGGTTAATTGCATACTCCAGTTTACTGGGCCCCGTGGGAGGGATATTGATCGTTGATTATTTTTTTGTGAGAAAACAGGAATTGATCGTTGATGACCTGTATAGCCACACGGGTATCTATCAATATAACAAGGGGTTTAATTCAACAGCAATCTTTGCCTTGCTGCTGGGGATTCTGCCGAATGTGCCCGGCTTTTTATTGCAGGTAAAATTAATTTCGTCTGCAGCATTTCCCGCATGGATTTCCGATCTGTATCACTATGCATGGTTTGTGGGTTTTGTCGTAAGCGGCATTGTATATTTAATATTAATGAAAAATTACCAGGCACTGCCGAAAACAAAAGTCGTACAAAGTGTATCTGCATAAAACTTAAATCCAGATGAGCATATTAATTAAAAACGGGCGAATTATCACCGCGGATTCAGATAGCGTGGCCGATATTTTTATTGAAGGGGAAACCATCAGGATAATTGGGAAAGGCCTCGATGTAGAAGCTGATCAGGTTATTGATGCTTCAGGTAAACTAGTTATGCCTGGCGGAATAGATCCTCATGTACACCTGGACATGCCTTTCATGGGTACCTACAGCAGTGATAATTATGAGACAGGCACCCGTGCAGCTTTGTACGGTGGCACTACCATGGTCATTGATTTTATTTTACAAAAGCAGGGGAACAGTTTGCACGATGCGCTGAAGGAGTGGAAGGGTCGCAGCGATAATAATTGTGTAGGAGACTACAGTTTTCATATGGCTGTTACTGATTTTAATGAAAGCACAAAAACAGAAATAAAAGATTTTATCGAAGTGGAAGGCATCACTTCTTTTAAAACCTTCATGGCCTATAAGGGCGCATTGATGATCGATGACCGCCAGATGATCGGCCTCATGGAGGAAGTAAAAAAACATGGAGGATTGATCAATGTACATGCCACTAACGGGGATATGATCGATTACCTCACCCAGAAGCACCGGGGCGAAGGAAAGCTGTCTCCACTTTATCATTATCTATCCCAGCCGGAAGTTACAGAAGCAGAAGCTGCAGAGCGTTTCGTAGATATGAGTAATTATACCGGTTGCCCGGGTTATATCGTTCACCTTACCTGCGAGGGTGCGCTGAATGCAGTACGTAGTGCCACCCGCAGAAATCAAAAAACGTTTGTAGAAACCTGTATTCAATATTTAATACTGGACGCTTCGTTATATGAAAATGATTTTGAAGGAGCAAAATGGGTAATGAGCCCGCCGCTGCGGGAAAAGAAAGACCAGGAAACGTTGTGGGCCGGTATTAACCAGGGGCTGGTGCAGGTGGTGGCAACAGACCACTGTCCTTTTATGTGGGAACAGAAGCTGATGGGCAAAGATGATTTTTCAAAGATACCGAATGGTCATCCTGCTATCGAGAACCGGATGGAACTCCTTTTTAGCGAAGGCGTAAATAAAGGAAGGATCACGTTAAATAAATATGTGGAAGTAGCCTGTACCAATCCCGCCAGGATATTTGGTATGTTTCCGCGTAAGGGAACCATCGCCGTGGGCAGTGATGCGGATATCTTAATATTCGATCCCAATGAAAAACATACGCTCTCTGCAAAAACCCATCATATGAATGTAGACTACAGCGGTTACGAGGGTTGGGAGCTGACGGGGAAAGTAAAAACGGTTTTACTCAGGGGGCAGGTGGCTATTGATGATAATAAGTGTTTGCTGGAAAAAGGGTATGGACGGTTTATAAAACGCAGTAAAGTATCACAGGTAATATAGATTATTTTAAATGTTGAATGCTAAATTTTAAATGTCTTTATTCATTCAACATTCATCATTTAAAATTCAACATAATTAATTATGCCAAGGATCATAAAGTCTGGACTTATTCAAATGAGTCTTCCAAAAACCGAGGGAGAGGGCACCATTGCAGAGATCATGGAAGCGATGGAACAGAAACACATTCCCTTGATTGAAGAAGCAGGAGAAAAAGGCGTGCAGATACTTTGTTTCCAGGAAATATTTAATACACCATACTTCTGCCCCGGCCAGGATGCTAAATGGTATGCATCTGCGGAAACCGTCCCTGGCCCTACAACAGAACGGATGGCGGTGTATGCCAAAAAATACAACATGGTGATGATCGTCCCGGTATATGAGAAAGAACAATCCGGTGTGTTGTACAATACGGCTGCAGTAATAGATGCAGATGGCACTTACCTCGGTAAGTATAGAAAAAATCATATCCCGCATACCGGTGGCTTTTGGGAAAAGTTTTTCTTTAAGCCGGGCAACCTTGGTTATCCCGTTTTTCAAACAAAGTATGCAAAAGTAGGCGTGTATATTTGTTACGACCGCCACTTCCCTGATGGCGCCAGGTGCTTAGGACTAAATGGTGCGGAGATCGTGTACAATCCTTCCGCAACAACAGCGGGGCAGTCACAATATTTATGGAAGCTGGAGCAACCGGCCCATGCAGTGGCCAACGGGTATTTTATGGGATGCATCAATCGTGTAGGAACAGAAGCTCCCTGGAACCTTGGCAAATTTTATGGTACGAGTTATTTTGTAGATCCACGCGGACAAATATTTGCCACAGCATCAGAAGATAAAGATGAATTATTAATCGCCGAATTCGATTTGGATATGATTGATGAAGTGAGAAGTAAATGGCAGTTTTTCAGGGATCGCCGGCCGGAGACTTATGGTAAAATCACCGAACTCTAAATGCTATTTTGAATGTTGAATGATAAATTTTAAATGCCCTTCATTCAACATTCAACATTTAAAATTTAAAATAACAGGATGTCCATTCAAAATCACAGGTTAACAAAGGAGCAGTACGAGCAAAATTTCAGCGACATTCATCCGCCGTTTGAAACGGAAGATGCGGCATTGGTGGAGGCCAACCGTTGTTTGTTTTGTTATGATGCACCTTGTATAAAAGCCTGCCCCACGAGTATAAATGTGCCTAAGTTTATTAAGCAGATTACCACGGATAATATTAAGGGGAGCGCGCACACTATTTTCCTGAGCAATATTATGGGCGCGGGGTGCAGCAAGGTTTGCCCGGTGGAGAAGCTATGCGAGGGCAGTTGTGTTTTTAACCTCATGCACGAAGAACCTATCCATATCGCCAGGCTTCAACGTTACAGTACAGAAAAAGCTATGGCTAATAGCTGGCAATTATTTAAACGAAAAGAAAGTACAGGGAAAAAAGTAGCCATTGTGGGTGCTGGGCCCGCGGGGCTTAGCTGCGCGCATATGCTTAGCCGCGAGGGAGTGGATGTTACTATTTATGAAAAGGAAAGTAAGGGTGGTGGTCTGATGACCTACGGTATTGCAGCCTATAAAGTCACGCCTAAGTTCTGCGAGGAAGAAGTGGATTACATCACTGGCATTGGTGGTATCTGGATCAAATACAACCAGGAATTGGGCAAAGACATTTCACTGGCTGAGCTACAGGAAAATTATGATACGGTGTACCTGGGTATTGGCGTGGGCCTGGCGCGGCAGTTGGAAATTCCCGGGGAAGATTTGGAAGGAGTAGAAGATGCTATCAGGTTTATTTACAACCTGCGAAACAATGGATATGCTGCGGTACCCGTGGGAGATAGAGTGGCTGTTATCGGGATGGGTATGACGGCCATTGACGCGGCTACGCAGGCAAAACGATTAGGTGCGAAGGAGGTTACGATGCTTTACAGGAGAACGCAGGAGGAGATGCCATGTACCCAACATGAGCTGGATATTGCGATGTTGGATGGTTGCGAAATTATATGGCTGGCAGCGCCAAAGGAAATAGTCGGTGAGGGCGGAAAAGTGAAAACGATTGTTTGCAGTAAAATGAAATTAGGTGAGCCGGATGCCAGCGGCCGACGTTCACCTGTAGACACCGGTGAAACATTTTCTTTGGATGTAGATATGGTGATAAAAGCTGCAGGCCAGATGCCATTTGAACAATTGATAATGGAAAATGGGCTGATGAATAACAACGGAAAAGTTAACATTCAACATAGTGCTACAAATCTACCTGGCGTTTTTGCAGGCGGTGATTGTGTAAATGGCGGCAGGGAAGTAGTGGATGCTGTGCAGGCAGGGAAGGATGGGGCTTCTGCCATTTTAGAATATTTTTCACGCAAAGACGCAAAGTAGGAGAAGAAGCAAAGAGTTTATTCGTAGTGAGTACCCTATAAAAGTAACTGTATGCCGAGTGAAAATGACATTGCAAGAATGGTGGTTGATATCTGCTACCACTTACATTTTAAATATGGACCTGGTTTATTTGAATCAGTCTATGAGGAAATATTTTGTTATGAGTGGGCAAAAACAGGCATTAGTTTTAAAAGGCAGCACGCCATCCCATTAGTCCACGAAGAGATAAAATTGGACGCGGGATTTAGGGCGGATATAATTATTGCAGACAAAGTGATCGTAGAA